>SPJN01000001.1 GCA_006844605.1 Hyphomicrobiales bacterium | reverse complement strand
GGGCCCTCATTCTGTTAGCTGGCTAATAGCTGGTGACCAGCTTAGTGGTGCATTGCACCTTCGTTCATGGCGTCAGCTGCGCCTTCGGCAGCGTCTGCAGCGGTTTCAACGGCATCTTCCACCATTTCAGCTACCGGCAATGCCGGGGCATTTTCAGTATTTGCACGCAGATAAGCAATGACAGCTGCGCGGTCAGATACTTTTTTCAGGCCAGCGAATGCCATCTTGGTGCCGGGCGCATATTCCTTGGGTTTACGCAGGAAGCCGTCCAGCTCCTCATATCCCCAATCGCCGCCAAGACCTGACAACGCACCGGAAAAGCCAAAGCCGACATCAGCAGATGCGGTTGCACGACCAACAATATTTGCCAGATTCGGGCCGGTACCATTGCCCTTGGCTGCATCAACTGAATGACATGCAGCGCACTTTTTGAAAACTTTTGCGCCTTTTTCAAGGTCCGCAGCCGCGATCAAAGGCACAGATGATTCGATAACGGGGGCTGCCACCTCTTTGGGGGGGCCGCCATTACCGGCTTCAAACATTTCGGTCCCTTCGGGGACAAACGCCTGCTTTTCCACATGATCAGTGTGCACAAACGCGCCACCAACAGCATCAATCAGGAACAACAGCAACACACCAGCCAGAACGGACCCGGCAATTTTGTTGAGTTCAAATGAATCGAACATGACCGTCCCTTATCCTTCCAATATTCGGTGCCCAAAAGATGGGCGAAAAATTCGTGTCTGGGGATAGCGCACAGGCCCCATACTGACTATGCGTCCACATGACCCAGCGCAGTACTTATCCCCAACAAAGTCAGCTTGCTACTGACATATGTCCAAAACTGTGACAAAACAGGGCGAATCGTCCACAGAAATCGTGAAAATAGTGTCACATAATCCTCTTATTGTCATTCCCGCCCGTATGGCGTCTGTTCGGCTACCGGGCAAGCCCCTTGCCGATATTTGCGGTCTGCCCATGATTGTGCAGGTCGTCCGCAGGGCTGAGGAGGCCAAATGTGGCCGGATCATCGTCGCAGCGGCAGAGCAGGAAATCGTTGATGCCGTAACAAATCATGGCGGCGAGGCGATCCTGACAGACCCGAACCACCCGTCAGGGTCCGACAGGGTGTGGGAAGCGGTGCGCAAGGCAGATCCGGACGCCCAGCATGACGTTATCGTCAATGTACAGGGTGATCTGCCAACACTGGCCCCCGGTGACATTAAAGCGAGCCTTGAGCCGCTGGACGCTGCGCCTGATTTGGCGCTGGCCACGCTGGCCGCTGAAATCAAGCGGGCCGAAGAACGCGACAACCCCAATGTTGTAAAGGCCGTATGCGCCTTTGAAGGGGATCAAAGATGGTCACGCGCCCTTTATTTCACACGCGCGACCGCGCCCTATGGCGATGGGCCGCTATATCATCATATTGGTCTTTACGCCTATCGCCGCGATGCGCTGGAGCGGTTTGTCTCTATCGCCCCTTCCGCATTGGAACGGCGAGAGAAACTGGAACAGTTGCGTGCCCTTGAAGCAGGCATGAACATTGGCGTCAGGCTTGTCAGCTCAGTCCCATTGGGTGTTGATACACCCGAAGATCTTGACCGCGCCCGCAAAGCCTTGGGAGGGTAAGCCATGTCCCATCAAAAACTTTATGATGCCATGACCCCCGCCCAGTTAAAGGCACAGGGCGCAGCACCTGCCAACACCATCGCCTTTCAGGGCGAACCGGGGGCCTATTCCCATATTGCCTGCCAAAAAGTCTATCCCGACATGGTGCCCTTGGCCTGCCCGACCTTTTACGACGCTTTTGTGGCGATCCGCGAAGGCAAGGCAGATTACGGGATGATTGCAATCGACAATTCACTGGCCGGGCGCGTGGGCGACATTCATCACCTGTTGCCCGAATCCGATCTTTATATGATCGGTGAAACCTTCCTGCCGGTTCATCATCAATTGTTAGGCCGCGCGGACGCAACGCTTGACCAAATTACTGAGGCGCATTCCCACATTATGGCGCTGGGACAATGCCGCAAGGTTATGCGCGACCACAATATCACACCGATTGTGAAGGCTGACACGGCCGGGTCTGCCCGCCTGTTATCGTCCGAAGGTCAGCCCCATCAGGCCGCCATTGCGTCTGATCTGGCAGCCAAGGTGTATGATCTGCAAATTTTGCAAAAGGATATTGAGGATTCGCCGGACAACACCACGCGCTTTGTCATCATGGCGCGGGAACCTCTGCCCCTTGAAACGCTTGCGCTGATCGATGACCTTATCACCGCAGTTGTGTTTCAGGTGCGCAACGTCCCTTCAGCGCTTTACAAGGCACTGGGCGGCTTTGCGACCAACAATGTGAATATGATCAAGCTGGAAAGCTATCAGATCGGCGCCCGGTTTGAGGCAACACAATTCTATCTGGAAACTGAAGGTCACCCCGATGACACGCCGCTGAAACTTGCGTTGGAGGAGCTAAGCTTCTTCACCAACAAGATCACGCGGCTTGGCACTTTCAGGGCTGACACGTTCCGCAAACAGGCGGGCTGATTACTCAGTCCCCGAACGCCCAATTGCGGATCAGGTGATGGGCAATGGCCATTGGCGGCGGCACCCAAAGCGACCCGTCGCCACGACCTTCAATCACATCGATGATTGTGCCGCGATCAACCCAGCGCGCCTCTTCAAGTTCATCATCACCCAAGACGATTTCTTCGTTTGCAGCTTCTGCGTAGCACCCAATCATCAATGAATAGGGATAAGGCCAAGGCTGCGTCTGGAAATACGATACACGCCGCACCTTAATGCCTGCTTCTTCTTCGACTTCACGGGCGACAGCTTCTTCCAAGGTTTCGCCATGCTCAACAAATCCCGCAAGGGCTGAGAACATGCCATCGGGGAACCCCTTCCCACGGCCCAGCAATGCCTTGTCGCCATTCGTGGCAAGCATGATCACAACCGGGTCGGTACGCGGGAAATGTTCTGCCCCGCATGACGGGCAGTCGCGTTTATAACCAGCATCTGCCATCACTGTTTGGGCACCGCATTTGGCGCAGAAACCATGCGTGCTGTGCCAGTTAAACAGGGCCAGTGCCTGCGCCAGCATCGCCGGGTCACCATCAGGCAATTCCATCGCCAGCGCGCGGCCATCCTCAAACTTGCCCAATTCAGCCAACGGCCCCTGACGGCGCACATCGCCTGCGCCCGACAAATCCATGGCGAAATAGGCGCGATCCTTGTCATCCATGCCCAGAAAGACCAGCGGCATACCCTGATTCACATAGGTTTCCAACATGGACAGGCGCACGAATCCCAGCTCCCGCCCCTGTCCGGGGGCGCGTGGCGGTAAAACAAAAGGCCGACCATGATAAATCGGCAGCACAAGGCTTTCCGCTGCCGTCAGCTTTTGTGCCATCCAGTCTTGGTTGTTACGGTGTATCCCTGCCCGGTCCAACGGATGGGAACCGAAAATACCGCCATTTTCCAGCGCCATAGCAAACCCCTTACAATTTCTTCAAATATCAAATCTGGCGCAAACCTGACATAAAGCCGGAAAAAATGCACCCACAAATGGTCGCGGATTGCCCCCTTGGCATTCGCCATCAGATTGCCTATATAAACCACCGAGGGGCTGGCGCGGACGAAGCGCCCGCCAACCCGGTCAGGTCCGGAAGGAAGCAGCCGTAACGGGTTTTTTCTTTGGGTCGATGTCCAGTCTCTCACCCTACCCCCTATATTTACCATTCAGCGCAGCAATCGCTTGCAGTCGCGTGGGACTCACGGCATTCTGCCGCCTATGAGTTCATTTTCTGACACACCTGACACTGAAAACGAGGCTAACGAGGCCCCAACCGGCGAAGCCTTGCCCGGCTTTGACGTTGCTGATTCTGGTGGCGCGAACGAAGCTTATGAGGTGCTGGCCCGTAAATATCGGCCACAGGATTTTTCCGACCTGATCGGGCAAGAGGCACTGGTCCGCACGCTGTCAAACGCCTTTGCCATGAACCGCATCGCCCATGCCTTCATTCTGACGGGCGTGCGCGGGATCGGCAAAACGACAACCGCCCGCATTATCGCCCGTGCCCTGAATTGTATTGGCGCTGATGGGCAGGGCGGCCCGACCATTACCCCATGTGGGGAATGCAGCCACTGCAAGTCTATTGCCAGCTCCTCCCATGTTGATGTGATGGAAATGGATGCTGCGTCCAACACCGGCATTGATGATGTGCGGGAAATCATTGATGCGGTGCGCTACACCCCGTCATCTGCGCGCTACAAAGTCTATATCATTGACGAAGTGCATATGCTGTCCAAGAACGCCTTTAACGGCCTGTTGAAGACGCTTGAAGAACCGCCAGCCCATGTCAAATTTATTTTCGCGACTACTGAAATTCGCAAAGTACCGATTACGGTGCTGTCGCGGTGTCAGCGCTTTGACTTGAAGCGGCTGGACCAGACCATGCTGGCTGACCATCTTGGCAATATCGCCCGCAAGGAAGGCGCAACCATCGCCCCCGAAGCGTTGCAACTATTGGGGCGCGCCGCAGAAGGCTCTGTCCGTGATGGGCTGTCATTGCTTGATCAGGCCATTGCCCAACGCGATGACACAGACGCTGAAATAGCGGTCGATACCATTCGTGACATGTTGGGGTTGGCCGACCGGGCCCGCATGGTTGACCTGTTCGACATGATCATGACCGGCGATGCCAAAGGCGCACTGACCGAGTTTGGCAATCAATTTGATCAAGGTGCAGACCCGCTGGTTCTGTTGCAGGACCTTGCCAATCTTTGCCATTTCGTCACCCGCCTGAAAGTTGTCGGCGCAGACGTTGCGACGGACGAACCCGAAGAAGAACGCGTGCGCGGCCTGGCGTTGGCAGAAAAACTGTCCATGCCGGTGTTAACGCGCACCTGGCAAATCTTGCTGAAAGGCATTGGGGAGGTGCAGAACGCCCCTGACCCGCGCGCTGCGGGCGATATGGTGATAATCCGCCTGTGTTATGCAGCCGACATGCCCACCCCCGGCGATCTTGTCAAAAAACTGACCGAAGGCGGCACCGTCACCAGCGGCAGCCCTGCCCCCTCTGGCAGCAGCAATGCTGGCAATAATGGCGGTGGCACACAGCCTAGCGGGCACAGGCCTAGCGAGAATGGGCCTAGCGAGAGTGGGGCTAGTGGCAATGACGCGCCGCCCTTGCGCGCCATCGCAGGGTCAGGCAATGGCCGCACCGCAACCACAGCGCAAGCACAATCAAAACCGCAAATGGCAGAAGCACCGCGCCTTGAAACGTTTGAGGACATTGTCGCGCTGCTGAAACGAACCGATGTGGAGCTTGGCTACGCGCTGGAACAATATGTACGCCCGCGCAAGGTTGAAGAAGGCTTGCTCGACATTTTCGTGGATGAAGGGGCGCCAAGGGGCCTGTCCGGGGATTTGATCAAATCCCTTCGTCAGACGACCGGCATGCCGTGGCAGATCGTTGTTTCTGCCCCCGAAGATGAAGGCCCGCTTGAACCCGGCACCGCACCGCGCACCATTCGCGAACACCGTGATGAACAGCGGGAGCAGATTTTGAACCGCCTGCGCGCATTGCCGGTTGTGCAATCCGTACTGGAAACATTTCCTGATGCTGAACTTAGCTTCCGCAATCTGGCAGACCTGTTGCCAGCGTCAGACGCCTTGTCAGACATGCCTGTCGATGCCGAGGAACTTGGCATGATTGACTCTGATGGTGAATTTGAATAGGCACGCCCAACCGTCCAACATTTGGTGGAGACCGCGTAATGGTTGATTTCAATGATATGATGTCCATGGCCCAGTCCATGCAGTCAAAAATGAGTTCAATGCAAGAAGACCTGCTGGCCCTTGAGGTTGAGGGCAAGGCCGGAGCGGGCATGGTGACCGTCACCGTCAATGGCCGTGGCTTTGTGAAGGCCGTCAGCATTGATCAGTCGCTATTCGCGGATGGCGCTGACGATAAAACCGTTGTCGAAGATTTGATCGCTGCTGCCCTTAATGATGCGATTGCCAATCTTGAGACACAAAAGCAGGAAAAAATGGGCGAGCTGACAGGCGGCCTTGGCCTGCCACCAGACATCATGAAGGCGTTTACCTAAACCGATGAACAGCCCAGAAATTGACAGCCTGATCATGCTGCTTTCCAAGCTGCCCGGCATTGGCCCGCGGTCGGCAAGGCGCGCCGTGCTGCATTTGATCAAGCGGCGCGAAGGGCTGATGATGCCGCTATCCCAATCGCTTGCCGATACCGCCACCAAAATCAAAACCTGTGGCACCTGCGGTAACCTGGACACCAGCGACCCCTGCCTGATTTGCCGCGACCCCGAACGGGACAAAGGGGCTATTTGCGTAATCGAAGATGCTGGTGATTTGTGGGCGCTTGAACGGTCTGGCATTTTCAGCGGGCAGTATCATGTCCTTGGCGGTGTCTTATCCGCGCTTGACGGCATCGGCCCTGATGATTTGACCATCGACCCATTGGTTTCCCGCGTGCGCGACGGCGGTATCAGCGAAGTTATTCTGGCGCTGAACGCCACCGTTGATGGACAAACCACCGCCCATGTGATTATGGACAGGCTGGCAGACAGCGGGGCCAAGGTTTCCGGTCTGGCACATGGCCTGCCTGTTGGTGGGGAACTTGATTATCTGGATGACGGCACAATTGCCGCCGCATTCCGCGCCAGACGCAGCGTTTAGCCCCACATCTGCTGAAATCTGCGACTTTCGCGCCCTTGACCCAGCCCGTGACGGGTCTTATCTCATAATTATGGCTATTCGACCGATCATAACCGCACCGGACCCGCTTCTAAAGCAAGTCTCTGCCCCTGTTAAGGCAGTGACGGACGAAACACGTGCGTTGATGGATGACATGCTGGAAACCATGTATGACGCGCCGGGCATTGGCCTTGCCGCCATTCAGGTCGGCGTGCCCCAGCGCATCTTGGTGATTGATCTTCAGCAACCCTCTAATGGCGATGGTGATGGCGATGGCGATGGCGATGGCGATGGCGGTATTGACGGCATCAACGATGAACGCGACGACGCAGAACCTGTCCGCAACCCGCAATATTTCATTAATCCTGAGATTATCAAATCATCAGATGATGTGGCGACCTATCAAGAAGGCTGCCTGTCTGTCCCCGAATTTTTTGAAGATGTTGATCGCCCGGCGACCTGCACAGTCAAATATCTGGACTATGACGGCAATGAACAGGTGCAGGATATGGACGGCCTGATGGCCACCTGCATCCAGCATGAAATGGATCATCTGAACGGCATTTTGTTTGTTGATCATTTGTCCCGCCTGAAGCGCAACATGATCTTGAAAAAACTTAAAAAGCAAAAGGCATTGAACGCGGCCTAACCCGCGTTGTGCTTATTGAAAGGATAGTCCCTTGCGCTTGGCATTCATGGGCACGCCGGACTTTTCCGTCATGGCACTGCAAGCACTGATTGATGCCGGGCATGACATTGCCGCGGTCTATTCACAGCCGCCACGTCGGTCCGGACGGGGCAAAAAAGAAACCCCCTCCCCCGTTCATCAAACCGCGCTTGATAACGATATTCCCGTTTTCACGCCGACCAGCCTTAAAGATGATGACGAACAGGCCCGCTTTGCAGGACTAAACCTCGATGCCGCGGTCGTCGTTGCCTATGGATTGTTGTTGCCATTGCCAATTCTGAACGCCCCACGCTTTGGCTGTTTCAATATTCACGCCTCGCTTTTGCCGCGCTGGCGCGGGGCAGCACCGATCCAACGGGCAATCATGGCAGGTGACGCAGAAACCGGCATCGCTATCATGCAAATGGAACAGGGACTGGACACTGGCCCCGTTGCGCTGACCAAAACAATCCCCATCGCCGCTGATGACACCTATGCCAGCCTGCATGACAAGCTGGCCCCAATCGGTGCTGCCGCGATGGTTGACGTGCTGGCCAGCATTGCACAGGGAAACACCCTGCCGGCGCTGACACCGCAATCAGATCACGGCACAACCTACGCCATGAAAATTGACAAGGCCGAAGCCCAACTTGATTGGACACAACCCGCCGCAACCGTGGCCGCGCATATTCGTGGCCTGTCGCCCTTTCCCGGCGCATGGACCCCTGTCCCGCAAGAAGGGGGCGCACCGATCAGGCTGAAGCTTTTGATGGCAAATGCCGTCGCCGGATCAGGCGTACCGGGCGAAGTGCTGGATGACCGCCTGACCATAGCCTGTGGGGATGGCGCTATATCAATCAGCCGCGCGCAACGCCCCGGCAAAGGCCCAATGAATGTCAAAGACCTGTTGAACGGCCTACCAATCGCAGCAGGCACGCGGCTGGGCTACGACGCCTAGCCCTTACAGTCAGATCAAGGGGCTGTGGTGACCCCACGGGGCAACCCGCCATGTTCTGTAAAGTAAAGCCCAGCCCCTTCATGCAGCGGCAGCTGCATCATTTCAAACGCGTGGGCATGGGTAAGGGGGCCTAACCCACCATCAGCGATTAATTGCTGATTGCCCTGCCACAAAATCGACCCCAGGACCGCACTGACAAGCGGCGCACCTGTTTTTCGGTTCACAATCAAGCTAACCGGAAAGGCCAGCAATTGCCGCCACGCGCCATCCTGTTCAAGGTCAGGCACATTCAGCTTGAAAGTACCGGCGATATTGTTGGCGAGGTCGTCCAAAAGCGCCTCGTCCAATGGCAAATCAGCCGCAATGCCATCCTGCAACAAATCCGATACAAACCTTGTTTGCGCCTTACCCACAAAGACAAAGGCATCAAGCTGCCCTTGGGCAAGCAAGTCCGCAGCCTCCACCCCTGAAAGGCTGATCAATTGCATCCGGTCAACGGGTAGGCCCGCTGCCCTAAATAGGGCCCGCGCCACAATCGGCACCTCAGACCGGGGAGACCCAACGCCGATGCGATACTGTGCCAATTGATCGACATGGGTGATGCGCTGCGCGGTAGCTACAATCAGATGCAGCTCATGCGTGCCGACATTGCTGACATGGCGCAGAGTCGCCATCTGCCCCCTATCTGCTGCGTGATGGACCAAACTTGCCCGCACCAGCGCAGCATCGGCCAGCCCCTCCGCCACCAAATCAAGGCTTGTCACGGGGCCGGGACTGGATTGGGCTACGCCGATCAAACCGGACACGCCACAGCGGCTGTCCAAATTGCATGATGGCGCGCCCGGCGGCCCCGATATGACAGAAGCAATGGATTCCGCCATCGCATAGCCGGTCCCGGCGGCATTCCCCGACAAAAGATGGAAGTAGCGCAATTCTTCTGCCGCTTGGGCCTGCCCCCCACTGACAAGCACGCATGTAACCGCCCCCGCAAGCCCACGCACAAGCGCCCCCCGCACAAGCGCCCCCCTAAGCGTATTGGACGCATCCAACGCGCGGGCAACAAGGCGTCTAAAAGATGAACGAAGCATTGGCAGAACAATCACAGGGTGACAAAACGAAATTTCTTATTAGTCTGTAACAGGATAGGTCAATCAGCGGCAGGGGGCCAGACTGATTTGACGACCAACGCAACTATCCTCCAAAAAGGGCGAGGCGAAAAGCAACCGCATGGAAAAGGCACCACGCTATTCACTGGCACGGCTAATGCCCATTGGAACTGCCAAGCCCGTAAATATGGGCATCGCCCTATTTGCGTTGCTGACGGCAATTATGCTTGCGGGTGCTGCAGTTTTCGGGGGCATTACCGAGGACCACCCCTTTGCGCATCTTTCCGATGGCAATGATAGCAGCGAGCTTTTGATCGGCACATTGCTGAATCTGATTTTGGCTTTCATGATCACCGCCCACGCCCTGATCGTGAAACGCCGCCCGCCACACACACCGGATATGCCGGGGGGTATCACCAACAGGCTATACCCCACGATGGCGATTTTCGGATTGGTGCTGACCCTTGGCGCGCCCCTGTTGGAGGTGTCGGACACAACATGGAACCCCTATGACCTATCGCTTTGGTGGTGGGCCGTGGGGTGGCACCGCATATTAACCGGACTACTTGGCTGGGAAGGCGGCATGATGGTTGCAGCCATGCTGATCAATGCAGACAGGCTTAATCGTTCGGCGCAATCGCAGCCGTTTAATCTGTTTGATCGTGATACGGTCGCCCAAACAGCAAAACAGGGCCTGTTCAACGCGTTGATCGTCGTGCTTATCCCCGCTTTATTGACGCCCTTTTTGGTCGATCCGCGCTATTGGATATTATTCAGCGCTGTCATGGGGATCGTCGTAATCTTTTCCTTGATCGGTCTACTTTTGCCGTCATTGGGGTTACGCAAACGCATCGTCGCCGCCAAAACAAGGGAACTGGAACATATCCGGGCGCAGATTATCACAGCCAAGGCATCGCTTGATCAATCAGGTGAAGGTGCCCAGATAGACAATTTGGCGACACTGAACAGCCTGTTGGACTATCAGGCACATATTCGCGCCATTCCCGATTGGCCCTTTGATCGGTCCATATTGACCCGCTATGGCATATATCTGTTGATACCACTGGTAACATGGACGGGCGGGGCCATTGTCGAAAACATCATAGACGGGTTTTTGGGATAATCATGCCGCAAGATATGCGCATATGGATCACCGGCTGCAGCGGTTCAGGAAAATCAACCCTGACCCGTAAGTTGGGCGCAATGCTTGATCTGCCGATGATACATCTGGATCAACTTTATTTTGAGCCCGATTGGCGCGACCCACCCGATGGCCAGTTTGAAGCACGCGCACAGCAGGCTGTCAGCGGTGCCAATTGGATCATTGATGGCGGCTTTACCGGCAGACTTGGCAATTTGGTACCCAGCCACGCCACCCACATCATCTATTTTGATATACCGCGACTGCACTGCATGTACGGCGTAATCAAACGCGTCGCCACCACCTATGGTCAGGTACGCCCTGACGCTGCACCCGGTTGCCCCGAACGGTTTGACATCGGTTTCTTTGGCTGGGTTTGGCATTACAAACGCGACATCAACCCCGCAATCGAAGCGCTAATCGCCGCCATACAGCCTGAACAAACCGCCTATACACTCCACAAACGAAAGGAGGGCGACGCGATTTGCGCCACCCTCCATGCCATCAGATTTTCAGATAGGGCTTAACCGTCAAGGGAACGGGCGATCAGCATCTTCTGGATTTCGTTGGTGCCGCCGTAAATTTTTTGCACGCGGGCGTCAGCATACAGGCGTGCAATCGGATATTCATTCATGAAGCCATAGCCGCCAAACAATTGCAGGCATTCGTCAATGATTTCACCCTGTGTTTGGGAGCCCCACCATTTCGCCATTGAGGCTGTCGGGGCATCCAATTCACCGGCAATGCATTTTTCAATACAATCATTGATAAAGCTGCGCATGACTTCAAGCTTGGTTTTCACTTCGGCCATTTTGAACTGGGTATTTTGGAAGTCGAGCAGACGTTTGCCGAACGCTTTACGTTCCTTCACATAGGCCAATGTTTCGCGGAAGGCGACTTCACTGGCTGATAGCGAGCCAAGCCCGATTTGCAGCCGTTCCCAAGGCAGCTGGTTCATCAACTGGAAGAAGCCCTGCCCTTCGCCGCCACCCATCACATAGGATTGTGGGGTGCGAACATCTTCAAAAAACAGTTCCGAAGTGTCCTGTGATTTCAGGCCCAGCTTATCAAGGCGACGACCAACCCGGTAGCCGGGGCAGTTTTCTGTTTCGACACCGATCAGGGAAATACCGCGCGCGCCTTGTTCACGATCAGTTTTGGCAACCACGATCACCAGATCAGCAGATGTGCCATTGGTGATAAAGGTTTTGGAGCCGTTGATGACATAATCATCGCCGTCTTTGACCGCATAGGTCTTGACGCTTTGCAGGTCAGAGCCTGTGCCCGGCTCCGTCATGGCAATCGCACCGACCCACTCACCCATAACGAGTTTCGGCAACCAGCGTTTTTTCTGTTCGTCTGTACCGTATGAATTCACATAATGAATGACGATGTTCTGCACACCATAGCCCCAACCAGAATCGCCGGTCCGCCCGTGGGTCCGCAGCACAACGACCTCATGCCCAAGGTCTCCGCCGGCACCGCCAAACTCTTCAGGGATGGAACCGCCCATCAAACCGGCCTCACCCGCTTTACGCCAAAACGCCTTATCAACAACGCCAGCTTCACGCCATTTGTCGATATTCGGCACCAGCTCAGCTTCAAAAAACTTGGTGGCGGCGTCTTCAAAAACAATGTGAGATTCATTCATCCAGCGGGGATGTGTAGCGGCCATGATGGATACTCCTGCCAAAGTTACAAAGGTTCAATTTCAGTAGCGGCATTTATGCGGAACAGCAGCCAAAGCGCAAGCCCGATATTCACCACCCGCAGCAATCAAATCTAAATTGCCGCTTAATGCTGCGAATCGGCTATATTCTGGCGATTATGAGCAGTTCAGGCACACAGAATAGCGGCTTTGGGGCGGCCAGATTGGGCGTTTCAGCCCTGTTTGGTGCCTTGATCCTGTTAATTGGCATGTCGTTAACGCCCGGTGGTGGGTGGACCGCGCCGCTGGTCCTTGGCCTGTGCGGGGCCGTTTTGATGGCGCTGATGATTGGCGCCAATGACGCGGCGAATATGATGGCGTCCTCTGTGGGCGCACGGTTGATCAGCCTTCCCGCCGCACTGCTGATCGCGGCTGTGTGCGAGATTGCAGGTGCCATGATTGGCGCGCGCGCGGTTGTCGAAACGGTTGGCACGGGGTTGATTGTTGATCCGACGCCAGCCCATCACGACCCGCTATTGCTGGCTATGATTGCCGCGCCGTTTGCAGCAGCATTGTGGATCGGCCTTGCCACCTTCCTGCGCCTTCCTGTGTCCACCACCCATTCGCTTGTTGGGGCTATCACTGGTGCCGGCCTTGCCATGCTGGGGGCTGACATGATCGCGTGGGATATGTTGGGCCGCATCGGCCTTGCCTGGTTATGGTCACCGGCCTTGGGCTTTGCCTTTGCAGCAGGCGGGTTCGCGGCCATCCAGTTCACGATTGTTGAGGCGCAGGACAATCGCCATGCCCTGCGCAGGGCATTGCCCATATTGACCGGCCTGTTAAGCACCGTCATCGCAAGCTACATCACATTGAAGCTGGTCACCGATGCCGCCCCGCTTCAAGTTATCGGCATTGGTTTGGGCGCAGGGGCCTGTGTTGGCCTGATCACCCTTTTGCTTGCCAAGCCTGTCGAACAGGGTCTGTCCTTGAATGCGATGGCAGGCAGTTATTTGCGCCTGCCGATATTGATTGCAGCGGCCAGTTTTGCCTTTGCCCACGGCGCAAACGATGTTGCGAATGCCATCGCCCCCTTTGCCGCTATCAAACATATTGCAGCCAGTGATGATGCGGGCCTGCTTGCCAGCATGACGGTACCGCGGCTTTTATTGGCGCTTGGCGGGTTTAGCTTGGCGCTGGGTGTGATTTTGCTTGGTGGGCGCTTAACCCGCTCTGTCGCGCGGGACATTACGCGCCTGACACCGCTATCGACACTGGCGGCGCTGATGGCCGTGGGCATGACGGTTCTGTTTGCCTCAACCCTTGGCCTGCCTGTCAGTTCCACCCATACAGCCTTGGCAGCCATATTCGGTGTTGGTCTGGCCCGTGAAATGTTGACCGACCCCAAATGGCGGCGGGACCGGCGGGTGGTGCGCCTGAACCAATCCCCGCGCGCGGCCATCCGCACCGCCAGACACGCCCGTCACCGCAAATTGGTGCGCAGGCGCGGTATCGCAAAAATCATCATTGCGTGGTTGATTACATTGCCCGCAGCCGTGGGCATGGGTTGGCTGATGGCAACCATCGCCAATATGGCAATCAGCTTTTAGACGCCCCAGCATCTTCATTCATCTGCCGTTCAAGCGATGTAATGATCGGTACCAAATCCGGAATTGACACCAGCCTTCGGGCCTCGTCACAGGTGACCCACTGACGGTGGCGTTTGCCGTCTTCATCCCAATCGGGGAATTGCTTTTTCACGCGCAGGGGGAAGATGTCAATCATCACTTCACGCAAACGCTTTTTGCCAAGCTTCAAATCATTATAGGAGCCAACAGGGTCCGCCGCGATTTTGCCGGTGACGCCCGCCTCCTCCTGCGCCTCACGCAGGGCCGCTTCGGCAGGTGTCTCGCCGTCCTCAATCCCACCCTTGGGCAGTACCCACCGTTGACGGGTGGATGAGGTAACCAGCAGCACAACCAACTGGCCATCCACGATCTGATAGGGCAAGGCCCCGACCTGCTGGCGTTGCTTTAATTCATCATCAAGCCAGCCAAGACGGTATTTCAGGCGCAGCCAAAAGGCAGCCCAGCCGGTCTTGGGGGTTCTGTTCGATGACTTGTCTGCCACTAATCCGTATTCCGATAGGCCCTGAACATGGCCATTTGACCAATGGGCGTATCGACAAGCAGCGCGCACATCAGGCCATCAGGCTCAAACCATGCCTTGAATGTCCGTTCCAGCGGCACGTCTTCCCGGTTCACACCCGGCGGCAAGGTTCCAAATTGATCACGGTCCTGATATTTGATGTTCAAATCAAAGGCAAGGCACTCTTTCTCGCCATCATCGACCTCAAGTTTGCGGGGACCCAGCGGCACGATATCCAGCGTTGCAAAGCCGCCGACGAACGGATCGAATATTTCCGGTGATGTCACATGGGTCAGATGCCAGAATGTGGCAGGCAGCCGATCAGGCCCGGCAGACCGTTTACCGATTTCAGAATCAACAATCAGATTTCCTGCATTGTCACGTTCAGCCTCGACCCGCAAACGGATGTCCCCGGCAGGCGACTTTGCCTTGCCGAATGTCGTCATCCCCAGAAAATCTTCGCCGCGCCATTGTTCACGAAACGTGATGCGCACGGCGGTTTTAATGCCTGAGATGATTTCGGTTTTGATACGCTGTTCCTGAATGCTGTACAGAACGCCATCCCTGACATCAAACCGGATGCGAGACTTCCCGACCTTCTTGCCGCCAAGGAATAGGTTATAGCCAATCTCCTCGCCCCCCTTAGGCCACCAAAAATCAGCGGCATGGACGAGCGGGGCCGTAAGCGAAGTCGCCAGCATGACCGACAATGACAGGGCAATTTTCTTAAACATGCAACTCTCCCTAAAACGCCATATTAAGATGCAGGCTAAAGACGCGCGGCTGGTCAATCACCTTGAAATGTCCGCCATCAAACAGCGGTGTATCGCCACCGGCCAGCGCCACGATTTCGTCCGTTACGTTCCGAACAAAAAATGTCAGTGACCAGCTATGGTCTTGTGCCTGCAACCCGGCACGCAGATTGAACATCCAATAGGCATCCTGATCATCCAAAGGATCAAGGTCCGACTGCAAATGCATGTTGCCATGATACAGAATGTCCGTACCCAGCGCGAGGTCAATCGGCCACTGCCCCAACGCAAATACCTGATTAAGCGCCAGCGAGGCCTGAATTTCAGGGGCGTTTGCCAAAGGCTTGCCGCTTAAATCACATTCAGGCCGTTCCTGACTGATCGGATCAGCCAATACTGATTGCGCGATACAGGGGCCTTCCTTGAAGTCCTTATAATAGGCATCAAGATAGGCAAAGCTGCCCACGGCGCTTAGCCCGAAACCAAAGATCGCATTCATATCAATCTCAACCCCTTGGCTTACGGCCTCAGGGGCGTTGATCACAATAATGTCGATGCCATCAAAGATCGAGGTTTGCAGATTATCAAATTCAGTTCTGAACAGACCGATATTCAAGCGCATCGAATTGTCCAGCAATTCCAGCTTGACCCCGGTTTCGTAGGTAATCGCCTTTTCCGGCTCAAACGCTGTTTCATCAGGGCGCAAGGCCAGGGCGTTGAAGCCACCTGACTTGCCGCCCTCTGCATAAGTCAGATAGTAATTTGCCCAATCGGTCATACGCCACAGGCCTGAAACCTTGGGCGCGAAATCATTTTCCCGCCGCTTCACCTTGGTTTCAAAAGATTCAAGCCGCAGCAAAGGCTGCAAAATAACCGTCGGGCCGGGCGTCAAAAAAGGTGTCCCGATCTTGTGATCGTAATCCACCTTTTTGGAATCAAACCCATACCGCGCGCCAACGATTAGCGACAGTTCGGGAATAATGTTCCAAGTCGCCTGCCCGAATACTGACCCTGATTCAGCATCTTGCAGGAACAGGGCATCGCGCTGTTCAGTCTGACCTGAGTTGAAGGGCAAGCCTGCCAGAATATCCACTATCGGCCCCTGCAGACCGCCCGTGATGGAATTGACCAGATCAAGATCCAAGGCAAAGCCTGCACGGTTGTCGGTATAGGCCACATCGACATGGGTAAAGTCGCGAATGCTGTTCTTGTGATAGAACGCCCCTGCCACATATTCAAACACGCCGGGGGGCGAAGCGATGCGCAGTTCCGCGCTAAATTGTTCATAGTCCTGAGTAAGGTAACCCGCGAATACCGGGATGGGTGTCGCATCAAGGTCAGTGCCGCCATCGCGATTATACGTGCTGGTCCCCAGGATTAATGTGAAGTCATGGTTAAGCGCTTCCAATTCACTTTTCAGAATGTAATCGACGCTTTCTTGTACGCCAAACGCAGGCACATCAATCGCCGTATTGAAATTTTCAATGTCCGTTTCTGTTTCAGCATCGAACGCGCGGAACAAAGTCAACCAATGATCGGGCGCTGCACTTAGCTGTGTGCGCATACCGCTCAATATCTCGCCGCGATTATGAAGATAGGTGCCCATCACTGACCAATCATCGGTGATGTCCCATTTCAGCTTGGCGCGCATTGCCTGAATGCGATAGGCACCATCATTTTTGTCCACCGTGGTGTTGTGCATAAAGCCATCGCGATCACTGTAATAGGCCGCGACACGGGCATAAACTTTGTCTTCAATGATCGGCACATTCACTGACCCTGAATAGGTTTGCAGATTATGCTCCCCCCAATTCAGGTCCGCAGACACGCCAAATTCATTGTCAGGTTCTGCTGAATGCAAGGACAAGGCACCGGCAACAGTATTCTTGCCAAACAAAGTGCCCTGCGGGCCGCGCAATATTTCAACCCGATCAATATCAAGCAAGGCGGCAACAAGGTAATGCACACGACTGTAATAAATATCATCGATGAAGATACCCACGGACTGATCAAAGCCTTCGTTGAAGCCTGACCCAAGACCGCGAATATAGATGAAGTTCGCAACGCCCCCTGCCTGCACCTTCAGATTGGGTGTGTACCGGCTTAGATCATTGAGGTCCTCCATATTGGATTCCTCAATCTGCAAACCGCCAATAGCGGTGACAGACATCGGCACCTCTTGCAGGTTTTGTGCCCGCTTCTGCGCTGTCACGATCACTTCATCAAGTGTACGTCGCCGCGAACGCGACTTTGGTGCCGCTTCGGTTTCGGCAGTCGCCTGTGCGTCTGCACCCGCCGTTATGCCCGCTTCACTTGTTTGATTGTCCTGTGCGACCACCTGGCCGGCACCAATACTAATCCCAAGCGCCAACGCCGCTTGAGCCCACACGAAATTGCGCGCCACTGTTACGCCCCTCTTTTAACCCTGTTACGCTTCTTTTTGGACGCTCTACCGGCCCCCTAAAAGAAATGGTCCGCCCACACCCACATGGACGAACCATCAATCTACATTGTTGTCAGTACCGCAGTCAATGACTGACTGTCAGCGCAGCACCTATTCAGCCGCAACAATATGTTCAGGAATCTCGTTCAGCCCCGCCGCTGCATCATCCCACGCCTTGATATGGTGGCGATTATCATGATCCCACGGATGGAAGCCCGGCTTCATGAAGCCGAACCAATGGCCAATTGCCCGGCGCAACAAACCGTGTTTACGGCCATAATTGAATTTCAACATATTCCAATGGGCCTTACCGTTGGTCAAATTACCGGTGCGCGCCATCAGGCCCAGATAAACCGCATGAGCAGACAGCAGAAATATCGGTGCCGCAATAATATGCGTGCTGTTGGCAATCAAATAAAAGGCAACCGGATTGGGCACTGCCTCCTTCAACAGATCAAAGCACACCGCCTTGTGCTCTGTTTCTTCAATGGCATGCCAATTCCACACAGCTCTCATTTTGGGATGCGCGTCTTCCAAAATCTGCGGATGATCCAGCACCGCCTGCGCCAGTGTGGCGGTCCAATGTTCCAACGATACTGTAATGGCGAGTTGAATGGACTTAGGCAAATATTTATGCCCGGTTACCGCCCACCATTTCAAAATGTTATTCACCCGATCGGTGTCGATATTGTGCCGCTTCAGCATTTCATTATAGACCACATGCTCACGCGTGTGGATCATCTCTTGCGTCATGAAGCCCTTCAGCTCTTTCTTAAAAACCGGGTCCTTCACAATGCTGAGGTAATTTTGTGCGCTTTTTACAAAGAACAACTCGCCTTCGGGGAACAGCAATGACAACCCGTTCCACATATTGGAGATACCCGGGCAATCGGAATGCCAGTCATAGGTAACATCTTCATCCAGTTCAAAATCAATATTGCGCGGTATGATTTTATGGTCCTGCACGTGATCTGTCGTCGCTGACATGATCCGTCTCCTTCCCTTATTTTCCGCCCTTTATGGGCTTTCACTACCCTTTGCGGGTTTGTGGTTACCATTGGGGGCATCCGTAGTGGATTTTTACCCCTTTGGCGCTTTGGCCTTTTTTGATAGGCATTTCAGTAACAACCATGATACAACAAAATGATGTCATTACTTACCGGTAAGTAATATAAGGTTTGTTTAGAACTATGTCAATAGAGAACGCTGCAACGCAAAAAAGACTGCCCCGGGCCGAACGTGAACGGCAAATGCTGGACGTAGCCGCCGAAGTATTCGGCGAACAGGGCTATGCCGGGGCGAATATGGATGAAATCGCCACCCGGTGCGGCGTGACCAAACCAATGCTCTATAACTATTTCGGCAGCAAAAAGGGCCTGTTTCTGGCGGTAAATGACGACATCGCCAAGGAAATTGTTGATCGCGCCCAAGCCGTTGTCGGCATAAAGGACCCGGACGAACTGATCGAAAAAGGCGGCGCCCTGTTGGTTGAAATTATGTCCGAACGTTACAAATTATGGATGCAGGCCCGCGTATCTGCGCTTTCAGACACCGACCTTGCCGATCATATGCGCCAGTTCCGCCAATTGTTGATCGACGTCCTGTGCGTCGCCTTTTCAGGCTTCAAACCCGACATCCTGACCGATGCAGAGGCGCATGAGATTATATTGCCCTATGCCCATGCGGGGCTTGGGGCCATTGAAGCGGGCGTGGAACTATGGACTGAACAGCCCAATCTGGCTGACAGGTTGGATCAGGAAATCGTTCCCAGCATGACCAAGGCGGTTGTTGGCGCCGTTAAAACAGCATTGATGAATGCCGCGGCAGCAAAATAGCCCGGCGCATTTGTGTGCGCAAAGCGTCTTGCCATCGCCTGCTGACCTGATAAGACTCTGCCCCATCACAAACATCACAAAACCAGCTATTGGGGTTCATCATGAAAGCACAAGCCATCACCACATATGGGCAGCCGCTCGAAGCCGTAGAAAAACCGACACGGCAGCCTGAAGGCGCGGAAGTTGTTGTAAACGTCAAACATTGCGGCGTGTGCCATTCAGACGTTCACATCCATGATGGTTATTTCAGCCTTGGCAATGACCAAAAACTGGATGTCACCGGCGCGCGGCCGCTGCCGTTCGTGTTGGGTCATGAAATTGTCGGCGAGGTTGCCGCAAAAGGCCCTGATGCCACCACTGTTGAAATCGGCCAGAAAGTTGTCGTCTTTCCGTGGATTGGTTGCGGCGAATGCCCGACCTGCCTGCGCGGGGATGAGCATCTGTGTAATCAGGGCTTTGTGCTGGGCGTCGGCAAGGATGGCGGTTACGCCGATGAATGTTTCGTCCCCCATGAGCGGTATTGCCTTGACTATGAAGGCATCCCCGCAGGGCAAGCCGCGGCCTTTGCCTGTTCAGGCCTGACAGCCTATTCCGCGATCAAGCGTCTGGGTGATCTGACTGACAGCGATGATGTGGTTATTGTTGGCGCCGGCGGCGTTGGCATGATGGGCATCGCCTTCTTTAAGGCGCTGTACGGTCGTGGGCCGATTGTCGTTGATATTAACGACGCCACGCTTGAAGCTGCCAAGGCAGCAGGCGCAAAGGCTGTTTATAATTCAACCGACCCCAACGCCCTGAAGGAACTGATGGCTGCCACAAATGGCGGTGCCTTCGGTGCCATCGACTTTGTTGGGGCCGAGGCAAGCTTTGCCTTCGCCAATGGTTGCCTGCGCAAGGGCGGCCACGTTGTCGTTGTTGGCTTGTTTGGCGGCGCGATGGGGATGCCCATTCCGATGCTGCCCATGCGTGCGATCAGCATCTCTGGTGCCTTTGTCGGGTCATTGCAGGAATTCAAAGAAGTCATCGCGCTTGGCCAAAAGGGTGTGATCGATGCCATCCCGATGGATCACCGCCCGATTGATCAGGCCAGCCAGTCGCTGGACGATCTGCGCAATGGCAATGTGGTGGGCCGGGTTATTCTGGACGTCTAGTCCGCCCCGAATTCACACATCCTATCACTTAGCAGCGGGTCTGGCGTCGCAATGGATTTCTTTGATCTTTACATCAAATATGAATATGCCGTTGCGGCGACCCAACTGACATTGGCGATGCTGGGCATGGGGGCAACCCTGACCCCGGGCGACTTTAAGGAAGTTGTGCGTGATGCGCGTGCATTTTCTATCGGGTTTGTGTTGCAAATGCTGGTGGTGCCGCTTTGTGCCTATGGCTTTATCATAGGCTTTTCCCCCATCGTTGGCGTGGCAATCGGCATTGCTATTTGTGCGGCCATTCCTGGCGGTACGGTTTCAAACATATTCACGCATTTTTCGCGCGGTCATGTTGCCTTGTCTATCGCTCTCACCGCGGTCGCAACACTTGCCTGTTTGTTTACCGTCCCTTTCGTGTTGGAGCTTCTGATCGGGGATCAACTGCCAGGTGAGGTCGAATTACCGGCCGGACAAATTGCACTCGAAATTTTTATCTTCCTGCTCTTGCCTCTCGCGATTGGTATGTTGGTGTTGCGACTAGCCCCAGCTATCGCACCGGCTTTTTCTATATGGTCTGTTCGCGGCTCGCTATTCGTTATCTTGATTATCGTTGTCGGCGCATTGGGCGCTGGCCGGCTGGATATTGAGGCGCTAGGCACCAATAATTTTCTGCTGATCATTGGATTCATTGGCGCCCTTGCAGTGATTTCCATCACAGTCTTGCGCAGTTTCCGTCTGAATTGGCAGGACACAGCCGCAATTAATATCGAGGTTGTGATCCGCAACACTAATTTGGGCCTGTTAATCAAGGCATCATTGTTTCCTGCCGTGGTCGGCGTGGCGGACCCAGTTGGCGATTTGGTGTTGTTCACGATTTTGCTTTATGGCGGCGCGCAGCTGTTTATGTCACCTGCACTCATCTATTTTTTCCGCCGCCAGATTGCCAAAAGCTAAAAACCATATCTGAAGGTACACAATTGGCGGCAGCCTCGTCCTATTGTGTCGCCAATTTTCAGCACCCTTGTCGGTCGGCAATCGCACCCTTTTTCAATGAATGCTAGACGAGCAACGGATGGTTAATCCATTCACGTTAACCTTACTCTCATCACGAACTGGGCGGAGCGTCAATTAACGACGGAGGATCGGCATCGCTTTGCCTTCGCCAATGGTTGCCTAGGTAAGGGCGGCCATGTTGTTGTGGTTGGTCTGTTTGGCGGCGCGATGGGTATGACCATTCAGATGCTGCCCATGCGTGCGATCAGCATTTCAGGTGCCTTCGTCGGCTCCTTGCAGGAATTCAAGGAAGTGATCGACCTTGGCAAAAAAGGCGTAATCGACGCCATCCCAATGGATCACCGCCCGATTGATCAGGCCAGCCAGTCGCTGGACGATCTGCGCAATGACAATGTGGTGGGCCGGGTTATTCTGGACGTCTAGATCACCGCATTACAATTAACAAATAAAGGCCCTCGCCCACTGGCGGGGGTCTTTTTCCTTGCGCCCTTTACCAAATAATTGTCACCAGATCGGCACCAATGGCCCTCGCTGCCGCGCTTAATCAGCGCCATCCATTAGGATTGCCGGGACATTTTTTAAAAAACTCCACATTTCTATTTTGACCCGTTATGTCCGCAACAGCCTTAACAGGTAATCTGTGGTTAACACCTTCGCGTTAACCTTGATCACACTTTCCGGCCAAAAAATGGTCAAGCCGACCAAAGAATGATCAAGGATGGAGTAACAGGATGGCATTGTCTCGAAATCTCACCGGCGCTGTGATGTCCGCCCTGATTGCCACGCACAGCTATGCCTCACAGGCTGACAACGCACTGGGAAATGACGCGTTTGACAACAGCACCGCTGACATCAGCCTAAAAGTGCGCAATATCCTAAACACCGATCTGTCGACCCTGAACGTCTTTTACCAAAACGGCCCTTATCAATACGGTTCCTATGACAATGTTTTACGCATCGGCGACGACAGTCATTTTCTGGGTGATGTTTATACCGCCTCCGGCAGTTCAGGCTGGGGTTGGGTCGGGCTCGGCGGCCTGGCCCTGGGTGCCATCGGCGCCGGGGCCTATGCCCTGTCAGGCGGCGGCGGTGACGATGATAAACCCGCAAAGCCCGCGCAGATCCGGCGGACCCCGGACTATGCGGGCATTCCGGCAAGCGGGCCCGCACCCACCCCCGAAGATGATCAACTCGCCCTCAGCTTCGCCTCAACAGAATTAACCGCCAGCCATCACAACATGGCGATTAAGCAGCACTACGCCCTTGCGCGCGGCATCACCGGCCAAGGCATTACAATCGCCATAACAGGGAATGGCGTTCACAATCCCGATGGGGTGGAACTTTCACGCTCCTACCTGGGGCAGGAAGACCTGTTTGAAAAATACACGGGCGAAGAAGACACAACAACCAGCGGCACACGACTGCACGAAACACTTGTTGCATCCGTGCTGGTTGGGGATCGGAACAATATCGGCACTGTCGGGATTGCCCCCGACGCCAAGCTGATCGACTTCAAAATTTCCCGAAACAATTATTCGGGCATTATCGAATCACAACATGTCGCCAAAATGGTCACCCAAATGATGCAAAGCGGCGCGCGGGTGTTCAGCCAATCATGGGATTATGTGCTGGGCAAGCCTGAATATTTCTATGACGTTGAACCCTACAGGGTCGATGGCTTTCGCGATGTTGCCGCCCAACTTGAAAAGCTGCACACCATTGCCAATGGCAAGGGCGGTGTTTGGGTTACCGCCGCAGGCAATCGCGGTGACGCCAATCCGAACTTCTATATGGCATCCATGCCCCACTGGTTTCCCGCACTTGAAACACAGATGATCACAGTCGTTGCCATTGATGGGCCGTTTGATCCGCTAACGACCAATTCTGCCGACATTGTTTTGGCCCCCTATAGTTCGGCCTGCGGTGATGCGAAAAATTGGTGCATGGCCGCCCCCGGCGATGAAATCCGCGCCGCAGACGCTGATGGCACGTTGAAGTTCTTCTCTGGCACGTCCGCTGCTGCACCGATCGTTGCAGGCTCCGTCGCCCTGATCATGAGCGCCTTCCCCGAAATAACGGGTGAAACCGCCATCAAGATTCTGTTCGACACGGCGGTTGATTTGGGCGCACCGGGCGTTGACGAGATTTTCGGCCACGGGATGCCCGACCTTGAAAAGGCACTGCGCCCGGTTGGCGGCACTACCATCCAAACCGCCGATGGCGCGCAAAGCCTGCAAAGCAGCCGGCTTGACGTGCCCGCCTCATTCGGTGGCGCGTTTGACGGCGCTGTCACCTACACATTCGAGGACAGCTATCAGCGGCATTTCACAGCCTCCCTTAACGGGAATGATCAGCAAATCAATTTGCTGAACACCATGTGGCGTTTGCCCCTGCTGGGAACTGATTTCGGCTTTTCAATGACCGCTGCGGGCGATGGTGGCGCGATGGCGGTGCTGGGCAATCGCAATTTCTTCCTCAGCTCCCTCGTTGAATTCAACGCCTTTCACGGCGCAGAAGGCCAAGGGGCATTCGCCTGGCAGGGTACGTCGATCACCCAATCAGCCCATGCCCGGCTTGACCTATTGCCCGGCTTGCAATTGGAGGCTGATATTGGCTACGCCCGCTTTGACGCCCACAAGTCACGCTTCGTCACATCGGTTTCTGCGGCACTTGTCGGGGCACGCCTGACCCACCGCAGCAAGGGGCTGTTTGCGCCGACCGATAGCCTAAGCATGTCATTGGGATTTGAGCCGACAGCAATCAACGGCACCATGAAGGGCGTGGCCCCCTTCCGCGGCGAAATGCAGTCCTATCGCCACAATTTCACGACCAAGCCTGACATAAAGTTCGGCGCGACCTATAAGCTGACATTTTAGGGAAGAATGGCGGAGAGTGAGTCCCCAAACCTACTGTTTTACATTGTCTTTTGCCGTTCACCAAAAATAGTATCAACCATCTGTTTTTATTTGACTAAACTACATATCAGTTCATAATTGTCCGAACAAGGCCGCACACAATCACCCATTTTGTGGGGGAACAAGTGGGGGAATATAGAAGGGCAAGGCTTGGCTATGGCGTCAAACAAACTAAATGCAAAACAGGTGGCGAACTTGTCTGAAGTCGGCAAATATTCGGACGGCGATGGGCTTTACCTGCTAATCACCAAACACAATTCCAAAAGCTGGCTTTTTCGCTATCAAATGAACGGCAAGCGTCGCGAGATGGGATTAGGCGGCTTTCCCACCACAACCCTTGCTGCGGCCCGCACGAAGGCCAGAGACGCGCGAGAAAAGATTGGGGCAGGCGTTGACCCCCTAACAGCCAAACAAGCCTCTAAAGCCGCCCAACGGGCAGCACAGGCCAAACAAAAGACCTTTAAGCAATGCGCCAATGACTACATCGCCTTAAATGAAGCAAGCTGGCGCAATCCCAAGCACAGGCAGCAATGGCACAACACCCTAAAGACCTATGCCTTCCCCGCTATTGGCGACTTGAATGTCGCTGACATTGAAACAATACATATCACAGACATTTTGGAACCGATCTGGCACAGCAAGACAGAGACTGCGACAAGGGTGCGAGGCCGCATCCAACGCGTACTGGACTATGCCAAGGTCAAAGGCTTGCGCGATGGGGAAAACCCCGCGAGATGGGACGGGCACCTCAAGATGATGCTTCCAGCGCCAACGAAGCTAAAAAACGTTCAACACCACAAGGCTATGCCCTATCAGGAGGTTCCCGGCCTTATGCTGGAACTTGAGGCAAACAAATCTGTTTCTAGCCTTGCCCTACAGTTCATCATTTTGACTGCTTGCAGGTCCGGTGAAGCCTTGGGAGCGACATGGGGTGAAATCGACCTAAACGCCAAAACTTGGTCGATTCCCGCAAGCCGCATGAAGGCCGGGCAAGACCATGCGGTTCCATTGTCAGACTGGGCATTGGAAACCATCAAAAAACTGCCCCGCATCGACAACAACCCCCATCTATTTGCGGGCCAAAGACACCAGCGCCCCATCAGCGCGGCAGCAATCGCCAAACTACTGAATAAAACCACTCGCAAAAACGCGACTATTCATGGCTTCAGGTCAAGCTTTCGAGATTGGGCAGGCGAACAAACCAACTTTCCGCGCAATGACGTTGAACGGTGCCTTGCCCACACATTGCAAGACAAGACAGAAGCCGCCTACTACCGCTCAAACATCTTAGAAAAGCGGCGCAAGATTATGGACGCTTGGGCCAAGCAATGCGCGAGGGCAACAGCGCAAACCAGCTCAGTAATCCCGATAGCTCGCAAATCCAGCTAGATAATAATTCGCTATTTTTGAAAATCAAACAAATAGAACAGGTTACGAACAAGTCTGGCTGTTGACGGACACCCGAATCGCATGGCCTAATAACCAAGTGGCAGTTTACCAGTGAACAAGGGAGCAAATTCATTGAGGGAAAAACCCCTTTGAATTGTTCAGTGTTAAATTTCGAGGTAAATATGACTGCTATCCAACAATTATTCACCGTCAAAACCTTTTGCTATCGCAACTCGATCGGCAGGACAAAGTTTTACCAACTTGTCCAAAGCGGCGACCTACGCCCCGTCAAGCTTGGCGGTAAGACGCTTATTCCCTTGAGTGAAGAACGGCGCTGGCAGGACAGCCTGCCTCGCATGACATGTGAACCCTAAAGCTTTTCTTGAAGTCACTAAGGCTCAGAAAATCAGCTCTTCTATCCCAAATTTGAGCGCAATCAACTATTGCAACAGGTCCACTATGTTTAATGATCCAAAATTCACCACTCAAGAACTTGCCGACTATTTGAAAGTCCATACAAGGACGCTGGAACGCTGGCGCAAGTTCCATTGCGGCCCCAGATATGAACGGGAAGGCCGCTTCATCCGCTACAAACTGTCGGCAATCAAAGAATGGCAAACAACAATTGAGACGCTTTAACAGTGAGGCACTCTGCTTGTTTGTTTGTCCAAGAATCCGACATTTGCCGACATATTACGACACAGTTTGGAACAACAGTGCTGCAAGCCGGAATATGGCACATCACAAGAAATGCACTGTTTCCACTAATCAACCGCGATTATCCCGGCCCGTGGCTAAACCGCCGGACTAGTCGGCCTCTTTATATAGTGAAAGAGAGATTCCATCTCAGACCATGAACAATGACCACAGCACAGCTATATCTAGAATTACACGAAGCGGAAAAACTGATAGCAGCAGCGTTCAACAGCAAGGCCATCGGACACCCCTTCACCCACTTCTTGACCATAAACTTTGGCAAGCTGGGGATTGCGCCGATCCATTGCCAACCTGAATGGCAAAGGATGCTAAAGGCCATTAGACGCCTTCACCAACGCCACAATCTACCTTTAATAGCCGCTTGGGTATTTGAGCGCCAAGAAACAGGCGTCCACGTACATTGCCTTATCCATTTAGGGGAATGGAACGGTAAGGTCTATGACCCCCTACTTCGGATCGCTATAGGCGCAAAACGCCCCCCCAAAGGCACAATCAAAAACATTCGCTTTCACAGCAACAAAAGCTGGGAACAAAATATGCGCGAACTGCTATTTTATATGTGCAAAGGCATTAGACCCGAAAATCAACCACGACTTATTGGACGCCTAAAAAAGAAGGGGGATTCGGAACCGCGACCCAGCCAAGGTTACATAGTAGGCAAGCGCTACGGCTTTACCCGCAACCTGTCACCCAACGCCAAGCGGAATAATCGGACGCCATAAAAGAACAATGGTGAATTTTGGCAGCAATACGAATTACACTTCATTCCAACATTCACGCATTCAGGTCAGTCCAAAACATCTCCCAACAAAATATTGATTCTTTGACACCTCCCAAATGCGGATTCATATCAGTTTATAGGCATCCACACCAACTTGAGATTGTGCCTTGTTTTTCTCTCAATCCATCATAAAGTCTATTGATTCAACTTATGGGAATTGCGTCAACTAATGCTATTTTGCGATCAGACATTTAGCCCTACAGAAATCAGCCGTGAAATTCGGCAAATCCCTCAGTCGAGCACCAATCCCATAGAAGTAATGACCGACCATGGCATTTGCTTTATTAAGTGCGCGCAATCACCAATGGGCAAAGATCCTTTAGTTAACGAATACGTCGCCTCAGAAATTGGCTGTTGGCTGGGCCTAAAAATCCCCCCATTTTCGATTTTGACGAACTCCCCCCTAAAATTAACGCTGAAAAAAAATGCTGCGGACATTTCCGGGCCATATTTTTGTTCGAAAAAGGTAGATGCTTCCACTTTTGACGGGAGCGATTTATACCTAAATAGGCTAAAATGCCAGCAAGACATTGCTATGCTCGTATTGTTTGATACTTGGCTAAGAAATTGGGACAGATACTTTGAATCCGAGCAAAATCTAGATAACCTGCTTTTTGGTTGGCGAGCCAAAAGCCCTAAGTTAGATTTAATCCCCATTGACCATTCAGAGTGTTTGCGCTCGCCAGGCGCCCCTTGTTGGGATATGGAAGAGGAAATATGCGACGAAGCTGTGTATGGAAATTTTCCAGCTTTCGAGCCATATTTGAGCATAAGTTCGGTTCGGGCCGCAGTGAGTAAACTTCGATCGCTTGATCCTGGGCATGTCTCTGAAATTGTTGCGGCAATTCCAGGAGCGTGGTTAGATTCGTCATCTGAACGTGATCAGATACATAATTTTTTAGTCAAAAGGGCTCAGTATGTGGTCGACACCTTTGAAGACCATATTTTGGGTGAGCCACCTTTACCGGGGATGTAACGCATGAAAAACAACAACGGATATTATTCGATTGTTCAGTTTTCTGAATTTCCGGAAAGAGGTGAGTTTCTAAACATTGGCATTGTTCTTTTTTCAAACAATAAGCCCAGTGTTTTAACGAAAATGTCAAATAGCTTTTCACGTTTAGAAAGGTTTTTTGGCGTACACCTCCAAAGCCGCCTTCCAGTAGACTTACAAGTGCTAGAGAACAGACTTGCTCTAGAGTTTGCAAACGACTGGAATGAGAATGCCTTTTCGAAGTTTCAATCTTTACGCACGGGAAAATTACGTCTGTCTGAACCTCGATTGATTACAGTGGAAGAGGCAGAGTTAACGGCACAGAATTTGTTTGACGAGTTAATAGCCAACTCTCCAAAACGTCGGCGCAGCACTCAACCTGTCAAACTACTAAGAGAGCAGTTCCGCGCAAATCATGTGGAGAAAATGCTGGAACGCCCTGCCCCCATACAATTACGCGGAGGCTTAACGCTAAAAGCCCCGTTTGCGTACCAGAATGGTTCATACAACCTAATTCGAGGAATTTCTTTGGCAGGAGACCCAGACACTTCTTTTAAACAAGTTAGCGCTTTAGCTGTTGAGGGGGCACTCTTATCTGGCGAAACCGAATTGGCCGAAAAGAAGAAATTGGTACTAGTCGCGGACACGCCAAACGTTGATAACGAATTTGTCAGCGTTGTCGAAGATATGGTCATAGATCATCAAGTTGGATTTTATCGCCTCAACGACATGACCCCGCTCATTGATGATATTCGCAGAAACTACCAACCACAGAGACATTTAGTTTAGTTTTGCATAGTGGCTTTGAAGTTCGCAAAAAAGGCGCGGCCAAGCACCTTTATTGCCTACTCGCGATCGAAACGGGGGAATATACGGGGGAATAAAGTCACCCGATAAAAGAAAACCCCATTAACCTTGAATAGTTGGCGGAGAGTGAGGGATTCGAACCCTCGGTACGTTTGCACGCACAACGGTTTTCGAGACCGCCCCGTTCGACCACTCCGGCAACTCTCCGCATCATTTGACCCCACATTAAGGGCCGGTCGCGTTCAGCGGTGTAATGCCAACAGCCAAACGGTGCAAGCCTTTCTCGCCTATCCCAACCAATTCCCAACCAAATCCCGACCAATTCCCAGCTGATTGTCAGCTAAACCGCCGTGAAATCGGGCAAAAACTGCGGCGAAACGCGCCCATATTCGGCGTTTTTCTACCTCGGTTTCCATTGACTGACACCCTAATCGGGGTATAGTCCCGCCTCTGATCCGGGAAATCTCCGGTTCGGGTGAACGCCAGGTGCCAGGTCGGCCCCCGCCTTTTTGAGCGAGATGGGCCGGAAATAGCGCGGAATTCTGCAAGTTTTGCAGTACTGCGCAACCTTCGGGACCGGACGGGTGAAACCGCATAGTAAAAGGAAACAACTATGTTTGCGGTGATTAAAACAGGTGGCAAGCAGTATCGCGTTGCCGAAAATCAGGTTTTGCGGGTTGAAAAACTCCTCGCAGAAGCCGGTGAAACAGTTACATTCGATCAGGTTCTGATGGTCGGCGAAGGTGAAGGCGTCAAAGTGGGCTCTCCCACAGTTAAAGGTGCCAAAGTCACTGCCGAAGTGTTGGAGCAGATCAAGGACAAGAAGGTCATCATCTTCAAAAAGCGTCGTCGTCACAACTCACGTCGCAAGAATGGCCATCGTCAGCAGCTGACAGTGCTGCGTATCAAAAAGATTGCCGGCTAAGGCCGCACGTTAAGGAAGGTAGACCAAAATGGCACATAAAAAGGCAGGTGGTTCATCCCGTAACGGTCGCGATTCAGCCGGTCGTCGTTTGGGCATCAAAAAATACGGTGGTGAAGTTGTCATCCCCGGCAATATCATTCTGCGCCAGCGTGGCACGAAATGGTATCCCGGCGACAATGTCGGCATTGGCAAGGACCACACCATCTTTGCAACGGTTGAAGGTCAGGTTCGTTTCTCTAAAGGGAAACTGAAGCGCACATTCGTGCATGTTGACCCGGCACCGGAGGCTGACGCAGCAGAATAGCGCCACCCTGACGCACGACACAACAAGATCAAGGGGATGGCGCGCCATCCCCTTTTTTGTTTTTCTACACTCTTGAATTGACTTGAATTCAGATAACGCGCACGCAAAATGCGACTACACCGCTTGGCAAAAGGCTTTCACCGGTCATGGCGATCTTGAAATCAAATAGGCTGATCCTGCGCCCCGTTTCAATTCCTGACACGGGCCGTATTGCTGCGCTTTTAAATGATTGGGACGTGGTCCGTATGCTGGCGCGCGTCCCCTACCCCTATACCCTATCTGACGCGGAAAACTGGATTTCAGGATTGCAGAACACCGCCGTCCCCCGTGAGGTTTATGTCATCGACCGGGGCGCCGGTGCCATCGGCATTATCTCGCTTGATTTGATGGCAGAGGATCAAGGCGGCACACAGGTGCGCGACCTTGGATACTGGCTGGGAAAACGCCATTGGGGCGAAGGCATCATGACAGAGGCCGTCGCCTCCATCACCCATCATGGCTTTGCAACATTGGGGCTGGAGCGAATTAAATCTTCTGCCCTGTTGGAGAACACAGGTTCCCTCAAGGTGCAGGATAAGGTCGGCTTCCGCACAGTGGGCGAAGGGGAACAATTCTTCGCCGCCCGTAATGACAAACTGGCAGTCCGTCAGGTCGAAATGGATCAGGCCCTGTGGGCCACGCTACGCGGTGATCTGGCAGACCGTTACGGGTTGGCAGGCTAGCAGGCACACGCCATGAAATTTCTTGATCAAGCAAAAATCTATATCCGTTCGGGCAACGGCGGCGCAGGCTGCGTCAGTTTCCGGCGCGAGGCCAATGTCGAATTCGGCGGACCCGATGGCGGCAATGGCGGACGCGGTGGCCACATTATTATCGAGGCGGCACACGGCCTGAACACATTGATCGATTATCGCTATCAACAGCATTTCAAGGCCAGCACCGGCATGCATGGCATGGGCAAGGACCGCAATGGCCGCTCAGGCGATGATATCATATTGAAAGTGCCCGTCGGCACACAGATATTTGAAGAAGATCGCGACACGCTGATTGCTGACCTGACAAAGGAAGGCCAGTCCCTGACGCTGCTGAAAGGCGGCAATGGCGGCTTTGGCAATGCTTACTTCAAAAGCTCAACCAATCGGGCACCCCGGCGCGCCAACGCCGGACAGGACGGGTTGGAAAAATGGATTTGGCTACGCCTGAAACTAATCGCAGATGCGGGGTTGGTTGGCCTGCCCAATGCGGGTAAGTCAACATTCCTGTCAGCGGTCACCAAGGCACAGCCCAAAATCGCGAACTATCCCTTCACCACGCTAAACCCCAATTTGGGCGTTGTGCGGCAGGATGGGTTTGATTTCGTGCTGGCAGATATTCCCGGCCTGATCGAAGGGGCGCATGAAGGCCACGGCCTTGGCGACCGATTCCTGGGCCATGTGGAACGGTGCCCCGTATTGCTTCACCTTGTTGACGGCACAGCCGATGATGTTGCCGGGTCTTATCGCACGATCCGCGATGAGTTGACGGCCTATGGCGGCGGGCTTGATGAAAAGCCTGAAGTTCTGGTGTTGAACAAAACCGACGCCATGACAGACAAGCTGGTCGATGAAAAACGCAAGGCATTGATGGACGCAAGCGGACGCGATGATGTGATGATCATGTCCGGTGTTTCTGGCCGCAATGTCCCCCTTGTCATGCGTGCCCTGATTGAGGTGATCAAACCCTTTAAGGAAGCGGAACGCGCCGCCATTCTTGCTGAACAGCAAGAGGAGGAGGACCTGCCCAGCGATACCGGGTGGCAGCCATGAGCCGGCTGAACAACGCCAATCGCATCGTGATCAAGATCGGCTCCTCCCTCCTTGTGAATGAGGACGGGACCATCAATCATGCCTTTCTAACGGGCCTGTCAGATGATGTCGCCATGCTGACCGCCGATGGCAAACAGGTTGTGTTGGTGTCATCAGGCTCCATCGCCTTGGGGCGTCATCAACTTGGTTTCAAGACTGGAAAGTTACGGCTTGAGGAAAGTCAGGCATCTGCCGCAACCGGGCAAATCAAGCTGGCCCATGCCTATCAGGATGCCTTGGCAAAACATGGTTTAACCATCGCGCAAATATTGCTGACGCTCGACGACACCGAAGAACGACGGCGATACCTTAACGCGCGCTCAACCCTCAGCACCTTGTTGGCACAGGGTGTTGTGCCCATCGTGAATGAAAATGACACGGTGGCAACCAGCGAAATTCGCTATGGCGACAATGACCGTCTGTCCGCCCGCGTGGCTGGTATGGTTGAGGCTGATTGCCTGATCATCCTATCCGATATTGATGGTCTGTATGCCGACGATCCGCGCGACAACCCCGGCGCTGATCACATTGGTGAAGTCACAGAAATCACAGACAAGATCGCGGCGATGGCTGGCGGTGTCGGCTCCTCCTATGGGACGGGCGGGATGCGCACCAAGATTGACGCCGCAAAACTTGCCACCGCAATGGGGGCGGCTGTCGCCATCACATCTGGCAAGGTCATTCGCCCGGTCAATGCATTGCGCGACGGCGCACGTGCCACCTGGTTTACGGCAAGCCAATCGCCCCAGGCCGCACGCAAGCAATGGATTTTGGGCACCTTGAAGGCCAACGGTATTGTCACCATTGATGATGGTGCCGCAGCAGCACTTCTTAAGGGGCGCAGCCTGTTGTCCGCTGGCGTGAACGCAATCGAAGGCAATTTCGCCAAGGGCGATTCTGTGGACATCATCAATAACGGCACCGTTATTGCGCGCGGCCTTATCGGCTATGACGTTGAAGATGCCCGCGCCATCATGGGATTGCAGAGCGAGCAAATCGCCGACATTTTGGGCTATAAGGGTCGCCATGCCCTTATTCACAGGGACGATCTGGTGATGACCGATCAGGCCCAGCAAAACGAACGAATGGATTGAAGTCATGAGCAAGACAGAACAATCAATTGACGCGATGATGTTGGACATCGGCCGCAATGCAAAGCAGGCGACCCGCGCCCTTGCCCTTGCCCCCACAGCACAAAAGGACAGGGCGCTGTTGGCAGCCGCCGCAGACATGCGCGCCCATGCGAGTGCCATCTTGCTCGCCAACACCAAGGACATGGAAGCTGCCGAAGAAAAGGGCATCAGTGCCGCCATGTTGGATCGGCTGGCCCTTGACGAAGATCGTATTGAGGGCATCGCCGCCGGGCTTGAAGCGGTGGCAACCCTGCCCGATCCCGTCGGCGAAGTTATGGCAGATTGGGAACGCCCCAATGGCCTGAAGTTTCAGCGTATCCGCGTGCCCTTGGGCGTGATTGGTATCATTTATGAAAGCCGCCCCAATGTGACCGCTGATGCAGGCGCGTTGGGTTTGAAGGCTGGGAACGCCGTTATTTTGCGCGGCGGTTCTGAAAGCTATCATTCCAGTCGTGCGATCCATCAATGTTTGGTAAACGGTTTGACTGCCGCCGACCTGCCTGAAACCGCTATTCAAATGGTTCCCACTACTGATCGCGCTGCGGTCGGCGCCATGCTGGGCGGCCTTGATAGCGCCATCGATATTATCGTGCCCCGTGGCGGCAAAAGCCTGATTGCCCGCGTGCAGGCAGAGGCCCGCGTGCCTGTTTTCGCCCATCTTGAAGGCCTGTGCCACGTCTATGTGGACAGGGGTGCCGATGCCCAAATGGCTGAAGATATTGTCTTCAATGCCAAGATGCGCCGCACTTCAATTTGCGGTGCAGCCGAAACAGTTTTGATCGATCGCGCCGTTGCTGACACGCATCTGGCCCCCATTGTCGTGCGCTTGCAAACCGCAGGCTGCGAGGTGCGCGGCGACGAACTGGTGCAGCAAGTGAATGACCGCGTGATCCCCGCCACAGAAGATGATTGGGTGACCGAATATCTTGAACCCATCGTCTCTATCAAAACAGTGGATGGGATTGATGAGGCGATTGCCCACATCAATGGTTATGGCAGCGCGCACACCGATTCAATCGTCACTGATGATGCAGGGGCCGCTGACAAGTTTTTGGCACAAATCGATTCCTCCATCGTGTTGCACAATGCCTCAACGCAGTATGCAGATGGGGGCGAATTTGGCTTTGGCGCAGAAATCGGCATTTCAACCGGGCGCATTCATGCCCGCGGCCCTGTCGGGTTGGAACAATTGACCAGCTTCAAATATGTCGTGCGCGGCACCGGTCAGACACGGCCATAAGTGACAGGCTGATGGGAACGCACATACGCAAGATCGGACTGCTTGGCGGGTCATTCAACCCCGCCCATGAAGGGCATCGCCATATTTCAAAAATGGCGTTGGCCCGGCTTGGTCTTGATCAGGTATGGTGGCTGGTCAGCCCGCAAAATCCGCTAAAAGACGCATCTCAAACCGCTGATTATGACCAGCGCCTTGATCAGGCCGTTGCCGCCGCGCGTCATCCCCGTATTCGTGTGTCTGATTTTGAACAACGTCATCACACCAGCTATACAATCGATACGTTGCGCGCCCTGCAACGTGCGCACCCCAATCACCGCTTTGTCTGGCTGATGGGGGCTGACAATCTGGCGGGCTTTCACCACTGGCGCAATTGGCAACAGATCATGCGGACCGTTCCCATTGCCGTGATTGATCGCCCCGGCAATGCCACGCGTGCCCTTGCCAGCCCGGCCGCGCAACAATTTGCCCGTTACCGGCTGAACGAACGGGACTGGTCGCGCATCGGCAACACCGCTGCACCCGCTTGGGCCTTTTTAAGTGGCCCGCTAAGCCCCTTAAGTTCAACTGCAATTCGGGACCGTGGCGACTGGCCTTGATGCCCCAATCGAACCGCTTTATGATTAGAAACACTGGCCCCCGATGATGTGGGCCCCCTTCAGGAGGATGCGACCCTGATCGCAAAACCGGAAAATAGTGACGCCACCCAAGCCCAATCCGGGCGGGAAATCGTTGCCAAATTGCTCACGCTCATTGAAACCTCGCTTGATGATGACAAGGGTGAAGACATTGTCACCATTGACCTGAACGGCAAGACAAGCATTGCCGATTATATGGTCGTGGCTTCTGGCCGGTCATCTCGTCAGGTCATGGCAATGACTGCCAAATTGTCTGAACGGTTGAAGGATGCCGGCTTCGGCGTGCCGAAAATTGACGGCAAACAGACCGGCGATTGGATCGTTGTCGATACAGGTGATGTGATCGTGCATCTGTTCCGCCCCGAAGTGCGCGAATTCTATAAGATTGAACGGCTATGGTCAGTCAGCCCGTCTGATGAAGACAATGCCGATGATCGTGCAGAAGACAGCGCCGAAGATTGACCACACGTCATGGACCTGCACATTCTGGCCATCGGGCGGCTAAAGGCAGGGCCTGAACTGACCCTGATCAAGGATTACCAATCCCGCCTTGGCACCAAGGGGAACAAGCCGGCCATAGGCTCAATCGGGCCGCTGCATATCCGCGAAGCCGATGCCAAAAAGGGCCTTGGTGGTGAACAGCTGAAACAGGCGGAGGCGGACTTGCTGCGCGCCATGCGCCCTGAAGGCAGCGTCACCATCTGCATGGATGAACGCGGCAAGACCTTATCCTCGCGTGAACTTGCCACCAGGCTGGAAAAATTCCAGGATCAGGGCGTCCGCCATGCCAGCTTCTTGATCGGCGGCGCTGATGGGTTGGCCCCCGATGTACGGGCCGAAGCGGACCTTGTGTTGAGTTTCGGGCGCATGACCCTGCCCCATATGCTGGCCCGCACCGTGTTGGCAGAACAGCTATACCGGGCCGCCACAATATTGGCCGGGCACCCCTATCACAGGGATTAGCCTTTAGGATCAATCAGTTGAAATTGTTTCCCGTGAAACAATCGGCCCGCCACCGTTACCCTGACGCCCAACGGCGCGACCAAGAGGGCGCTTGTTTTTTGCCCTGAATCACGGCAATTTGGCCCCTAAATTGCTGTAATTTCAGACGAGTTTTGTTCATGAGCGCGCATCAAACCAAACGCATACCGACTGTCCTTTGCATTCTTGACGGATGGGGTCACCAGCCGACCTCCCCCTCCAGTGCGATTGCGCGTGCCAACACCCCCAATTATGACCGCCTGTTGGCGGACATGCCCTTTGCCACGCTCGACACATCAGGGCGTCATGTGGGCCTGCCTGACGGGCAAATGGGTAACTCAGAAGTGGGGCATATGAACCTTGGCTCTGGCCGGGTGGTTTTGCAAGATCTGCCCCGCATTGATGAGGCGATTGAGACCGGCACACTGGCCGACAATCAAATCTTGACCGATCTGCTCACCAAGGCAAAGCAGGATGGAACCGGGACCGTTCATCTGATGGGGCTGATGTCGCCAGGCGGCGTCCATTCCCATCAGGATCACATGGTTGCCATGTGCAAAATTCTGGTCGCACAAGGGCTACGTGTTGCCGTCCATGCCTTTCTTGATGGCCGCGACACCCCGCCAAAAAGCGCGGCTGAGTTTATTGCAAAGTTTGAACGGGACATTGCCGGTCTGGACAATTGCGCCATCGCCACCCTATCTGGCCGCTTCTATGCCATGGACCGTGACAAGCGGTGGGACCGTGTTGAAAAGGCCTATAAGGTTCTGACCGAGGGCGGCACCAGCGTGCCCAGCGCAGCACAGGCGATTGAGCAAAGTTATGCCGCTGACATCACAGATGAATTCGTCAATCCTATCGGCATCAATGGCTATGACGGGATGAAGGATGGCGATGCGGTAATCATGGCAAATTTCCGTGCCGACCGTGCGCGCGAAATCCTGACCGCCCTGACTGACATTGCCTTTGACGGCTTTGCCCGCACGCGCCAGCCCAAACTGATCGGCACCGTTGGCATGGTGGAATATTCCGCCGCGCTGGCAGCAGACGTCGCCGCCATGTTCCCCCCAGAAAGGCTGAACAATGTGTTGGGTGCCTATTTGGCTGACAATGGCAAAACCCAACTGCACATTGCCGAAACCGAGAAATATGCCCACGTCACTTTTTTCTTTAATGGTGGCCGTGAGGAAAACTTTGATGGCGAAGAACGCATTTTGATCCCCAGTCCCAAGGTCGCGACCTATGACCTGCAGCCTGAAATGTCAGCACATGAAGTGACCGATCGTTTGGTTGAAGAGATTACCAGCGGCAAGCATGACTTTATCGTGGTGAACTATGCCAATCCCGACATGGTTGGACACACGGGCATTATGGAAGCGGCGATCAAGGCTGTCGAAACCATCGACACTTGTGTTGGTCGCCTGACACAGGCTGTGACGCAAGTTGGTGGCAGCATGTTAATCACCGCTGACCACGGCAATGTGGAACAAATGCGTGACCCGTCAACTGACAATCCGCACACAGCCCATACCAGTTTCAAGGTGCCGTTGATCCTGGTCAACAAGGCTGATGCCGCATTGAAGGATGGCAAGCTGGCCGACATCGCCCCAACGGTTTTGGGCCTGATGGGGATGAACCAGCCTGACGAAATGACGGGCACCGATCTGGTCGTCGCTGCCAAATCCCAAGGCGGCAGCAATGACAGCCAATCCTCAGCCGTTGCCTAACAACTGATGAGGCCACAGCGCACAGCTCGGCTCACTGGTTGGATGATCGGCCTGCTCGTCGGTATTGGCGTTGCGCCGGGCCTGTCGATCCCGCCTGCCGCCGGGCAAGCCGATGCGCCACAATCGCGGCTTGCCACCATCAAAACCGAATTGGCAGCAGCAGATAGCGAAATCGCGGCCCTGCAAAATCAAAAGCAATCAACAGAAAAAAACAGCGCCAGTCTGTCTGCCAAGTTGGTTGTGATTGCCCGGCAGGTGCAAGAGATTGAGCAACGCAGCAACAAAATTGACACCCTGTTGGCAGAACTCGACCGATCCATCGCTGCCAAGGAAGACGCCCTGAACGAGCAGGAATCTGACAAGCAGACGACCATCGCGGCCCTGACCCGATTGACCCGGCGGCCCGGTACCGTAGAACTTGATGATAGCGATCCGCTGATCAATCGCGTTCGTGCCGCCGCCGTGATGCGCCAAATCGTGCCCAGCATCGAATTGCAGGCGGCTGAAATCGCCAAGGAATTGACCGCCCTGTCTCGCGAAAAATCCGTACAGGAAGAAGCCCAGCAAAAACTGGCAAGCAGCCAATCAGTTCTGAGCGACAAACGCGCGACCCTTGCCCGCCTGATGGACAAGCAGAAATCCGCACAACATGAGCTGACCAAATCGTTGGAAAAAACAACAGCCAAGGTCAATGCCCTGCGCCATGAGGCCCGCGATCTGGAAGACCTGCTGAAAAAGATTGAGCAGACCAAGCAGCAAAAAGCGACAGCGCGGGCCAATCGCCCCAATCTGCGCAGCCTTAACGCCAGCGCCCCCTCAGGTCCGCGCCCCCATTTGCGCAGCATGAAAATCAAGCCCGCATCACAAACGACCACGGCACAAGCATCAAGGGCAGCTGAAAGCCAACCCGTCAACGTCACGCGTGAAGCCCTGTCCTATCGCGGTGATTTCGCCGCCCAAAAGGGCAAATTGCGCCTTCCCGCACGGGGACGATTAATGGTTGGTTATGGCACGCGGCCCTATCGTGGTGCCGCCGCGCAAGAAGGGATCAGCCTTGCCATTGCACCGGGGGCGCAGGTTACCGCCAGCGCACCGGGAAAAGTGGTCTATTCTGGCCCTTTCCGGTCAATGGGTGGTCTGGTGATCATCAATGTTGGCCAAGGATATCACATACTTATCGCCGGATTGGCGCAAATTGACGTGACCTTGGGCCAGACCTTGTTGGCGGGCGAGCCAATTGGTAATGTATCGCCGCAATCCCGCCATACTGATTGGTCAAATTCAACAAAACAGGGGCAATCCCCCCTACTTTATGTTGAAATCAGACGGGACGGCAAACCCATCAATCCGGCCTATTGGTTCAGCCGGGAAGAACGGCGTTTTGCCGGATTGCTATAATACTTGGCTGTTCAAATTCTTGGACGGCAATTAGGAAAGAAAACCGCTTATGCGTATAAGCCTCATCACCGCAATGATTGTCGGCGCCTTTTTGGCCGGCATGGCCATGTCGCGCCCCTTTGTCGGGGCCGAAGCTGCCAATTCGGAAACCTATCGCCAGTTGAACCTGTTTGGCGATGTGTTTGAGCGGGTGCGCGAGGATTATGTTGAGGAGGTCGAAGACCCCGAAATTATCGAAGCGGCAATCAACGGCATGTTGCAAAGCCTTGATCCCCATTCGAGCTATATGAACCCGAAAAATTACCGCGACATGCAAATCCAAACACGCGGTGAGTTTGGCGGCCTTGGCATTGAAGTCACAATGGAAGAAGGCTTTGTCAAAGTTGTGTCGCCCATCGACGACACCCCGGCCATGCGCGCAGGATTGAAAAGCGGTGATTACATCACCCATCTTGATGGCGAAACCGTGTTGGGGCTGACACTTTCAGAAGCTGTTGAAAAAATGCGCGGCCCGGTCAGCACATCACTGACCGTAACGATTGCCCGCGAAGGCAAAAAACCATTCGACGTCATCCTTGTTCGCGACAAGATCAAAATCCGCTCTGTCCGCTATCATGTCGAAGGCGATGATGTCGGTTATATCCGCGTCACCTCATTCAATGAACAAACCCTGCCCGGCATTGAAAAGGCCATCAAGGAATTTGACAATGATTTGGGCGACAAGTTGAAGGGCTATGTCCTTGATCTGCGCAACAATCCCGGCGGGCTGCTGGACCAGGCCATCGGTGTGTCAGATGCATTCTTGGAACGCGGCGAAATCGTGTCCACCCGTGGCCGTCACGCCCGCGACATTCAACGTTTCAACGCCAATCGCGGCGATATGATTGATGGCAAGCCGATCATTGTTTTAATCAATGGCGGCTCTGCCTCCGCCTCTGAAATTGTTGCGGGGGCGTTGCAGGACCATCGTCGTGCAGTGGTGATGGGCATGCGTTCCTTTGGCAAAGGGTCTGTGCAGACCATCATCCCGTTGGGCAGCCAAGGTGCGATCCGCCTGACCACCGCGCGCTATTACACGCCATCAGGGCGCACCATTCAGGCCAAGGGTATTTGGCCCGATATTGAAGTTGCCAGCCAACCGCTGGACCCGGAAGCCAAGAAGGTGCTGATCGAAAAGCAGCGTGGCGAAGCGGCCCTGCGCAATCACCTTTCAGTCGATGGTGAAGGTGAAGAACCGCGCCAATCCGATGGTGTTGTCTATCCTATCAGCATTGGTGACGAACAGGACTTCCAGCTGGATTACGCCCTGTCCATGTTGCGTGGGTTGGAGCCTGGCTCCGCCCTTGATTTTGAGATGATTGCCAAGGCACCTGAAAGCGCAGATGAAGACCCCGCCGCAGGTGAAGCGGCAGATGAGGCGGCTGATGAAGCATCTGACGCCGATCCCGCAGATAGTTCCGAAACCGAATAGGCGAAAACCCCAGTGGACCCGATTTATTCACATGGCCCACGCTGGGAACGGCATGTGCTTCGCGCCGCTGTTGCGCTTTGTGTCGTCTTCCTTGCCGGGTTGGGCGGTGCTGCCCTATGGGCCGCGCAGCAGCCCTTGCAGACCGCAAATGCAGCCCCCTCAGTAAAGCAACAGCTGCGGCTGAACCTGCCCCAGTCAGCCGATGCTGCGCTGGCCGGTGAAGACACACCAGTGGAACAGGTTGAGCAGGTTGAGCAACCCACCGCGCCCACGCCGTCCAGTATCGACACCCCGCCCCTTGCAGAACAACCACAAAGTCCCGCTCCTGTCGCTGCCCACCAGCCTGCGGCTAATCCAGTACCCGAAACAGATCACACATCGGCGATCAATGACGCGCAAGCAACCCCAGCGGACAACGTAACCCCAGCGGACAACGCACCCGTTGTTGCAGACACATCGCCGCCACCGCCCCCTGCACAGCACCTGTTGCAATTGGTCGTCACGGACAAACACGCGTCAGTCGATGAACTGGTGTTATTGCCCAAGGGGCTGACATTGGTTGTCTCGGCAACGAATGAGCGGCTGACAGATTATGTGACATTCGCCCGTCATCTGGGGCACAGCGTTTTGGTCGCCTTCCCTGTTACAGAAGAAGACACACACCCCGCGCTGATGACGCCATCCTTGTCTGATCAAGACAATCTGGCCCGACTGCAAGCCCTGCTTGACGAACATACCCTGATCGATGGTGTAAAACTTTATTGGCATAACCCATTGGCCAATCGCGAACCCCTTATGCTGGCCGCAATGGATATGATAGCCGAACGCGGCCTTGTGCTTGTTGGGTCGAACGGCCCCTTGATGGCGCGGGAAAAAACATGGGCGGACATGGTGCAGATCGACCTTATTCAAATCGGCACATTGGGCGAAACTGCCGCTACCCTGCCGCAACCTGACTATGGCGACCGCGACACACCAAAGCATGAGCAATTGGCCACCGCACTGACCCCCGACGGGCAGGATGAGTTATCGAATTGGGTCGCCCGCGCCAGACGCGCAGGCTGGACCATTAGTCCAATGAAAAAGCAGTAACCGATTATGACTGACGAAACCGCCTATCCTGACGGATTTTTTGACCGCCCCTACCGCCCCTGCGTCGGCATGGCCCTGTTTAATGATGCGGGGTTGGTCTTTGCGGCCAAACGTATCGACAGCCGTCTGGACGCCTGGCAAATGCCCCAAGGCGGCATTGACGAGGGCGAGGACGCCCAAGTCGCAGCCTTTCGCGAGCTAGGCGAAGAAATCGGCACTGAAAAAGCAGAAATCATCGGCCAGATCGATGGGTGGTTATCCTATGACCTGCCCGCAAATCTAGCCAATTCGGTTTGGAAGGGCCGCTATCGCGGGCAAAAACAGAAATGGTTCGCCCTGCGCTTCACAGGCACGGATGCCGACATCAATATTGAAACCGAACATCCTGAGTTCAATGAATGGCAGTGGAAGCCCCTGCACCATATGCCGGACCTGATTGTGCCATTCAAACGCGACCTATACCAAACTGTCGCCGGTGCCTTTGCTGGTTTTGCTGCACGTTGATGTAATCCGGCGCTAGGCTGCAATAGCCTGCTGTTCTTGCCCGGCGGCACGTTGGTGCTGCCAGCGTTTGGCACGGAACCCGGCCCATGTGACCTTACCCATGAAATTGGCAAACCAGCCGTGGGGATGCAGGCCCATTGCCTTCACCATCATGGATGTTGCCCGCAAAATGTGGCGCTGTTGATAATAGTCCAGCGCGCGGCCCTCATAGGCAGCCCAATTCGCCTCACGGTCATAGGCAATACCGGCACCAATATGATTGGCGCAGTAATAGGCCATTGCCAGTTCGTCATCCTCAGTTTCGCGCAGGCGGCCAATGGCAACCTTGACCCGGTCCATCAGGGTGACACGTTCATCAGCCTCGAACGTCTGCAGTTTCGTCAGGAACAGGGCATAATGGCGAAACTCGTCAGCTGCGATATGCCCGGCGATTTGTTTCAGCACGGGTTCATCCGTACCATCCTTAATCGCGGTATAGAATGACGACGTGCCGCTTTCGATCACACAGCGGGACACAAGTTCCCCCGTGCGGGAGCCACGCACAGATTCATCGGCATCAAGCGGCAGGGAATAGTTTTGGCGGAAATCCGACAGCGCCCTTTCAAAACTGAATGACGGGTCGGCCATCTCAGCCCAGCGGCCCAAGGCCTGGCCGTGCTGTATTTCCTCAACACCCCATTGCTCAAACGCCGCCTTCACCCGCGCATCATTATTGAATACGCGGTTCAGATAGGTGACGTAATCACCGCTATTCGCCTCAACCAATGACGCCGCCTTGACCAATTCCAGCAGACGCAGATCAACAGCATCAGCGTTGAACTGATCCCATTTGATGTCATCCAGCTTCCAATGGCCCATGACGGCTCCTTACAACTGCAATAATGCCCAACGGGCGGTTGATAAAGTGGCCCGAACGGGCAACTGACGGACAGCATAGCCCAAAAAAAACGGAGCTGACAGTCAAACCATCAGCCCCGTTTATCGATTTATTTCAAAGCGTTAGGCGGCTGCTTGCAGCTCCTTCAGGGCATCAAGATGGGCCTGCGCTTTCATACGGGCGTCATCAGACGATGCGTCCGCCACATCTTCGCTGGCATCTTTGATGCGCTGATCAAGATCAGCACGGTCAATATCGCTGACCGCAACTGCATCTTCTGCCAACACAGTCAGACCGGACGGTGTCACATCGGCAAAACCGCCGCGTACAAAGATCCGCTCCTCTGCACCACCTTCACGGGTCACAACCAATACGCCGGGGCGCAAGGTTGAGATGAAGGGCGCATGATCAACCAGCACGCCGAAGTCACCTTCCATACCCGGAACAACGACCATTTCGACCGTTTCGGAAAGAAGCTGCCGCTCAGGGCTAACCAGATCAAATTGCAGATTGTTCGTCATCAGACGATCTCCGCTTCGTTAGAGTGTTTAGGCAGCGTCTTTTGCAAGACGTTCGGCTTTTTCAACAGCCTGCTCAATTGTACCAACCATCAGGAAGGCAGCTTCGGGCAGGTGATCATATTCGCCATCGCAAATTGCTTTAAAGCCCTTAACCGTGTCTTCAAGTTCCACAAACACACCAGGTGTGTTGGTGAAGATTTCAGCCACATGGAACGGCTGAGACATGAAGCGTTCAAGCTTACGAGCGCGGGCAACAACCAGCTTATCTTCTTCAGAAAGCTCGTCCATACCCAGAATGGCGATGATGTCCTGCAGACCCTTGTAACGCTGCAGCAAACGCTGCACTTCACGGGCGGTGTTGTAGTGATCTTCACCCAGAATGCGCGGATCAAGGATACGTGAGGTTGAATCAAGCGGGTCAACGGCAGGGTAGATACCCTTTTCCGAGATCGCACGGTTCAACACGGTCGTTGCATCCAAGTGAGCAAATGATGTTGCAGGTGCCGGGTCAGTCAAGTCATCGGCGGGCACGTAAATGGCCTGCACTGATGTAATTGAACCCTTGTTCGTTGTGGTAATACGTTCCTGCAGGGTACCCATGTCGGTAGCCAGTGTCGGCTGATAGCCCACAGCTGACGGGATACGACCCAGAAGCGCTGACACCTCAGAACCGGCCTGTGTAAAGCGGAAGATGTTATCAACGAAGAACAGAACGTCCTGGCCTTCCTGGTCACGGAAATATTCCGCCATTGTCAAACCGGTCAGGGCAACACGGGCACGCGCTCCGGGCGGCTCGTTCATCTGGCCATAGACCAGCGCCACTTTGGAGTCGTCGCCATCAAGGTTGATAACACCTGATTCGATCATTTCGTGGTAAAGGTCGTTACCCTCACGAGTACGCTCACCCACACCAGCGAAGACTGAGAAACCACCATGGCCCTTGGCCACGTTGTTAATCAGTTCCTGAATAAGAACGGTCTTGCCAACACCGGCACCACCGAACAGACCAATTTTACCACCCTTAGCGTAAGGGGCGATCAGGTCCACAACCTTAATGCCGGTAACCAGCACTTCAGATTCGGTTGACTGTTCAGAAAAGGCAGGTGCCTGACGGTGAATAGACCATGTGTCGGACGCGCCAACGGGGCCGCGTTCGTCAATCGGGTCACCGACAACGTTCACAATACGGCCAAGCGTTTCGCGGCCCACGGGGACCTGAATGCTGTCGCCTGTGTCGACCACTTCCTGACCACGGACACAGCCGTCGGTGGAGTCCATGGCGATCGTGCGGACCGTGTTTTCACCCAAATGCTGGGCGACTTCCAAAATAAGGCTCTGGCCCTGATTTTGCGTTTCTAGCGCATTCAGGATCTGGGGCAGATGGTCTTCAAACTGGACATCGACAACAGCGCCGATGATCTGTGTGATGCGACCTTTGAGGGCGGTGCTCATGGCTTTAATCCTCTTGTCCGGGCTTCCTATGTTCCAGCTATCAGCGCTTACAGCGCTTCAGCACCGGAAATAATTTCAATCAATTCTTTGGTAATCTGTGCCTGACGGGTGCGGTTATAGGTGATCGTCAGCTTGTCGATCATCTCGCCCGCATTCCGGGTTGCATTGTCCATCGCCGCCATGCGGGCACCTTGTTCAGATGCAGCATTTTCTAGCAGACCCTTCAGGATCTGAACGGAGACATTGCGCGGCAACAAATCGGCCAAAATGGCTTCTTCGTCGGGTTCATAATCATAGACCGCGCCTTTAAGGTCAGGACCAGCGGCTTCATCTGACGCATCGAACTGCGCCGGGATGATCTGCTGTGCCGTTGACACTTGCGAAATCACTGATTTGAAATGGGCATAGAACAAGGTAGCGACATCAAATTCGCCATCTTCAAACATGCCAAGTACTTTTTCTGTCACTTCCTGTGCCTGTGCAAACCCAATTGCACGAACGCCCTGGAAGTCAATCTCGCCAATGAAATTGTCACCCCATTCGCGGCGCAGGGCAGTTGCACCCTTGCGGCCCACGCACAGGATTTTGACCGTCTTGCCCTGTGCTGTCAGTTCAGCAGCAGTTTGACGAGCCATCTTGGCGATATTGGCGTTAAACGCACCACACAGACCGCGTTCAGCGGTTGCCACAATCAGAAGGTGGGTCTGATCGGAACCGGTGCCAGCCAACAGGGCCGGTGCACCGGGCGTGCCGATCATGGAAGCAGCCAACGAACCCAACACACCTTCCATACGCTCAGCGTATGGGCGGGCGGATTCAGCTGCTTCCTGCGCACGGCGAAGCTTCGCCGCGGCAACCATCTGCATGGCCTTCGTGATCTTTTGCGTCGACTTAACCGACGAGATCCGATTTTTCAGCTCTTTGAGAGACGCCATTGGTCCTCACATCCTTTGCTTTCAGGTAGCGCGTCGCCCAACTGGACGACGCCCCCTTATCGCATCTTAGGCAAATGACTTGGCAAAATTACCAATCATGTCCTTCAACTTCGCTTCGCTTTCGTCCGTCAGCTTCTGCTCAGCCGTAATCTGATCAAGCAGGGCCTTATGTTCGGAGTTAGCGTGAACCAGAAGGTCAGTTTCAAAGCGGCGCACATCATCAACGGCGATGCCGTCAAGATAACCGTTCACACCTGAGTAGATTGACACGACCTGTTCGGCCACTGTCAGCGGTGAATACTGACCCTGCTTCAACAGTTCCGTCAAACGCTGACCACGGGCAAGCAATGCCTGTGTTGCGGCGTCAAGATCGGAACCGAATTGGGCGAAGGCTTCCATTTCGCGGAACTGTGCAAGTTCCAGCTTAATGGTACCGGCAACCTGTTTCATGGCTTTCAACTGCGCAGCAGAACCCACACGGGACACTGACAGACCAACGTTCAACGCCGGACGCACACCTGAATAGAACAGGTCGGTTTCAAGGAAGATCTGACCATCGGTAATAGAAATCACGTTGGTCGGAATATAGGCTGACACGTCATTGGCCTGTGTTTCAATGATAGGCAACGCGGTCATGGACCCTGCACCGTGATCATCATTCATCTTCGCGGCACGCTCTAGCAGGCGGCTATGAAGGTAGAACACGTCACCGGGATACGCTTCACGTCCTGGCGGACGGCGAAGCAGCAGTGACATCTGACGATACGCAACAGCCTGCTTGGACAGATCATCATAAATGATCAGTGAATGCATGCCATTGTCACGGAAGAATTCACCCATTGTTGCGCCGGTATACGGTGCCAGGAACTGCAGGGGTGCAGGCTCTGACGCGGTACTTGCGACAACGATGGAATATTCCATGGCGCCCATGTCTTCCAGTGTCTTAACGATCTGGGCAACAGTTGAACGCTTTTGGCCGACGGCAACATAGACGCAGTAAAGCTTCTTGCTTTCGTCATCACCGGCGTTAATGCCTTTTTGGTTCAGGATACTGTCAATCGCCACAGCCGTTTTACCGGTCTGGCGGTCACCAATAATCAGCTCACGCTGGCCACGGCCAATCGGGATCAAGGCGTCAATGGCCTTAATGCCGGTCTGCATCGGCTCATGCACTGATTTACGGGGGATAATACCCGGTGCTTTCACTTCAACACGAGAGCGTGTGACGTCTTCGATCGGGCCTTTGCCGTCGATCGGGTTACCCAGCGCGTCAACAACGCGGCCCAGCAGGCCACGGCCAACCGGCACGTCAACGATGGTCTGGGTACGCTTAACGGTGTCACCCTCTTTAATGCCGCGGTCATCACCAAAGATAACCACACCGACATTATCGTCTTCGAGGTTCAGGGCCATGCCCTTCACACCGCCGGGAAAATCAACCATTTCACCAGCTTGGACTGAGTCGAGCCCATATACGCGGGCGATACCATCACCTACGGACAGAACCTGACCCACTTCTGAGACTTCTGCCTCTTCCCCGAAATTCTTAATCTGATCTTTCAGGATTGAGGAGATTTCTGCGGCCTGAATATCCATCAGCCAACCTCTTTCATCGTGCGTTCAAGATTTGATAAACGAGTGGCCAGAGACGCATCAATCATGCGTGATCCGACTTTCAGGATCAGACCGCCGATAAGCGCCTCATCCACACTCACATTCACCTGGATCTCACGGCCCATTGCAGACCGCAACTGATCCTTCAACGCCCCGAGCTGTTGCTCGCTTAACGGCGCTGCCGAAACCACATCCGCTTCAACTTCACCCTTATGGGCGGCGTGAAGGGTTGCAAATGCCTTAATAATGTCACCCAAAGCAAAAAGCCGGCGCTTCTTTGCAAGCAGACCGGCAAAATTACTGGTGATCTTGTTGGCGCTACCTTTCGCAAGGATCGCGTCCATAACAGCTTCCTGTTGTGAACGGCTCAAAATCGGAGAACGCACCATCGCGGTGAAGTCGTCACTTTCTGACAGAAGTGTCTTCAAGCTTTGAAGATCTGCTGCCACGGCATCAAGCGCACCCTCTTCGAGTGCTAGCTCAAACAATGCTGTCGCGTACCGGCCGGCAAGACCCGTCACCCGGACACCAGCAAATGAAGTTTCGCTCGCCACGATTTGTTCAACCCTGATTTCTGATCCCGATACGCTAGACACGCGCACCGTGAAAGGCTTACGCCTGTGCCAATGGATCAACTGATCCTGCCAGACACAAGCAATTACATGCCGGGGCACCCTATCATTAGTGAGGGCCAATCCGACACAGTCGTGAGGTCGATAATCAGGTCACGCCAGTAAGACACAGGCATGTCCCGAAAACCGCACCTGACCTACCATGTGAAAACAAGAATCGGCAAGGCGACCATAGGTGCTGCGCCGCTTTGCCGCAAATTTTGGAATGATAAAACCCATTGTCACAAAAACCCTGTGATTTCCGCGGATTTCACCAATAATTCAGCGCCCCGATCAGTCGGTCCCCATGCGGGTTTGCCCATCCGCCGTGATCTGCCAATGGGGATTCCACGCAATCTCCCACGCGTGACCATCAGGATCAGCAAAATAACCGGAATAACCACCCCAAAATTGATCCTCAGCAGCCCGTGTTATCACCGCACCACAAGTGACCGCCTTGGCCAGTATCCGGTCAACTTCTGCCTTGCTGGCAACATTATGGGCAACCGCCATACCGCCGAAACCGGGGGTTTCATTGCGGGCCTGCCCGGCATCTTCGGCCAAATCAGCCATGCCGTATAACCCAAAGACCAAGCCGGGCATCTGGAAAAAGGCAACAGCCTCACCATCGCCTGCGGATTTTTCCCAACACATTGATTCATAAAATGAAATTGATCGTTTCATATCAGTTACGCCAAGCGTAACCACACTGATTCTTTGTTCCAAAACCGCCCCCAAATCACATAAAATCATGCGGATCAACATCAATTTGCAGCCGCACATTGGATGGCAGCTTAACCGCCGCAACCCAAGTCGCCAATAGCGGTTGAATACGAATATCCAATGTCGTTTTCAGCAAAAGACGCATCCGATAGCGGCCGCGAATCATGGCAATGGGTGCCTCTGCCGGGCCAAACAGGCTAATACCCTGTCCCCTTGGGGCAGCGCGCGCCATCTCCCGCGCCGCGTCTTCCACACGCCCCCGGTCAGGCCCGGTCAACAACAGCCCCGCCAAGCGGCCAAAGGGCGGCATCCCCAGTTGTTGGCGTTCCTGCGCATCAATCATCTGAAACGCCTGCGCGTCCCCACTGCCCAACGCCTTCATCACCGGATGATCAGGATCATAACTTTGCAGCCAGACCTGACCCGGCTTTTCAGCACGCCCTGCCCGTCCGGCAACCTGTGTCATCAACTGAAATGTCCGTTCTGCGGCCCGCAAGTCTCCGCCCGACAGGCCCAGATCCGCATCCACAACCCCTACAAGGGTCAGATTCGGGAAGTTATGTCCCTTGGCCACGATCTGCGTGCCGATCATGATGTCAAAGGCCCCGTCAGCAAACTGCCTGATCCGTTCCTGTGCCATTTCACGGATAGATCGACGCGCTGCCGCCTTGTCAGTCAGGCCCAGTCGCGCCCGGTCACGCGCCAGAAAATCACTCGACAGGACGGTGATTCGCGCCTGAGGCAGCAAATCAGTCAATTCCTCCGCCACGCGCTCCACCCCCGGGCCAATGGGGACCATGCTGTCCTCTGCCTCACATGACGGGCACACACGGGGCACCGGTTCCTGATAACCACAATGATGACATTGCAATTTGCGGCGGAAGCGATGCTCCACCAACCAGCTATCGCAATCCTTGCACTGAATGCGGTGGCCGCATGTCCGGCACAGGGTCAGCGGCGCATAACCCCGACGGTTCAGGAAGAACAACGCCTGCTCCCCCCTGCCAATGGTTTCTACCGCCCGCTGGACCAGCGACCGTGACAGGAATTGCCCCGGTTCTGGCGTATGCTCACGCAAATCAAGCAGATTGATCGACGGCAACACCGCCTCGCCATAGCGTTCGGTTAACTGCACATGATGATACCGCCCGCGCGCAGCGTTCAATGCACTTTCAAGTGACGGCGTCGCTGACGCCAGAATAACGGGATGGGCGCCAAGTTGCCCGCGCACAATCGCCATGTCACGACCATGATAGGTGACCCCCTCGTCCTGCTTATAGGCACCCTCATGTTCTTCATCGACGATGATCAGCCCCAGATTTTGGAACGGCAGAAACAGGGCAGACCGCGCGCCCACCACCACATAGGGCTGGCCTGAGGCAACCGCGCTCCACACCCGTTGGCGCTGCCGCAACGACAGGTCGGAATGCCACTCCAGTGGCCGAACGCCGAAGCGCGCTTCAAACCGATCCAGAAACTGGGCTGTCAAGGCAATCTCAGGCATCAGGATCAGGGCCTGCTCCCCGCCCCTTAACGTGGCCGCGACAGATTCAAAATAGGTTTCGGTCTTGCCTGATCCGGTAATCCCTTCAAGCAATGAAACGGAAAAGCCATCCTGCCGCTGCGGGCCTACATGTTCGCACAGGGCATCGGCGGCGGCACGCTGATGGTCGGTCAGGCCCGGCGCGTCATGGTCAGCGTCAGGCAAGGCGGGCGGTCGTGCATGCGCAACAATCTCCTCAACCGCGCCTTGTTTGACCAACCCCTTAATAACGGAACTTGATACCCCTGCCATTTCGGTCACGTCAGCCATGCGCAGGGCCGGCCCTTCGTTAAGCTGGGCCAGCACACGCTTGCGCGCAGGGGTCATGCGGTCAGGCTCTTGCCCAGTGGCGCCATACAGGATTTGGGGTTTCGGCTCCTGCCAGCGATTGGGCATCGCCATCGCCAAGCGCAATACGATCCCCGGGGGCTGCACCGTATAGGCGGCAATCCAATCAATCAGATCACATAAGGATGCGGGAAAGGCGGGAATATCCGGCACATCCGCAATCGGCTTCAACCGGTCAGGATCAACATCCCCCTGCCCCGGCCCCCAAACCACCGCACGGATTGTGCGCGGGCCCAAAGGCACATCAACAATGCGCCCCCGTTCCAACGGCTGATCCTCATACCCAACTGGCAAGGCATAATCATACGCGCGCCCCGGCGGTTGCGGGATCAGCACGGTAACGGATGAAATGTCTGCCGAATCGGATTTTTCCATGATCGCTACTGTGCCAATCAGTTGTGATCTGGTACAGAAAAGAAAACCATCCGTTCGGAGCATATGATGAAATTCTTTGTCGATACCGCTGATATTGAGGCAATTGCCGATTTGGCCGCCACCGGAATGGTGGATGGCGTCACCACCAACCCGTCACTGGTCGCCAAAACAGGCCGTGATTTCAAGGAAGTCGTTGGCGAAATCTGTCAGGTAGTGGACGGCCCCGTGTCCGCAGAAGTCACCGCAACAGACGCTGCCACCATGCTGAAAGAAGCAGACGTGCTGGCCAAAATTGCCGATAATGTGGCAATCAAAGTCCCGCTGACATGGGATGGGCTGAAGGCCTGCCGCGTGATTTCAAAGGATTGGGGCCGCGAGGTGAATGTCACTTTGTGCTTCTCTCCCATGCAGGCGCTATTGGCCGCCAAGGCCGGCGCCAGCTATATCTCGCCCTTTGTCGGGCGACTTGACGATATCGGTGAAGACGGCATGGGCCTGATCGAAGAAATTCGCGCCGTTTATGACAATTACCCCGCCCTTGATACAGAAATTCTGGTGGCCAGCGCGCGGCATGTTTCGCATGTGCGCGATTCAGCCCTGATCGGGGCAGACGTCATCACCCTGCCGCCGAACGTTTTGCGCCAGTTGGCCGGCCACCCGCTGACCGATAAGGGGCTTGCCGCCTTTTTGGATGATTGGGCCAAAACAGGGCAGTCCATCCTGTGAGCATGAGCGACGATCAAGATCCTATCCCTGAACGGTTTCAGGACGATGATGAAATCATCGACTTTCAGGCACGGCTGCTGAAACGCATCAAGTTCGACATGTCTATGTTGGAGATGCAGAAAGCTGACCTGCTGGACAATGCGCGCAACAATATGAACGTGACAGAGCGGACGCATCTGGCTGTGCTGCGCCTGATGGAGGCCAAAGGCCTTGGTCAGTTGTTAGAGGTCGTCACCGGAGAATGGCCGGAAATTATGGACACAGATGTGGTGTCCATTTCGATGGAAGGCGAAGACAATGTCCTGCCGCGCGAAGCGACCAAGGGCGTGTTTGTCATCCCCCCCGGCACCATCGACCAAATGATGGGCGAAGGGGTCAACGCCGCCCTGTTCCCCGACCCTATGGCCCGTGATTTGATCTACGGCCCCGCCGCGCCAATGGTACAATCAGATGCGCTGGTGCGCCTAACCCAAACAGGTGGTGCGCCCGCAGGTTTGCTGGCTTTCGGCAGTGGGCAGGCCGGGACATTCCAGCCGGGCATGGGCACTGATCTAATTGAGTTTCTTGGCGACGCATTAGTGCGTATGCTGCGGCTATGGCTAGATCTACCCTAGACAGATTGGCGAACCCCTATCAGGGCCTGCCGCTTGGCGAAGACTTGCTGACCGCATTGGGGCGCTGGCACCATCATTTGCGGGCCGAACGCCGCCTGTCACCCCACACGCTTAATGCCTATGTGCGGGACGTCATCCCCTTTATCCGCTTTGTGAATGACCACCGTGGCGAACCTGTGGCTATCGCCACGTTGCAGTCATTGATGGTTGCCGACTTCCGCGCCTTTTTGGCTGTGCGCCGCAAGGATGGGTTAAGCAGCACAAGCCTTGCCCGCGCGTTAAGTGCCCTGCGCACCCTGCATCGCTGGCTTGAGGGCGAGGGGTTGGTCGATAACGGGGCGATAAGCCGTGTGCGCGGCCCCAAGCTGCCCCATGCAGTGCCCAAGCCCGTCTCTGTCGAGGGCGCAGCCGCCATGATCGATCAGGCTGGCAAACAAGACAAGCGCCGCTGGGTTCAGGCCCGCGATGTGGCCCTGATCACATTGCTGTATGGCTGTGGGTTGCGCCTGTCAGAAGCGTTGGCGCTGACCGAAGGGGCCGCACCACGCGGATCAATGCCCGGGCCGCTGACGATCATGGGGAAGGGCAACAAGGAACGGTTGGTCCCTGTCCTGCCCATCGTCGCAGAAGCGATAGATACGTATCGTGATCTGTGTCCCCATATTCTAACGCCCGATCAGCCGCTGTTTCGTGGCATCAGGGGCGGCAATCTGCACCCCCGTCAGGCACAGGAAATCATCAGCACATTGCGCTATGCATTGGGCCTGCCCGACAGCACCACCCCCCATGCCCTACGCCACAGCTTTGCCACGCACTTGCTGGCAGATGGTGGCGATTTACGAACGATTCAGGATCTGTTGGGCCATGCGCAATTAAGCACCACGCAGCGTTATACAGAAGTTGCCGACAGTGATGTCATGCGCCATTACAAGGCAGCACACCCGCGCGCCAAATCTTGACTGATCAAACAGCCGAAACGGCACTAAACCCAACAACATTAAACCCAGCGACGCACCCGACAGCGATAGGTGATGTATTTGTCACCAAAAGCCCGTTCCATATAGGCCTCCTCAGGCTCTATCACCAATTTGGTAATCAGCCCATAGAACACAATCGCCCCGATCAACAGCCACATATTGCCCAGCAAAAGACCAAGCCCGACACCAAGGGTGATCATCGCCAGATAAATCGGATTGCGGCTGATCCCATAGGGACCGTCAGAAGCCAAATTATCAGCAGGCGTCGTTGTTTTCACATCCGTGCCAACACGCTTGAAGGTTTGTAGCGACCATGCGAACAGGCCCAATGCAACCCCAACCAAACAAAAACCGACCCAGCGTAGTTCTGACGCAAAGGTTGCCAATGGCAAAAAGAAATCCAACACGACCGCCACGACAATCCATGTCAGCAACGCCTTGGGCGGATGCAATTTGGTTGCCGCCACATCGACAGGGGTATTTCCGCCGATAGGTTCGTTCAGTTCGTCCTGTTCATCCGACATGATTATGCTCCTGCAATTGTGATTGCAGAAGTATCACGCGTGAATGATACGCCCGTCAACGCCTAGTGCCGCTTCCTTGACCGCCTCTGACATGGTGGGATGGGCATGACAGGTCCGGGCGATATCTTCTGCGCTTGCGCCCAGTTCCATCGCCACGACAGCCTCACCAATCAATTCACCCACGCCGGGACCAATCATATGGACACCCAAGACACGGTCGGTCTCTTTTGACGCCAGAATCTTTACGAAGCCTTCTGTGTCGAGATGTGATTTCGCACGCGCATTGGCGGTAAAGGGGAATTTGCCCTTGTTATAGGCGATGCCGGCCTCTTTCAATAGCTCTTCCGTCATACCGACTGAGGCAACTTCGGGATGCGTGTAAACCACTGACGGGATCGCATCATAATTCACATGGCTCCACTTTCCGGCCAAATGTTCGGCGATGGCGACGCCTTCATCTTCGGCCTTATGGGCCAACATGGGGCCGGTAATCACATCACCAATGGCATAAATGCCGTCAATATTGGTTTTGAAATGCGCATCGGTCGGGATCATACCGCGTTCATCAACGGTCACACCAACAGTGTCCAAGCCAAGCCCATCGGTAAACGGACGGCGGCCAACAGCAACCAACACCACATCGGCATCAAGGCTTTGCCCGTCACCACCGGCGACAGGTTCAACATCGACTTTCAGTTTTGTTTTCAGCTTTTCAACGCCCGTCACTTTTGTAGACAGGTGGAAGGTCATGCCTTGTTTTTTCAACGTGCGCTGGAACTGTTTGGAAATTTCCCCGTCCATACCGGGGGTAATACGATCCAAAAACTCTACAACCGTCACTTCGGTCCCAAGCCGCGCCCAGACCGATCCCATTTCAAGGCCAATGACGCCTGCGCCGATCATCACCATTTTTTTCGGGATGGACGATAGCTCAAGCGCGCCGGTGGAACTGACGATACGTTCTTCGTCAATTTCAACACCGGGGATGGAGGCAGGCTCAGACCCCGTGGCGATAACGATATTCTTGGCCTTCAAAACCTGTGCGCCGCCATCATTCAGCGTGACAGAAACCTGCCCCGGTGCATCAATTTTAGCAGTGCCGAAAACTGACGTGACTTTGTTTTTCTTGAACAGAAAGCCAATGCCGTCAGTCAGCCCGGTAACGGTGTCGGATTTGTGCTGCATCATCTGGGGCAGATCTACACTGACCTTGCCTGTCTTGATGCCGAACGATGCAAACTGATGTTGGGCTGTTTCCAGCAATTCAGTTGCGTGCAGCAATGCCTTTGACGGGATGCAACCAACATTCAGGCAGGTGCCGCCCAACGTGTCACGTTTTTCAACGCAAGCAACCTTCAGCCCCAGTTGGGCCGCGCGAATAGCTGCCACATAGCCGCCGGGACCGGCACCGATGATGACCACATCAAATTGTTCGTCACTCATAACCCTGTCACCTTGAACTTATAGGTCAATCAATAGCCGCTCGGGCGATTCAATATTTTCTTTGACACGCACCAGGAAGGTCACAGCCTCCCGCCCGTCAATGATACGATGGTCATAGGACAAGGCCAGATACATCATCGGACGGATCTTGATCTCGCCCTCAACCACCATAGGCCGTTCCTGAATCTTGTGCAGACCAAGAATACCTGACTGCGGCGCATTCAAAATCGGCGTGGACATAAGCGAGCCGTACACACCGCCATTGGAAATGGTGAATGTCGCGCCCTGCAAATCAGCCATGCTTAGCTTGCCATCACGGGCCTTCTTACCAAGCGCACCGATTTCCTTTTCGATCCCGGCAAAGCTTTTTTCGTCCGTATCGCGCACGACAGGCACCACAAGCCCCTGCGGCGTGCCAACGGCCATACCGATATCATAGTAATTTTTGTAGACGAGTTCATTGCCATCAATTTCAGCATTCACTGCCGGAATTTCTTTCAATGCCTGCACGCAAGCCTTCACAAAGAAACTCATAAAGCCAAGGCGCACACCGTGCTTCTTCTCAAACTCAGCCTTATAGTCATTGCGCAGGGCCATCACATTGCCCATATCCACCTCGTTAAAGGTGGTCAACATGGCTGCAGAGTTCTGCGCCTCTTTCAAACGACGCGCAATGGTCTGACGCAGACGGGTCATCTTTACCCGTTCTTCGCGCGGACCTGCCTCACGCGGCGCGGTTTCTGCTGCAGCGGGAGCGGCAGCCTTGCCGGCCAAGGCGTTCAGCGCATCACCCTTGGTTACACGACCACCGGGGCCTGTGCCTGAAATCTGATTGGCATCGATACCGCCTTCGGCAGCAACACGCTGCACAGATGGGGCATGGGGCGCATCAGCAGGCTTACTGGGGCCATCCGATGCGGCAGCGGCAGTGGGCGCAGCAGCGGGGGCAGGATCAGCAGCAGGCTTCGCACTTGATGAACTACCAGCTGCGGCGCTGGCGGTTTCATCAATCATGCCCAACAAGGCATCAGGCTCTACCGTGTCGTCTTCACCGGCAAGAATTTCAACCAGCACACCGGATGACGGCGCGGGCACTTCTAGCGTGACCTTATCGGTCTCAAGCTCGCAAATCGGCTCGTCCGCTTTGACGGCATCGCCAACGGCCTTGAACCATTGGCCCACGGTCGCTTCGGTTACCGATTCACCCAGGGTTGGCACTCGAATTTCAACGGCCATTTCATTTTCCTTCCCGGATCGCGGCGCGGTCTTTGACGGCGCCAACCATCAACTAAAAATTCAATCAATCAAGCGTCAGCGCGTCGTCGATTAACGACTTTTGCTGTGCAATATGTTTCGACATCAACCCCGTTGCAGGCGACGCGGCAGCGGGCCGTCCGGCATAGGCGGGGCGGTTCACTTTCGCCTCTGCCTTTTCAAGGCACCATTCGATCAACGGATCGACAAAGAACCAGTAGCCCATATTCTTAGGCTCTTCCTGACACCAAACCACATCCGCATTGGGGAAGCGTTTCAGTTCGTCAATCAGTGACTTGTAGGGGAACGGGTATAGCTGTTCGATACGCTGGATTTGGATATTGTCAATCCCGCGTGCCTCACGCTCCTCAAACAGGTCGTAATAGACCTTGCCCGAACACAGCACGACACGCTTGATCTCATCATCCGGTTTCATCTGGACAGAGGAGCCGGGATACATTTCTGCATCATCCCACAACAGACGATGGAATGTTGTGCCGGGGCCCATTTCTTCCAAACGAGACTTGGCCAGCTTGTGACGCAGCAGGCTTTTCGGCGTCATCAACACCAACGGTTTACGGAACTGACGATGGATCTGGCGACGCAAGATATGAAAATAGTTTGCCGGGGTCGTCACATTGGCGACCTGCATATTATCTTCGGCGCACATTTGCAGATAACGTTCCGGCTTGGCGGAGCTATGTTCAGGCCCCTGCCCTTCATAGCCATGCGGCAACAGCATGACCAAACCGGACATGCGCAACCACTTAATCTCACCACCGGCAACGAATTGATCAATGATCACCTGTGCGCCATTGGCAAAGTCACCGAACTGCGCCTCCCACAACACAAGGGCATTCGGTTCCGCCAGTGAATAGCCATATTCAAAGCCAAGAACGGCAGCTTCGGACAGCATGGAATCGATCACTTCATACTTGGCCTGACCGTCCTTGATATTGTTCAACGGCTCGTAACGTTCTTCGGTCATCTGATCGACCAAAACCGAATGGCGCTGACTGAACGTGCCGCGCCCTGAATCCTGACCGGACAGCCGCACGGGGAAGCCTTCTTTCAACAGGCTGCCAAAGGCCAATGCCTCAGCCGTTGCCCAGTCGAACCCTTCACCAGATTCGAACATCGCAGCCTTTTGCTTCATCAGGCGCTTAATCGTTTTATGGGCGTTGAAATCGTCAGGGATGCGAACCAGCTGTTCGCCGACCAATTTCAATTTATCAAGGGCAACACCGGTTTTGCCGCGACGGTCATCATCGTCCGGCAGGCCAAGGCCAGACCAACGGCCATCAAGCCAGTCAGCCTTGTTGGCCTTGAAATTGTCACCGGCTTCAAATTCCTGTTCCAGCATGGACCAGAAATCGTCGCCCATCTCTTGAACTTCCTGCGCCGTCATCGTGCCTTCGTCAACAAGACGTTGGGCATACAGATTGCGCACGGTTTCGTGGCCGCCAATCCTTTTATACATGATTGGTTGGGTAAAGCTGGGCTCGTCCCCTTCGTTATGACCATGACGGCGATAACAGAACATGTCGATCACAACGTCCCAGCCAAACTTCTGGCGGAATTCAGTTGCAATCTTGGCAACATGGGTCACCGCTTCGGGGTCATCACCATTCACATGGAAGATGGGGGCCTGCACAATCTTTGCCACGTCCGACGGATAAGGAGACGACCGCGAATAAATCGGGCTGGTGGTAAAGCCGATTTGATTGTTCACAACAATATGGATCGTGCCGCCGGTCCGATGGCCTTTCAGCCCCGACAGACCAAAACATTCCGCCACAATGCCCTGCCCGGCAAAGGCCGCATCACCATGCAACAACAGCGGCAACACTTCCTGACGGGTCGCATCACCGCGCTGCGCCTGCTTGGCACGGACCTTGCCCAAGACGACCGGGTCCACAGCCTCAAGATGGGAGGGGTTGGCGGTCAATGACATATGCACTTCATTGCCGTCAAACTCACGATCGGCAGAACTGCCCAAATGATATTTCACATCGCCGGAACCCTGCACCTGATCAGGGGTGGAGGAGCCGCCGCGAAACTCATGGAAGATCGCGCGATAGGGTTTTTGCAAAACATTGGCCAGCACATTCAGGCGGCCACGATGGGGCATGCCCAGAATGATTTCCTTCACGCCGTTTTGACCACCGGTTTTAATGATCGCTTCCATTGCGGGGATCAGCGCCTCGCCACCATCAAGGCCGAAACGCTTGGTACCGGTATATTTGACGTTCAGGAATTTTTCGAAGCTTTCAGCCTCGATCAACTTGTTCAGGATGGCCTTTTTACCGTTCTGGGTAAATTCAACATCCTTGTCCATGCCTTCAATTTTGTGCTGGATCCATGCCTTCTGCTCAGGGTCAGAAATGTGCATGAATTCCACACCGATGGCACCGCAATAGGTTTTGCGGACCACATACATGATTTCACGAATGGTTGCGGTTTCAAGACCAAGCACGAAATCCAGAAAGATCGGGCGGTCCCAATCATCCTTGTCGAAACCATAGGTTTTGGGGTCCAGCTCGGTATGCCACGGGGCTTCATCCAAGCGCAGGGGGTCAAGTTCAGCAATCAAATGACCACGAATACGATAGGCGCGGATCATCATGATGGCGCGCACAGAATCCAATGTGGCTTCGCGCACTTCTTCTTGCGAGATAGAGCCGCCACCGGCTTTGGCGCGGGCCTCAATCTTGTCACCCAATTCAGCCTCAAGCGCAGTCCAATTGCCATCAAGGGCAGAAACCAACTCGCCATTCGCAACGGGGGGCCAATCAGGGCGCTGCCAACTGGCGCCCTTTGCCTCTTTCAAAACTGCCTTGGGATCGTCATCAAGCGACGAAAAAAAATCCGCCCAGCTTTGATCAACGCTGGCCGGATTATCGCAATAGCGGGCGTATAAATCCTCAACGAAAGGTGCGTTGGCACCGAATAGGAATGAGGTCGCCTCCATCACATCGTTTCCGACGGGGCCGTTCTCATCGTCCGGTCCTTGAGATGCGTTTTTATCTGCACCGCCTGCTGCCATGGTCTTCGTCCACTTCGATTGCAAATCCGCCTATATGATCCGCATTCTTTCTATGCGGCCATGTCTTTATCGGATTTGACACATTGCAGAAGCGTGGCGAGACGACCGAAACCGCCTCGACACATATGTAAGTTCAACTGTGACAAAGGACAGGTAAATCCGCAAGCAATTCCAGCGGTTTACCCGACCAAAGTCGCAAAGGTTCAGCCCTTGAGGACGTCAACCAATGTGGTGCCCAATGAGGCGGGAGAGGCAGACACGGTAATACCGGCCGACTTCATCGCATCAATCTTGCCATCAGCACCGCCCTTGCCGCCGGACACAATGGCACCAGCATGGCCCATTGTCCGACCAGGAGGGGCCGTTGTCCCGGCGATAAAGCCAACAACCGGCTTCTTCACCTTGGACTGCTTCAGGAATTCGGCAGCTTCTTCTTCAGCTGACCCACCGATTTCACCGATCATGATGATGCTTTCGGTTTCATCATCGCCCAGGAACATATCTAGGCAATCAATGAAATTGGTGCCGTTCACCGGGTCACCGCCAATACCGATACAGGTTGATTGGCCAAGACCGGCAGCGGTGGTCTGTGCCACAGCTTCATAGGTCAAGGTGCCTGAACGGGAAACGATACCGACATTGCCGCGCTTGTGAATGTGACCGGGCATAATGCCGATCTTGCATTCATCAGGCGTGATCACGCCGGGGCAGTTGGGGCCAACAAGACGGGTGTTGGATCCGGACAGCGCCCGCTTCACCTTCACCATGTCCATAACCGGCACACCTTCGGTAATGCAAACAACCAATTCCAGCTCAGCCGCGATGGCTTCCAAAATGGCGTCAGCAGCAAAGGGGGGCGGCACATAAACCACAGACGCGGTTGCGCCGGTGTTTTCAACGGCACCTGCAACCGTGTCATACACGGGCAGACCCAAATGTTCAGAACCACCCTTGCCGGGCGTCACACCACCAACCATTTTGGTGCCATAGGCAATGGCCTGTTCGGTGTGGAATGTCCCTTGCGAGCCGGTAAAGCCCTGACAGATAACTTTCGTGTCTTTATTAACGAGAACTGACATGGATCAGGCCTCCTTCTGGGCTTTGACGACTTTTTCAGCCGCGTCGTTCAAATCATCGGCTGACACGATGGGCAGACCGGATTCTTCAAGGATCTTTTTGCCAAGGTCCACATTGGTCCCCGCAAGACGGACAACCAAGGGCACTGACAGGCTGACTTCGCGCGCAGCGGCGACAACGCCTTCTGCAATCACGTCACAGCGCATGATCCCACCAAAGATATTCACCAAAATGGCTTCCACATTCGGATCAGACAGAATGATCTTGAACGCCTCTGTCACTTTTTCCTTCGTGGCACCGCCACCGACATCAAGGAAGTTGGCAGGTTCGCCGCCATACAGCTTGATGATGTCCATGGTTGCCATCGCAAGACCGGCACCGTTCACCATGCAGCCGATTTGGCCGTCCAGCTTGATATAGGCAAGGTCATGCTTGGCAGCTTCACGTTCTGCGGGGTCTTCCTCATCAGGGTCGCGCAAGTCAACCAGATCAGGATGACGGAACAATGAGTTGCCATCAAAGTTTACCTTGGCATCAAGGCAGGTCAGCTGGCCATCTTCGGTCACAACCAACGGATTGATTTCCATCAGGCTGGCATCGGTTTCAACAAAGGCGTTGTAGATCGCTGTGATCAACTTCACGCCCTGTTTCACTTCATCGCCCTTCAAACCCAGCGCATAGGCAATGCGGCGGCCATGATGACCGGAAATGCCGGCAGCGGGATCAACGTCGATGGTCAGGATTTTTTCAGGAGTGCTTGCCGCAACTTCCTCAATGTCCATACCGCCTTCGGTTGACGCAATGAAGCTGACGCGGCTGTTGCCACGGTCGATCAACAAGCTGAGGTAAAGCTCACGCGCAATGGCGGTGCCTTCTTCAACATAGACCTTACGAACCAACTTGCCCTCAGGGCCGGTTTGGTGCGTGACAAGCGTCATGCCCAACATGCGTTCTGCTTCGGCACGGACTTCATCAAGGGTTTTGACAACCTTGACGCCGCCACCTTTACCGCGACCACCTGCATGGATTTGTGCCTTCACAACATAGACGGCACTGTTCAAACTTTCCGCAGCGGCTACCGCTTCGTCGGGCGTATAGGCAACCTTACCGGTTGCAACAGATACGCCGAAGCCACGCAGCACCTCTTTGGCTTGATATTCATGGATATTCATTGATGCGCCCCTTTTGGCCCACTGATGGGAAGGCGTTTAAGACATGGCGACGGATGCGGCAGGCTATAATGGGCGAAAACGACCGTTTTGCAGCCCCCACCTACCCCGACACCGGGAGTGAATGTTTACAGTCGCGGTTATAGCATCCGCAAAAACCCATGCAAATTTTATAACGTCTGTTTTGTTAAAATAGTGTCAATTTTTGAACCAGTTGCGAAAATGGCGGCAATCATGGACTTTTATGACAAAACGTCAGGCCCCCGGGGCCCCAAATTCGCGCCCCGGCGACACCGAATCGGCAATCACATTTTGCATGATCGACAGGCAATCGCGGGTCAGGGTCTTCGCAATCGCATTTTCGAAGCCGCCCGTCATGGCAATTTGGATGCCAAAGCCATCAACAAGCGCTATCAAGTGCAACGCAACGGTTTTTGGGTTCCCGCCAGACTGTTTTGACATAACGGTTGTTACCAATTGTTCCAGCAAGCGATGCCATTCCTGATAGCGCGCCTGATGTTCGGCCACCAGCTTACGGTTTGTGTTGCCCGCTCCCCAAAAAGCCAGCCAAACCCGCCACTCACGATAACTTTCAGGACGCAATGGCAAGGCTTCACGCAGCACAGCCGTCAGCTGTTCTTTCGGTGCAGCTTCATCATCTAGGCAGTCTTGCATTCGCTTGGTCGCCTGCTCATGCACATAGCGTAGCATGGCGATAAGGATAGACGCCCGGTCAGGGAAATAATGCGTTAATGTTCCGGTTGTACACCCGGCGGCACCGGCAATACGGCGCATACTGGTGGCCTCATAGCCTTCTGAAGCCACTAAATTCATGGCTTCAATAATCAGCTCCCGCCGCTTTTCCTCATGATTGACGAATTTCGGCACCTGACCCTCCACAACGCCGCAATATGACCGCTAATACGAAACAGGTGTTACACAAACAACAACAAATATCAACCGTTACGGATAAAGCGCACCTCGCAAGAGTGCCGCAGGCAAAACAAAACCCCGCCAGCGTGCTGACGGGGCCTTGCAGAACTTTATGTGGCGCTAAGCCTAGGCGAGTGAGGGGTCAATGCCCTTACAAGCTTCAACCAAGCCGTCAACGGCGCCTGCTGAATTATCGAACATTGTCTGTTCTTCATCGCTCAACTTCACTTCGACGATACGCTCAATACCGCCGGCACCAATCACGGTGGGCACGCCCACATACATGTCGGAACGACCATACTGACCTGTCAGGTAAGCGGCACAAGGCAGTACGCGCTTCTGATCTTTCAGGTAGGCTTCGGCCATTGCAATGGCAGATGCTGCCGGTGCGTAGAAGGCAGAACCGGTTTTCAGCAGGCCAACGATTTCGGCACCGCCATCACGGGTACGCTGCACAATCTCGTCGATTTTTTCCTGCGTTGACCAGCCCATCTGCACCAGATCGGGCACCGGAATACCGGCAACGGTGGAATAACGTGTCAGCGGCACCATTGTGTCGCCATGACCACCCAGAACGAAGGCATTCACGTCTTTGACAGACACGTCGAATTCTTCGGACAGGAAGTACTGGAAGCGGGCTGAATCAAGCACGCCAGCCATACCAACAACCTTTTCGGTCGGCAGGCCAGAGAATTTCTGCAGCGCCCAAACCATCGCATCAAGCGGGTTGGTGATGCAGATCACGAACGCGTCAGGCGCATTCTTGGCAATGCCTTCGCCAACCTGCTTCATGACGTTCAGGTTGATGCCCAGCAGGTCATCGCGGCTCATCCCCGGTTTGCGGGGTACGCCGGCTGTGACGATGATGACATCAGAACCTGCAATATCTTCGTAGGAGTTTGTGCCGGCATAAGCGGCGTCAAACCCGTCAACGGGTGAACTTTCGGCAAGGTCAAGACCCTTACCCTGCGGCAGACCTTCGGCAATGTCGAAGATGACGACGTCGCCAAGCTCTTTAAGACCGACCAGATGGGCCAGTGTGCCGCCGATTTGACCGCCACCGATCAGTGCAATTTTTTTGCGTGCCATTGTGGATATCCCCTTGCATTAGGACTGGAACCAGAAGTGTGGCCACGGACCTACGCCAATTGGGGGGGACACGCAAGGGGTTTTCCTGTCGCGATCCGGCGGGAATACTAGACTTTGGTCAGCCTTCCGCAGGCTCCGCCACGCCATGACCGCGGGCCAAATAGTCCTCTGACTGCATTTCCATCAGTCGAGACACCGTCCGCTCAAACTCAAACGCCCCATGACCCTTGGGATAAAGGCTTTCGGGCGGCGCAGCAGCAGAACAGATCAGCTTCACATTATGCTCATACAGCACATCGATGAGGGTCACGAATCGCTTGGCCTCGTTCCGCTTTTCAGGTGTTAACAGCGGGATATTATCCATCAAAACCGTATGATGACGGTTGGCAATCGCCAGATAATCCGCTGACCCGACCGGGCGGGCGCATAAATCTGCAAAGCCGAAACGCGCAACGCCTTTGGCGGAGCATGGCACATGGACCGTGCGCCCACCATCGCCGTGTGTCTCAAGTTCCAGCGGGTCACCACTGTCCTGATCGGTCAGGCCACGCCATGCTGCATCAACGGCGGCCTTGGCCCCGTCATCCAACGGCGCATGATAGGTTTCAACCCCCTTCAGGCGGTCAAGGCGGTAATCTGTGGGGCTATCAAGCTCAAGAATGTCCAACCGCTTTTCCAGCGTCGCGATGAACGGCAGGAACAATTGGCGATTATGCCCCCCGATATACAAATCAGACGGCACCCGGTTGGAGGTGAAGATCGTCCACACCCCTTCTTCAAGCAAGGTACCAAACAGGCGCGAGATGATCATGGCATCAGCCACATTGTTCACCTGCAATTCATCAAAGCACAGAACCTTGGCTTCACTGGCGATACGGGCTGCAACCGGGGGAATGGGATCATCCGTTCCGCGCCACCGCATGCCCCAATTTTCGGCGCGCTCGGTCGCGCTGGCCTTGCGGAATTCATGCACCAGGGCGTGAACGTCCAACATGAACTCATGAAAATGCACGCGCTTTTTCGGCAGGCTCGGCAAATCGGGCAATGTGTCAAAGAACATGTCCATCAACATGGACTTGCCGCGCCCCACCCCACCATAAACATAAAGGCCGACCGTGCCGTCAATCGGTGCCGCTGCGGTTTTGTTTTTGCGTGAAAATAACCGGCCCAGGCCCTTTTTGGCGGGTGCCTGTGCAGCCGTGTCGATAATCCTGTCGGCAAGCGCCTGCAAGGCATCAACCACATGGGCCTGAACAGGGTCGCGGCGCAATGTGCCTGCATCCAATTGGGCTTGATAGGCTGCTAACGGGCCTGTGTCTTGGGTGGTCATAAAGGGCGTGTCCGCAAATATAAGTCGCGCGATAGGTGCCCCCTACACCCGCCCTTGTCAAGCCAAGGGCGCAGAACGGCGCGAATTAGGGGCACTCATCGGTCAGCAGCAGGGGCAGAAAACTGGGGCATGTGGTCATGGCGGCCTGCACCAAATCCAATCCCTGCACATAGGTCACCCCGTCGTCATCGGCTGCCTTTGTTAGGGGCCAAACCTCCATCACTGTACTGCCAACCATGTCGTCGGACTGGGTGACAAGCACCAGCCAAACCGGTGTTTCAGTCCCGTATGATCCCAGCAGCTCAACCTTCAGGGTCCGTCCTTGTGCGGTTTTTAACTTCATCAGCCGGGCGTCATCCTCATGCACCTCATCATCAACGACCTCTTCCCAGCCATCACCAAGGCGATCGGCCAACGTTTCCCCGGCAAGGGCAGCGCGAATATGATCAATCCGGTCCTGACAATTTTCAAACGGTGCAAGATGGGCGGGCAAGTCATCGGGGTCGAGTTCCAGCGCTGAGATTTGTGTCGTCAACGCCGCCGCACCGGCGCTCGCCAGTTGATCAAGCGCGACACAGCGGGCAATCAGCCACGGGGTATAATAAACAGTTTCCTGTGCCTCAACCTCCCACGTGCCGTCATAATAGACGTCCATTAACGCCGCGCAGCTTTCAACACGCAGGCGCTGCGCCCCGGTCAAACTTTCCCGCACCAAAGTCACGCTGCCAACCCCGTCCGCCTCAACCAGCGGTTCAAACGGCGCGTTAAAGCTGGCGACAATATCTCGCTGCCCATCATGCGGGGCAGGCACCAATGCCTCACTAACAAAGGCGTGGGCCGTGGGCGTCAATAGCATCATCAGCAAAGTCAGGAACAGCCAGCGCATCAATCACACCCTTCCTTGTCCGCACCACGGGCGACAAGCGCCACCGCCTCTTCCGGGCAGCTATAGGAAAAGTCTAGAAATATATCAGTGCGGTTCAATGGGCTGATCAAGCTTTCCGCACGCACCTTTGTCAGCACCGCCAATTGCGGCACACCGGTTTTTGGAATGCGCAACAACAGCATGTCATCAATGCCATCGCCATTCACATCGCCAAACCCCAGGCGCTGCAACACTGTATGGCTATTAGCCGTTGTCAATGTCAACTGGTCCGGGCCTTGTGCAGTGACCAACAATGTGGTCGCGGTCAAAGCCGCCGGGTCGGTTACGATGCTGCGTTCCTCGCGATAGTCATCTTTTTGCCCCGCCATATAGATGTGGAAGAACCGCGCAACGGAATACCAATCATTGCCCGTTAAATGACCAACTGCACGCAAGGCACAACTTTCCCCCGGGCCAAGCATGGCGGGCAGACGCTTCATATCATCAACATGCAGCGGCGGTGCGACGCCACTCCCATCACGCATATGGCTGGTTTCCGGTATGGCTGCCGCAGCAATGATCCGGCGCGCCAAACACAGATAGGCATTGATCACATCATCATGGGCCATATCACCATCAGGGCGATACCCGCGCTCAATCAAATCGGCAGTATCGAAACAGTCAGCAGCGCTTTTGGTCGCCCCGGTTTGCCGATGGCGTAAGGTCACCTGCATTGGCTGATACAGGCTTTCATCCAGCGCCTCCTCAGTCGGTGCAGCCACCACAGAAGACCACACCACAGGTATATATGCATCATCAGCCCTGACGGGCAGAACCGCCAACATGCCAAAAACCAGCAAGGCCAATCCGGTCATTGCCTTGACCGGGCTTCGCCTGCTATCAGAACGGCTTTCCCGCCCCCGCTTTATAAACAGGGTTTTGCGCACGTGCCTCTTTCTCCTTCCGACCAAAATCGGCTTCACAATACCGCGATTGCAGACGGGCGCAATGGCCGTATCGAAGGGCTGCCCGCCGACAAGGTGGTTTTTAGCACCTATCAGGATAAGGCTATTTGGGGCGAAGATGTGACCGCATTGTTTTCGCAGTTTGGCAATCAGCACCCCGGCGGCACCTATATCGACATTGGGGCCAATATCGGCCTGACGCTGATCCCGCAGGCCAAATCGGGCCTGTTCAGGCACCTGATCGCGATTGAGGCTGATCCCCTGAATGCCGAACTGTTAACGCGCAACATCGCCCATAATGATTGCCCGCCCGTCACCATAATCAATCAGGCCATCAGCGACAAAACCGGCACCATCAGCTTTGAACGCGCGCCGGATAATTTCGGCGACCACCGCCTGCACAAAGATACCCCGTCAGCCAGCAACGACCTGATGGCTGAGGCGACCCGTGACCTGATCACCGTGCCCACAGCGCCCTTGGATGAATTACTAGGCGATATAGACAGTTTGCCCCGCCCCCTATGCATCAAAAGCGACATTCAAGGGGCGGAACCATTATTGTTTCGCGGCGGCAAACATGTGCTGGCACAGGCCAGCCTGATGCTGATCGAATATTGGCCCTATGGCATGACGCGACTGGGCGAGGATATCGCCGCCTTCCAACAAGAATTGGCAAGCCACTTTTCCCAAGGCGCGTTTATTTGGCCGCATGAACCAACGGCCCCGCCGCAGTGGCAACCGCTACCCCCCCTGTTTGCAGAGGCTGATCGCATCTTTGAAAGTGGTGACACCATGCTGCACAAGGTGGGCTGTTTGAACATCGCCCTGAGACCCTGAAACAAATCTGTCTTATTTCACAGCTAGACCGTTAGACTATTGTCTTCTTGAATACCACGCTGGAGCTTTCGACCATGATCCGCAAACTTTCCGCTGAATTGATCGGCACCGCCCTGCTTCTGGCCACCGTGGTCGGGTCCGGCATTATGGGGGAGACGCTGGCAAACGGTAATGACGCCATTGCCCTGCTGGGGAATACAATTGCCACAGGCGCCATTTTGTTTGTGTTGATCACCATATTCGGCGCGTTGTCAGGGGCACATTTCAACCCGGCCGTGACATTGGTGATGTGGCTGCGCAAGGACATGCCGTTAGGCGATTCCATTGCCTATGTCGGGGTGCAGATCATCGGCGGGCTGATCGGCGTTGTTGCCGCCCACTATATGTTCGACATGGCGTTGTTGCAGGAATCAACCAAGCTACGCACAGGTCCCAATCAATGGTTTGCGGAAGGGGTTGCCACATTCGGGTTGTTGCTGACCATAATCGGCACCGTGCGGGCGCGCCCCGAGGCGGTCCCCATGGCGGTTGGCCTGTACATCACGGCAGGCTATTGGTTCACGGCCTCCACCAGTTTTGCCAATCCGGCCGTGACCATCGCCCGGTCATTCAGTGATACTTTTGCCGGGATCAACCCCGACCATGTCATCGGATTTATTCTGGCGCAACTTGCCGGCGCGGTGATCGCGTGGCTGGTATGCGGGTTTATGTTCAGGTCTGATTGACCGCTCCGCCCTTGACCAAACCATCAAGGAAATCGATCACCGCACGCACGCGGGGCAAGGTGCGAATGTCCTGATGGACCGACAGCCAAAAACTGCGCGTCACGACGATCTCATCCTCCAGCACCGGCAACAGCCCGTCCCCCGGCTTGACCATAAAGTCAGGCAGGATCGCCAACCCGTTGCCTGTGCGCACCATTTCATATTGCGCATTGATAGAGGTTGACCGTAACTGCGGGCGCTGGCCCGGCAAGGCGTCATCAGTATAACGCAGTTCTGGCGCGAAAATCAGATCATCCACATAACCGATCAGGGGCAAACCGTCGAGGTCGTCACGTACCTTCACCAGATGATGGCGCGCGAAAAAGGACGACGCCCCATAAAGGCGCAACCGATAATCCGTCAATTTCCGCACAAAGATTTGCCCGCCACGGGGCCGCGACAGGCCCACGGCGATGTCAGCCTCCCGCTTGGATGGGCTCAACACCCCCGTGCCCGCAACCAAATCAAGCTCCAACCCCGGATAGGCTTTCATCAGTTTGTTGATTGACGGTGCCACAAAGCGGGAGCCAAACCCCTCAGCCACTGACAGGCGGACGGTACCGACAACCGCGCCTTGCTGGCCCGCCACGGTTTCTGCGGCGGCAAGACCGGCCTGCTCCATAATCTCAGCATGGGCCAGCAATTCCTCCCCCTGTTTGGTCAGCTGGTGACCGCGCCGCGTCCGCTCAAACAGGCGGGCGTCCATGTCCCGCTCCAACCTTCTAATCCGGCGGCTCAACGTTGCCTCATCCACGCCAAGGCGAGCGGCGGCATCTTTCAGCAACCCCGCACGGCTGACCGCGAGAAACAGGCGGATATCATCCCAATTCATGCCAGCCCTTCCTTTTTGTCGGCTATAGCCTCCCAATTTTGTTGGCCATAGCACCCCTAACACCAGTTTATATTGCAAATATGCAAGTCAATATTGTCAAATTCAATCTTTAATTGCGTTTTATCAGGGCATAGACTGCCTGCAACTATTTTAAGGGAGATCCGCATGACCAAAACATTGACCCATTTCATCAACGGTAAAGTGGTCGAAGGCCGCTCTGGCCGGTTCCACGACGTCTATGACCCCTCAACCGGGGAAGTGCAGGCCAAGGCACCGCTTGCCGCAACCGAAGAAGTGCAGGACGCCATCGCCGCTGCGCAGGCCGCCTTCCCTGAATGGGCCGCCACCAACCCGCAAAAACGGGCGCGGGTGATGTTCAAGTTCAAGGAATTGGTCGAGCGCGAGATGGACTCGCTGGCCGAAATGCTGTCACGCGAACATGGCAAGGTCGTCGCTGATTCAAAGGGCGACATTCAACGCGGCATCGAAGTGATCGAATTTGCCTGCGGTATCCCCCACCTGCAAAAAGGTGAGTTCACCGAAGGTGCAGGCCCCGGCATCGACATGTATTCCATGCGCCAACCCCTTGGTGTTTGCGCCGGCATCACACCGTTCAACTTCCCCGCCATGATCCCTATGTGGATGTTCGGTGTTGCCATAGCGTGCGGCAACACATTTGTTTGCAAACCGTCAGAACGTGACCCATCACTACCCTTGCGCCTTGGCGAATTGATGTTGGAAGCCGGCGCCCCCGAAGGCGTGCTGAATATCGTGGTTGGTGACAAGGAAGCCGTTGATACAATTCTAACCGATCCGCGGGTTGAAGCGGTCAGCTTTGTCGGCAGCTCGGACATCGCTGAATACATCTATGCAACCGGCGCGGCCAACGGCAAGCGTGTGCAGGCAATGGGCGGCGCAAAGAACCACGCGATCATCATGCCTGACGCCGATCTTGACCAAGTATCTGACGCACTGATCGGTGCGGGCTTTGGCTCTGCCGGGGAACGCTGCATGGCGATCAGTCAGGTCGTAACGGTTGGTGATGAAACCGCTGACGCCTTGGTAGAAAAGCTGATCCCCCGCGTTGAAGCCCTGCGCGTTGGCACAGCCACCGACCCGGATGCCGATTTTGGCCCGGTCGTGACCGCAGCCCACCTTGCCAAGATCAAGAACTATGTTGATATCGGCATCAAGGAAGGCGCAAAGCTGCTGGTCGATGGCCGTGACTTCAAACTGCAAGGCCATGAAGACGGTTTCTTTATGGGCGGTTGCCTGTTCGATCACGTCACACCCGACATGACGATCTATAAGGAAGAGATTTTTGGCCCGGTTCTGTCAATCATGCGCGCCAATGATTTTGAAGAAGCCGTTGCCCTGCCATCACGCCATCAATATGGCAACGGCGTTGCGATCTTTACTCGCGATGGCGATGCGGCCCGCACGTTTGCCGCCAAGGTGAATGTTGGCATGGTTGGCATCAATGTGCCGATCCCGGTACCGCTTGCCTATCATTCCTTTGGTGGGTGGAAACGGTCAGCCTTCGGCGACACCAACCAACACGGGACAGAGGGCGTGAAATTCTGGACCAAGGTCAAGACCGTGACGGCCCGTTGGCCTGATCATTCAGCACGCGATGGCGCCAGCTTTGTCATTCCGACAATGAAGTAAGCCGAACTCCTCACTATCCGGGTGTGGCCCAGCGCCATGCCCGGGCAGACAAGAACCAGACAAAAGAAAAACCCCGGATCAGCCGATCCGGGGTTTTATTTGTTCTGCTGTGTGAAAGCTTAGAGTGCGAATGCAACCCCGGCCAAGACACGCAGATTGTCATATTCATACAAGGACACGTTTGAGTCCTGCATGGTGTAGCTTGCGCCCACTGAAATGCCCATTGTGTCTGACAGCGGCAACACGGCACCGGCGTCAACAACGAAACGATCATCTTCACGAACAATCGTGCCCAGACCCACTGCGGTAAGATTTTGGTCAGCGGCATCATATTCAGACATGTAATATGACGCGCCAAGGCTTAACGTACCGGCAAGTGTGCCCGGCACGATGGCTTCAGCGAAGCTATGTGAGTAACGTGCTGACAGGCCCAATGAATCAAATGACCATTCATCCCTGTCTGCTGATTTCTTGCCCGCATCCAGCTGGAAGGACAAAACATCCTGCTGTGTTGCAGCAATACCCAGGCTGACTGTCAGCATATGGTCATCGCCATCACGATCTTCGGCGCGTGTACGCGTGTCGCTGTTATTGTACATCTCAAGCGTAAAGTCGTAACCAACGCCCAGAACCATATTGTCGCCAAGCTGCATGTTCATGACTGCACCTGCTGACGGTGACGTCAGGTAGGTTGTGTCTTCAAGGAACAGGTAGCCAAGCTTCACATAGGGCTTGATGTTCAATGACATGGGATTGTCATTAGCAAGACCGAATTTCAGGCCTGATGACACTTCAGCATACATCAGATTCAATTCATCAACGTCAAGCTGCAAGGAGCCATACAGGTTCCCGCTGTTTTCCCAAACCGTACGGTCTGATTCGCCAACCTTACGATTGTGATTGACGCCCAATGACGCGAACAGATTAAAGTCGTCAGCTTCAGCCACTTCTGAGATATTGGCCGTATTGGCGAAATCGTCAGAACCGCCATTGGCGTTGGTCTGGAAGCCCACACCGACAACCAATGTGCCTGTGGTCAATGACCGGCGCAGCTTGTTGTCGATTGATTCAAGATAAACAGCGATACGCTCTTTAAGCTCAACAGATGCTTTAGGTGATGCGGCGGCAGCCTCAAAATGGGGCTTAGCTTTTTCGTAATCACCTGACTGGTAGTATAAAGCAGCCAATTCCAGCTCTGCACGGGCAAGGCCGGGCTGCTGATCAACCATCATTGACAGAACGCGGATCGCTTCATCCGTGTATCCCAATTTTTTGGCTGTCATTGCACGTTCAAATTGAATTTGCATGTTGCTGGGCTGTGCAAGGGCGGCAAGACGCTGCTGCTCTAGCGACGCTTCAAGCGAAGCACGCTCCTGCGCTGACATCATTTCGTCAGCTTGAGCAGTCGTGGCACCCCCAATGATGCCAATGGTTAACGCACCAACCAGTGCGGTCGAAGCCATCAATTTCCTAGAAAAGGACGCTTTAGACGCAATACGCATAGGAATTTCCTTCTGAAACAATCATCCTCACGCACAATGAATAGCACCCGGCGCTGCAAATCAAGGCCGAATTAACGGTCTGTTAGTAATCCCGACCAATATGGGACATGTTTGCAACGCCACATTGCCTATAACGCCGATTCAGTAGCTTTGGGGGCTAGCACAATTAGTAGAATGGTTTAATATCCGTCTCACTCAGCGGGTTTACGCGTATTAAGTGGAGTTATCATGTCTATCCGTCACAAACTTTTGGGTGGCATCAGCGCCATCGCATTCGCAGGCATCTTGTCAATTGGTGCCCCTTCCTTCGTTGACGCGCAGGAAGATATGGCAGCACAAGAAGACAAGTGCGCCGAATATAAAGACGCCGCAGCACTTGGTTTTCTGGAACAGGATATTCCTGACGAATGTAAAACCGAAGATGCGGAAGATGAAGATGATCTTTTCGCCGACTTCATGACCGACGATGAAAGTGCCGACGAAGAAGAAGACTTGTTCGCTGAAGAATCAGACGAAGAAGAAGACTTGTTCGCCGATGATGAAGACCTTTTCGGTGACGAAGAAGAAACAGCCGAAACCGGTGATGACGCCGCGGGTGATGATCAGGTTGCAGAAGATGCAGCCGATGATGACGTTGCCGACGACATGGCCGACGCCGGTGATGCCGCCGATGAGGCAGCAGAAGCTGACGACGCAGATGAGTTCGACGATCTGTTCGCTGACGACACAACAGGCGGCACCGACACCGATGCAGGCGATGATCTGTTCGGTGATGCCAGTGACGACACAACAGACGGCGCTGATTCAGGCGACGATGTTGCAGCAGCCGGTGACGGCGACGGTGACGATAGCTTGGACGATCCCAGCGCATCAGGCGATGCAATTGCCAGCGATGACGTTAATGATGATGGTTCAGCAGACGGCCTTGATGGTGATTTGGCCAGCTCAGCAGCTGACGACGCCACATCAGATCAAAATGGTAGCTTGAGCTTCGGTGGTGCCTCTGGCGACAATGGTTCCGTTATTGCGGTTGCTGTTGGTCAGGGCCTGACCGGTCTTTCAAGTGATCCGGCATCTGCAGCCAACCAAAGCTCACTTGCCGATGTTGTGATTGGTAACGACCCCGCTGGTGGTTCCAAGAACAATATCGTACAGGCGTCTGCCCTGCAGGTGTTTGACGGTGGCGAGAATGTCAACATTTCTGTTCTGGAAGCGATTAACGGCAACACTGATCCTGCCACAGCATTGCTGAACCTTGATGCAGGTAGCGCACCGTCAGGTGCCCCTTCAGGCATTCCTGATCTGGAATCACTGGTTGCCATTGGGGTTTCCGGTCAGCCCGGCGCAGCCGGTTCCGACGCCCTGTTGGAAATTGGCCTGCCGTTATTGGCACCGCTTAGCGATGCATCAGGCCTGACAGAGATCACCATTCTGGAAGCCGTTGGTGGCAACACTGACCCGACCACAATGCTGATCAACCTTAAAGGTCTGTCACCCAGCGGTGGTGGCGCAGGCTTCGGCCCCGACACCATTTTGGGTCTGATCGGTCTGGGTCTTTAAGACCTAACCGACATACAGAATTAGAAAGGCCGGTCTTGCGACCGGCCTTTTTCTTTGTGTGAATTCATTTGTGGCCAGATAGGGTCAGTCCCCGTCAAACGGTGCCAAGCCTGCATTTGATAGCGCCTGATCATTCAGCGGTACATAAGCCCCTGCCGCATCATCAATCACATAAAGCGGATCATCCATCGCCGCAGGGTCATACCCCTGCCGCTGAAAATCCACTTTGCGCATCTTGAGCGTGGAGGTCATGTCCAATTCCTCGGCAATGCGGACAAACAGCGGCACGGCGTAATGGGCCAGACGCTCCTTGGCAAATTTGTAGAAGCCCACAGCATCAAAACTTGCCCCGTCTTTCAGGCCCAGCGCCACCATACCCGCGCGCCCTTCGGTGCCCGGCACACGCACACCATAACAGTTGCAAAAGGCAATACCGTCAAAGCCCGACAATTCTTCTGCCACTTCCATCGTGGACACATTTTCCGACTTCCACCGGAACGTATCGCCGATGCGATCAAGGAAATAGAAATAATCATCCGCATCCCGCTTCATCAAATCACCTGAACGGAAATAGGCATCGCCTTCCTCAAACACATTGCGCAGGATTTTTGCCTCAGTCGCCTCCGCATCCGTGTAGCCTTCGAACCGTCCAGCAGCACTATCGGGCAGCGCCAAGATACGTGCCACAACCTCACCGGGCTGATCAGGCTCACACTCAATCAAGAAGCCATTTTCATCACGGATGTGATCGTCCGCTTCGACATCAAAACGGACGAGGCGAATATTGCTCATCTCCTTGAAGGGCACACGGCCAACAGCACCGATTTTTTCGTCAACATTGGTCATGCCGGTATTGGCTTCTGTTGCCCCCCACCCTTCAAAAATCTGGTCAACTGCAAAGCGTTCCTTAAACGCGGCCCAGATATCCATCCCGATGGAACTACCGATCATGGCGCGCAGCGGATTGTCTGCATCATCAGCCTGTTCCGGCTGTGCCATCAGATAACGGCACATCTCGCCAATATATTGCGTCACGGTTACGTTATGTTTGCGGATATCGTCCCAGAATTGCGAGACAGAGAATTTGCGCCGCATCGCCATCGTGCCGCCCACCGCCAAACACATCGACGTTAACGACATCAGCCCCGCCGAATGGTAAAGCGGCAAGGTGCAATAGAACACGTCATCTGGACGAAATTCCAAAAGCGCGCTCATCCCATCGCCGGTATTCAACCAACGCACATGGGACAGCTTTGCCGCCTTGGGGAAGCCTGTCGTGCCTGACGTGAAGACATAGACGAACATGTCACCCGCCACCAATCCATCACGCCATGACTTGTCATAGCCCCCCGGGTCGGCTGCGGCGATAACATCGGTAATATCCTCGGCATAGCTGCCCGCATCTTGTGGCGATTCAGGGTCCTGCCAGACCAATACGGGCGCGGTCGGTGTTGGCCACGCGGCCTGTAAACTTGCAATACATTCAGAGCCAAACAGAACAAGTTTTGGCGTTACTTTTTCAACCGAATAAACCAGCCGATCGCCAACCTGCTGAATATTGATCAGGGACCCAACAGCACCCAATTTGGCCAGCGCCAAAACCCCAACATAAAACTCTGGGCGGTTCTCCATACCGAACGCCACCACATCACCGCGTTCCACACCCTTGTTATGCAGCACAACAGCCAACTGATTGGCAGCCGCGTCAAGGTCCGCGTAACTTAACACCCGGTCCTGATAAAGTACGGCGGGCACATCGGGCCGTTCGGTTGCCCATTGTTCATAACGATCAGCCACACAATGTGCTTGACTGGGCTTGTTCTTGCTCGCGCCAAAAATCTGGCGGTTGATTTTTTCCTGCGTTTCTTCGCGTGATATTGTCATGCAGCCAAATCCCGTAATTTGAATTTCTGTACTTTTCCTGAAGCGTTGCGCGGCAACTCGTCCACAAAACTGACAAGTCGCGGCACTTTATAATTCGCCATCTCATGACGTGCCCAGCCAATCAACTCATTGGCCTCTAACACCTGCCCTGCCTTCAACACGATAAAGGCATGGGCAACTTCACCCATTCTGTCGTCAGGCGCGCTGATAACCGCAGCGTCAGCCACAGCGTCATGCCGCAATAATGTGTTTTCAATTTCAGCCGGATAACAATTAAACCCACCGGTAATGAACATGTCCTTCGCCCGGTCAGTGATACGCAAATAACCGTGCGCGTCCAGAATGCCGATGTCACCGGTCCTCAACCAACCATCATCTGTGATCGCGTCATCTGTGGCGGCCTGATTATCAAGATAGCCCTGCATCACATTATAACCACGGATCAGCACTTCCCCTGCCTCATCCGCGGGCACGGCATTGCCCTGCCCGTCCACGCATTTCACCTCCACAAACGGAATGGCGCGGCCAGACGTGTTGGCAATGGTTTCAAAATCATCTTCGGGTCGACACATGGTGACAGTGCCCGTCGCCTCAGTCAGGCCGTAGGCGGTTAACACAATGTCAAAGCCCAGCACCTGCTTCATCTGTTCAACCAAATGCACAGGGATGGACGCCGCGCCCGTCACCGTGGCACGCAGGCTGCTGATATCGGCCCCCGCCAACCCGGCGTGATTTATCAGGCTTTGGAAAATGGTTGGCGGCCCCGGCAACACCGTAACCTTGTCAGCGGCGATACGATCCAATATCTGATCCACATCAAACACCGCATGGGGCAAGGCTGTTGCCCCCTTTAACAGGCAGGCAAACCAGCCTGCCTTATAGCCGAAGCTGTGAAAGAATGGATTGACGATCAAATAGCGATCCTGATCATGCAGGCTGATCAGACTGGCCCATTCATCAAACACAGCCACATTTTGTCCATGCGCCGTCATTGCCCCCTTGGGCTGGCCTGTCGTGCCCGACGTGAACAAGATATCAGCCACGTCTTCTGGGCGCAGCGCGGCCTCACGCTCATGGGCGCGGACGCGATCTTCATCGATTACACTGTCAATAAAGCCGGCCCAACTGGCCCCGTTGTCGCCGCGCAACAGCACCGTTAAATCAAGTGTGGGCAGGTCATACCCATCCAACATGGCGGGATAGTCGGCCCCCAAAAAACCCTTCACCGTGAACAGGGCCTTCACCCCGCCACGGCCCAGAATATCGGCAGCCTCGCTCCCCTTGAAACGCGTATTGATCGGGATAAGCACACACCCGGCCATCAAACCACCCAACGCGGTCACAATCCATTCACGGCAATTGGGTGCCCAGATTGCAAACCTGTCACCCTTATCCAGCCCCGCGCTGACAAAGCCGGCAGCCACCTCAGACGCCTGCGCAAGCAAGTCCTGATAGGTCAGGCTTTCACCATCTTCCAAAATTGCGATATGATCAGGCCAAGTTGCCGCCGCCTGCCGCAACATTTGCGGCATGGTCTTGCGCAAAAGCGCCGGACCCGCAGGTTTCCCGGTTTCGGTCACATATTCCTCCCTGCCTGAAGAATCAGGCCAAACCATCCATATGCGTTATAATTACGATAGTTTTTTACGCATTTGGCAAATTATTGCTCGATATTCTATGTGGTTTGCGTAGAATTGCAAGATGAATCAGGAAAAGAAGGCACGTCATGACAGGCTTTAACGGCAAAACGGTGCTGGTCACCGGCGGCACGCGCGGCGTGGGCAGGGCAATCGCTGACGCCTATCTTGCTGCGGGCGCATCGGTTTGGACTTGCGGGCGCAACAACCCCGACAATGAAAGCGCCGCACAGTTCATCAGCGCCGATATTCGCGACCCGGAACAGGTGGCAACATTGATCGCTGACATTGCCACGAAGGATGGCCGGTTTGACATTCTGATCAACAATGCAGGGGGCAGTCCCCCGGCGGATGCTGCCACAGCATCCCCCCGGTTTTCTGAAAGCATTATCAAGCTGAACCTGATTGCGCCGTTGAACTTGGCACAGGCTGCCCATCAACACATGACCGATGGTGGCGCGATCGTGAATATTGCCAGCGTATCTGGCATGCGCCCCAGCCCCGGGACCGCAGCCTATGGCGCGGCCAAGGCGGGCCTGCTGAACCTGACGCAATCATTGGGGATGGAGTGGGCCCCCAAGGTGCGCGTCAACGCCATCATTGCTGGCCTGATCAAGACCCCAGCGGCCCATGACCATTACGCGGGCGACGAGGGTATCCGAAAAATTGAAGCGGCCCTGCCCATGAAGCGTATGGCGACACCGGAAGATATCGCGCAGGCCTGCCTGTTCCTGACATCGGATCAGGCCAGCTATATCAGCGGCGCATCGCTTGAAGTTCATGGGGGCGGGGAGCCGCCAAGCTTCCTGAACATCGCTGCGGAGGCCCACAAGTCATGACCGACCAACCAACTATGCCAGATGGTTATGCACAGGGCGATTATTACGACCCCTTCGGCGATATTGCCGGACCGTTTTGGCACAAAATAACAGACGGGCCAGATGGCGCACAGCAACATTGGTTTGGCCTGAAGATCGAAGAGCGTCACCTTAATTCAGGCGCACGCGTTCATGGTGGATTGACCATGACCATAGCGGACGAGGCTTTGGGCGCTGCTGCCTGGCACTTTATTGGTGACCAGCCTGCGGTCACAGTCTCGCTCACTACCAATTTCATTGGCGCGATTACCGAAGGCATGGTGCTGGAGGCGGTTGCCACCAAGGTATCGCGCGGCGGGTCGATGGTTTTTGTGCAAGGTGAATTATTGGCCGATGGCAACGTCGTTGCCAATGCCAGCGGCGTCTGGAAAATCCTGAAAGGTGCCTTCAAAACACCCTTCAAAGATAAAGACTAATCCAGCACCCGCCCCACCGATTGCAAATGACGGGCGGTAAAGGGCGGGTCTTCCTCAATCTTCTCAACCAACTCATACACCCGCGTATAGCCTGAATGGGCGATTTTCCAGCCATCGTCCGTTTTGACATATTTGTCTTGGTAAAGCGCAACGCCTGATGTTTTCACGCGGTATTTCAAATCCCAGAAAATATCATGCAAATACCATTTGCCCGTCGCGGTCTTGCCATCGGCAGCAACCTCAATTTCAGGATGGTGGGCGGTATGCTGGGCCACAGCCTGCGAATGAAAGGCCATAGCCAAAAATTCAAGAAAGTCGCTACGATTATCATATTGGGCACGATACGATCCGCCCTGATAATCAATCGTCACATCATCGGTCAATGTTGTGGCCAATTCATTATGGTCGGCCATATCAAGACACCGAAAGTAGCGGTGCTTTAGCTGCTTAATCAGCTCAATTGCTTCAAGATCCAATGCCATTGCTCAACTCCTGCACGACCCAAAATTAGGGCGTCATAAACTCGCCGCCATTCACATCCAATGACGCGCCGGTGACCATCTTTGTATAGTCCGACACGAACATCAAAACCGTCTTGGCGCATTCTTCATCGGGCGGCACCACACCCAGCGGGATATTGCGGGTGATGCCCTTGATGATCTGCGCTTCGTCAACGCCTTGTGCCTTGGCGGTGTGGGCAACATATCCCTGCACGCCAGGACCCCATAACCACCCCATAAAGGTTGAGTTGACGCGAATATTATACTGCCCCAACTCCTGGGCCAGCATACGGGTTGCGCCTGCCATTGCCGCCTTGGCACTGGCATAGCCGCCCTCGCCCGCCATGGGTTTCCGGTTCGCCATTGTGTTGACCGACACAATTGCCCCGCCGCCTGCCGCCTTCATATGGGGCACCGCTTTCTGCGTGACAGACAATGTGCCAAAGAAATTGGTTTCCATACTGGCCCGCCACACATCCAGATCGGCATCCTCAAACGGCTTAAACCCCACATGCTTATAGGCGCTGTTCACCAGCCCATCGACACGGCCATAATGCTGTGCTGCGGTGTCCACAAAATGGCTAACCTGTCCTTCATCCGCAATATCTGTCGGGATGGCAATCACGTCACCGCCCGCCTTTGCGATATCAACTGCATAACCGTCAAGCCGTTCCTTGTTGCGGGCGCAAATGGCGATTTTCGCGCCTTCTTCGGCAGCGATGCGGGCAAGGTGCTGGCCCATGCCCGGGCCAATTCCTGTGATCAGAACAACTTTATCTTTCAACAACATTTGTGATTACCCTTTGATATATCGGCCACGATAGGCAGCGAACTGGTCTGCAATGCCACTGTCACTTAACCCGAATTGCGCTGCGGTATAGTGATGCTTGCCATGTTTGTTTTTCTTGTTGGCCGCTGCATGTTCTTTCATCTGCGCCGCACCCGATGCGGTGACGGTGCGGCCCAACTGCGCGTACAGATCACGCGCCACCCCAAGCGGATCAGTGATGGTCTTGCGGTAGTCAGTATCGATAAAGTGCGCCTCACCCAGCGCATCACGCTGCTGCATAAACTGGTCAAGGTTCCACGCCAAGCGATCGGCCCACAATTTGCCGATCGCCTTTTCATCAAGGTGATTGGTCCACGGCCCTGCATAATGCGCGACCATCGAACAAAAGCTGGGCACGGTTTCAACCGGATCACGATGGGTCATGACAATCTTGGCCCCGGGAAACGTCTTCAGCACAACATCAACCAACGGGACATGCTGCGGTGTTTTCAGCACCCATTTTTTGCCACGCCGTTCGGGGCGCTGCCATTGCAAGAATTGCAGAAAGCGTTTCAAATCCTGATAGGCGCGCGAATGATCAGCGCCCTTTAGATAATCCGTATAGCTGGGGATATAGAAACCGGATTCAGGGACTGAGCTCATGAAACAATGTTCCAGCAGCAGGATTTCTTCTTCTGGACTATAGGCATTCACATCATGGATCGAACCAAAGCCGGGGCTGGATTGATTAATATAGGCGGCGGTCTTCTCGCCCATTTTCTGGCGGCCGATGGGATTCCCCAGCTCTTTTGCTGTACCCAAGTCCTCTTCAGGCCAAGGCGCAGGTTGCCCCCCTTCCCACATCTGCATCGCGGTATTGCCCGGATCAGCTGCCAACAGGCGATGCAGCATTGTGCTGCCTGTGCGCGGCAAACCAACAATTACCGCATCGACCAAAATTTCTTCATCCAAAATTTCCGGATGGCGTTTGATGTAATCCTCTGTCCGCAGGCGATTGACCAAACTGTTGACCAACTGCATGGGCCGCACTTTCAGGGCCGCATCGTTCAGATCAGCTTCGGTTGTGAGGGCGCTTAACAAAACATCCAACGGCTCTATAAAAAACAAATCGCCGAAATCGTCCAGCCCGGCAGATTGCACCGCCGCCGCCATCAGGGCATCACGTTCCAGGGGAATGCGGCTCATCCTGCAATCTCGCTTATCTTCACCTTGCGCACTTGCGGGACAGGGTGATCAGATGCGCCGATCCAGCGCCACATCAACACGCCTTCCTTATGGCCTGCCGTTTCGATGGCGTTGGGGTGATCCAGCTGCCTGTGCGCCACCACAACCTCAGCCGTCTTGCCGTCATTTTGCGCAAGGTGGTGGTTCAGATGAACCCGGTGATAGCGATAATCAAAACTTTCCATCCAAAAATTGCACAATTGGATATTCCAGTAATCACATTCAGGCAGCGGTGTGGTGATCACCAATGCCTCATCATCTGCGAAATCATACCACCCATAAAAATAGCGTATATTGGGATCGCCCCCGACACGCTGGGCGCGTTTATGATCCAGCATTTTGAACGTGTTGAGGTCATAGGTGCGGAACTCATGGCTCCATTCCAAGAACAACTTGACGGAGCCTGCCACGTAGCGGCTGGCCGCCATCAACCCATGCGCGATACGTTGCGACGACAGGGGTGCAGGGGCCTCACCCTCTGCATTTAGCCGTTCAATCGTCAGCACAGCAGGGGTTTCTGTTTCGCGATCATGAAAGGTTTGGCGCACCAGCACCATGCCCGTACCGTCTGTCATCTTCAGCCAATTGCCCGGCTGTTCTGTTTGCGACACGATGATTTCAAAACTGCCATCATCATTAATCGCAATATCCTTATCGGCATCGATAAAGCCGATGGTTTGCAACGTCCCGTCCTTGCCGTAATTGCCGGATTGGGTTCCGATCCCCAAATAGTGAACAGACCCGCGCGACCCTGTGATCTTGTAGTCAAACGATCCGTCAATCTGCGCATTGGCATAATGATTGTCCGGGTTATCACCACCCAGCTTGATCGTTTCATGACAGGAACGACGAAACACCGGGAACAGCGGGTCGCGATATTCCAAAAAGTTTTCAAGCCCCATCCGCGTCAGGCGGGACAGATACCGCATCCCTTCGGCTTGCGTAAACGCATCCTGCGGATTTTCCGGTTGTAGCAGCAAGTCACCCACCGCCTTCAGGTCATCGCAGAATTGCGCCCATGCCGCGCCGCTGGTGACTTGCTCGTCGATTGATTTGTTCATCATTATTATCCCTAGACCAAGCGTGCCTGACCGCCATCAAGGCCGATTGACTGTCCGGTGACATAGCCTGCCTCGTCACTGCACAGCCACGCGACGGCACGGCCAATATCGTCTTCACAATCACCGACACGGCCCAATGGCACAGTTTTGACAAAGGCAGCAGCCTCGTCAGGGTTATGCTCGCTCCACATTGCCATGCCGGGGGAGTTGCCAAGCGGCAGGATCACATTGGCGCGAATATCATACCGTCCCCATTCGCTTGCGGCTGCACGCGTCAGTTGGCGGATCGCTTCCTTGACGGCGCCATAGGCACCATAGCCGCCATTATCCCACCGAAATGCAGACGATGATCCCAAATTAACAATGGCCCCGCCGCCTGCTGCCTTCATATGGGGTAATGCCGCACGCATAGCCCGCAGAACCGCCATTGGACCTGACTGCCAACCTGCCTCAACCGCATCGTCATCAAGTTTATGAAGGGGGCCAAGCGGCACCTGCTGCGCATTGTTCACCAAAATATCCAGCTTACCGAAATGCCCGGCGGTCGTATCAACAGCGGCAATCAATGCGTCACGATCAGTGACGTCGCATGCCATGGCGGTGACCGTGCCGCCTGCGCGGGCCAATGCCTCCGCCTGATCCTCAACCTTTGACAGGGTGCGCCCAGCCAACATCACAGAAGCGCCGTCGGCGACCAGCGCCTTGGCAATACCGGCACCAACACCTTGCCCCGCACCGGTGACAAGCCCAACCCGTCCGGCCAAACGTCCGTTTGTCATTGTATTATTCCCTGCCCTGTTGCCACCCTGTTGGGCCATCACCACCCCACCCCACACGGCAGGTTGGCAATTTCCGACCCCAAAACTGTCATTATTCGCAATATCTAGGCAGGATATTTACGCATATAGTATACATTGTCAACTAAATCACACCAATTGCGAATTCAGAAGCCAGGCACCAAAGGGCGTGCGAAACCATACCCAGAATCATCTGATTTCAGTATGGTTTGCCCATGAAACTGACCGCATATACCGACCAGCGACAGCTGACCGTCCCCTTTGTGCTGGCTCGCGAAGGCTTTGACGAGGTCGCGCTGACCTGTGTTGAACTTTCAGAAGGCAGCCATATTGGCCGGGGTGAGGCAACGCCGAAACCATTTTTGGGGCGCAGCCCAGCGGGTGACTTGCAGGAGCTGGCGGCTATCCGTCCCCAAATCGAAAGCGGCACGATCAGTAATGATGATTTGCTTGAGCTGTTGCCTGCCGGGTCAGCGCGCAATGCGCTTGATTGCGCCCTGTGGGATTTGCGCTGCAAACAGGAAGGCAAGCGCATCTGGCAAATATTGGGACTGGATGAGCCAACCGACCCGGTGCGGGCGGATTACACAATTTCAATTGATACGCCTGAAAAGATGGCAAGGGCCGCAAACACCCTGCGCGACTATGATCTGGTTAAAATCAAATTGAACGCAGAGCTGATCGACGACAGGCTTGCCGCTGTGCGCCACGCCCTGCCAACCGCAGAACTGTTTGTCGATGCCAATGAAAGTTGGACGCCTGACCTGTTGCAGCAAATCATACCTGTATTAACCAAGCACCGGGTCAGCCTGATAGAACAACCCCTGCCCGCAGGCCAAGATGCGGCGCTGGACACAATTGATTGCCCCATACCGCTTGCAGCGGACGAGGCCTGCAAAACTGCTGATGACCTGCCGATGCTTGTTGGCCGCTATCAATTTGTGAATATCAAGCTGGATAAAACAGGCGGCCTGACCGCCGCGCTGCACTTGCTTCACGCCGCAAGGGCGCAACAATTCAAGGTGATGGTCGGCTGCATGATCGGCACATCACGGGCCATGGCCCCTGCCTTTGTCGTGGCAAGCCAAGCTGACTTTTGCGATTTGGATGGTGCCAGCATGTTAAAGCAGGATGTGTCCCCACCGCTTAAACTTGGCGCAGGGCGCGCCCATTCATTCGCCGCCGCCTTGTGGGGCTGACAACTCCCCCGCCAGCTGGTCGGCAACGGCACTGGCGCTTTTTGTGCCACGCGCCAAAATCTTATAGGCAACAGGCACCACAAATATCGTCAGGCATGTGGCGATCACCACACCGAAAAAGATTGTCACGCCAATCGCCGCCCGCATTTCAAATCCCGGCCCGCTGGCCAGTATCAACGGCACAGCACCGATAGCCGTTGTGATCCCGGTCATGATAATGGGCCGCAAGCGCAGCAGGCTCGCCTCCCGAATGGCGTCATCAAACGCCCGGCCCTGACCGCGCAGCTGATTGGCGAATTCCACGATCAAAATGCCGTTTTTGGCCGCCAACCCCACCAGCATCACCAAACCAATTTGCGTCTGAATGTTAAGCGATCCGCCCGTCAGCCAAATCCCCAACAACGCCCCGCCGATGGCCAGCGGCACCGTCAACATGATGACCAGTGGATGCACAAAACTTTCAAATTGTGCCGCCAACACCAAAAAGACGATGACAATCCCCAAAATCAATACGAAGTCGAGCGAACCGGAATCATAACGCAAATCCCGGCTTTCCCCCTTGTAATCGATTGAGGCTGCCTCCGGCAAAATCTCGCGCGCCAACTCATCCAGATTATCCAGCGCGGTGCCCAGGGGCACCCCTTCTGCCAAATCGCCCGTGATGGTTATGGCTCGCACCCGATTATAGCGCGGCAAGGTGTTCGAGGTTGCCTGTTCTTCAAAGCTGATCAATTGATCAAGCGGCACCAACAGGCCATCGTTCCGCGACCGCACATGAATATCGGTGACATCTGCGGGGGATTGACGTTGCGCCCGCTCCCCCTCGATCACCACATCATATTCTTCACCATTTTCTATGAAGCGGCCCGCAATGCGCCCGGACAACATGGTTTCAAGGGTCACCCCCACATCACCGATAGGCACACCCAAATCACCTGCCCGGGTTTTATCTATATCTATCCGAATTTGCGGTTGGGTTTGTTTGAAATCTGAATCCACATCCACAACGCCAAGCCCGTCACGATCAGCGATAGCGGCCAACATCATGTCACGCCACACGACCAATTCTTCGTAAGAACCGCCCCCGATTACAAACTGCACCGGGCTTGATGATCGCTTACCAAAGGCACGCCGCATAGACGGGAAGACGCGCACACCGCTTAAATCATGCAGCCGCGCCTTTACATCCTCGATAATGGTGAAGGCATCACGTCGTTTATCAAAATCATTCAGCACGACGATGGCAGCGGCGGAGTTAAAACTTTCTGGATTGCCAAAGCTAATCGGCACGCGCAGCAATAACCGGCTTATATCACCGTTCTCAATCAATGGGGTCAGCCGTTCCTCAATCTCATCCCCATACGCCTTCATATAGTCATAGGTCGCCCCTTCAGGCCCCTTAACCGACATAAAGAATATGCCGCGATCTTCTGCAGGGGCATACTCACGCGGCAAGGCGTTGAACAGTGCCGCCGTGCCACCAAGCAAGCTGACAAAGACAATCAACACGACCCACGGATGGCGCAGGCTTGTATCAAGGCCACGCTGATAGGCACCCTGCAGGCGTGAAAAGCTGTTATCGACCAAGCGTGATGCCATTGTTGAATGACTGCTGGGCTTCAACAATTTCGACGCCAGCATGGCAGACAGACTAAGCGCCGTGATGGACGAGAAGACAACCGCAACTGCCATCGTCAGCGCAAATTCAGTAAACAGCCGCCCGACATCACCTTCCAAAAAGGCAAGCGGCACAAAGACCGACACAAGCACAAGCGTTGTCGCCACAACAGCAAACCCAACCTGCCGCGCACCAAGATAGGCGGCACGCAAGGGTGGCTCGCCCTCCTCCTTCATGCGGCGGACTATATTTTCCAGCACCACAATCGCATCATCAACCACAAGACCAATGGCAAGCACCAGCGCCAGCAAGGTCAGCAGATTGATCGAAAAACCCAGCGCATAAATCACCGTAAAGGTTGCCACCAAAGACACCGGCACCGTGACAGCAGGCACAATCATGGCGCGGACCGACCCCAAGAACAGATAGATCACGCCAATCACAAAGATGATCGCAATACCCAGCGTTTTGTAAACTTCCTTAACCGCCCCTTCGACAAATATTGTTTTGTCATAGCTTAACTTCAGGTCCATCGCCTCAGGCAGGCCATTACGCAGGCGCTCAACCTCAGCGCGGACTTTATAGGCAACCTCCAACGCGTTTGACTGGCTTTGTCTGACGACACCGATGCCAACCATGGGCACGCCATTGCCACGAAACAGCGTTCTTTCCTCTCGCGGGGCCCGTTCAATGCGCGCGACATCAGACAATTGTACCAGATGCCCGTCTGCGCCTTCACGGATCACAAGGGCCTGAAAATCTTCAACCGTTTTATAGGATCGTTCAAGCCGCATGCCGATCAACCGCCCCGGCGTTTCAATACGCCCTGCGGGAAGTTCAATATTCTCACGCAGCAAGGCCGCCTCAATATCCGGCGCGGTGATACCGCGCGCAGCCATCGCCACCTTATCAAGCCAAATACGCATGGCTGGCACCTTGCCACCCGACACGCGGGCGCGCGCCACACCGCTGATAGCGGAAAACCGGTCAACCAAATGGCGTTCCGCGTAGTCTGTCAGGTCCATCAGATCATGACGGTCACTGACCAGATGAATCCACATCATGACAGAATCATCGCCATCAGCTTTCTCAACTTCTGGCGGTTCGGCCTGATCGGGCAAGTTGTCGAGCAAACCGCCGACACGATCACGAATATCATTGGCCGCATCGGAAACATCGCGGCCCAACTCAAACTCAATCGTGACGCGTGAACGGCCCGGACTTGATTGCGAGGAGATGAAGCGCACACCGCTGATGCCTGACACCCGATCCTCAATCGTTTCGGTGATGCGGTTATCTACAATTTCAGCTGACGCGCCGGGATAACGCGTATCAATCGTCACAACGGGCGGGTCAATATCAGGATATTCGCGCAACGAAAGACGCTCAAACGAAATGGTGCCGAATGTCACCATCAACAGGCTTAAGACAGCGGCGAAGACAGGCCGCTTTACAGAAACGTCAGATAGGATCACTGCGCAGCCTCCGCCTTGAAGCGGACAGTTTGGCCCGGGCGCACACGTAAAGTACCGCGCGTCACAACCAATTGACCCGGCACAAGGCCAGATAGAATTTCAACACTCCCGGGTCGGCGCGCACCCAACTGAACGATGGATTGCGAAACTGTTCCCAATCCCGGTTCAGTTGGCGCAATTACGAACACCCTTTGCCCCTGATCGGATGGCACCAATGCTTCTTCAGGGATCATCAGGGCGTCACGCGGCGACTTGTTCAGGGTCACCTGCAGGGCCATGCCGGGTTTCAGCGCGCCGTCACTGTTGTCAAGCAATGCCCGCACCGTCACCGCACGGGTCAACGCATCAACCGCCGGGTTCACAAGGTCAACCGTCCCTTGAAATACACGTTTAGGATAGGCCGTTGCGGTCGCATTGACCGACAATCCCTTTTTCAGCGCGGCCAAATGACGGTCAGACACCGTAAAGTCCAGATAGAGCATTTGGGTATCCCATAGGGAGATTATGACATCCGCAGGGCGCACCAGCGCACCGGGGCTGACACGCTTGAACCCCAACTGCCCCGCAAATGGCGCGCGCAACTGCCGATCAGCAAGGCGGGCCTGCGCTGTTTCCAGCCCTGCCACCGCCTGTTCATAGGCTGCCCTGCGTTCTTCGGCCAATGCCAGCGGGCCTGACTTGCGTTCTGCCAAATCCTGCGCCCGCCGATATGACAGCCGGCGTTCTTCAACCAAGGCTGCAGCGGCACGCACAGCTGCCTTTTCCTCGGCACTTTCAAGGCTGACCAACAGGTCGCCCGCATCAACAGTGGCCCCATCGGCCACATGCACTGTCTGCACCTTATCTGAAACCGATGAAGTGATATCCACCGCCTCGCGCGGCTTTAACGTTCCCAGTGCCTTAATCGGATCGGTCAAGGCGGCGTTGGTTGCGGCAGCAACCTCAACCAACAGGGGCGTGTCTTGCGCCACAGCCATGGGCGCGGCAGAAACCACTAAAAGCGTTGATGCAATCATCAAACGGCGAAACGAAACAGGCAGGTTCATAAAATCAGGCCCTGAAAGGTAATTGATATATACCTAACATTTAGCACATTCTGCGGCCTGTTTGCCTGTAAAATCTTATTGGTTTTCCGCCAGCCTGCGCGCCACTTCGCGGCGCAGTTCATCGCGCAACTCAGGCTTGGTCGCAAGTAGGCGGTCAAGATCGTCCCTGGATAGCGCCAGCACCTCACAAAAACTTAATGTCTTAACATCCGCATTACGTTCCTGATCTTCAAACAGGGCAATCTCACCGAAATAGCTGCCCGAGCCCAACTCAATCGATCGGCCCGGCAACAGCACCTCAACCGCGCCAAGCGAGATAAAGAACATCTCGCGACCCACATCACCGCGTTTGAAAATTGTTTCATCGGGCAACATCAGGCGCGGCTTCATCAATTTGGCAACCGCCGCGATTTCACTATCGGTTAACTTGGCAAATAGCGGCACCTTACGCAGCAACAGCGTGGCATCAAGATGAATATCCAGCGCCGGAAGTTTATCAAGCGCCCGCCGTTTTTCCGCCAGCTCATCCACCAATGATTGATGAACGGATGCCCCGATCAGGGACTGCGCAGCCAACCTGTCATAATCAGCCTGTTCCAACCGCAGGGCGACAAGGCGCAGATTGCGTGCCTCGACCCGTTCAACATAGTCAGGATATAGCAGCTTGATATTGTTTAACCGCCGCTCAACCCTTTTTGTACGGGCGGCCAATTCTTGTGTCGCTTTTTCAGCACCCTGTGCGCCGACCAACGCACGCATTTCGGCGCTGTCTTCGGATGAGCGCGCAGTCAGTGCTGCTGCCATTGCGTCCAGCACCTCAAACCGCAGGGCAAGGGCGCGGGCCAAAACCGCATCGACCCCAAAGCGGCGCTGCAACCACCGACCAACACGGAACCCGCGATCAAACTCTACCGCAGCCTCGCTGGCGTTCCGGTACCCTTCAATCCCACCTGCCTTGGTCGCGTCTGCAATATCATCAACGCGCATCAACAATTCACGCAAGGCGGTAGAGGAAATGGCCCCAGAACCAAACCCATCAAGATAGGCACGCCGCTCCTGTGACAGCATGGCTTTCAGCCCTGCCACAATCCACTCATCCTCTGTCACAGTGGCTTCAAACGCCTTATCTTCGAAGCCTGTTTCTTCGTCAAAGGCGGCATTGATCTCATCTTCCGTCAGGCCACGCGCTTCGCCAAATGCCTGCACCGATCCGCGAATACGGTCAGCCGCAAACCCGACGGAGCGGTTGCGCAATGCCTCATCCGCGTGGCTGAGTTTATCAAGCCCCAACTTATTCATGACCGGGCGGATCGTCGTGGCCTGTGTAAACAGGGTGAACAACACAAAACCCGTGACCAGCACTGCAATAAAGGTGCGCGCATCTTCAGGGACCAACTCGTTTTCTACCACTGCCAGCGCCAATGCCAACGACACCGCCCCGCGCAGACCGCCCCACACCATAACGGTCTGGAAGGATTGTGAGACCTTTTGCGCCACACCCAAACGCGCCAACATAGGCACCGATCCATAGACGATCAGCGAACGAATTATCGTTGCGGTGACGATCAACACACCAACCATCAGGAACAAGCGCGGATCAGCCTTTGCCAACAAATGCGGCACGGCAATGCCCACCAACACGAAAATGACAGCATTTGCCCAAAATCCCAACTGTTCCCATATGTCATGCATGGAATGGAAAATTGCAGGCTTGATCGCGGTGCGCCCGGTTGACCCGACCACCAGCGCGGCAGTGACCGATGCCATCACACCAGACACATGCAGATAATGTTCCGCAGCGATAAAGGATAGATAGGCCAACGTGATCGTCAGGGTGATCGCCGCCAATGGAAAATCATTCAACCGTCCGATAACCACACAGAACACGCGGGCCATCACAAACCCGACGATGATGCCGCCGATAAACACCTTCAGGAAACTGCCGACCCCCCCCAGAAAACTGATGCCACCTTCACCGGTCAACATGGCAAGCAACAAGGTAAAGACAACGATGGCTGTTGCATCATTGAACAGGCTTTCCCCTTCAACCAAAATGGCAAGCCGCTTGGGTGCCCCTACTTCTTTGAATATCGCCACGACCGCAACCGGGTCAGTGGCAGAGCATATGGCCCCCAACAACAGGCAGGCAATCAGCGACATGCCGCTGAATTGATTTAGAACAATCCCGATAACCGCTGTAGACACCAGCAACCCCAACGCTGCCAAAAACAGGATCGGGCCAATATCTTCCATCAGGCGGCGCACATCAATCGACAGGGCGCTTTCAAACACAAGGGCAGGAAGGAAGATAAACAAGATCGCCTCTGACGTTACATCAAGGCTGACAAGGGCGATAAGGGCATCCCGAAATGCGGACCCGCTGCCATGATGATCTTGGGTTAATTGGGCGACGTGCCCCGCGATACCCAGACCTTCGGCAAGGAAACCGACCCCCATGCCAACGATGGCCAATAGCACGGTAAAGGGAAAGCGCACGCGATTGGCGATGGGCAACACCAGAACGGCCCCGGTCAATAAAACCATCAGCCCCAATACGGTCATCCACACATGTGCCATAAACGCCTCCCCGCGCTTTGTGCCTAGAGTATATGCCCTAGTAGGAAGTCTCCGCCTTTTTTGGGCGATTGGCAATCGTGACGGACGAAAACATCATAATTTCAATGGCACCCCCCTTCCCGTCTATGGCACAATCGCGCAACTTTTACGCAAGGAGCGCCCCTTTATGACAGGTTTTGACCTGCGCAACAGACAGGCAATATTCAATCGTCTTGAGGCCGAAACATTTGACGTTCTGATCATCGGCGGCGGCATAACAGGTGCCGGTCTGGCGCGTGAGGTGGCAATGCGTGGGCTGACCTGCGCCCTTGTGGAGGCCAGCGACTTCGCCGCCGGCACCTCCAGCCGGTCATCCAAGTTGGTGCATGGCGGTTTGCGCTATCTTGCCCAGGGTGATTTCGGCGTTGTCCGCGAAGCGTCACGGGAACGGGCAGCCTTGCGCCAGATTGCGCCGCATCTGGCGCGAGTGAACCCCATGCTGGTAACCGCCCGCAGCCGCAAGGAACAATGGATCATCAAGGCCGGGCTTATTGCCTTTGAAAAGCTGGGGCGCGTTGCCAAGAATGAACGTCACCGCATGGTCAGCGCTGCGCAATTGCAAGAAATTGAACCAGCGATCAAGCCGGGCCGCTTTGCCGGGGCCTGTCATTATTATGAATATCTGACTGATGATGCGCGCCTGACCCTTGCCAATGTGCAGGATGCAGCATTACACGGCGCGGTAACGGTCAATTATGCCCGCGCCACCAAGGCCATCATTGAACAAAACACAATTACAGGGTTTGAGGTGCAGAGCACCCTGCCCGGCGAAACGCTGGGCGCAACCATTAAGGCCAAACAGTTAATCAATGCTGCCGGCCCTTGGGTCGATGCCTTGCGCAGCCTTGAGGACGCCGATGCCGCCAAACGCCTGATTCTGACCAAGGGCATTCATGCCTGCGTGCCGCGCAGCCGCCTGCCACTGAACAACACAGTAACAATGCGCGGCCCCGATGGCCGCAATGTGTTTGTCGTGCCCAAGGGGGATATCGTCTATTTCGGCACCACCGATACGTTTTATGCAGATGCCGATTACTGGCCCACCATCACTTTCAGCGATATCGCCTATTTACTGGAAAGCGGCAATGACACGTTTGGCGGCAATCAGCTGACGCCAGCGGATGTTTGCGGATTGTGGTCCGGCGTCCGGCCCCTGTTGGGAGAGGAAGGCAAGGCCCCATCAGACATTTCCCGCAAAGACGAAATTCTTGAAGGGCCGCACGGCATGATCTCCATCGCGGGGGGGAAGCTGACAGCCTATCGCAAAATGGCGGCACGATTGGCCGATCAAATTGCAAAGCGGTTGGGGCACCCATGCGATACACCGCCCACAGATACGCTGCCCCTTCCCGGCGGCGATATTGCGGACCTTGCCCAATTTGAAGCATCGCTTGCGCAACAGTTTGGCCTTTCATCGGCGCAGGCGACCAAGCTGACCACAAGCTATGGCGCACATGCTGCGGCGGCACTTGCAACAGCAGACGGTGCCCCCTTTGGCCCCGCGCATGAGGCACGCTATGCAGTGACCCATGAAGGGGCGCAACGATTGGAAGACTGGTGGGTCAGACGGTCAGGCCGGGCATGGTATGATCTTGATGGCGGGATCAGCGCCCTTGATGAAGCCGCCACGGCGATGGCCGCGCAGCTTGATTGGGATGACGCCCGCAAGGCATCTGAAATCAAAACAGCCCAAGACGCCCGCACGGCCATGATGGCAGCACTGGACGAGCATTAAACGATCCCGCAGCGCCGTTTAGGGTGTGGCGCGACCAAAGCCGGGATTGAAATAAGGCTGCTGATATTCATCCTGTTGTGGGGTCAGGCGCTGCCTTGCGCGGGCCTCAGGCGTGTCTTGCTGCCACTGCGCATCATAAATTATGAAACGGGTCGGCGCAGGGTCAATCACCTTGGTCCCTGTCGGCAAAACCTCAATCACCGCCAAGCCGCGCTCATTCAAACCATTGTCATGAAACCGGAAAATGCCATCCATCCCGGCGAACCCTTGGGGGCGGGCGATTGACCGGGCAGCAAAGCGACGGCGACTGGTGCTGGTCGGATCAGCCTTATGTAATGCCACCGCAAGTGACATGGCGTCAAAGCCCAAACTTGCCAAACGGGGGGGTCTGTTATCAAACACGGCCTCATACCGCGCGGCAAAGCTGGCCTCATGTGCGGGGGGTGGCCCCGCATACCACCCGCCTACCAACGCAGGCTCAAGGCCGACACCCGCTTCGCCCCAAAGGCCCGTACCCAAAAACTTCACATCCTTGGGGTTTACTTCGTAATAGGGCAGCAAGGGGGCAAGTGACTTAAGATTTGTGCCCCCTGCGGGCAACAGCACTGCATCAAACCCGACATCACCCACCGCCTCACGATCTTGTAACCGTTCAAGCGCGGCACGGGCAAAGGCCGTGTCTTCAGCTTCCAACGCAGCGACCTGGCGTTTATAGGCGGCAACCCGTACGTCATAATTGGTCAATCGCCGCACCGGGTCAAACATCGCTTCGGCGCTGGGATAGTATACTTCGGTCTGTGTAACCGCACTGCCTGACCGGCTGACAGCATCGTGGAAGGCATAGGCGACCCGGCGACCATAGCTGGTATCCGGGAACAATCCGGCAAAGCGGTACAGACCCTGCCCGCTGGCATAACGCACAACACGCGTCACTTGTTGTTCTGGTAAAAAGCCCAAAAGAAACACGCCGGGCCGTGCCACATCGCGATTATTGGAAAAGGCAATCATGGACAGGCCGGCCCGCTTGGCCTCAGGTGCGGCGGCGCTGACAGATTCAGAAAATAACGGCCCAAGGATCAGATCAGCGCCATCGGCAGCTGCCTGACGGACCATCAGGGCAGCCTGATCCGGACGCCCTTGCGTATCACGCGGCATCAACACCACGCCGCGTTCACCATGCGCAAACAATGCCATTTGTGCTGCACGATAAAGCGCCTTGCCAATATGGGCATGGGGGCCACTTAACGGCACCAATATCGCAATGCGCGAGGCACCCTGCAGCATCACATCATTCGTACCGGTCGTGCCGACACCCGAAAAATCAAAATCATACATGCCCGAGGAGCCGGATGAATTGGCCGAGCCTTGTTGTTGCCCTTCGCCATCATGCTGCCTGCCACCTGGCGCACCGGGCAGATAGGTCACATCACCGCTTTGTTCTTCGGCTGCACGATCACGCCCCCAAAGATAGGCGGTGTCATATTCATCGGTACGCATATCCACCGGCGGCGGAATATCTGTTTCCGCGCCTTCGCGGCCGCGATCAGGCATGGTTTGGGTCGGCTGTTGATAGCCTCCCTGATCACCACGATAGACAATCGGCGGCTTTTCACGCGGTCCATCCGCCCCGCAAGCAGCCAGAACCAAGGCACACACGGTCAATATCGCCACCCGCGCTGTCATTTTGTGATCAGTTCTGTTTTGCACGCCACATCCTTCTGATTTTGCGTCTTCATACCCACAACTTATGTCAAATTTCGGGCAGATCGTCTAATCCCACCTGAACATGGCTCGAAAGCATAGTATTTGCCTTGTCTGTCGCCATACCAAGTGCCTTGATTGAGCCGTAATCCGGCGACAAACTGCACCCATCAGTTGATTCGGGAGGTTCCATGCGCAAACCATCACAAATTCTGGCCCCTATGGCGCTTATTGCCCTAATGGGCGGCAGCCTGACAGGCTGTGTTGAAACCATTGTAGGCGGCGCTGCCACCGTAGGGCTGGCTGCTGCGCAGGAACGGTCAGTCGGTGATGCGGTTGATGATTCACTGATCGGGGTACAGATCAACTCACTCCTGCTTGATGAAAATATCGACCTGTTTGCGCAAGTCAGCTCAGAAGTTCATGAAGGCCGTGTCCTGTTGACCGGCGCGGTAGACACGGCAGAATTCCGCGTGAAAGCTGCCCGCCTTGTCTGGTCAATCGAAGGCGTGCAGGAGGTCATCAACGAGATTGAGGTCAATCCTGATTTCACGCTGCTCGACAGCGCCAAGGACACGTGGATCACCACCAAAATCCGCGCGCGACTGCTGACCGACCCCGATGTCGTCGATATCAACTATACGATTGAGACGGTCAATGGCGTGGTTTATCTGTTGGGTATTGCCCAATCAGATGCCGAGTTGAAGCGCACAACATGGCAGATCCAACAAGTATCAGGCGTTGTCAGGATCGTCAGCCATGTCGTTCTGAAGAACGACCCGCGCCGGTAAATCCCGGACAACCGGCCCCAGCTTCCGCCCCAATGCCGCCCTATCACGCTTGCGTCATGGGGCGGATCATGCCACTGATCCACTAATTTCCAGTGACTAAAGCGAAGGACACGCACATGCCCAAGCAATTGAGCGTTGCCATCCAGATGGACCCGATTGATGCCATTGATATTGATGGTGATTCCACCTTCCGCCTCGGGCTGGAGGCGCAGGATCGCGGGCATGAACTATTCTATTATCTGCCCGATGATCTTTATATGAAAGATGGCATTGTCTTTGCCTCGGGTCACGCGCTGACGCTCAAGCGTGAAAAGGGCAATCACGCCCAGTTGGGCGTGCGGGAAACACGCCCGTTGACCCAGCTTGACTGCGTGCTGCTACGGCAGGACCCGCCGTTTGACATGGCCTATATTACAACCACGCATTTGCTGGAGCGTGTCCACCCCGAAACCTTGGTGGTGAATGATCCGGTGTCTGTTCGCAATGCCCCTGAAAAACTGTTCGTGACAGAGTTTGAGGGGATTATGCCCCCCACCCTGATCACACGCGACCCTGCCGCCGTGGCAGAATTTCGCAAGGAACATAAAGACATCATCATCAAGCCGCTTTACGGCAATGGTGGCGCCGGCATTTTCCGCATCAAGGATGGTGACGAAAACCTAAATTCCCTGCTGGAAATGTTCCACGACACGATGCGGGAACATTATGTCATTCAGGCCTATCTGCCCGCCGTTCGCGCCGGTGACAAACGTGTCATCCTTGTGGAGGGGGAGCCGATTGGCGCCATCAACCGCGTGCCCGCCGAGGGGGACTCCCGCTCCAACATGCATGTCGGCGGCAGGGCCGAAAAGGTTGAGCTGACCAAGCGTGATCGCGAAATTTGCGAGATCATCGGCCCGTCACTGCGAGAGCAGGGTCTGATCTTTGCCGGGATTGATGTGATCGGTGATGTGTTGACCGAAATCAACGTCACCTCCCCCACAGGCATTCAGGAGCTTGAGCGATTTGACGGCACCAATGCGGCCGCAGCCATTATGGATGCGATTGAGGCAAAGCGCGCCTAGCTTAGGGCTGAACGCGAACGCGGGAAGAATTGATGCGCAAACCCACACCACCGAAAAAGCCCGATGCCAAGGCACGCAAGGCAGGTGGGGCGCATCTGACAAAGCAACAAAAGGCACGTCAGGAAGAACAACGTAAGGCCCGTCGCAAACGGGCCACACGTGATGGGCGCAAACCCCCGCCCACCAACATCTTCAAGGCCGCGCTATATTGGGGCACCGTCGCCGGTCTGTGGCTGGTTGGTGGGATGCTGGGCTTTGGCGCCTTTATCTTTTTCAGCCTGCCCGATACGGGGCAGCTGAATATTGTTGATCGTAGCCCCACAGTCACACTGATTGATGCGCGCGGCGGCACCTTGGCAACCCGTGGCGACCTGTATGGTGTACCCGTTCAGGTCAATGAGCTGCCGGCCTATGTGGAACAGGCATTGCTGGCCACCGAGGACCGCCGCTTCCGTCATCATTTCGGGTTTGACCCTATCGGCTTTGCCCGTGCCATGCTGACCAATTTGAAAGCCAGGCGGATTGTCGAAGGCGGCTCAACTATCACGCAGCAGCTTGCCAAGAACGTCTTCTTGACGCCTGATCAGACCATTACCCGTAAGGCCCAGGAACTGGTGCTGGCCATGTGGCTGGAATATCGTTTTACGAAGGACGAAATTCTGACGCTGTACCTGAACCGGGTTTATTTCGGTGCCGGGACATACGGAATTGATGCCGCGTCGAAGAAATATTTCGGCCACAGCGCAACCAAGCTGACATTGCAACAATCCGCCATGATGGTTGGCTTGCTCAAAGCGCCCAGCCGCTATGCGCCGACGGCCAATCTGAAACGGTCGCAGGCGCGCGCTGCCACTGTGCTGCAAAATATGGTGGAAGCAGGCTATTTAACCACGGCAGAGGCCAAAAATGCCAAGGGCCGCCCTGCACGCCCCACCAAATGGGCGGCGGACCAAACACCGCGTTACTATATTGATTGGGTGCTGGATCGGTTAACCCAACATGTGGGCCACACCAATCAGAACCTGATTGTCACCACAACATTTGATCCGGCACTGCAAAGTTTGGCCGACCGAACATTAACGCATTGGTTGGACCTGTTGGGCAAGAAACACAAAATCGGTCAGGGGGCGTTGATCTCAATGGATCACAGCGGCGCTGTGCGAGCAATGGTTGGCGGGCGCGATTACCGCACAAGCCAGTTTAACCGCGCAACACTGGCACAACGCCAACCCGGTTCCGCCTTCAAGCCAATTGTCTATACCCGCGCCCTTGAATATGGCCTATCCCCCAAAACCATCATGCGTGATACACCATTGGTGCTAAATGGCTGGTCACCGCGCAATTATGACGGCAAATATCATGGCGAGATGGCACTTGAAGACGCCCTTGCCCGCTCCATCAACACAATTGCGGTGAAGGTTTCTGAACGGTCAGGTCGCCAGCAAGTTATCGAAACCGCCCGCCGTTTGGGCATGACAGGCCGCCTGCCCCCACATCCTTCCGTCGCCTTGGGCACCGGGGAAACCAGCCTTGCGGAACTGACAAGCGCCTATGCTGTCTTTGCGTCAGGCGGGTGGTCTGTGCATCACTATGGGATCATCGATATCCGCACAGAGGGGGGCCGCGTGCTTTACACGCGTGAGGGGATTGATCGTGAAAAAATCCTGTCAACCAGCACCGCCAAAACCATGACAGCCATGCTTGAACGTGTCGTAGAACAGGGCACGGGCAAACGCGCCAAACCCGATGGGCTAAATGTGGCGGGCAAAACCGGCACCAGCCAAAACGCACGCGATGCATGGTTCGTTGGCTATTCAGGTGATTTGGTAACCGGGGTTTGGGTCGGCAATGATGATGCCAGCCCGATGCAGAATGTATCAGGCGGCGGCACACCGGCGTTGATTTGGCGTGACTATATGTTTGGTGCCCATCATGGCAAACCCAAACCGCAGCTTGAAAAACAGGATCGCCCCGTGCGCGATTTCTTCGACACGATCTTCGATTCTATTTTCTAGGGCCCGGTCGCGCGGTTCTTGAACGTTAGCCCACATCAGGCGCGGCGCGGCCACGCAATGTGAAGTACCAGATCAACACCCCTGCAATGCTGGACCCTGCCACCACATAGGCAAAGGGGTGCCCGGTGCCATCAAACAAGAACCCCGGAATAGCGGAAATCGCCCCCGCCACACCCAATTGCAATGTCCCCGACAGGGCCGCAGCGGTCCCCGCCATGCGCGGAAAAGGTTGCAAGATGCGCGCTGAAAACTGTGCATTACACAGGCCAAACCCGGCAGACCCAAAGAACTGCGCCACAACAAGCGTGGGCACCGACTGCATATCCAACAATACCGGGATCATCTGCACAAAGGCACTGATAAACAGGCTGGTCATACCGATGCGCACCAACCGTTCCGACCCCCAGCTGGTTGACAGGCGCGAGGTCATGATCGTCCCGGTCATGAACCCGACAACATTCAATCCAAAGACCAGCGAATAGACAAATGGGCTAAGGCCATACACATCCTGCATGACGAAACTTGACCCATTGATAAAGGCCATCAGACCGCCGAACATCAGGCTGACAACAAGTACATTGTTCAGGAAGTAACGATTTGTCAGCAGCTCGCCAAAATTGCGCAACACGACAAGGGGGCGAATGGGCTGCATGTTTTCCGCTGTCAGGCTTTCTTCAACAAACAACAGATAGACCATCGCAATCAACAAGGCCGCCCCACCCATGAACCAGAACGTCGCCTGCCAGCCCCACCATTCCTGCATAAGACCGCCCAAGATGGGCGCAAGCATCGGCACAATGGCCATGATGGCCCCAAGGTAACCGAACATGGCCGCAGCCCGACTGCCATCAAAATTGTCACGCACAAAGGCACGACTGGCAATCGGCCCACATGATGCAGCAAGCCCCTGCAACATACGGGCGATATAAAGCGTTTCAAGCGATGTTGCCTGCGCCACCAAAAAACTTGTCGCACAGAACAGAACCAATCCGCCCATCGCAACGATCTTGCGGCCATAACGATCAGCAAGCGGCCCGGTTACAATCTGGCCCGCGCCAAAGCACACCATAAACAACGACAGTGAAATTTGCAGGCCCGCCGCATCAGAATTAAAATCGACAGCCATCGCCGGCAAAGACGGCAAATACATATCGATGCCAAACGGCCCCAATGACATCAGGGCGGCAAGCGCGAACGGATATAGACGGCCATCGACCGGCAGCTTTTTCACAATTAGTCCCCAATTGCCCGTTTTGTGCGGGCTTATTTTGTCTCGCGGCCATAGGCATGAAGGCTCATGCCACGGTCGGTGAGCCATTGTTTCGCTGCCCCATAATCGGGCATCAGCGCGTCAACCTCTGCCCAAAAGTGGGGCGAGTGGTTGAGCTGCTTCATATGTGCAGCTTCATGGGCCACCACATAGCGCAGAACAGGCGGCGGGGCGAGAATTAAACGCCAACTGAATGAAAGGTCACGACCCGGCGTGCAACTGCCCCAACGGGATTTCGTGTCCTTGATCGACACGCGCCCCGGCTTGCAGCCCATCACCTCGCCGAATTTCTGCACCAGCGGCACAATATCGGCGCGCGCTTCGGCCCGCAAATAACGGTCAATGCGCCCGGGAAAGGCGTCAATATCACCGCCCGTGACAATGCTTTGCCCCTCCAGCTTGGTGGGATAGCGCATCTGGTCAGCCTGATGCACCAACAAACAAGGGTCGCCACGTAGAGGAATGACCTGCCCCGGCGCAAAGGGGACGCGCGGGGGCAAGGCATCAAGGTGATCGGCAATCCAGTCCGCATGTTTTTTGGCAAAATTGCGGGCTGCACGTTCCGACACGCGGGGCGGTACAATAATCACCGCCTTGCGCTGCGCCGCATCAATTCTGATAGACAGGTTTTTGGCGCGCTTTGTCGGTTTTAGAATCAGCGCCCCATCAAGACGCCTTGTCAGCGCACTCACAAGGCAGCCTTTATGGCTTTAAGCATATCGGTCACTGTCGCCCGGCCCGTGAAATGCTTCAGGTAATGATTATCGCCATCCATCAAATAGACCAGATTTGAATGATCCATCGTATAGCTGGCCGATGACGTTTCATCCTCAACCTTCTGCATATAGATTTTGTACATGCTGGCCGCTTCCTTCACCTGCGCAACACTGCCGGTCAGACCGACAATAGCAGGGTGAAAATTGCTGAGATACAATGCCATCTGCTCAACCGTGTCGCGTTCTGGATCAACCGTAACAAACAATGGCACGATCCCGGCGCGCTGCCTGTCAGATAATTGATCCAATACGGCAGAGATTTTTTGCAATTCCGTCGGGCACACATCGGGGCAATAGGTGAACCCGAAATAGATCAGCAGCAGCTTGCCCTGATAATCAGCTGCGCGCACCGGTTGGCCCTGATGGTTAACCAATGAAAAATCACCGCCAATCAATACACCCACGTCCCCTTTTGCGCTATCAGACGTCTTTGACGGCATTGTCGCCACATAAAGGCCCAAAAGGGCAACAAGAATAACAGCCAGAATAAGCAACAGGCGGCGCATGGATTTCTCCCGATTGAATTTGAGTCGCCATTAGTCTAGCGCGCGGGCAATTGCGGGAAAAGGCGGCCTTTTGGTACATTCGACATAGGAACCGGGATCATTGGCAAACCTGGCGTAGCTTTGCTATAGACACATGATAAACCGCCCATCGACTTTCGATCCGGGCGTTGGCTAGATGAGAATAACCATGCAGTTTTGGCACATTCGACACACTATGATCAGCCGCATCTCCGGGGCAATTGCCGTATTGGCGCTTGGTCTGCTTGCGCAAGTAGGCCCGGCAACCGCGCAAGGCTTGCCCGGCAGCAAATTGATTGATGCGATTTTGGATAACAATCTCGCCATTGCCAGACATGAGGTTTTGAACGGCTCATCCGTCAATCAACGGGATGGTGATGGCGTGCCTGCCATTGTTCTGGCCGCGCAGCATAACCGCTATTATCTGATCGATTTTCTGCTGCAAAATCGGGCCAATGTGAATGCCACCACAAAAGAAACCGGTGAAACGGCAATGATCGCCGCAGCCGATGAAGGCAATATTGATATTGTCGAGCAACTGATCGATGCGGGCGCCGACTTCAATCAGGAAGATGATCGCGGTGAAACCGCCATGATCAAGGCTGTCCGCAAGGGACATTTGCGCATTGTCCGCACGCTGGCGGATGCCGGTGCCGACCTTAATCACACCGATTATACGGGCCGCAGCGCCCTTGCCCATGCCGAAGAATCGCGCCAACGCGGCATCATGCGGTTCCTTGAATCCCGTAACGCGACCTATTAGGCACAGACCCTTTCATGGCAGACCAATCCGACGACCAGCCCGAACGGCCTTGGCATCATTTGCCCGACGGGAAGTTTCGCAATCCCAAAGGCTCCCCCAAGCGGAACCCACGTGCCCGCACTGTTCTGCGCTTTTCCCGCGAAATGGCAAAGATGCAGCGCGCCGGTGTTGATGTGCCCGAAGGCCATGTGCTGCCGCGCGAAGTGGCCAAGGCAACATGGGACAGGCTCGATCAAACTACAGGGGACGATCTGCTGTGCTGGTTGGGCCATGCTGCGTTTCTGATCAAGATGAACGGTTTGAACATTCTGACCGACCCCTATTTGTCCACCTATGCCGGTCCGTCAGGCTTTGGCCCCAAGCGTTATGTCAAAAGCGGCATTCCGGTGCGTGACCTGCCTGTGATTGATTTGCTGATTGTCTCGCACAATCATTATGACCATCTGGATGACGCCACCATTCGACGACTACCCCACAAGGCCCACACAACGGTCATCGTACCATTGAAATTGGGCAAATGGTTTCGCGAGCGCGGCTATACCAAGATTATTGAGCTTGATTGGGAACAATCCCACACCCATCAGGGCGTGACCGTCACAGCGTTGCCAGTGGTTCATTGGTCGAACCGGCGCGGCTATGACCGCAACCGCACCCTGTGGGCCGGGTTCAAGATGGAAAGCGAAAAGCAAAGCCTGTTTTTCGGTGGCGATTCGGCCTATGGCCCGGTGTTTGAAGAAATCGGTGCCCGTTTCGGCCCGTTTGATACCGCATTGCTGGGCATCGGTGCCTATGCCCCGCGCGAGATTATGCATGCCTCCCACGCGACACCCGAAGAAGCAGTACGGATGGGCGTTGATATGGGTGCCCGCCGCCTTGTCGGCATGCATTGGGGCACTGTGATTCTGACTGCGGAACCGCCGTTTGAACCGCCTGAGCGTTTCATCAAGTCGGGCCGTGACCAGGGTTATGCCGATGATGATTTATGGGTCATGAAAATCGGTGAAACACGCCCATTGCACCCCGCCGCCGCAGGCCAAAACCTGTAAACCCACCACACAAAACCTTTACATTGTGTAAAAATGGCACAACGCCTTATTTTTCCATAAAAATTCCCATCAGCTTGGTGTTTTTATATTGCGTCAGTTTGACGCGATACGCTATAGGCTTGTGTCTAATGGCCTGCACAGGCTGTTGGCAACACTTCTGTGCAGGCTGAATGACTAGGTGGCAGGGTCCGCAAGACCCAAAAGGGCAGATGAACCAAAGTACGAATATAAGCGCCAATATTGCGGGCAATCACGTTGCGGATCACACCGCCGGATTGGCTGCGAAGGCAATATCCAAACAGCGCGAGGGGCGCATCAGGTCGCGCACGCTGGTGGTGATCCGGTGGTTTGCGATCATCGGTCAATTCCTGACGGTTACGGCGGTTCACTTTGGGCTGGGCTATGATCTGCCGATCTGGTGGTGCCTTGGCATTATCGCTGTATCAGCGTGGCTGAACATCATCGTCACCGTCCGGCATCCGGCAACCAAGCGATTGTCCGAACGACAGGCCGGGCTGTTCCTTGCCTATGACACGATTCAGTTGGCGGGCCTGTTTTATTTAACCGGGGGCAGTGAAAATCCGTTCATGCTGCTGTTTTTGGTCCCCGTCACCATTTCTGCCACCATTTTGGGGCGCGCCAATACATTGGTGCTGGGGTCCCTAACGGTGATTATGGTCAGCTTCCTGACCGCCTATCACCAACCATTACCCTGGCATGATGAGTTGATCCGCCCTGCCCTGCCTGACCTTTATCAATTCGCCCAGTGGGGTGCGATCATTGTTGGGTGTTTGTTCATCGGCATTTATGCGTGGCGAATTTCAGAGGAGTCGCGCAAGATGCGCAACGCGCTGGCCGCCACACAATTGGCCCTGTCCAAGGAGCAACGCCTGTCTGCCCTTGGTGGCTTGGCTGCCGCCGCCGCCCATGAGCTTGGCACACCGCTGGGCACAATCACCCTGATCGCGCGGGAGCTGTCACACGATTTGGAAGAATCCGAATATCAAGATGATCTTGATATTCTTGCCGAAGAAGCGGCCCGCTGCCGGGAAATATTAAACAATTTCTCGAACCGGCCAGACAAGGAAGACATCCATTTTGCCCGCGCTGCGTTTGAAGGCGTCGTGGATGAAGCGGTCGCCCCCTATAAAACAAGCGGCAAAGTGGTTGAGGTTAAGGTGCTGGGCCATCGCGGCAAACGGCGCGGATTGGCCGCCATTACCGATCGTGGGTCAGAAGAACAACCCTATATCATCCGCCATCCTGAGATAATTCACGGGCTTGGCAACTTTGTCGAAAACGCCGTGGACTTTGCCAAAAGCCGGGTTGAGATTTTGTTAAGCTGGTCAGATCAGAAGATCACAGTGCGCATCAATGATGACGGCCCCGGCTTTGCCCCTGATATTTTGGACAAGATCGGCGAACCTTACGTGTCTACCCGGCGCAAGGAAAACTTTGAAAAGCGCGGACAAAACCCCGGCGAAGACGGCCATCAGGGGATGGGTTTGGGCGTATTTATTGCCAAATCATTGCTGGAACGCACAGGGGCTGAGGTCAGCTTTGCCAATGGCGCGAATGAAGGCGCGGTTGTCGCCGCCAGTTGGCCGCGCCAGTTATTGGAGGCGCAGCGCCCCAATGACACGGTAGAAACCAGTTCGGCACAAGATTAGGAACAAAACTTCGTTTAGAATATTGGCAATGGGGCCAAAACTTGTAGTATGACCCTACGAAATTCGAGTCATTCACGACTCATCACCTCATGGGGCTGACATAATAAAAGGAAAGGACGCTGGGATGAGCGAACTTGATGACGAGCCGGAAGTATTTGAAGGCGATCGCACATTGCTGATCTGCGATGATGACAAGCCTTGGCGAGAACGGCTTGGCCGCGCCATGGAAAAGCGTCAATTTGATGTAAAGCTGGCTGAAGGTGTTCAGGAAGCTTTGGCCATCATTAAGGAAACACCCACCGCCTATGGTGTGGTTGACCTGCGCCTTGAAGATGGCAACGGCCTTGATGTTGTCCGGGCGCTTCACGAATCACGCGATGATGCCCGCATCATCATGCTGACAGGTTACGGTAATATCCCAACAGCAGTTGCTGCGGTGAAGGCCGGCGCGGTTGATTACCTTGCCAAGCCTGCAGATGCCGATGATGTGGAAGCCGCCTTGATGGTAACGGGTGATGAATTGCCCGAACCGCCGGAAAACCCCATGTCAGCTGACCGGGTACGGTGGGAACATATTCAACGCGTGTATGAACTTTGCGGTCGCAATGTTTCTGAAACAGCACGTCGTCTGAACATGCATCGTCGTACCTTGCAGCGGATTTTGGCCAAACGGTCACCGCGTTAAACCAAACGCAATAAAGAACAAGTAACCCCTGCCGGTCGGCGGGGGTTTTTTGTTGTTAGGCCCGGCGTTATGCGCCTTCGTCATCCAACATAATTTTCCCGACCAGACGTTCCAACCGCGCCAGCCGGTCTGCTGCCTTGCGCGCATACAGGATCAGCAGCTTTTTGCGGCGCGCTGCCGCGATTGGGTCAGCAGGGGCTGCGGGGCGCAAGATTTCGCCGCCCATGCGATCTGCAATGATCAGCCCTTCAGCTTCAGGCAACAGGTCCTGCGGAAAATCAGGATCGACCGCGAAATAGAAGTCATCGCACCAGTCTTTATAGTCCGTCCACTTGTTATCAGACAAAAAGTCAGCTGCGCCTGATTTAATCTCAACAATCGTCACGCGCCCCTTCGGGTCGATGCCGAACAGGTCAGCACGTCGCCCGTCAGGCAACGTCACCTCTGCTGCCGCAATAATATTGAACTGGCGCAGCAGAATTTGCGCGCCCATCCGAATATCATCAGCGCGCGTGGTGTCCCGTTCGCGCACTACATTTGTCTGTGATGGGTCATCCATCATTCAATTTGCCCTTTTACTTGTGCGGCCTGCGCGGTCATGGCAGGCTTCACTCCCATTCAGGTTAATAGAAGGATAGAGGACCATGCGCAAACTCGCACTGTCAATCGCAGCCGCAGCCATCGGGATTGCCGGCATCGCCACGTCAGCCATTGCCGACCATCATGGCGGCAACAAGGAAAAAATGCCCAAGGCTGACAAGGCTGAGGTCTATATCATCTCACCCGCTGACGGCGACGAAATTGAAGGACCGGTTACGGTTCTGTTCGGCCTGAAAGGCATGGGCGTTGCCCCCGCCGGTGTTGAAAAGAAAAACACCGGGCATCATCACCTGTTGATCGATCGCGACACGCCCAGTAAGGACGACATGAAAGACGCCCTGCCCGCTGATGACCATGTGGTGCATTTTGGCGGCGGTCAGACCCAAACAACACTGGAACTGGCGCCGGGCGAACACACATTGCAGTTACTGCTGGCTGATCACAATCACATCCCGCACAAGCCTGCAATCATCTCTGACCAAATCACCATCACCGTTCTGGGTGACGATGATGATGGCGAAGACGAGGGTGATGACGACAGCGAAGATGATGACGACAAGAAAGATGGCGGCCTGCTTGATCGGTTGTTCTAATCATCACTGAACAATCAAATCAAAAGAAAACCCCGCCAGCGCATCAGCACGGGCGGGGTTTGTTATTCTGGAAGCTACGGCTGCTTATTCAGCAGCGGCAGCCTTTTCAGAAAAGTTGATGGTTTGCAGGAACTTGATGCCTTCTTCGGCAATCGCGTCACCAACCATTTCGTCACCTTCCTTGGCCAATTCATCCATATCCACATACATGGCATAGAATGGCTTGGTCCGATCAGTGATGATCCCGGCATTCAGCAGTGTTTTGATCAACACGCGGAAAATATCAGTTGATTCCTGCATATGTTCGCGGCGCACTTCATCAGTTGCAGCCTTGACCATAACTTCCATGCACCATTCCCAATCCAGCCCGAACTGACCATAAATCTCTTTCTTCTGTTCGGGATTGATCAGGTTGAACAGCAAAGTCTGGAAGCATTTTGCGGCCCAGTCTTCGATGATCTCATGTTCCTTGGTATCCAGATGCGGAATGGTTTTGTCCGCCCAGATTTTACCAAACTTGTGGTGGAACGCTTCATCAGTCATGACCAACTGGGTCAACTTAACCAATAGCGGGTCTTTGGCGTGATTGAACAAGGTTGCAAAGGCACCCATTGCCAAACCTTCAACCAGCATCTGCATACCGACCAGCTTTTTGTAAACCTGCGGTGCGTTGACCATTTCTTCCAGCAAATCAGCCAGGGTCTGACCACATGTCAGCGGCGTGCCCCAACGTGACTGGATATAACGGGAGAAGCCCAACACATGGCGTGCCTCTTCACGTGCCTGGTTTGAGGCATATTCCTGTGCGCCCGGATCGCGCAAGATATGGCACAGGCTTGCAGACAGGCTCATCGCGCCTTGCTCACCATGCAAAATGGCAGACAACATCCAACGAGCGTTTTCATTGGCAAAGGCAATCTTCTGCTTGTCCGTCAGCTTGTCTGCGATTTCTGTTTGCAGCTCAGGCACCAGCTCAATCGGCAGGATCATTTCGTTTTCAATATCGAATGGCTCGTTAAAGTCGATATATTTTTCGTCCAGCGGATCCCAGAAATGATCATGCGTTGCGGTGATAATCTTGTCGAAATGTGTAGAACGGTCATTGTACCGATCCACTTCGATCATGCTTTTGAAATCATCCGGCGCAACCGCGTTATAGGCTGCGTCTTTGGTAATCTGGTCAGTCATAAAACTGCCTCCCTCATTTGTTGCCCAATGGTGGCCAGATCATGCCGCGCGCTCTTGCGACTCTCAAGAACAAAATGACGCCTGTGTCATCTTTTAGGGGCGGAAACATTCCCACCTGTTCCGGGTCGGTACGGACACGGCGGTCCGGCGAATGACCGATTTGATCGCCAACCCGATTTCAAGTGATTGCCAAATGATCAAAAGCACTTAGACTGCAATCGAAACGGGACAACGCGGCACGAAATCGCGCAAGTGTGAATTGGGGCTATCGAATGGCACATCAAACAGGACAACGCGCCGGATCATTTCCGGCCAACCTGATAACCATGTTTGAGGGGCTTTTTTTCGCCAGCCGCCCCATCACAGTGCTGTTGTTTACTGTCCTGACCGGCATTGCCATTTGGGGCATGGCGGACATCAAGTTTGATTCGCAATTCGACAAGCAACTGCCGCAATCCCACCCCTATATCAAAACATTTGCCCATTACGGCAATGACCTGACCCCAGCTGACGAATTGGCCATCGCCCTGACCCAACGCGAAGGGCAAAGCATCTATGACCCTGAGTATTTGCAGGAATTGGCAGCGTTGGAGGCAGCAGTGCGCACGCTGCCCTATATCCATCAGGAAACTGTCACATCAATTCTGTCCCCCACGGTTGGTGAACAGGTCTGGGGCGATGATGGGCTTGAGATTGCGCCGCTGGTGCCGCAAGGGCGTGCGCTGGCAGAGTTAACCCCCGATGATCTTGCCGCCATGCAGGCGCGTGCAGAACGGGGCAATCTTGAAGGTCTTTTGATCGGCGACAACAACAATGCCAGCCTGATCACGGTGCGCGTTTACAGCCAGCTCAATGGTACGGGTTTTGCCAATCTGAATCAGGCGATAGAACAAGATTTGCGCCCCCGTTTTGAACGCGATGGCAGACAGGTGCTTATTGTCGGCTTTGCAAAACGTATCGGGGCGATTGCCGAACATGCGCAGGAAGTGATTCAATTTATCGCCCTATCGGCCATCATGACCTTCCTGTTTGTGATCTATTTTGCCCGTTCGATCTGGTTGGGCATGTTGGCGACCTTCTGTTCAAGCCTTGCGGTGACGTGGCAGGTTGGCGTGCTGGCAATGGCGGGGGTAACGTTTGATCCGCTGGGTGTGCTGATCCCGTTCCTGTTATTTGCTATCGGCATCTCGCACGGATTGCAGCAGGTCAATCGACTTAGCCGATCCGTCTGCTCGGGCCACACCCCGCTGGAGGCAGCACGGGCCAGCTTCAGGCAATTGATGATCCCCGGGTCGATGGCGTTGCTGACCGACCTGATCGGCTTTGGCACCTTGATGTTGGTGCCGATCCCGCTGATCCGCGATATCTCTATCGCTGCGATGACCGGACTGGGCTTTATGATCCTGTCCAATCTGGTGCTGCTACCCATCATCGGCTCCTACCTGCCCTACAGCCATGCCTATCGCAGTCGCATCACGCGGGTCCGCCACAAACGCGAACAATTGCTGGCGCGTTTGGGCTGGGTTGCGGAACCGCGTTACGCATTTTTGGTCACGCTCATCACCATGCTGGTGATCGGCACATCAGTTTGGCAAAGCCGCGACCGCCAAATCGGTGACGACAAACATGGCGCGCCTGAACTACATGCTGAAGATCGCTATAATCAGGATGCCACCACTATTGCGGCACTGTTTTCTGCCGGGACAGACAAGCTGGCCATCGCGGTTGAACTGCCCCACGGGCAATGCCGCACCAAGGCGGGTCTTGAAAAAGTTGAACGTTTCCGCAGTAAAATGGCAACTGTTGAAGGGGTCGCCCGCGCCGATGCCGTCACAACAAAACTTGCGGCCGCACAGCGCGCCTATTGGGGCATGGACATGCTGCCCGATGACCCCGCCGACATTGCCCGCACTATTGATGCTGCGGGGTTGGGCGGACAACTGCTTGACCCCACCTGCCGGATGGTGCCTGTGGCGCTGACACTGGTTGACCATGCGGACACCACCTTGTCACGGGTAATTGATGAGGTGAACCAGTATCAACGCCATCAACCAATATCGGCACAGGCCAAATCACAAATTGCCAACGCCACGTTACGGTTTTGCATTGATCACGTGGTACTGAATTCCACCCTGCCGGGCGGGCAGCAGATTGATAATTTCTGCGCCCATGAACGGGTCGTGATCTTCATCAATGAGTTTGGCAACCGTCAGGGCCGCGGCTCAATCGACGCGCGCCCCCCGCATGAGCCGATCAACCAAATGTGTGAATGGGCCGAAGGGCGCACTAACCTTGAACCACTGATCAAGGACATTCAGATCTATTGCGGAACAATGGATTATGCCCGCTATCGTCTGGCCGGGGGGAATGCCGGTATTCAAGCCGCCCTGAATGAAGAGGTTGAGCGGCAGGAAATTCGCGCCTTCCTTATCGTTTATGCCGTGATCATTCTGCTCGTCGCTGTCACCTATCGTGACTGGCGCGCCACTATATGCTGTACCCTGCCACTGACCGGGGCAACTTTTTCCGGCTACTGGTTTATGAGCGTGATGGACATTGGTCTATCAGTTGCCACCCTGCCCGTGCTGGTATTGGCAGTCGGCGTCGGCGTTGACTACGCCTTTTATATCTATAACCGCCTACAACATCACCTGTCGCGCGGTCATGATGTGGTTGATGCCTATCGCCAATCTATTGCAGAAACAGGCAGCGCCGTGATTGCAACCGCCCTGACATTGGCATTGGGCGTCATCGCCTGGGCCTGGTCAGACCTGCAATTTCAGGCAGAAATGGGCCTGCTGCTTTGTGTGATGTTTGTGCTGAACATGGTAGGCGCGGTTACCGCCCTGCCCGCCTTGGCGGTTGTGATCGACAAGCTGGTGCCCCGCCGTCGCGCGGTTCGGGCACCACTTGCCAATTAGTTGATATTACGTGGTTGACGTTATGCAGATGACGTCAGCTGCCTGACTTGTCATAGCGTTTGACATAACGGTCTGAGATACGCTCAACCGGCAAAATAATTGCCACGTCTGTTGTGCCGAATTGATGGTCAACAACCGCGCCGTCACCGATAAAGGCACCGAGCCGCAGATAGCCCTTGATCAGCGGAGCAAGGCCGCGCAAAGCTGCCTTCATATCAAGTTGATCTGCGGGAATGCGGTTCATATTCACATAAAGATCAGGCAAGGCCCGTACCATCCAGCGCGGTTCGGGTGAAAAATTGTGATGCAGGAACGATAGCGGCACTGCCAGCTTGTCAGGGTCAATCCCCTCAAGACTGGCGCAACCGAACATGCAGCCGATTTTGTGATGCACGACATAATCAGTGATGCCGCGCCACAACAACTGGATCGTTGCATTGCTGCGATACCCGTCCCGCACACAAGACCGACCAAGTTCAAGAAACTGGGTGTTACGCTCGTCAACCTTGCCCAATCCGTTTTCCAACAGATGCGCAATATCAAATTCAGACACGCTGTAAAACCCGTCATTGCGCATCGCCACTTCCTGCCGCAACAAACGATAGGTGCCAACCACAGCATCATCGCCTGTGCGTGACCGATCAATGACCAACAAATGATCTGTCACGTCGTCAAAAGCGTCAAAGTCACGTTCAACCGCTGCCATATCGGCAGATGGCTTGGCGGACATTTCCTTATAGAAAACCTTGTAACGCAACGCTTGCGAGGCACGTATTTCACTGGCGGTTTCAGCCAAGCGCACTTCAAGGTCACCGGCCTTCGCCAGTATGCGTCCCTCAATCGGCGCGGCCTTCGGATTCCGTTGGTCAACCTTGATCCCGCCGGAAAATTCCTGCCTCAAGCGACCGGGGGTCGTCAATTTGTTCATGTCATCACCACTCATTTGCAAGGTCCAATGGCTTGAATGGTATGGTCGAACGATATGTCATTCATGTTACGATCCGTTTCGCCTATGCCCGACTGTTGCTGTCAACACTTGCATCCTGCTTGCGGGTGATCACCCACAGGAAAACAAATCCGGGCAAGGCTGCAACGGTCGTCATCAAGAAGAACCCCGTCCAGTCAAGCCAATCCGCCATCGCACCTGCACCGGAAGATAAGAGGGTCCGGGCAAACGCCATGAAGGATGACAGTAAGGCGTATTGCGTTGCTGTGTAAGAAATATGACACAGGCTTGACATATAGGCGACAAAAACCGCTGTCCCCAGTCCGCCAGCCAAATTTTCTATGGCAATTGTGGCTGTCAGGATGGTGGGGTCAGCGCCTGCAACTGCCTGAACTGCAAACATTAAGTTCGATAACATTTGCAAAACCCCGGCAATCCACAATGCCCGCACCAGCCCCATGCCTGCTGCCAAAGGCCCGCCAAGGGCAAATCCAGCCATCGTGGCAGCAAACCCGAATGTTTTGACGATCCCGACAATTTCCAGTTTTTCAAACCCGATTGTCAGCAAAAAAGGCGTGGTCATGACGCCGGCCAACGAATCGCCGAATTTATAGAACATGATGAACAGCAGGATCAGCCACCATTGTCGGCGGGTCATGAAATCAGCAAACGGGCCGATCACGCTGTGTTTGATGAAATGCCCGATACTGCCCGCAGGCCCTGCCGCCGCGTCTCCCTCGGCATCTTCAGGAGGCACTTCAGCAGGCTCAGGCCGCCAAAGGGTGACAAAGATCATCACGCCCAATGCAGCCGCCATCACGAAATAGGCCATCGGCCAGCTATAAAATTCAGCCAGCGCGAATGCCCCCGCGCCAGACAACAACATCCCGGCCCGATAGCCGAACACATAGGCAGACGCGCCTGCCGCCATGCGGTCTTCATCAAGACTTTCAATGCGGAACGCATCGATTACGATGTCCTGACTGGCCGACAATGTTGAAACCGCCAGCGCCAACACCGCCGTGACAAACAGGCTGGATGTCGGATCATTCATGCCCAACAGCACAATCGCCCCGATTAACAATATCTGAAGTGTGATCAGCCACCCGCGCCGCCGCCCAAACAAACGGGTCATAACCGGTAGTGGCACACCATCAATCAATGGGGACCACAAAAACTTTAACGAGTATGGCACCCCGACAGAGGCAAACAGACCAATGCTGGTCAGGCTGACCCCTTCCTCTGTCATCCAACCCAGCAGAGTTGATCCGGTCAACGCCAACGGCAAGCCACTGGCAAAACCAAACAGAATCATGGTGAAGACCGGCGCTTCAAAATAAACGCGCAGCGCTTGCAACACTGATTTTCTCTGAACGATGGGGCTCGTCTGGTCGGACATAGGGTTCACAACAGTTTCTAAATGCAATTGCATCGACACTCGCCCGCAATGATGGCGAAATCAAGAAGCAAGATCAGGGGAACAGGCCGCCTAAACAGCGCGGCGCAGGGACAACGCCTCGCCCATATGGATTTTGTGCACCGCTTCGCTGGCATCAAGATCCGCGATGGTGCGCCCAACCCGTAACACGCGCACAAAACCGCGTGCCGACAGGGCAAATTTGTCAGCTGCCTGCAACGCCAATTCCATCGCATCGGGGGCTATCCCGCCACGTTCATTAAGCACCTGATTATCAGCCTGTGCGTTACTGCGGATCGGCAGGTCTTTATAACGTTCGGTTTGCGCATCACGAGCGGCAATGACACGGGCGCGCACCTCTGCGCTGCCTTCTTTTGCTTCGGGAAGCGCCAGATCACGCGGACGAACCGGCGGCACATCAATACGGATATCGATACGATCCAACAGGGGGCCGGAAATCTTGGCCTGATAGTCCTCGCCACAGCGGGGCACACGTGAACAGGCGCGCGCCGGGTCACCCATATAACCGCAACGGCAGGGGTTCATGGCCGCCACCAACTGCACATCAGCGGGATAGGTCACATGCCGATTGGCGCGCGCAATCACCGCCTGCGCCGATTCCAATGGTTGCCGCAAGGCATCCAAAACGGGGCGCGCAAATTCAGGCAACTCGTCCAAAAACAAAACACCACAATGGGCAAGCGATACCTCGCCGGGACGAGCGCGTTGACCGCCACCAATTAATGCCGCCATGCTTGCCGAATGATGCGGGTTGCGAAATGGACGGGCCGCCCGCATTACCGCGCCATCTTCGGCCCCGGCAAGGGAGCGGACCATGGCAAGATCCAGTGCCTCGCGCGGGGTCAGGGGCGGCAGGATCGACGGCAGGCGCGCCGCCAACATCGATTTGCCCGCACCGGGCGGGCCAACCATCAACATATTGTGGGACCCTGCCGCTGCCACCTCCAACGCACGTTTGGCAGTTTCCTGGCCCTTCACGTCTTTCAGATCAAGCAGGCCCAGCGGGCCATTCTCTTCCCCCTTGTCCAAACCTGCTTTCAGGTCAGGCAAGGGACAAGAGTTTTGTCCACTAAGATGATCGATCACCGCACGCAATGACGGGGCGGCGATGATCTGCAAATCAGGACTGGCCCACAGCGCCTCGGCACCATTTTCAGCCGGACAGATCAGCATTGTGTCGTGTTCTGCTGCAAACAGACCCGCAGGCAACACACCAGGCACAGGGGCAAGCGCGCCATCCAAGGCCAATTCGCCCATCACGATCGGGCCTTGCACCTCAACCGGGTCAATCGCCCCCATTGCAGCCATCAGTCCCAAGACAATCGGCAGATCATAATGGCTGCCTTCTTTGGGCAGATCGGCGGGGGCCAGATTAACGGTGATGCGTTTGGCGGGCATCGCAAGGCCCAGCGCGGTGATGGCAGAACGGACACGTTCCTTTGCCTCTGTCACGGCCTTGTCGGCCAACCCCACAAGCGTAAAGGCAGGCAGACCGCTGGCGATCTGCACCTGAACTTCGACAGGTTTGATGGCGATGCCTTCAAAGGCAACGGTACGAATGCGAACGACCAAGCGGCGCTAATCCTGCTGGGACCGACCAGAACAGATCGATCAAGTGTATAGGAATATAATTCTAGGCCAGCTTGCGATACGCAAACAAAAGAAGCAAGGCACCACCAACGGCAATAACAAGCGAGCCGATGTTGAACCCATCAACACCGCCAAAGCCGAAGAACCCGGCAACAAAGCCACCGATCATTGCGCCAACGATACCAATGACAATGGTGATCATCCAGCCGCCGGGGTCACGTCCCGGCATAATCCATTTCGCCAACGCTCCGGCCACAAGGCCAAGCAAAATCCAGCTTAAAATACCCATTACAGATCTCCCCCATTAAATCAGCGCACATTCAGATAGTGCCCCTTTTAGACAGCGCACATTCAGTTAGACAGCGCCCCCTAAATGCTGGCGATGCTATTTGCTGTCGCCGGACATCTTGGCGTGCCGACGCGGTGCGCGTGAAATCGGCGCTTCGCGATGACTTTCCAAATAGGTGATCGAGGCTGAGCGACGCTCGCGCCCCTCTGCCATGTGGCGCAACAAGAAGCGAGCACCGCGCGAGATGGCCTGTGTGGATTCGGGCAGGAACGGTGCGAACACATGCCAGACATGGGGCATGTTGCGCCAGACCTCCAGCTCAACCATCACGCCGGCCTCTTTCATATTATGGGCAAGGCGGCGCGCATCATCGAGCAGGATTTCAGAAGAGCCGACATGGATCATGGTCGGCGGAAAGCCTTCAAAATCTGCGTAAAGCGGTGAGGCATAAGGGTCGTAGGGATCAGCCCCCTGCAAATAGAAATCAACCGCACGCGGAATAGCGCCGGGATCAAACATTGGGTCAGCCTTGGCATTGGTGCGCAGTGACTTGCCCGTACACGCCAAATCAGTCCACGGGGAAATGCCGAATGCCACCGCAGGCATTGGCCGATCCGTATCCCTGATTTTGGCAAGCGTGGCAAAAGTCAAGCCACCACCGGCGCTATCGCCGGCAATACCGATACGGCTGGGGTCAAAGCCCTGCTCCAGCACCCAATCATAGGCGGCAATGGCATCTTCGACAGGGGCGGGATAAGGGTGCTCAGGGGCCAGACGATAATCAACCAGCAAGACGCGGCAACGCGCCTTTACTGCCAAACGCCACGCCAGATTGCGGTGCGTTTCGGCAGAGCCCATCACATAAGCACCGCCATGCAGATAAATCAGCACCGCATCCTTGTCACTTTCAGGGACGCGAATCCATTCAGCAGGCACACCGCCAACATCAACGTCCTGCACCTGCACAAAGGGCGGCACACGGGTGATGCGGGCCAGCGCCTCGTTAATGCCGCCGCGCACGCCAGCAATACCCATTTCTGTCGGGATCATCGGGTTTTTGATCGTCCCCATTACGGCGGGGGACTTAATTGAACGACGAATAACCTGTCTGAACAGGAATGCCTGAATGCTCATATTCAACCTTTTGGTATCAACACCGCGATATTGTGCGCAACAGCCGGGCCGCAAACCACGTTTGTTGATCGACGCTGCCATAGGAACGTCACATCATTCTTTACAGCGTGTATGACCATAAGACGTTCGGCAAGTGTAAAATGACGCACTGCGAAATTAATTTTCCGCAGTGCACTCAAATGAAGCATGGCGCGTTTTTGAGCAATTTGCCGCCGCACCGCGCAACAGGCTGCAAAACAAGGCGTTTTGGGCCATTCTGTAAGCAGAAAGCGGAATATCATCATACTTGTTGCTGAAACCCCACAATATTTCTAATTTCATGATTGAGGCGATTAGACAAAACACGCTAACCTAGGCATGAAATGTCGCACGTTTGATCCGCAGCCGATTCGCTGCCGATATGACGGGGCATTCATTATATGGGGTTGGGCACAGCACGGATCAACATGCTGACAGGGGCTAAACGGCTTTCACCTGCAATTGATCTTGGCTTGAACAGTTGGTTCCGTCTGATGGCATTCTGCCGTCCATCGACAAACCACAATATGATCAAGCGCCGTGCCGACAAAACAGTTTGGCAGACTGTACGAGGGACAAAGAGCATGAATTTCGGTGTTTCGGGTAAATTTTCCGCAATCATCTCAGCCGCAGCTTTGGCGTTGATGATCGGCCTTCCGGCTGGTCAGGCCGCTGCCGCAGATGCAGATGCAAAAGCAGAGACAACAATGCAGGTTGCCTCCGCAGGTACATCTGATCGACAAGCAGCCAGCCACGAAGATACGGCCCGTGTGCAGGTCGCTGCCACTGCAAGCCCTGCGCTGGCACCGGCAAAGCCAAGGGCTGACGGAGCTGACCCGCATGCCGAAATATATGCAGACACGCCGTTCCCGTCTGCCGTCGCGTGTGGTCGCTGCCATTTGCAAGTGTTCCAGGAATGGTCCAGTTCCAACCACGCCTATGCCTCTATCTCTCCCATGTTCCACAAATTTGAACAGGCCGTGAATGACCTGACCGCCGGTACAATGGGCACATTCTGCGTGCGTTGCCATCAACAGGTTGGCACACAGCTTGGCGAAAAGCGTGAATTGGCCCTGTGGGATCGTTCCCCGGTGGCACGCGAAGGCATCACATGCGTGACTTGCCATCGCGTCGGCCAATCATTCTTTAAGGTCAATGGCGAACGTCATATCCGTCCGGGCAATGTGTCTGATCCTGTCTTTGGTGCCGGTGTCGCCGAAAATCTGGACAAGGTGATTGAAAACCCCGACTACTATCAAATCTCAGTTGATGGCGACACACCGTCCTCCGAACGCCCGCCTGTCCATTTGGCCGCTATTGAATTCGACCAGATCAGCCAGTCTGAATTCTGCGTTTCATGCCATCAGGTTGCTGTGAATCTGGGCATCAAGCTTGAAGTTGTGTGGGACCAGTATCGTGACAGCCCCGCATTGGAAGAAGGCATCACCTGTCAGGATTGCCATATGGGTAAAGTTCCCGGCGAACCTTTGGGTTATTCCACCGCCCCGATTGCCATCGTGAATGGCCGCCCGGTTGGCGACACCAATGTCAAACATTCAAATCATGCCTTCTATGGCCCCGGCTATCCGATTGCCCATCCGGGCATCTTCCCCTTCACGGTTGAAGGTCTGCGCTGGACTATTAAACAATGGTTGTTGTTTGATTATCGCGCCGATTGGGGCAAGCCTGCGTGGGAAGCCAAATTGGCCGCAGGGAAAATCGAAGCGCCCGACTTCCCGTCACCTTGGGATGATCGCGCCTCTCGCGAAATTGCGCGCCTGCTCGTTGAAAAGAACCGTTTGGTCCTGAACCGCAAACGCCGTGAACGCATTGCTGTGATGGAAAATGGCTCACGCCTTGAAGGCCCGTTCTTCCATAATGAAGGCCAGATCAAGGCCGGCGAAGACTTCAGCTTCTCATACAATATTCGCAATATCGACAAGGGCCATAACCTGCCCTCTGGCTCTTTGGGCGCACAGCCTGAAATCTGGATGAATGTTGCGTTGATTGACCCTGATGGCAATATCGCCTGGGAATCAGGTTATGTGGATTCACATGGCGACATGGCTGACCTGCATTCATTGGATGTGGCCGCAGGCACGGTTGAACATGATGACCAACTGGTCAATCTGCAAACCAAGTTCCTGACGACAAACATCAAGGGCACTGACCGCGAAATGTACCTGCCGGTGCAGTTCGATGTTGACCAGCGTCCGATGCTGCGCCCCGCGCCGCAACCGACCACCGTGCTGAACCATCCGCCGCTGGTGCGTATGGAAGGCCGGTCAATCCCGCCATTCGGTGTTCGTGAAGCAAAGTATAAAGTGCCCGCCGAAGCGATGAGCAAGCCGGGCACCTATAAGCTGCAGGCACGTATGCGTAGCCGGGCTGAGCCGATCTACTTCATGAAGTTTGTTGGCGCAACGGACGATATGATCCGCAACATCAATGAGGATATGATCGACATTCATCCTCAGGCTGTTGAGTTCGAAGTTCGTTAAGAAAAACAAATCTGTCGGACGGCCCGGTGGGCCGTCCAAACCTTGGTGAGTGTGAAACAGTAAAGGGGGGCCGGACAAAATCAGTCGATGGGGACGGGGCTATTGTATACAGCACACAGTAATGGTGCGCCTGTATGACCGGTGTCTGTGTTTCCCAGAAAATGATTTTAGGCCCGATGTGCCATGATCAAATCTGTCTCTTGGTCCAAACAGCCGTCTTTGACCGCGTTGGCTGCCGGAACGTTGATTGCGACGGGATACCTATTCAGCGGAAGCGCAACAGCGGCAGATGCTGCTGATGGCCCGCCCAAAGGTGCAATTTTTGACGACACAAAAATCCAACAATTGGACGACCGTGACGCTGCGCGGCAACGGTCCAGAAGCCGCCGCGCGCCTTCACACCAGCCGCGAACTGATACAGCGCCCGCTGCTGTGCCCGCCGCTGACGGCCATGCACCGGCCCCTGCCGCCGCAAGCCATGACACACCCGAACCGATCAATCACCACGTAGAACCGGTTCACGACGATCGGGCCCGTCCTGCTGAATTTGACCGTTCACAGTTTGGCGGCGACCCCGTCTATGATGATCTGGCTTACGACCCGGACGAGCAGTTGGAAATCTATGGCGGCAAAAAGGCTGTTTATCGCGTTGCGCCGCTGATTGAATGGCCTGAACCCATGTATCAGGAAGGTCCGCTGGGCGAAGGCTGGGAAATCATCGGCCGCAAAAACCCTGTTCGCCCGCAATTGTTGGTCTATGGCGACTTCAAATCAGTCGTCGCTTATAATGACAATGGCAATGCCGAACTGGCACAGGCTGTTGCCCAATTGAACATCGATATTGATCTGAAGCTTACCGCGACTGAGCGTATTCACGCCTTCATGCAGCCGCTGCAAGACAACCGGTCAATCACGCGCACCGAATTCGGTGGCGGCGACAAAAGCCTGAAGGAAGACGAGCTGGTTTTTGACCCGAAACTGGAAACCCTGTTTCTTGAAGGTGATTTGGGCGCCATCATTTCGGGCCTGACCGACGAATACACAACCTATGACTTGCCGTTTGCAATCGGTGTCTTCCCGACATTCTATCAAAACGGCATCTGGGCTGATGATGACATTGGCGGGTTGGCATTTACCATTCCGTCCTTGAACAGCCCCACCTTTGACATTTCAAACATGGATTTGATTTTCTTCTATGCGCCTGAGCGTGTGACAACACAGGCCGTGTTCGACAACAAAGGTCAGGCAGTTGAAGACGATGTATCAGTCTATGCCTTCACCACAACGATTGAAGCGCTTAGCGGCTATATCGAAGCGGGCATCGGGTACATTGAAGATGATGTGGACAACGGTAATGGCGTTGACTTCAGCTACACCAATGTCGGTGTGTCATTCACAAAACGTTATCGTGATCTCCTCTCCTACTCGTTCCGCTTTATCGGGAACTTCGGTCAGGACCCCGGCAACGGCATAGCCAAGACCGCTGATGGGGAATTGTTTATTCTTGAAACATCATTCGTGACCCATCTGCCGTCAACATTGGTGCCTTACGTCAATGTTTGGTACGGCAATGGCAAGCCCCGGTCGCTGATACGTGACAATGGCGGCATCCTGAAGAATGTCGGCATCAACTTTGAAACCGATGCGCTGACCGGGTTCCCCAAACTGGATGATACCGCCGAAGACACATTTGGTGGTGCCGCGGGCGTGATGTATCTGTTCGCCCTTGATCAACAGCTGATCGTTGAAGTGGCATCCGTCCAAACCCATGGTGACCGCGCTGGCCGCGCAGCCCCTGGTGATCAATATGCCATCGGGGCGCGCTATCAAAAGCCGCTAAGCCCGGCATGGATTATCCGGTTTGACGGCATGTTCGGTGAACGTGAAAATCAGGAAAATATCTCAGGTATGCGGATGGAATTGCGCCGCAAGTTCTAAGCCTACCTGACAGCAAACACAGAAAACCCCGCCTCGAAAGAAGCGGGGTTTTTCTTTATCTACGCGGTTGCCTACTCAGAAAGACTGGTCAGCAAGCGCCCCGCCTTAACCGCTGCCACTAACGCCCCATTAATGACCGCGACCTGACCATTGACCAAGACATATTCAACCCCCACTGTCGGTGCATAGGGGTCCTGATAGCTGGCCCGGTGGGCCAACCGATCCCAGTCCAACACAACAATATCCGCGTCCGCCCCCGTCTGCAGGCGGCCCTTGCGTGCGAAAGCGGGTGCCATTTTCTGCAACCGTTGGGCAGGTTTCAATGTCATCCGGCTGATCGCATCTGGCAGACTGATAATCTGTTCCAGTTTCACAAACAGATCCAGTACACGCGTGAATGCCGTATTATGCGGCGGCACTTTCTTGTCCAGTGTTGTAATGGAAATCAAATCGCTGACGATAATCATCTCAGGGTCAGAAAGGGCGCGGCGCGTCTGACCCTTGTTCAAATAATGATGAATGATCGGTGCATCAGGGTGGTCACGTTGATAGGCTTTAAAGCTTTCTTCGGTAAACCACGCCCCCGTGTCCGCACGCTGCACGTCACCATAATCAATACCGTAAATTGTCCGCCAGTCGCGCCGGAACACCGCTGCGCCAATATTGGTGGAGCCTGCCTCAAACGGCAGCACTTCAACGGTGATATCGACCCCTTCGTTGCGCGCGACCGTGATCTCATCCAAGAACAGATCAAGATTAACCATCGCATTATGGGTAATATGGCAGATGTGAATCGCAGCGCCGGTTTGCTTTGCCAGATCAATCACCTCGCGCAACCCGGCCGGGTCGCCATTGATACCCCGTCTGATATGAATATAAAGCGGCACATCACGGGCAGCTGCCAGTTCAAACACGGCACGCAACTCAGCCTCATTAATCGCTTCCGACATATAGTCCAGCGTCAGACCGATACCGAGCGCGCCTTTATCCAACTCCTCCGCCAACACCCGATTGATTTGGCTGATCTCGTCTGCGCTCGCCTTTTCCTGATAGGTTGGGGCCAACGCTTCCTCAAATCCGTTGATGGCATAGTCAATGATACTGCCAATGCCCTTCAACCCCGCCGGCATGGGTAACGCGGTGCCGCTACGCAAGATGATACCGTTCTTGACCAACATGCGCGCGGACATATACCCCGCGGACGCACCGAAATTACTGGCGGTGCCATCGGCATAAAGATCGGCCAGCGCCTCGCCCTTCACGGTGCCCAGCTCAAGCTCCAGCGCAGTGGTGACGCCATCAAGCAATTGCATTTGCTGGCTGATGGTGGTCGTTCCGTGTGTGTGAAGGTCAACAAATCCCGGCACAACAATCTTGCCGCTGGCATCAATAACCGTCGCACCTGACAAGGGTTGTGTGCTAACCACATCGATCCGGTCGCCGGAAATACCGATATGGCGCACCGCATCAAGGCCCGTTTCAGGGTCAATCACGCGGCCACCGGCGATGACGACATCATAATGTTGGGCAAAATGTTGGGCATGGGCGATACCGCCCATAGAAAAAAGCAGCAATGCCGCAACCGCAAACCGACTTATTTTTGACCCGAACATATCGGTGCCTCCCCCCTATTGCCTCTTAATCGAACTTATTGTTTAGTCATCGATAAAGGGTTCGGCAACGCGCGGCAACCGCAAGACGTGACAGCGGGCTAGAACCGATAGCTCAACGCAAAGGTGACAACCGGGTAAAAGGCCAATAAGCGCAAGTCGCGTTCGGCCTGTTCTTCCTGACTTGCCAGCAGGTTGGCCTGATCTTGTGTAAACAAATCAATCTCCCCCTGCCGCAACGTCACATCGGGGTCGCCTTGATAATAGATGCCTGCGTCGATGCTAAGCCATAATTTCTTGTAAACCGGGCCGTAATAACCGGTGCCCATATAGGGCGCGACGGGAAAGAACTCGACCTCCCCCTCAACGGATGAGGGGCTGAACAAACCGATGGCAATGTCATTAAGTGGATCAAGGACCGACCCGGGCACATCTTCGTCACGGCCCGGTCGGATCAGTAACTCAACATGATTGTCGTTATAGCGGCCACCGGCTGACAGCCGGAACCCATTGCCAAAGGGATGCCAGTCTACAACACCCCCAGCTGAACCAAGCTTGATCTCATATTCATAGCCAAAGCCATCCTGAAATGTGGTGAAGTTGGCAGCGCCCCCGGCAACAATCCCGCGCAACGCAACCTTGTCAGCCAATTGGTAGCGAACATGCACTTCACCACCCAGGCTGGAAATACCAACACCCGTTGCCCATTTCCCATGGCCAGTTTCAGGCTCGTCATGCGCGCCAACAGGCCCCGCTGCCAGCAACCCACCCGCAACAGCGACAGCTAGCGGCGCAATGCGCAAACTAGACGTCGAGATTGGCAACCTTGAGCGCATTGTCCTGAATGAAGTTACGGCGCGGTTCAACTTCGTCGCCCATAAGTTTCGTAAACAGGTCATCAGCTTCGTCTCCATGATCAATTTTAACTTGCAGCAAAGAGCGCACATTTGGATCAAGCGTGGTTTCCCACAATTGTTCCGCATTCATTTCGCCCAAGCCCTTATAACGTTGCAACGCAATACCCTTGCGCCCCAGCGCAAAGATTTGCGTGACCAGATCAGACGGCGCGAAAATCGGATAATTTTTATCCTTGTGTTTCAGCGTCGCGGTTTCGATATAGCTTTTCTGCAGCTCATCGGCCATCGCTTTCAACAAGCGGGCTTCCTGACTGGCGATCAGCGGCGCGTCGATTTCGTGGCTTTCAGCAACACCGCGCAGGGTACGGATAAATCGCAGGCCATCATCTTCGGTCACCTGCCCTTCCCAACCGCGTTCAAACTCGCCCGACAAAGTATCAAGCCGACCGGCAATCATGCTGGCCGCTGCAGCTGCCTTGTCCTTGTCTGCCATCAGGTCAGGGTCAAGCGCCCCTGCAATGGCGGCATGTTCAACCACTGATTTACGATAGTGGATGGGCAGGGCATCAAGCACGCGCAACACATCCCGCCCGTGCAAGATCAGCGCCCGCAAATCCTGACCGGACAATTGGGTGCCGTCATGCAACGTCAAGACCGCTTCGGCCACAGCCTCATTGATCAAATAATCTTCAAGCTCCACATCATCACGCAAATACCGTTCAGACCGGTTCCGCGTAACCTTGTAAAGCGGCGGCTGGGCAATATATAGGTGGCCCGCCTCAATCAATTCGGGCATTTGCCGATAGAAGAATGTCAGCAGCAAAGTACGAATATGCGCGCCGTCAACGTCAGCATCAGTCATGATGATGATTTTGTGATAGCGCAGTTTATCAAGGCTGAAATCATCACGCCCAATTCCAGTGCCAAGGGCGGAAATCAGTGTCCCGATTTGTTCGGACCCGATCATTCGGTCGAACCGCGCCCGTTCCACGTTCAGCACCTTACCACGCAGCGGCAGCACCGCCTGTGTCGCGCGGGAACGACCCTGCTTGGCAGACCCACCGGCAGATTCACCCTCCACAATCAGCATTTCAGCTTTTGCGGGGTCTTTTTCCTGACAGTCAGCCAGCTTGCCCGGCAAATTGGTGATATCAAGCGCGCCCTTACGACGGGTCAGCTCACGCGCCTTGCGGGCCGCTTCCCGGGCGGATGCCGCCTCAACCACCTTATTGATGATGCTTTTGGCGTCACCGGGATGTTCATCAAGCCATGTACCCAAATGTTCATTCACAAGGCTTTCCACAATCGGGCGCACTTCTGAAGACACTAGCTTGTCTTTTGTCTGGCTGGAAAATTTGGGGTCCGGCACTTTCACAGACAAGACTGCCGTCAACCCTTCGCGGGCATCATCCCCGGTCAGGCTGACCTTGGCCTTGCCTGCAATGCCGCTTGATTGGGCATAGGAATTGACCACACGGGTCAACGCACCACGGAAGCCTGCCAAATGGGTGCCGCCATCACGCTGCGGGATGTTGTTGGTAAAGCATAAGACATTTTCGTGATAGGAATCGTTCCACCACAAGGCGACTTCAACGCCAACGCCGTCTTTTTCTGCCTGAAAGGTTAGCGGGTCATTGATCAGCGGATGTTTCGCACGATCAAGATACCGCACAAAGGCTTCGACGCCGCCTTCGTAATACAGCTCTTCGGTCTTGTGATCGACGGTACGTTGATCCGTCAGGACCACGCGCACGCCTGAATTCAGAAAGGCTAGCTCGCGCAAGCGATGTTCAAGCGTACTGTAGGAAAAATCAACAGATGTGAAGGTTTCCGTGGACGGCTTGAAGGTAATTTCTGACCCGGTTTTCCCATCTGAATCGCCAATAACTTCCAGCGGGCCATCAGCCTCACCATGACGGAAGGTCATTTCATGGGTTTTACCGTCACGCCAAATACGCAAGCGCAACCATTCAGACAGGGCGTTCACCACAGACACGCCCACACCATGCAGGCCGCCAGATACCTTGTAGCTGTTCTGGTCAAACTTACCGCCAGCATGTAGCTGGGTCATGATCACTTCTGCGGCGGACACGCCTTCTTCGGAATGGATTTGCGTCGGGATTCCGCGGCCATTGTCTCGCACAGTGACAGAAGCATCAGCGTTCAGGCACACTTCGGTCAAATCACAGTGACCGGCCAGCGCCTCGTCAATGGCGTTGTCCACAACCTCATACACCATATGGTGCAGGCCAGACCCGTCATCCGTATCACCGATATACATGCCCGGACGTTTACGAACGGCATCCAGGCCCTTTAGAACCTTAATGGAATCGGCACCATAATCGGCATCTGCATCAGCACCGGCTGCCGGTGTGGTTTGGTTTTCTGGTTGCTCAGTCATATGTGTTTCACGCTATCCCGAAATGGGCGAAATTGATCCTAGGACTCTAGCACGATTCGGCCCTGATCGACCCTATAATAGTCCGTATCTGGTCCTGTCGCGCCGTCAAAAAGACCGCGATCCGTTCCGGTCACAAAGGCCTGCCCGCCAAGCTCAAAAAGTGCAGAAAACAGCGCCTTTCTGCGATCTGGGTCCAGATGGGCTGCAACCTCGTCCAGCAGTAATAGCGGCATCGCCCCCCGTGCCCATGACACAAGCTGGGCCTGCCCCAAAATTAACGATAAAAGCAGGGCCTTTTGCTCCCCGGTGGAGCATTCACGCGCCGGCATGGCCTTGGCAAGATAGACCACTTCAAGGTCGGACAGGTGGGGGCCAAACTGGGTGCGCCCTGCTTCAGCATCGCGGGGGCGGCTTTGTTCCAAACCGGCCATGGCCCGGTCTTCGACATCAACCGCACTCATCCCCTCGGCCAGCCAATCTTCAAGGCCGCCCGTGACCGCAACCGACAATGCGGGAAAGCCTGCAGGCGCGGCATCAACCATCGCAGCGGTAAGACGCCCCACCAGATCAAGGCGGGCTGCCGCAATGGCCACCCCATGTTCAGCCATTTGCGCCTCAAGCCCGGCCAACCATGACGGGTCCTGCCGCCCGATTTTCAGCAGCTTGGCCCGCTCCCGCATTGCCCGTTCATAGGCATTCACACGCGCGGCGTGGGTTGGGTCAAACGCCAGCACCATCCTGTCCAGAAAACGACGGCGGCCCGATGGCGCTTCGACAAACAGCCGATCCATCGCGGGCGTCACCCACAACACGGCCATATGCTGCCCCAATATAGCTGTGGAGCCGTGAGTTTCGCTGTCTATGCGCAATTGCCGGCGACTGCCACCTTCGCTTTCAGGGCGAAAGCCTGTGCCGATATCAGTGGCACCCAGCGCGCCCTCAACCCGGGCAAAGACGAACCAATTGCCCGGCCCATTGCGACGGGAAAATTCAGGCAGCGCCGCGTTGCGACACCCCCGACCGGGCGACAGTAATGACAAGGCTTCCAATATATTGGTCTTGCCCGCCCCATTGGGACCGTACAGCACAGTACAACGCCCCCCCGGCTCCAGCCGCAAGGTGTCGTAATTACGGAAATCCGTGAGTGTCAGCTGATTGACGCGAAACGCGGTCATCTTATGGGGCAAACAAGGCTATACGGCTAGACCCGCATGGGCATCAGCACGTAAAGCGCACCGTCATCTTCACCATCCCGCACAATCGTGGGAGAGCCTGAGTCTGCCATCACAAATTCTGCCTCGTCCCCTTCGATCTGGGTGGTGATGTCGAGCAGATATTTGGCGTTGAAGCCAACCTCCAACGGTTCGGCACCATAGCTGGCGGCAATCTCTTCAACGGCGCTACCGGCATCGGGGCTATTGGCGGAAAGCTCTACCGCATCTGTACCGATGGCAAGCTTCACAGCGCGTGATTTTTCGGTCGAAATTGTGGACACGCGATCAACCGCAGCGGCGAAACTTGCGCCATCCACTTTCAAAATCTTGTCATTCCCTTCAGGGATCACACGATTGTAATCAGGGAATGTGCCGTCAATCAGCTTGGATGTCAGTGTAACCGACCCAACAGAAAACTTGATTTTGGTATCTGACAGGGCGATTTGCACCGTCCCTGATACATCATCGATCAGCTTGCGGATTTCTGTCACCGTTTTGCGCGGGACAATCACGTCAGGCATCCCTTCGGCCCCGTGGGGCAGTGCCATCTGTACAAGGGCCAAGCGGTGCCCGTCTGTTGCCACAGCGCGCAGCATGGCATCGCCATCCTGATCAGCCGCATGCAGGTAAATACCGTTCAGGTAATAGCGTGTTTCTTCGGTTGAAATGGCAAAGCGTGCCTTGTCAACCAGACGCGCCAATTCCTTGGCTGCCAATTCAAAGCTGGTGGGCAGGCTGTCATCTGCCATCACAGGGAAATCATCCCGCGGCAGGCAAGACAGCGCAAAGCGTGAGCGGCCCGCAGACAGGGTCAAGCGGCCCTCAGCCTCTGTCGTATCAAGGCAGATTTCCGACCCATCGGGTAGCTTGCGCACAATGTCGAACAATGTGTGGGCGGGCACCGTTGTGGCCCCCGGCGTCATGACCTGCGCATCCAAACTGTCCAGCACGGCGATTTCCAAATCCGTTGCGGTCAATGTGACCGCATCGCCTGTGGCGTCGATCAAAATATTGGAAAGAATCGGGATTGTGTTGCGACGCTCCACAACCGATTGCACATGTGCCAACGATTTCAGCAAGCCGTTGCGATCAATGACTAGTTTCATAGGTCATAGGTCCATCTGACTGATTGTGCGGTTCAATCCGGTTTATGCGGGCGCAGGACAGATTGGTTGTCGCCAATTGTCGGCCCCATCAGACCGCCCCGAATCGCACAATTGAAGGGTATCTGGGACCAAACTATAGCAAGTTCAGTCCTTTTGTGTCACCTATTTGCTGCCCAAACAGGCCAGCAAAATGGCTTAATTGCCCAGCATCCGACGCAGCATTTCCACATCATCAGCCATTTGGGTATCTGCACCCTGCAATTCTTCGATTTTGCGCACCGCATGCATCACGGTTGTGTGGTCACGACCACCGAATTTGCGCCCGATTTCCGGCAATGACCGTTCGGTCAACTGCTTGGACAGATACATCGCGACCTGACGGGGCCGGGCAATCGCACGCGAACGGCGGGCCGACAACAAATCAGACAGACGCACTGAATAATATTCAGACACTTTGCGCTGAATTTCATCAATCGTGACGCGGCGATCATTGGCACGCAGCAGGTCCTGCAAGACGTCCTGCACCATTTCAAGCGATATGGGGCGACCAACCAGCGAGGCAAAGGCCACGACACGGGTCAACGCGCCCTCAAGCTCCCGCACATTGGATGTGATGCGGTGCGCAAGAAATTCCAGCACCTTTGCAGGCACTTCAATATCAGGATGGCGCAGGCTTTCCTGCTCTGCCTTGGCCTGAAGAATGCCCAAGCGCAATTCATAATCCGTGGCGTGAATATCAGCGACCAAACCCCAGCCAAGGCGCGACTTGATACGATCCTCCAACCCTTCAAGGTCAGAAGGGGAGCGGTCAGCGGACAGGATGATCTGCCGGTGATGGTCGATCAAGGCATTGAATGTATGAAAAAACTCTTCCTGCGTGGAATCCTTGCCGCCGATAAACTGCACATCGTCAATCATCAACACGTCAACGCTGCGGAAATAGGATTTAAACGCCACCATATTCTTGAAACGAATGGCGCGAATGAACTGATACATGAACTTTTCAGCACTAAGATACAGCACCTTACGATTGGGGTCGCGTGCCTGAATCTCATGGGCAATCGCATGCATCAAATGGGTTTTACCAAGCCCCACACCGCCATAAAGAAACAGCGGGTTGAACTGAATTTCCGTTTGTTCTGCAACCCGGCGGGCGGCGGCGTGCGCCAGTTCATTCGATTTGCCGACGACGAAATTATCGAACGTAAAGCGCGGATCAAGGCGCGCGCCAATCGGCTCGTTCTCATCATTTTCAAACGCAGCGTTCGCGGCCATGCCCTTGTTGTGCGCATCAGCCTTAACTGTTCCAGACGATGTGGTGGGCTGCACCATGCTTAAACCCGGTTTTTTGGGCGCATCGAACATGGGTTTTTGCTGATAGGGTTGAGCCGGGCTAGCTTGGCTTTGGCTGGATTGGTTTGGGCTAGCTTGGCTTTGCTGCACAGCCGCCCGCACCGGCTGGCTGCGATCACGGATATGAATATCAACCGCCAGCACACCGGGCCAGGCGTCATTCCACAGGCTTGTCATCTGGTCAAGATAGCGGCCCATCACCCAGTCACGCATAAACCGTGACGGCGCGCCGACAAAAATCGTGCCATTGTCAAAACGTGTCAGGCTAAGCGGCCTGATCCAGCTGTTGAATGTATCATCCCCGATAGTCCGGCGCAGACCTTCGCGCACAGTTGCCCATGCGCCTTCCAATTCCGCCCCATCATCGACCAATTGTTCTTTTTGGTGATCCCGCTGATCTTGCACTTCTGTGTCGCCCTTTATCTGCGCTTTGTTGGTCCCGGCATGCCCGAACCTAGCCACTTGTTCGTCTGTGGTCTGGGCGGGTTTCATCCCCTCACCCGCGTCAGACCCTTTATAATCGCCCATAAGGCTTCATCCTACCTGTGCGCCCATCACATCCCCCAATGGGCATAAATCCAATCAACAAGCCGGCCCGGTGGTTGCCCCCACCCGGCCCAAACCTGATCACGTCAGGCCTGTTTCCACGGCAGTCCTGCAACCTTCCACCCATTAACGGTCGCCCGATGGCCTGCCGCATCGGCATCACCTTCAAACCCGCCAAGAATATTCAGCGCATGTTTATAGCCCATCGCCGTTGCCGCCTTTGCCGCGCCAATGGACCGCTGCCCTGACCGGCACAAAAACATCACGACATCTTCTTCGCCCGATTGTTGCGTCCGCAAAAATTCTGCCAGTTGTTCCTGAAAACCAATATTGGCGGACATGTCGGGAAAGCTGACCCATTCAATCAAACCGATTTCGCGGTTCAGGCTGTCAAGATCAGGCAGGCCAACAAATGACCATTCAGCACGCGTCCTGACATCAACAAGATGGGAATTGGCGTCCGCTTGCAGCAATGCCCAGGCATCCTGCTCACTAACATCCCCCCCATAGCCATCTGCCGGGATGACTTTCCCCAAAATCTCGTCTCGCGTCATACGCCCCTCTGCCGCAACAGACTATCCTGCCAAGGCAGAACACCGGTCACCCAATTTGGCCTGATCACCATTGCCCGTTTCGCGCGGTCATCGCGGTCCGGGGATGATGATCCTGCACATCACAAACCAATCAGCTTGCTTCGCTTCACATCCCAACACCTTGCCGCAACGGAAAAATCAAACCGGAAACAATGCCGATGAAGCGGCATCCCTTTTCGGTGGGAAACCTTAACGCCAGATTAAGCTGGCGCACAGAAACCCGCGTCCGCAAGCGGTTTTTTTGCTGCGGTCATCTTGCATCCAATGGAAACAAGCCGTTTCAATTCCGATATGATCAACGACGTGGCAACGCGTTGGAGGTCGACTTTAGACGACCAGAAACAAAGGTTTCAACAGGACCGAAAGCGGAACGAGAAAAATAATGTGACATGCTCTGTTTAGATTCATCTTGACACACAATATGTGGTGGCCGGTCGGGTGCGACTTGTTGGATGCATGACAAAGCGATTGCACATTTTTGACAGTGACGCCCCTCGCGCTGGGGATAAACGCAATTTCATGTTCAAGATGTGATCTGCTTAGGGTGTTTGACGCGCCATCGATTGCGGGTCTTCAGGGTCAACTTTTTGACGGTCAACTTCCTGACTATCTTCATCGTCAGGCACATCATAGGTCACATCCACAAGGCTGGTGCGCCGCTTTGCAGGCTTGGCAGAGGATGCCTCTACCGTTGCGGCGGCGGCCGCTTCTGCAGGACCAAGGTGGCCGCGCTCTCCGGCACGCCAATCCTGACTGTCAATGGCATGGCACGCCGGGCACACTGCGTCCCAAGTGCTGCTGTGACGGGCACATGAGCGGCAGACCCATTCAGGGTCACGCGGTGCAGCGGCGGCGTGCAACATCGCCTCGCGCGCCTTGTCAGCATCCCCTTCGGCGCGCGCCAATCCTTCAAGCAAGCGCCATGCCCGCGCCGTGCGATCACCGGCAGGCAAGGTCTTCAGCAATTCTGCGGCCTGACTTTTCAGCCCGCCTGCAACAGCTGCATCAACACGCGCCAATAGGGCTTCACGTTGTGCGGTGGCCCCCACGATATTGCCGCCCAACAGTTTTTCAATCCGCTTAAACCGCTGGCCGGGTTTTTCATCGCGCATCAGGTCACGATCAAGCGCAACCAGATCAGGATGGGGAAATGCCTGCAATGCCTGATCAAGCGTTTTGCGCGCCTTGCGCTTTTGCCGATCCTCAACCAGTTGATTGACCAACCGGATGGCATTGTCACTTAAATCAGGGGCAAGGCGGAAGGCATTTTGGGCACTGGTGATGGTGGATTGGGCATCGCCATCCTGTTCCAACTGATTGGCCTGCGCCGCCAGCACCACCGCACGGCGGCGGCGAAATGTCGGGCCATCAATAATGTTTTGTTTTTGTTGCGCCTTCAGGGCATCCAATGCGGCACCCCAATGACCTGTTTCACAGGACAGGGTGAACATGGCCTCAAGCACCCAGGGGCTGCGGCTGTTCAACTTATAGGCTTCGGCCACATGGGTGCGGGCACCATCCCTGTCGCCTTCCCGCATCGCCACGCTCATCAAGCCGCGCAGGGCCAACAGGCGGGTTTCGCTGTTCTGCATCATGGATGCCAATGCCTTTTGGGCACCGCGCCTGTCGCCGCGCTGTTCTGCGGCCTGCGCCGTCAGCACCAATGTGGCCCCGTCATCAGGCAATAGGCGCTGCGCCCGCTTGCCCAATCGTTCCGCAGAGGCAACATCCCCTGCCGCAATCGCAATCAGACCCTGTGACAGGGCTTTATAGCCCCGCTCACGGTCATAGGATTTCTTTAGGCCCAACAAGGCAGCAGGGCGCACCTTTCGGATGATAATCACAGCGCCCGCCAGCACAACCGAAAACAGCATCAGCAAAATCAATGCTGCCGCAGCAGACGTCTCAATCCGATAGCCGCCCCAATCTGCGCGGATCATACCGGGCCGATCGGCAAGCCATGCCCCGGCAAAGGCAATCCCCATCGCCACCAGCAGGATCAGGAAATAACGGGCCAAGCGCAACATGATCAGCCCTCACCTTCTGTGGGGCCGGGCGTAGGCGGGGGCGCTAGGCTTATGGATTGCAGGCTAATCAATGCCTGTTCGGCCATCAATCTGTCACCAGCTGCCGTCAACCAGTCAGCCATCACACGCCCTGCCACACCACCAAGGGCGCTGACCTCACGAACCGCGCCAGCCAGATCATCATGATCAAGCGCAGATTCTGCGCGGGCAATACGGGCAGGCACATCACCACCGGGCACGTCACCGACCGGGCGGATCGTCACGATCGACAACGCATTGGCAAACCAGCGCCGATACCACGGGGCGTCTTCTGGCACCATCGCAGCGCGCACAGCTTCGCGTGCCAGCAAGGCAAATTGATCTTCCAAACGCCGCCGGGTCATCACCCCTTCATCAGCAAAATCAGTCAGTTGGGTGAACGGCACAGCGGACATATCATCCGTGATCAACCCTTGGGCAGCCGTCAGTTCCGCCCCAAAGGGGCTGCCACTGCGCACGGCCCGGTCAAGCGCCGACAGCGATAGGATCGCGGCACTGCGCCCTGACGAGGCGGCGAGCGCGATTTCTTCCATCCGGGTCGTGAAATCCTCACTCACCAGCGCAACCGACGGGGCATTGGCCAGATCATTGACCAGACTTTCAAGCGCCTGAATACGGTTTTTCAGAATTTTGACTTCTGTATCATCGCGCATGGCGGTGCTGTCTTGCGCTTCCAACGCGGCAATACGGTCAGATAAGGCTGCAATAGCGGCGGGGTCACCGCCATTGTCACCCGCAATTGTCGGGGCGGGGGCCTGTTCCAGCGCGCTGATTTTTTGCGACAGAACCCGCAATTGCGGCCCATAATCAGGCAAGTTTTGTTGCTGCTGCAGCTGCGGCTGCGATTGCGCGGCAGCAAGGCCAAGCCGATCCTTAATATTTTCAGGCACATAGGGCAGGCCGGCAATTGTGCCCGCGCCACCGGCAATCAATAATGCCAGCACACCCGCCACGTACCAGCCCATGCGGCCACCGGATGCTTTTTGGGGTTTTGCAGCAGGCTTTGCGGCCCCGCCAGCCTTAGACCCGGCAGGTTTCGCACCAACCTTGGGCGCGGCTGAACCGGGTTTTGTCGATTGCGACTTGGGCGGCTGTGCCATTTTCGGGGCCTCCGGCTTTGTTGTGCTGGCCTGTTTTGTGGCCAGCGTTTGTGCCGTCTTGTCCAAAAGCGCCAACAGAGCGTCTTCGCGCGGCTTATCTGCAATTTTTACGTCACCAAGCCCCATGCCATCAAGCGCCTTCGCAACGGCGGGACTTAAACAAAAGGCTGTGACCTGCCCCAACTTACCCTTTAACCCGGCCTTTTGGGCAATCTGGGCAAAGGTTTCTGCGGTGCGGGGGGAATAAAACAAAACCCCGCCGGGCTTATCAGCCTTCAAAAAGGCCTGCCCCGCAGTGCTTAATGTTGTGGCTGTGTCCGCCCTATAAAGTGCCAACCTGCGGACCTGAAACCCATCAGCTTCCAAAACGCCCTTCAAATCCCCGGCGCGCACCGTGCCCGCGCCATGAACCAAAGGGCCATAGGCGGGTTTGCACTTGGCCTTGACCAGCGCAGCAAGCGCGCCGACATCACCATCGGCGCTTTCAATCCGTGAAAAGCCCAATTCCCGCGCCATCCGGGCGGTGGCATCCCCCACCGCGAACAGCGGCAGCTTGGTCGCCTCAGGCCAGCTGGCCATCGCGCGCACACCGTTTGAGCTGGTGGCAAGAAGGCCCTGCACACCATCAAGTACAATGGCGCTGACAGCATCGGCATCAGGGCCGGGCAAGATCGTCAAAAGCGGTTCATGCAGAACGGTGTGATCGGCCTGCAACCGTTCCAGCGTTTCGCTGGCATCTGCCTTGGCACGGGTCAGCATCAACCGCATGATTACTTGTCCCCAACTGTTATCGCAGGAATGTCAGCCGCCTGCCCGGCGATGACATCGCCAACACGGGTGCCAAGGGCTGCTGCCTCCGCAACCGGGGCGCTATCCTCATGAAAGATTGATGCGCTGCCATCATCCGCAAACACAGCGCCCTTCAAATGAATAGTCGCGCCATCTGCCGAAACTTGCGACAGACCCGCGATCGGCGTCCGGCATGACCCATCAAGCCGCGCCAGCATCGCCCGTTCACACAGGGCGGCATAGTGGCTGGGCATATGGTTCAGCGGGGCCAGCAGGGCGGCCAACGCCTCATTCCCGGCATTGATTTCAATCCCGATAATACCCTGACACAGCGCGGGCAACATTTCAGTGGTTTCAAGCGGCTTTACCGCCCGATCCTCAAGCCCCAATCGTTTCAGACCCGCATAGGCAAGATAGGTTGCCACCGCGACGCCCTTTTCAATTTTGTCGAGCCGTGTTTGAACGGACCCGCGCATAGGCTCAAGCCGCAGATCAGGCCGCTTGGCCAGGGTTTGTGCCCCGCGCCTTAGGCTGGCGGTGCCCACAATGGCCCCGGCGGGCACATCATCCAGCGATCCGATACCCGGTGCGGCGATCAGCGCATCACGCGGATCTTCCCGCGGCAGGTATGTCGAAATGATCAATCCGTCGGGTAATTGAGTTGCCACATCCTTCATCGAATGAACCGCAAGGTCCAGCCTGCCGTCGAGCAAGCCTGCCTCAATCTCCTCGGTAAACAGGCCTTTTCCGCCGATTTCCGCCAAGGGACGGTCCTGAACCCGGTCACCCCGGGTGGACATGGGTATAATTTCTACAGCGTCCTGCGGCCAATCATGGGCTTCAAGCAAGCCTTGTTTGACGGCCTCTGCCTGCCACATGGCAAGCGGGCTGCTGCGGGTTCCAAGTTTAAGAGGTCTTTCCAGTGCCATATGTGAAGTGTTAATGCAGCAGGAACATATTGAACAGTCTTAATTTTCGGGAAATACCGTGACCAAGCCGTTGACAGTTCTGGGGATCGAAACAAGCTGCGATGAAACCGCCGCAGCCATCGTCCGTGGTACGCCCGAAGGGGCACGCGACCTGATCGCCCATCAGGTCCTGTCGCAGTTTGAGGATCACCGCCCCTATGGCGGCGTTGTCCCCGAAATCGCCGCCCGGGCGCATATCGATCACCTCGACAGCCTGATCGCCAAAACACTGGATGAGGCTGGGCTGGACCTTAGCGAGATTGACGGGATTGCCGCCACCGCCGGCCCCGGCTTGATCGGCGGCGTGATGGTCGGCCTGATGACCGCAAAGGCACTGGCCGCCGCGGCGGGCAAACCGCTGATCGGCGTCAATCATCTTGAAGGGCACGCCCTGTCCCCCCGCCTGACGGAGGCGTTGCGCTTTCCCTATTTGTTGTTGCTGGTATCGGGCGGTCATTGCCAATTATTAAGCGTCGATGGGGTTGGCAAATTCACCCTATATGGCAGCACATTGGACGATGCCGTGGGCGAAGCCTTTGACAAGCTTGCCAAAATGCTGGGCCTGCCCCAACCTGGCGGCCCGGCGGTAGAGCGTTGGGCCAAGGCGGGCGACGCCACCCGCTTTAAGCTGCCCAAACCCCTGATCAATCGCGACGGGTGCGATTTCTCATTCTCGGGCCTGAAAACAGCAGCCCGGCGCGAGATAGAGACGCTGGGCGGTGCAGACGTGATGACCGAACAGGATATCGCCGATCTATGCGCCAGCTTTCAATCCATCACCGCCACCATATTGGCCAGCCGCACAAATCGGGCGCTGACGCGTTTTTTGGATGACCACCCACAGGTCGATAAAGCCACGCTTGTTGTGGCGGGTGGCGTGGCCGCCAATCAGGTTATCCGGCAGGCGCTGGCTGACCTGCCCGTCAATTTCGTGGCACCGCCGCTGAAACTATGCACCGATAATGGTGCCATGATCGCATGGGCAGGGTTAGAACGGCTGACACTGGGGCTGACCGATCCGCTGGAAATTGCAGCGCGGGCCCGTTGGCCGCTTGATGAGCTGACATCAGCACCGTAAGGTCCGGTCATGACTGACTCATTTTATCAATCAGTAGCCGTCGTGGGCGGCGGGGCATGGGGCACCGCCATTGCCGAAGCTGCCGCACGCGCAGGCCGCACCGTCACCCTTTGGGCGCGGGAGGGTGATACCGTCACCGCCGTTAATACTGCCCATGAAAACACGCCCTTCCTGCCCGGCGTCCCCCTGTCCCCTGCCATCAAGGCAACCGGGACGTTGGATGACATCGCACAGGCTGACGTCATCTTCTGGGTGACGCCCGCGCAATTTTTGGGTGTGGTCGCCAAACAGGCACAGGCTGCACTGGACGCTGCGGGGAAAAAACAGCCACAGGTGATTTGCTGCAAGGGCATTCACATCGAAACCGGCAAATTGATGAGTGAAATGCTCGCCGATGCACTGCCCACCTACACCCAGGCGATTCTGTCCGGTCCGACGTTTGCGCGCGAGGTTGCCAGCGGCAAACCCACCGCCGTCACCTTGTCATGTGATGATGCGGACATCGGGATGCGCATTATTGAAACGATTGGCCTGCCGACTTTCCGCCCCTATCTGTCAACCGACCCGCGCGGCGCAGAAATCGGCGGCGCCATCAAAAATGTGTTCGCCATTGCCTGCGGGATCGTGGATGGCAAGCAATTGGGCGACAATGCCCGCGCGGCCCTGATTGCGCGTGGTACTGCCGAAATGGTGCGGCTGGGCCAAGCCCTTGGCGGTAAAACAGAAACCATGATGGGCTTGGCAGGGCTGGGCGATCTGGTGCTGACCTGCACCTCCACCCAATCACGCAATTTCTCGCTTGGTCAGGCCATCGGTCAGGGCCAATCCATGGGCGAGATTATGGCAAGTCGGAACAGCGTGGCCGAAGGGGTCACCACCGCGTTGGCCGTTCACAAATTGGCAGGCAAGCTGAATATCGAAATGCCGATCACGGCGGCGGTTCATGCGGTATTGCACGAAGGCGCACCGATTGATCAGGTCATTCTTGAATTATTGTCCCGCCCATTTACCAAAGAATACTAAAAGCTGGAGCTTATGATGTTGTTCACTGTCTACGCCGTAGATAAACCTGATTCTCTGCAAATCCGCCTTGATAACCGTCAGGCCCATCTGGAATGGGCCGCCGGGTTCATGGACAAGATCAAAATCGGCGGCCCCATGCTGGCCGATGATGGGGAAGCCATGGCCGGGTCTATGTTCGTCATGGAATATGACAGTGTTGAGGCGCTGCGCGATCTGTTCAAGAACGACCCCTATAACAAGGCGGGCCTGTTTGAATCAGTGACCATCCGTCCGTTCAAGGCGCTTTTGGGCGCAGCAGCGCAAGCATAGGGAGCTTATCCAAAATGGCATATTGGTTATTCAAGTCAGAGCCGAACACATGGTCATGGGATGATCAGAAAAAGCGCGGCGACAAGGGCGAGCATTGGGACGGCGTGCGCAATTATCAGGCCAACAACAATATGAAGGCCATGAAAATCGGTGATCTGGGCTTTTTCTATCATTCAGTGAATGAAAAGCGGATCATGGGCGTTGTGAAAGTGATCAAGGAACATTACCCCGATCACACCGACGAAAAAGGCCGCTTTGGCATGGTCGATATCGCCTATGTCAGCGACTTCACCACCCCGGTCACGCTGGCCGATGTTAAGGGTGATGAACGGTTTGCCGACCTGCCGCTGGTGACCAATTCACGCCTGTCAGTGCAGCCGGTTGACGAAGAAAGCTGGAAATCGCTTTGCGCCATGGGCGGTCTGAAAAAAATACCCAAAGCCTGACCCAAGGATATGGAACCTGTCTTGATATCCCTGCAAATGCGGTTTTGCCCGCCGGCGGGCACGCCGCTGCCCGATGCGCTGTCGATCAAATCTGATTGCAGCAAATCCTATAGCTTTGGTGCGGGCGCACAACGGTGCGAAATCTTCCTGACCCACAAGGACGGCGCGCTTTACGCCTATGTGAATGACTGCCCGCATATCCATTCGCCGCTGGATTGGCAGCCGGACCGGTTCCTGAACCGTGAGAACACCCACATCAAGTGCGGCACCCACGGTGCCTTGTTTGAGCTGGCAGATGGCCGCTGCATCGAAGGGCCGTGCGTTGGCCGCAAACTGACACCAGTACCGATCAGCCTAACCGCTACAGGGGTGGTAATCGGCACCGAAACAGAGGATCATAGGATTATCGTCGCCTAAAAATAGCGACCCGATAAAGACGAGGCACCTATGACCGTCAACGACCCACATCAAGTTCATGTCATCCCCGCCCATCCCGCAACAGATGGGGACGGGGTCGCGCTGAACCGCGTATTCCCCCAAACCGGGTTCGAGATGATGGACCCTTTTTTGTTGTTGGATCATTTGGGGCCGATGGATATTCCTGCCGGGGCCACAACAGGCTTTCCAGCGCATCCCCATCGCGGCTTTGAAACCATCACCTATGTGTTTGAGGGCGCGCTGGCGCACAAGGACAGCGCCGGGCACGAAGACGTCATTGCGCCGGGGGACGCCCAATGGATGACTGCCGCAGGTGGTATCGTGCATTCAGAATTTCCCGCGCCTGATTTTGTCAAAACCGGGGGCCGCTTTCACGCCGTCCAAATCTGGCTGAACCTACCCGCGCGGGACAAGATGATGCCGCCACGCTATCAGGCCCTAAAGGCTGAAAGCTTGCCCCGCATGGCCATTGCCGGGGGTGCGGCCACCGCTACAGTGTTGGGCGGCAAACTTTATGACGTGGTTGGCCCCGCAGACCGCTTAACTCCCGTCACCATCGCCATTGTTGAGGTTGAGCCGAATGCCAGCCTGCTGCTACCCATAGAAGAAGGATGGCAATGCGGCCTGTATCTGATCGATGGCAAGGCCACCCTGGACGGCATTGACCATGACTGGCAGCCGTGCGAAATGCTGGCATTGGGTGTCGGGTTTGACTTCATCCCCCTAACAACAGGGGATGAGGGCGCGCGGCTGTTACTGATGGCGGGCGCGCCGTTGAATGAATCCGTTGCCCGCGCCGGGCCGTTCGTGATGAACACGAATGAGGAGCTTGAGCAAGCCTTTGCCGACTATCGCGCCGGGCGCATGGGCTGATCAGGTTTCGCTCTGCGCCGCCTGCTGCTTTTCAAATTCAGCGAAGTCGATACCGCGTGCCTCAGCCAATGCGGGCCGCACCTCACAGCGCGCGACATAGGCCTTCATCGCCTCAGTCGCGGGCAAGATGCCCATCATGGTCGTGACTGAAATTTGTGAACACAGATAGACGTCCGCCATCGTAAACCGATCACCGCAGACATAATCGCGACCGGACAATAGGCCATCAACTGCGGACAACACCCGATCAACCGTCCCATAGCCAAGCGATTTTTCCTGCCCTTCTTCGGCTACAAAGCCTGTATTCAAAACCATAATGGCAGATTCAAATGGCCCCGCGCCAAAATACATCCAGCGATAATAATCGGCCCGCTCCGCCTCTGTCGGGGCAAGCCCCGCATCAGGATATATTTCTGCAAGGTAAGTACATATCGCTGCCGCCTCCGTCACCACATGGTCACCATCCGCTGCGTGATGCACAATGGTCGGCACTTTTCCCATAGGATTCAGCGCCAGCAGGTCCGCACCCGGCCCCTTTGCTGCATCTACGATGTGATGCTGATAATCAGCACCCACTTCGTGCAAGGCCCAGCGCACAATCGCGCCGCGTGACATAGGAATAGTGTAAAAGTCGATGTCTGCCATCTTTGCCCCCCGGATCAGTCAGGGGCGGAGTGTGCCCGCCCTACCCGCGCGGAGCAAGCCCGGTTTGTGCGCCGCTGGTCAGCAATGTGCCATCTTCGGCAAACTGGAAGAAATGACCATGCGCCCCACCACGGGTAAAGCCATCAAATTGCACCTGGGTCAGCACCCATTCAGTTTCAACCTGATTGTGAATGCGCATCCCATGATCAAGGCTGGTGCCCCGATGGGTATAGGAATGACAGCCCAAAAAACAGTCTGCAATAACAGCCAATTGCCCCACACTTGTTGGCGGGTTTCCGTGCATCCTGCTCCAGAAACATTGTGTGCCTGCATTTTCGTCGATGTGGGCGATACGGCGTTCAAATTGGCTGAACATATTGTCACCAGCAGCAAGCGTCTCTACCGCCCACAGGTCTGAATCTTCGGGTGCTGGCACGGCGGGCATTTGGGCAAAGCAATCCCCTCGCCCCTCACGACCACCTGTTGCGCCCATAACGCGCAATAACAAACGATCATTGCAGGACATTGTTGCCCCCAACTGCAACACCCTGCCCTGACGTTCAGGTAGATCAACCTTGATATCAACCCTGTCGCCCAATGTGGCACCGCCGACGAACTGAACCGTTGCCCAAAACAGCGGCCGACCTGTTGCTTGTTCCATCGCGTCGATAACGGCTGCTGTCGAAACGCCGCCCATCAGGAACTGCACGTCTGCAGGACCAACGCAACAAAGGTTGGTGACATCAAGATGAAAATGGGTGGGGTCTTCCGGTGATTGAACGGGGCTCCAAAAATGCTGTTTTTGCACCGAAGCCCCCATAACCTGGAAGGAAGAAAATTGGAGCGGGCGATGAGATTCGAACTCACGACCCTAACCTTGGCAAGGTTATGCTCTACCCCTGAGCTACGCCCGCATCCGATTTGACTTATCACACAAAACCAAGTGATCCGTCGGGGGGTAACGCCGTTGCCGACGTCCTTGTTGGAGGCGTTATATGCTTCATTCGCGGGCCGAATGCAAGCACCCATTTGCCCCCTTTTCGGCCCATTGCCCTCCTACACCCTGCGCGTTTTGCCGCAACAACCACAGACTGCCCCTTGTCATTAGGGGAAGGCAGGGCTACATCAACTACAACACAATGTCGGCAGGCCCGGCAAACCAGTAAGGACAGACATTTATGAGCGATCCGTTCAACCCGACCGCAGGCGGCAAGGATGCCGTTTCAGGCAGCACAACCATTGATCTAGGCCCCGCATCAGGTTCCGATTTGGGCACAGCCGCGTCTATGACCCCGAATCAGGCGGCCCCCGGCGTGCCGGGCGAACTGATCAAGGATGTAACCTCTGCCAATTTTGAAGCGGACGTGCTTGAAGCATCCATGACCACACCCGTGATTGTGGATTTTTGGGCCCCTTGGTGTGGGCCGTGCAAGCAGCTGGGCCCAATACTGGAACAACAGGTCAAGGCTGCCGGCGGTGGCGTCCTTATGGCCAAGATCAATATCGACGATGAACCGGATATCGCCGGACAATTGGGCGTACAATCCGTACCCACCGTTGTCGCCTTTGTCGGTGGTCGTCCTGTTGATGGCTTTGTCGGCGCACAGCCAGAAAGCCAGATCAAGACATTTGTTGAAAAGCTGGCAGGCCCTGTTGGCCCGACACCGGCTGAACAAATGATGGAACAGGCAGTACAGGCCCTGAATGATGGTGATTTGCAAGGTGCCGCCAATGGCTTTGGCGCTGCGATGCAGCAAGACCCGTCAAATATGGAAGCGGTTGCAGGCCTTGCCCATTGTTATGCCATTGCAGGCCAGCCTGATCACGCCAAGGAACTGATTGATCAGCTACCTGCTGACAAACACTCCCACCCGGCTATTGCACAGGTGGTTGCGGCACTGTCACAGGCTGAGGAGGCCGCCAATGCAGGCCCCCTGACAGAGCTTGAGGAAAAAGTCGCCGCCAATCCGAAGGATCCGGAAGCGCGGTATGAACTTGCCCTTGCCCAAAGCGGTGCCAATGATCATGAAGCGGCAATCGACAGCCTGCTTTATTTGGTTGAGCATCACGCCCAATGGGATGATGGGGCGGCAAAGAAAAAACTGTTGGAAGTTTTCGACCTGCTGGGTCCGATGGATGAGGTAACCGTGGCCGGTCGGCAACGGCTTGGCTCTCTTCTATTCCGCTAGGATCGACGATGAAGCGCTTTCGCACATTGCAGGACATGCCCGCTACCGCGCCGGTCTTTCCGTTGCCCGGCGTCTTGTTGTTGCCGCGCGCGCGCCTGCCGCTGAATATATTCGAACCGCGCTATTTGCAAATGATCGAAGACGCGCTGGCCAGCCCTGACCGTATGATCGTGATGGTTCAACCCCAGGATGCGGAGGCTGATTTAACGCCCGATGCTGACCCGCAACCGGATTTGCATCATATCGGTACAGCCGGACGTATCGTGTCGTTTATTGAAAGTGATGATGGCCGCTATATCATCAACTTATTGGGCATTGCCCGCGTCTCGCTGGTGGATGAGTGCCCGCGCCAGCGCCTGTATCGTGAATTCAGGGCCGACTTCACCGATTTCGGTGATGATCTGACCACCCCGCCCGATGCTGAGGCGATGAACCGTGAGGGGCTGCTGGACGCTGTGCGCCGGTTCTCAGAACGTCACGACCTGGCGATGGACTGGGATGCGCTGAACAAAACCCCGAACGAGCAGTTGGTGAACTCCCTTTCCATGATCTCACCTTATGGGCCACGGGAAAAACAGGCCTTGCTTGAAGCGCAAACCATCTCAGAGCGGGCTGATTTATTGATCGCCCTGACCGAAATGTGGCTTGCGGCAACTGATCAGGGGGACAACGGCCCCTCAGGTCCGCTACAATAAGAAAAACCTGAAATCCAAGGACTGATAATGACCGATTCTAACGCTGCCGCCGCGCCGGAACTTGATCCCCGCCTACTGGAAATTCTTGTCTGCCCGATGACCAAAGGGTCGCTTGATTACAACAAGCAGGCGCAGGAATTGATCTCCAAGCAGGCCGGACTGGCCTATCCGATCCGTGAAGGTATTCCGATCATGCTGCCCGATGAAGCACGTGAATTGAGTGACGCTGAACGTGCCTAATGATCCGTTTGACGCGGCACCGGCACCAACAGCCATCCACTATGATCGCGCAGCAAAAGAACTGCACCTGACCTATCAGGACGGGGCAACCCACACATTCCCGGCAGAACTTTTGCGCGTGGAAAGCCCCAGCGCAGAGGTACAGGGCCACGGCCCCGATCAACGCCAAACCGTGCCGGGCAAGGCTGACGTCACCATCAATGCAATCGAACCTGTGGGCCGTTATGCGGTGCGTCTGGTTTTTGATGATGGTCACGATACGGGGCTTTATTCATGGCGCTGGTTCCGTGACATGATTGAAAATCGTGACGAAAAATGGTCGGCCTATCTGGATGCCCTTGCCGCTAAGGGCCTGTCACGCTTCACATCCTAATCCGCCGCCAAGCGGAGACGTGTTTCAAGCAGACCGGCCTTCAAAAATCGCCACCAGCCCGGCGCGATTATTCACCCCCAGCTTCTGGAACACCCGCCGCATGGCGTTACCGACAGTGCTGGGGGCAATGTTCAGCGCGTTTGCAATCACTTTGTAACTTTCACCCTTGGCAACACGGCCAGCGATTTCGGCCTCTCGCTTGCTTAATTTTTCAAGGGCAGAGGCAGGCGTAACAGTGACAAGGTAGAATGCCTTTTGTTCTTCAAGAAAGCCGTCATCCTCATACTCAAGAAACCGCCGCGTAAAGTGCCAACCGCTGGATGATTGGGCCGTGTCACTATCCATGAATTTGATGGGCACATGCTGGCGAGCGCCATTAAAATGGTCATCCATCAACTGATCGAATTTTTGATTGGTTTGATAGATCCGTCCGGTCCAGTCACACACCGCAATCGCATCATCGTTCAAGCCATGCTTGATCGCCATAGCCTGCAAATTGTGATCAATCACCGCGCTGATAACCGCCAGCAGGCGGGCGGCGGTCAGTCGGTCCTGTTCTGAAAAGGGGTGAGTCTCATCAGTGCGCGCCAAGCAAATGACATGGCGTAAATCGGCAATACGCTCCATCCCCTGATCACTTAATACCAATGCATGGCGCAACCCCTGCGGTCCTAGAACTTCTTTATAGGTTGGGTCAGACTCCAGAACATCGAACGGCAACAACTCACGAATGTTGGTCGCCCGGTCTTCACTGGCAACAACGGTTTGAAACACAATGCCGCCCTGCGCGGTTTCGAATGATGGCAATGGGCCCCGCCAATTAAAGGTTGTGATCACCTGATAGCCGTTGACCAGATCACCACTGCTCCAAAAGGCGAAATCCGCACCAAATGCCGTCGCCAATGCCTCCAACGCCTTTTTTCGCAACAAGGCAGGAACATTATGCAAAGCCAAGTTATAGAGTAATTGGGCTAATTTTAGGTCATCTTGCCTATTTGCCGCGTTCATTTTTCTACCCCACCCCCGTCATCGTCAAGGCAGCCTCACCTCGACTTAACACTAAATGCTATTATTTTCATATAGTTACCAGAATTTCCCTCAAATCAAGCCCTCTGAATATTAAAAGCCTGTAGTAAAAATAATTCTTCTCACAAAACCACCTCTGCGCAATAATGGGGCATCCGTTAACGAATCAGAAAGATTTACACGGGTAGGTTGGCCGCTGCATTTGGTGGTGGCCATCGACAGATACAAAAGGCTGTTTCAGGCCACATTACAACCGAGGGCGAGGTTGAAGATGACAAGCTTAGATCAAAAGCATACGCCGCATGAACGCGCGACGCGGGGCAAAGGGTTCGGATCAGGTCTACTGATTGGCCTACCTATTGCCGTGGTTTTGTGGGCCGCCATCATCACGGGCGCTGTTAAGTTCGCCTTCTAGGCCAACACTGCGCGACGGACGGAAAGAAAAACCCACCCGGGTTATGGGTGGGTTTTGTGTTTTCAGACCTGTACAGAAATTACGCAGCGCGGATAAACTCATCCACCATTTGCGCAAAACGGGGCAGCAATTGCAGTGGCAGGTCGTGGCCATAGCCATCAATCAGCTCAAGCTTCGCACCGGGCACATGTTTGGCCGTATCAATACCGCCATCAACCGGCACCAATGGGTCGTCATTGCCGTGAATGACCAAGGTCGGCACAGTGATGGACTTTAACTGATCAACCCGGCTGCCGCTGGCAACAACCGCCGCCATCTGACGGGCAGTGCCTTCAGGATAATAACAACGGTCATAGGCCCGGCCGCAATAGTCCCGAATACGCTCATCGCCAAACGGGTAGGCGGGCGAACCAAAGACATTCCGCGTTTTCAGCTGATAGTTCAGTACAGTTTCCCTGTCATCCGCCTCAGGCGCGCTTAACAGGGTGGCCATAACCTCAGGGCTGGCAGGCGTCAGATCCGGGTCGCCTGATGATGACATATGGGAAATCAGTGTTTTGACACGATCAGGATGACGGGCAGCGGCTGACTGCACAATCATGCCGCCCATAGATACGCCCCAGATATGGGCGCTATCGATGGTCAAATGATCCAGCACGCCGATAATATCGTCTGCCATATCATCCACATGATAAGGGCCTTCCGCAGGCTCCCCCGCCGCCCTTGCAGCCATAATGGCCCCAATATCTGGCATGCCCTTTTCTTCGAACTTCTTTGACAGGCCCACATCGCGATTGTCAGGGCAAATTACAAAATAACCGCGCCCGACCAAATCGCCGATCAATTCATCGGCCCAATACACCAGCGAGGAGCCAAGCCCCATCACCAATACAATCGGATCTCCGTTTTTCTGATCCCCGTGGGTTTCAAAGGCGATTTCAACGCCCCGTACATCACAGCTTGGCATAAATACCCCCATTTGTTGCTGTATCATTGGCCGGTATCATAGGGCGCAAAATCACCAGCACAAGCACCTTCACAGGCCCCCCACCCTTTAGTAGTCTGACCCCAGTTCAGGGAGCCTTATGTCTAACGCAGCCATCATCGTGAATCCCAATGCCGGACGGGGCAAGGCCAAGACGCCGTGGCCCCGGCTGCAGGCCATGCTGCGTGAGGCGCTCGGCCCGCTCGACATTCTGGAAACCGGTGCCCCCGGCGATGCGGAACGGTTGACCCGCGCCGCCCTGCAGGCGGGGGCCGAACGCATTATCGCCATTGGTGGTGACGGCACATTAAACGAAACCGTCAACGGCTTTTTCCTTGATGATCAGGCCACCCCCGCCAATCCAAATGCCAGCCTGTCTTTTTTGATGAGCGGCACCGGCGGCGATTTTGCCCGCAGCTTTGATCTTCCCGATGCTGAGGAGGAGCGGATCAACCGGCTTGCCACCGCACCTGTGCGCAAAATTGATGTGGGCCTGTGCCATCTGACCAATCATCAGGGCCAGCCTATCTATCGCTATTTCGACAATATCGGCAGTTTCGGCATGTCGGGGGACACGTGCTTTAATGTGAACAACGCCACATGGCAGAAAAAGTTGGGCGCGGCCTTTGCCTATAATTGGGGCGTGTTGACTGCCTTTGTCACTTTCCGCAAAAAGAACGTGCTGATCAGTGCAGATGACAGCCCCGCTGCGGCCTATCCGGTCAATCTGGCCACCATGTGCAATGGCCGCTATTTCGGTGCCGGCATGTTACCCGGCCCCAATGCCAAATTGGATGATGGCCTGTTTGACGTGTTGATCCTGTCAGATGCCAGCATTATCGACTTCCTTTTAAGCTTCCCTGCCCTGCGCAAGGGCACTGCGCCCAGCCATAAAAAGGCAACCAACATACAAGGCCGCAAAATTGCAGCCACATTGGACAACAAGGATGATATTGTCCTGATCGAATTGGATGGCGAAACGCCCGGACGGCTGCCCGCCACCTTCACAATTATGCCCGCCGCCCTTAATTTACAGGTGTGACACCGCCCGCAAGGGTGCGCCCCGCCTTGGAAAGGAACCACAATGACAGCAGATCGCACGGCTACACGATGGAACGGCTGGGGCCTGAACGACGAAACCTATGAATTGGGCAAACGTGCGCCGGCCTTTTGGAATTGGGTCGCTACCACACTGGGCATGGACACATTGCCCGACACCCCCGCCCCATCTGTTGATGAAATGGACATTCCCGACAGCCGCCTGTCAGAAGAATTACGCAATGGCTTTGCTGCGCTGGTCACTGATGGCTATGTCAAAACCGACAAGTATGAGCGTTTGTTCCATGCCCGCGGCAAAAGCTATATCGACCTAATTGAAATCCGTCAGGGCAAGCTGGACCGGGTGCCTGACGCCGTTCTTTATCCCGGCACCGCCGCCGAGGTGCAGGCCTGCCTGAAATATGCCAGCGAAAACAATGTGACCATCGTCCCTTTCGGGGGTGGTTCATCCGTTGTGGGCGCTGTGACCGCAAAGGGCAAAACATCAACCGCAATCTGTGTCACGCTCGACACCACGCGGCTTGATAAAATCATCAAGGTCAACAAGACCGACATGACCGCCAAGATTGAGGCTGGCAAATATGGCCCTGAAATTGAAAAGGCCCTACAGGCCGAAGGGGTCACACTGGGCCATTATCCGCAAAGCTTTGAATTTTCAACATTGGGTGGCTGGATTTCCGCACGTGGCGCGGGCCAACAATCAGGCAAATATGGCAAGGCCGAAAAATGGCTGGTCAACACGACATTAGCCACGCCGCAAGGGCTTTGGGAAACCGAAGACTTCCCCGCCAGTGCCGCGGCCCCCAACCTCAACCAACTCATCGCGGGCCATGAAGGCACGTTGGGCGTCATCACTGATGCCAAGGTCAAAATTCACCCCGTGCCTGAGGCCAAGCAATATCGCGCCTTTTACATGCGGGAGTTTCGCCACGGCGTCGATGTTATCCGCACATTGGTTCAGCGCGGCGTGCCCGTTGCCATGGCGCGCCTGTCCGACCCGGACGAAACACGCTTTTTTCAGGCAGTGTCCACCGTTGGCAGCAACAAGGCATTGGCGCTAAAAGCCATCAATCTTTATGCAAGGCGCAAGGCAGGCACATCACCATGCCTGATGTTGATCGGTGCCGAGGGGTTGCACGCAGGCGTTGACGCAGCAATGGATGCGGCCCGCCATATTGTAGAAGCACGCGGCGGCGTTCACCTTGGTAAAGTGCTGGCAGACCAGTGGTATAAATCGCGCTTCCACTCACCCTATTTGCGCGACCCGCTATTGGACAAGGGCGTGGCGCTCGACACGCTTGAAACTGCAACGCAGTGGTCAAATATTGAAAAGCTGTATCGCGAAGTCATGGCGACCATTCAAAAAACCATGAACAGCGTTACACCTGATGGTCAATACGGCATTGTCATGTGCCATGTCAGCCATGCCTATCATGATGGGGCCAGCCTGTATTTCACCTATGTCTGGCCGCGCGACCCGAATGATCCTGCCGCCCAATGGCAGCGCATCAAGACCGCCGCGTCGGACGCGATTGCAGTGCATGGCGGCACGATCAGCCATCATCATGGGGTGGGCACAGATCATCGCCAATGGCTTGATCGCGAAAAGGGCAAGCTGGGCATGGCAACGTTACAGGCCGCCAAGGACGTGCTTGACCCCGCAGGGATTTTGAACCCGCATAAAAGTTTTGCTGACTAGGCTGACGCGCCAATCTGGTTTGTCAGTTTGAACCGTTAGCTGTGGGCAATGTCCTGATCTTCGGCATCCAGCAAGCCACGCAATTCAGCCTTGGCAATTTTTTCAAGGGTTGATCGCGGCAGTTCGCTGACGATGCGGACCTCGCGCGGGATTTTGAAATCAGCAAGATTTTGTTCGCAGGCACGCATACATGCATCACCAAGCGCCGACGCCCGCATGTGGTCACCATCTGATCCATCTGACGGCAGAACAAACGCCACCGGCACCTCGTCCAACATGCTGTCCTTGCGCGCCACAACCGCAACTTCGTTCACGCCGGGGACAGACATGATGACCCGTTCTATTTCAGACGCGGCGACATTCTCGCCCCCCACCTTCAACATATCCTTGTCACGGTCGGCAAAACTTAAATAGCCGTCCTCATGCAGAGTGACCCGGTCGCCGGTGATGAACCAGCCATCATCGGTATAGCTGTTGTTGGTTGCGTCCGGGTTATTGAGATATTCCAGAAACAGCGACACACCGCGAATGCCCTTGACCCACAGCTCCCCCGTTTCGCCGGGGGCGACGGGTGCGCCGTTATCATCGACCACCAAAATATCATAACCCTGCGCTGGACGGCCCATAGACACAGGCCGATTGGGCAATGTGGTTGACCCAACAATGCCCGGCGCAATCGTTTCGGTCATGCCCCACCAGCCCAAAGTGGGAATTTTATAATGGTCATCCCACGGGGCATTATTGATGCCATTGCCCCACCACCGATAGCGATGATCATTCGGGATGGGTTGGCCCAACAGCGCCTTGGCACAGAACGGCACCATTGATGCCCATGTGCAGCCATAGTGAACCGACACAGGCCAGAAACGGCTGGCTGAAAAACGCGGCTGCAGCACAATCGATCCGCCTGCCCACAGGCTGGACAGCACTGAATACGCCTGCGCATTGGTGTGGAACATCGGCAACGTGGTCAGATGCACGTCAGTATCTACCAAGCCCTGCTGCGTGGCGCATTGGCGCGCGCCCCACAACGTATTGGCATGGGTCCAGATCACCCCCTTGGGCCGACTGGTCGTGCCGGAGGTATATTGCACGCCCATCGGGTCTAGTGCAGCAGGGCGCATAGCAGGCAATTGATCACCATCGCCATACAGACTGTCAAAGGGGCTGAACTTAACGCCGTCTGGGCCAGAAGCAGGCTTACCCGCATCATGATCCGTCACGATAATCCAGCCAAGGCCATCACATTTTTCGGACAACATCTGTGCAAATTGCGGCGACGTCACCGCCCCAACCGCACCGCAATGATCGGCAAAATAGGTCATTTCAGCAGGGGCGGAGCGCGCATTGGTTGTCACCGCAACAGCGCCCAGATAGCCCAAGGCAAACCAGCACAACATAATTTCAGGGCAATTATCAAAGTGCAGCAACACAAAATCGCCCTGCTTCACACCCTTGGCAGCAAACCCTGCCGCAAGGCGGCGTACATCATCGCGGAACTGCTGATAGGACCAGGTTTTGTGGTCCCCCTCAAACGGGGCCCAAATCAGGCACGGATGGTCGCCACGCCGAACGGCCTGTGTTTCGATCAGGTCCGGGACATTGGTTCCGGCAAAGGCGATCAAATCAGGGCTTTTGGGCAGGGCAAGCATCGCGCCAGTGGCAGTTGCGGTCATGGCTAGAAGCCTCCGTTCTGGTCAACCCATGCAAGCTCCGCCATGGAAGGTTCGCGACCAAGCAAATCATTGCGATGGGGAAAGCGGCCAAATTTTTCGATCACTTCCAAATGTTTTTCAGCATACAAGATCGGTGCCGACATGCCGACACGTTCGCGCATCAGGTTCAAACATTCAAACTGGTCGTTCAAATTTTCCGAATGCATCAACGGCATGTAAAGGAACTGCCGTTCCTCTGGTGACATATCGGCGTCAAAGCCCCGGTCGATAGCCTGTTTCGTAAATTTCAGTGCCTTGTCATCCTGCGCCCACGCAGCAGCAGACTCGCGATTCAAATTGCGCGTAAACTGATCCAAAACGATTATCAGCGCCAATGCGCCCTGCGCCTCATCAGCCCACGCATCAACCGCCCCTTCGCAGGCAGCTTCCCATAGCATCAGAAATTTGCTGCGGATCAGGTCATCAAATACCTCTGAGCTGTCAAACCAGTTGGCCTGACTGCCATCGGTAAACCAAAAGCGCAGCACATCATCCGGCCCGGTTGTTTCAAGGGGCGCAAAATTATCGTTCATTGATCACCGACATGATTCTTGTGACTGAATAAGGCGTCAGCTTATCGCGGGACGGACTAGACCTCAATCACATCTGCATCCGGAGTGGCTGCATAAAGCCGTTCAACAAAACTTGCACGACGCTGCAAGGTTGCCCGCTGGTTGATATAGCCCTTGTCAGTGATTTCATGGCCATCTGCGTTCGGCGGTTCCGCCAACCAGATGAAACGCTTTAACCGGGTGGAAGACCCTTTATTCACCGCATTATGGGCTGCCAAGCCCTGCATGACCGCTTCGCGTACCTTGGGCGCTGATAACGCCTGTTCAAGCGGAGCATCGGCATCAACACCTGCCAGTGCCCTGACCTGTGCTTCATGCGGCCATGCCATGACGCCAATAAAGTCGCGATCATGCCCGGTAATCACCGCATCGCGCACCAGCGGCGAACATGCCGCCACAGCATCAAGACGCAGCTTGCCGACCGACACAAATGTCCCGGTCAAAAGCTTAAATTCCTCGGCCACGCGGCCATCAAATTTCAGGCCCAATTCAGGCCGGGCAGGGTCAACAAAACTGCCTGCGTCACCGATTTTGTAATAGCCTTCTTCGTCAAAGGCAGCGGCGGTCAAATCAGGCTGGTTCACATAGCCCGGCGTGATACACGGGGCCTTGAACCGTAGTTCATAGGTATCGCCGTGGGGCACCAGTTTAACGGTAGTCCCCGGCAGCGGCAGCCCCAACAACCCCACAAGGTCGGAGGCAAAATAGCTTAACGTCACGGATGGGCCGGTTTCGGTCGCGCCATAGCCCGACATCAAAACAATGCGCTGGCCCGTTTCCTTAACCGCAACATTTTGCATCCGGCGGAACAAGTCTTCGGGCAGCGACGCGCCGCCATAGGACATTGCCTTCAGGCGCGAGAAGAACATCTTGCGCAACGCAGGCTCGTCCTCAAGCGCGGTGACCAACAGGGCAAAGGCCGCAGGGGTCGACGAATAAAAGCTTGGCGCAAAATCACGCAAGGTGCGCAGGGTTTCTTCAAACTGACCAGGCAACGGACGGCCCTGATCAATATAAAGGGTGCCGCCCATGCGCAAACAGGCGTTCAGATTTGAATTGCCGCCGAAAGAATGGCTCCACGGCAGCCAATCGATCACCTGATAGTCAGCGCCCACATCACCCAAACGACGAACAGAGGTTGTCATAGAACAGTTGGATGCCATCAATTGATGGGATTGCAACACCCCCTTTGGCATCCCGGTGGACCCTGAGGTGAACAGAATCTTGCCAATCGTATCGCCCGTGATTGCATCGATTGAGCGTTGCACTGCGTCGGTCGGCGTGGTTGCGGTCAAACGATCAAACTCCAGCGCCGGCACATCCGCAGGCAAGGTGCCTGCAATTACCTGACACGCGCCCAGATCAAGCGCCTTCAAGGCCGGTTCAAACCGGGGGCCATCCTCAACAAAAATGGCGCAGGGTTTAACCAGATCGAACACATGTTTCAGCTTGTCATAGCTGGTGCTCATCAACGAATAGCCGGGCGATACAGACGCTACAGGCACCTGCGCTGCATAACCGCCAAACATGATGGACGCATGGGCAAAGCTGTTTTCAGACAGAACCAATATCGGGCCGCTATTCTGCCCCCATCCCTGATCCAGAAAATATTGGCCAAGCGCACGGGCGTTGTGGTCAAGCTGTCCGTAAGTCAGCTCAAGCCAATCACCCGTGGTGCCATCGGCAAGTTTTTCACGAATTTTCAGATAGGTTTGATCCGCCCGTTCTGCCACAGCCTTTTCCAGCAGCCGGTACAGGTTCGGCTCATACGGGTCAGGCTCCAAATGGCAGCGATAGTAGATAACGCCATCATCCCGTGTTTCGACTGAAACATCGGCGACGGGAAAATCCACATGACGGAAAGGCGGCTGGGTATCAGCCGACTGTGTTTGTTCTGCTGTCATTACGCTTTATCCCCAAAAAACCTGAATGCGCCAACCTGTCAGCCAACTCGTCAGCCAACTTGCTAGCCAACTTGGCGTTCACGCCCTTCCCAATAGGGCGCGCGCAATTCCCGGCGCAAAATCTTGCCTGACGGGTTGCGCGGCAACGCGTCAATGAAATCAACTGTCTTCGGACATTTATAGCCCGCGATCTTTTCCTTCGCGAAGGCGATGATGTCCTTGTCACTGGCGTCCTTGCCCGGCTCCAGCACGACGATGGCTTTCACAGCCTCGCCCCACTTATCGTCAGGCACACCAACCACGGCGACGTCCGCAATATCCGGGTGGCCAAACAAGGCGTTTTCAACCTCAGCAGGATAAACGTTCTCACCGCCTGACACGATCATGTCTTTTACCCGGTCATGGATATAGATATAGCCTTCATCATCCTTGTATCCGGCATCGCCGGTGTGGAACCAACCATCCTTGTCGATTGCTTCTGCGGTTGCCTCGGCCCGGTTCCAATAGCCCTTCATGATAATGCCTGACCGGATCAGGATTTCGCCAACATCACCCGTGGGCTGTTCGCCGCCCTTGCCATCATCAATGCGAATTTCAACGCCCGGCACCGCCTTGCCACATGACCGCAGCTTGTTCAGCGCGGGGTCATGTGCCTCTGGCGGCAGGAAGGTGCCACCACCGGCAGTTTCGGTCAGCCCATAGACCTGCACGAAATCACACTTGAACCGATCCTGCGCTGATTTCAGCAAATCTTCTGCAATCGGGGATGCGCCATAAATCACCATACGCAGGCTGGACAGGTCTGCGCCTTCCAAATTCGGCATCTGCATCACGAACAAGATCACCGCAGGCACCATAAAGGCGCTTTCGATTTTATGTTCGGGGATAAGGTCAATAATGGCGGCGGGATCAACATCGGCCAGCACAATATTGTTACAGCCCTGCGCCAAGCCCAACAGGGCAATATTCACCCCGGCAACATGGAAGTTGGGCATACACATCAAGTTACCTGACCCGGCATTCCAATCGGCCCAGCCCGCATCAACGGCACCTTGGAACAGGGCCTGATAATTATCATTGGTCAGTTGCACACCCTTGGGGTGGCCGGTTGTGCCTGATGTATAAAGCTGAATCACATCATCTTCGGGGCCGACTGTGACGCCTGTGTCGTCGGTCGCAAACTGATCACGCCAATCTGTATAGCCCGGCCAGTCTGCATGATCGCCACCCATCGCAATGATTTTGCGCAAGCTGGGGACGTTGCCCGCGATTTGGCCGATCACGTCTTCGAACTCAGGGTCAACAAACAGCACCTCAACCCCGGCATCGGTCAGCACATATTCGATTTCCGGCCCTGCCAAGCGCCAATTGACGCCAACCAGTACGGTACCGGCAGCGAATGTGCCCATGATCACTTCGATATTGGAATCTGAATTTTTGCCGATAAAGCCGACACGGGCGTCTTTTTTGCAGCCCTCTGCGATCAGGCCGTTACCCACCTGATTGGACCGTTCATACAGGGTTTGATAGCTGGTTTCGCGGCCTTCAAACCAAATTGCTGATTGATCACCATATTTGTCCGCCTGTACCCGCATAATATCGCGTAGCGTCGGCATTGCCTGCAAATCCATCATGGCTGTGTCCCCTGTATAAATCGACTGATCATTTTTGCCCAAATGAACGGTCACAGTTACGGCACAATCGTGCGGGTTTCAAGCATTGACTGTACATTCTGTCGCACTAGCCTATGCGAATCGACGGGAGAGCCATGATGACATCACAATTCGCGCCGCTGCGCCTATTTGGGCCGCGCATTTCCACCTATAGCCGGATCGCCAGCATGGTGGCTGAGGAAAAGGGCGCGCCGTGGGAAATCATCCCGACAGACCCCAAAACCGTAGACCATCGCCAGCGCCACCCCTATGGGCGGGCGCCTGCCCTTGAATGGACCACGCCTGCGGGCACGCCGGTCAGGCTGTATGAAACCATTGCGATTGCCAGTTTTATCGACGGGCAATTCGGCACCCCGTGGGCGCTTTCCCCCGACAAGCCGCTGGAAAACGCCGCCATGCATCAATGGATCAGTATTGTCGATCAATATATGTTCCGTGTGATTGATGTGGAATTTGTCCTGCCCGCCATTGTCACCCGCCTTACCGGGCAGGAGCCGGATGACGACCGCGCGCGCAAGGCGCTAGGCCCCATGGCCTATATGTTCGATCAGGTCGAAAGCCACCTGCAGGATCGTCCCTATTTCGCAGGCACTGCCCTGTCATTGGCTGATATATGGATGATTGCGCTGGTTGATCCGTTGCGCCTGTCAGGTGCCAGTCTGCAATTGATTGAACAGCGCCCCGCCTTTTTCAATTGGTATGAACGTCTGCGCCAGCATCCCAGCTTCATCGCGACAGAGTTTGATTTATCAACACTCGTTTAAATGACCTACGCTGGGTAAGCGACTAAGCAACCTGTCCGGCACTGCACGTAATTGCCTGATCGTCAGCCGGATCAATTACTTGATCAAGGCCATACAGGGCCTCAAGCGCGACCAATGCCCGCTCAAACCCACGGGCCAACTGTTCAGGGTCGGGCATGGTTTCCGCACATGCCAGAACAGATACAAACATGCGGTCCTCATAGGACTGTGCCGCAACCGTGACGCCTTGGCCCGGCAACAACATGGATAGCGGCCAATTGCCGACCATTTTGGCACCCGCCATATAAAGCGGCATGGAAACGCCGGCAATATTCGATACGGTCATGTTGCCCATGATCGGGCGATGACGTCCGGCCAATTCCAATTTCCCATAGGCGCCAACCAAACCGCGCAAGATCGCGGGGGCACCCAAAATCGCATAATGGTCAAAGGGCGCGCCCTCCTCCCCCACAAGGTCACTGCGGCCTGTATCTGTTGCCTCTGCAATGGCACGCAGACGCGCATCCGCATCCGCAATATCCGTCCCCATGGGGGCGGTGATCACTGAAACGCGGTCTTCAACCGGGCCTTCTTCAGTTGCGCGCGTGGAATAGGGCACAAGGGCTGTCATCCCCTCGTCCGGCAATGTGCCCGCTGCAAGCAAATAGTCGCGAACCGCCCCACCGGTTGCAGCCAAAACAATATCTGTCACCGTGACATCGGCAGACTGCGCCAAATTCCGCACACGTTCAAACGATAGATCAAGCAGGCTTGCCGTGCGGCTGTCGCTGATGGGTTGGTTGAACGGGCTTTGCGGGCCAGACAGGGTGGCGAATTGTTCCGTACGTGTCAGCGCAGCGCGGCCAACACGCAATGCGGCGCGGGCAATCGATGGCATGGACAGGGCCGCACGCGCCGCCTCCGCCCGCATATTGTCAGCCACGCGAACGACTGAATTCAAAAAGCCCGGTTCCTCCTCGCCTTCCCAATGGTCACTATCAACACTGGCAAGATGGGGGGATGGGTTCAGGTCGCACATGATCCGCGCATAGGATTGATCGGCAACCCCGTCGGTCATGGCCTGATGGAATTTCAGATATACTGCCGCCTTGGGCGCCTTGGCAGTGCCCAGCCCTTCAATGACATGCACGGCCCATAGGGGCCGGGATTGCGGCAGCGGGTGGGCATGATCGTCAATCGCAATCGACAAGGCATCAGACAATGTGCCCCGGCGGTTCGCTTTGGCAACGTCATGACCGAAAACATGGTTGAGGATGTCGAAATTCTTGTCGGCAATCCATACCGGATGATCCATCTGCAACGGCGTATGGCTTAACCGGCGCCGATAGGCGGGGACCAATGGCAGGCGGGCAGTGATCTGCGCCTTTACCGCGTCAAAAAATGCCCCCTTGGCCTGCAGGTGGCGCGGCAAGTCAAACAATTGCAGCGCGCCGACATGCATAGGCGTTTTGTCGGTTTCAAGATATAGCCATGTGGCGTCAAAGCCCTTTACCGGCTCCATATCTACCCCCTTAAATCACCCCGCCGCGCCAACAACCGACCACACGCCACGGGCCCGCCGATCTTTTCCAGATTCAGCGAATATTCTATTTTTTATGTTCTGATGGAGGCCGTTTTACACAAGGTGCGACATTCTGGCAAACGGAATATGCGCGACTCACAAAGAATCGCGCATATCACTGAATTTATTGAGTTTTTATATGCGGATTGAGCCGTCAATGATGGCTGCGTAAGATTCCGCTGTCAGATCATCATAGTCACCGGTAGCCGGATTCAACCAGATGATGGGGTCTGCGATCTGGTCGGGGTCGAACCCTTCCTTCACCAAATCAACCTTGCGATGCTTGAATGTGCCGGTCACTTCCATCTCGCCCTGCAACCGCAGGAAGATCGGACGGGCATAGGCAGGCAAATCACGTTCCAGAATCTTGCGTAGATTGGCGCGATCAAGATCACCCGCCACAACGACAGAGGCCATACCCGCACGGCCATCGGCACCGGGCACCTCTACGCCATAGACATTGGCTTCTTCAATGCCGTCAATATGCGACAGCACTTCGCCGACTTCTGACGTGGCAACGTTTTCACCCTTCCAACGGAAAGTGTCGCCGATCCGGTCAACAAAGTAGAAATAGCCGTGCTTGTCCTTTTTCAGCAAATCGCCGGTACGGAACCACATGTCGCCTTTTTCAAACACATCGCGCAGGATTTTCTTTTCCGTAGCTTCCTTGTTTGAATAGCCTTCAAAGCTGGTGCGGGGGTTTGACGTATCAATCTTGCCGATTGCCTCACCAGCCTCGTCAAAATCAGCCTCGATGCAGAAACCGTCTTCATTGCGGATCACGTCTTCATTTTCCACGTCGAATTTGACAATGCGGTTGGGTAGCAATTTCAACATATAGTTCGGGACACGCCCGATGGCGCCGGGCTTGCTGTCCACATTGAACAAGGACACATTGCCTTCGGTTGAGCCATAGAACTCAACAATATTCGGCAGGGCATACCGTTCCTGGAACGGCCCCCACACTTCGGGACGCAAACCGTTGCCGATGCAATTGCGGATTTTGTGGTTGCGCTCATTCGGATTTTCAGGTGCATTCAACAGATAACGGCAAAGCTCGCCAATATAGGTGAACATGGTCGCGTCATATTTGATGCAATCATCAAAGAAGGCGCTGGCCGAAAACTTGCGACGCAAAATGACAGCGGCACCTTGTGACAGGGCTGCCACCGTACCGCCAACACCGCCCGTGGCGTGATAAAGCGGCAGGGTCATATACATGCGGTCGGCTTCCTTGATCCGCGTGGCGCCGGCAAAACCCAAACCGATCATCATGAACCGGAAATGGGAAATATTGGCAGCCTTGGGCAAACCGGTCGTCCCTGATGTGTAGATGTAAACGAAATTGTCTTTCGTCTTCATACCGCGCCGTGCTGTTACCGGATAAAGCGAGCCATCCTGTTCGGCAATGGCCTTGTCCCAATCTTCGGCACCCTGCACGTCACCGCCTTGCGCCCAGACTTTCATCTCGCGTTCCAGCTTGTCAGCGGCAGAGCTGTAATTTTCGATCAGGTTGGCATCCAGAATGATGTGGTCAGCGCCTGAAATATTCAACGTATGGGCCAGCGCGGAGCCAGCCAGATTATTGTTGATCAGCGCCAGACGTGCACCCAGCTTGGCAATGCCGTACCAAGTGGTGATGTATTCAGGCTTGTTTTCCATAACAAGCGCCACAACATCGCCCCGGCCAATGCCATTGGCTTCGGCCCAACGGGCAACGCGGTTCGCGGCGGCGTCCAGCTCACCATAGGTGATCTCGCGATCTTCAAATATGATAGCCAGATTATCAGGCTTGCGCAGTGCCCAATCTTCAATCAAATCTGCAACTGTCAAACTACCGTCAGGTTTTACGTCCTTGACCGTTTTCAAAAGCGCCAACATGCTCGAGACATAGTTTTTCTCGCGCTTTGCCGTTTCCAAAAGCCCCATTCTTTCCATCCCTTTTATCAAGGTTGCAGCCCCACCGGTGTGGTGCGGCCCTGTTCATAATTCAAAATTTGCGATGACCCAGCGTCAGACTATACATCACGACGGCGGCGAAAGGAAACCAGCCTTGGGATTAACCCACTGCGGTCATCTTCTGCCCGAATTTCCTGCAAGGCATCAATTTCCCGATTGATCGCACGGGCCGTCTTTTCCCGTAAATCCATCAGCGCATCATCATCATTTTCCAGCCCGGCATATTTCTTGGTCGAAATAGGCTTGCCGAACTTAAAATAAAACCGCTCTGGCCGCGGAAATGCCGTTAGACCAAAGCCGCGCGCGATCGGCATAAGCATGTCGCCGCCGCGCAAATATTTGTCAGACAGGCCGGTGCGGGTCAAAAACCGCCCCACGGGGGAGGCCATGATCTCGTCGCCATCGACCAGAATATCAAACGCATCATCCGGGCCAACCGACGCGAAAGGAATTATCGGATAGCCATATTCAATTGCCATCCGGGTAAAGCCCTTGCGCTGTTTCCAGACCAATTTATAGGCTTCGCCCTTACGCTTGGCGACTTCACGCCCGCCGCCGGGAAAGACAACAATGCTTTCACCAGCCTCCATCAGGGCGCGACAGTTGGGGCGCGTGCCCTCAACCCCCCCGCCCGAGGCCATCACATCGCGCCAACCGGGAATTTCAAAATGGGCATGATCAGCCAAACCACGGATCAAAATCCCCTTTTCCTTATAGACTTCAGCAGTCATCAGGGGCACGTCAAGCAATCCGAAAATCGTATGATTGCCAACAAACAAGGCAGGGCGGGCAGGATCAATATTGTCCATACCGAAGAAACGGGGCCTGAAATAGGCCCGCAACGGGGCTGTCATCAGGGACATGTCACGCTGGCTTGGTTTATCGAATTCCACAACGTCGCGATTGATCTCGCGGGCGCTATTATCCACCTGATTGTCCACTTGCTGATCAGTCATGTTTCCCCCCAAAGACGATTTTACGCCTGTCATTTTGGAACAGTCTAAATCCTAAAGGCTAAACAACAAATCAGTAAAGCGGTGGCAAGACGCATAGTGTCACGCACATTTTATAGGCGTGCCCAAAAAATCACCACAAATCGCAGCCTCGTAGCCGGGTCAGTGATGTCCTCCATGCCCGTCATGTTTCTTTTCGTCCGCTGGGGCAGGTGCTGTGCGGGCCTCTACCCAAAACGGTGCCGTGACGGTTCCGGCGCGCTCAAACTCAAGCTCAACCGGGATTTCCTCACCTACAATCAGCTTCTCCCTCAGGCCGAAAATCATCAAATGATACCCACCGGGGGCAAAGGCCACCTTGCCATTTGCGGGCACTTCCACACCATCAACCCGGCGCATACGCATGATCTCGCCATCCATTATATGTGTGTGAATCTCAATCCGATCAGCGATGTCAGACCGTACCGCGACCAAACGATCCGCATGATCGGTTTTGTTCAGCAACCTCATGTAACCAACCGTCATGGTTGGATTGCCAAGGGCGGGGTGCATGATCGGGTGATCAATGACGATCCCATCATGGGTCATGTCATGAGCCGTTGCAGGAACCGTTAAAACCATCAAAATCGCGAGCAGATATTTCATCATCATCGTCCTTAACCCAACACCTTCTTACCCGGCGCTTTCTACCGTAAAGAAAGCTCCAAAATGGCTTCCAATTCACTGATCGCCTGTTCTGCCCCCAATACCTTGATCGTTTGCATCCCCATCGCCCGTGCGGGTTTTAGATTGATGCCCAAATCATCCAGATAGACGCAAGCTGATGGATCAACGCCGATTGCCTCGCACGTCATCTGATAGATGCGCGGGTCAGGCTTGCGGATTTCAACCTTGCTTGATTCCACCACATGATCGAAATACGTGTCCATCAGCGTAGAAATCTCGCTGGCCACGTCTTCGCTGCGCGCCATTCCCGCGCCCGACCCTGCCTTGACATTATTGGTGATGCAGGCGGTTTTATAGTGTGATTTCACAATCGACAACGCCTTGACCATTTCAGGGCGGACAGCCCCCGCCAAACAGGCAATGACTTCGGCCCCGGTTACGTCGCCGCCCTTGGCGCGCGCTTCTTCTGCGAACAATGTATCAAACACCTCGGCACTGATATCTGACCGTTCAAACTGCGCCCACGCATTGGTGTCTGGATTTACCGAATTGATGGAGCGGACGAAATCCTTCGGCAGACCCTTTTGTTCTTCCATGCGGTTGAAGGCTTCGAACGGGCTGGACGTAATGACGCCGCCAAAATCCCATAGGACGGCTTTGATCTGTTGGTTGGCCATGAAAAATGGTTCCTGTTTCAGTGCGTATAATAATAAAGAAGCAAACCGCCGCCGAGCAGCACCCGATAAACGGCAAATATGGTGAAAGTCTGGCGTGCCAGCCAGTTCATCAACAGGGCAATCGCGCCCAAGGCTGTCAGCGCAGCAAGGCCGCCTGAAATCAATGCCGATTGTGTCAGGACGGGATCGCCCGCCTCTATCACATCAAGCAGCACCAAAAGCCCCGCGCCCGCAATGGTCGGGATCGACAACAACATGGAAAAGCGCGCCGCGTCCTGCCGGTCGATGCCATAGGCCCGCGCGGCGGTCATCGTGATGCCGGACCGGCTTGTGCCGGGGATCAGGGCCACACATTGCGCCAACCCGATACCGATCACGGCGGACCAACCCTTGGCCTCTACCGTGGTTATTTGCGCGCCCCATTTGTCTGCTGCCCACAACACCACGCCAAAGCCCAGCGTCGTCCACCCGATTATAAGCATGGAGCGCATAGCCTCCATCACGGCCAATTCATGCAGGACAAAGCCCGCAATCACCGCCGGAATGGTTCCTACGATTATATAGAGTGCAAGTTTGGCATCAGGCGTATGCCATTTGCCGCCAAGAACGGACAGGCCACCCCTGATCAGCCGCCACAAATCTGCGCGGAAATAGACCATGACCGCCAACAACGTGCCCACATGGACCGCCACATCAATTGCGGGGCCCTGATCAGGCCACCCGGCAAAAATCGGCACCAGTACCAAATGACCGGAGGAACTGATCGGCAGAAACTCAGTAATGCCCTGCACCAGCGCCAAAATAAATAGTGGAAGAAAGTCCATATCAGACCTGACTGTGATATACTTAAGCCAGTCTTGGCAGAGCGGGAGTGGAACTGCAAGCATAGTTGCGCCGATTGCGCGCGCGGGCCGCATCAGGGGACGGACTAGGCACCGCCCCCTATTTAGTACATTTTTGGTACTAAAATTGCGATTTTCCGCCGCATGGACACAAAATGAGCGCTAGGCTACCTATATTTAGGTCAGTTATGCTGACTTACATGTGTGATTCCGTTTGGAATCACTTGTCGGTTTCGCTATAACCCACACCCCACCATTGACCAAGGCGAGAGAGGGATCCAAAGCCCATGGCGCAGAAAATGTTGAAATTCGTCTCGATTGACCAGCAAACCCCGGACAAGCGGGCGGCTGATGATCGTCGTGAGGATTTTGGTGAAATCTATCAGGAATTCGCGCAGGCGCGGGCCAATGATCAGGCCGCCCGTTGCTCGCAATGTGGTGTCCCCTATTGTCAGGTTCACTGCCCGTTGCAGAACAATATTCCCGATTGGTTGAAACTGACAGCCGAAGGCCGCCTTGAAGAAGCGTATCAGGTCAGCGCCGCCACCAACACAATGCCGGAAATTTGCGGCCGCATCTGCCCGCAGGACCGCCTGTGTGAAGGCAATTGCGTGATCGAACAGGCAGGCCACGGCGCTGTCACCATTGGCGCGGTGGAAAAATACATTACTGAAACCGCTTGGGATCAGGGCTGGATCAAACCCAACCTGCCCGCCCAGGAACGTGACCAGTCTGTTGGCATTATCGGTGCCGGTCCCGCCGGGCTTGCTGCTGCTGAACAACTGCGCGCCGAAGGCTATCAGGTTCATGTCTATGACCGGTATGACCGCGTTGGCGGCCTGTTGATTTACGGCATTCCCAATTTCAAGCTGGAAAAAGACGTCGTTGCCCGGCGCGAGCAGCTGTATCGCGATCAGGGCGTGACCTTCCACATGAATTTTCAGGTTGGCAAGGACGCCACGCTTGATGAATTGCGCGATAAGCATGATGCGGTTCTGATTGCCACCGGCGTCTATAAGGCCCGCGAAATCAACGCCCCCGGTGTTGGTCTGGGCAATGTTGTCGATGCGCTTGATTACCTGACCGCCTCAAACCGCAACAATCTTGGCGACAAGGTTGCCGCGTTTGAATCAGGCGATTTGAATGCAGACGGCAAGGATATTGTCGTCGTCGGCGGTGGTGACACCGCGATGGATTGCGTGCGTACCGCCATCCGGCAGGGTGCCAAGACTGTGAAATGTCTTTATCGCCGTGACCGGGAAAACATGCCCGGCTCCATGCGCGAAGTCACAAATGCCGAAGAAGAAGGCGTCGAATTTGTTTGGCTGACCGCACCAAAGGCCTTCATCGAAGGCAAGGACCAAAAGGTTGGTGCCGTGCGCGCCGTTAGTATGCAGCTTGGCCTGCCTGATCAATCCGGCCGCCGTAGCCCAGAAGAGATTGACGGCTCAGACCACGACATGCACGCCGATCTTGTGATCAAGGCGCTGGGTTTTGACCCCGAAGATTTGCCGACATTGTTTGGCGCAAAAGAGTTGAAGGTGTCCCGTTGGGGCACAATCGACGCTGATTTCCGCACCCAGATGACCAGCATCGATGGCGTATTTGCCGCCGGTGATATCGTCCGCGGTGCATCATTGGTGGTCTGGGGCATTCGCGATGGTCGCGACGCCGCAACTGCCATGCATGAATGGTTACAGTCACAATCCGCTGCCATTGCAGCGGAATAACCGCCAGCCCCTTTCGTGCTGAAGGGGGCAGGCACAACCAAAGGAGAGAACCGATGAAAACCGGTGCCTTCAAGACTAAGACCGTCCGTATGCTTGCCTTTGCAGTAACGCTGCTGGGATCACAGGCCATGTTTGGCTTGCCCGCACAGGCTGATGCCGGCTTTGATAAAGCCTTTGATGCCTATTACAGCGTTGCCCCCAGCCGCGTTCGTCTCGAAGCAGACTTGCCGCGTCTTTTGGATGAGGCCGTGAATGACATGGGCTTTTCCAAAGGTACGCCGCAATATGACATGGTCATGGAAGCAGGCGCAGACGCAATGGACGCCACCCGCGCCCATTTTCGTGATCAGGAACATGCTGTGTTCGAAAAACATTTTTCGGAAAAACAGATGAAGGGCCTGACCAGCGTATTTTCTAACCCCGATGTGCGTAACGCCATCATCCTTGGCGCCAAGGCACGCGATGAAATCTCACCCTATACGGATGTGGTGTTTCGCGATGAGTTGCAGCGCGCCATTCTAAATCTGCTGACAAAGCAATCTCAATAAGGGTTCAGGGTGTGCCGGGCACATCCGGCGCACCCTACCCCATCCGGCCTTGTTCAGGCCGTTAATTCAGGATCGAAGTATGACCAAGTATACGGAACAATATCTTGAAAATCAGGCCCGCCTTGAGGCGGCCGGTATCCCCACCCAAGGCCACGACAATTGCGGCGTCGGCATGGTTGCTGCCATTGATGGCGAACCATCACGCCGTGTTGTGGAAATGGGCATTGATGCATTGAAAGCGGTTTGGCATCGCGGCGCGGTTGACGCCGATGGCAAAACCGGTGACGGCGCAGGGATCCATATCGAAATTCCGCAAGATTTCTTCCGTGAACAGGTCGAACGTACCGGTCACGAACCGAACGACAACAACATTGCCGTCGGCATGATGTTCCTGCCCCGTACAGATTACGCGGCACAGGAAACCTGCCGGACAATCGTTGAAACCGAATTGCTGCGCCTTGGCTATTACATCTATGGCTGGCGTCAGGTGCCCGTTGACGTGTCTGTCATAGGTGAAAAGGCCAATGCCACGCGCCCGGAAATCGAACAAATCATGTTCACCACCAATCAGCCGATGGATGATGATGACTTCCTGCGCGAGCTGTATTTGGTCCGCCGCCGCATTGAAAAGCGCGTTGCAGAAGCATCGGTCAATGATTTCTACATCTGCTCGCTATCCAACCGGTCAGTGATTTACAAGGGCATGTTCCTTGCCGAACAATTGTCCATCTTCTATCCCGATTTGCGTGATGAGCGGTTTGTTTCAAGCTTTGCGATTTATCATCAACGCTATTCAACCAACACCTTCCCGACTTGGCCCTTGGCCCAGCCGTTCCGCATGTTGGCCCATAATGGTGAAATCAATACCGTTAAGGGGAACACCAACTGGATGCGCAGCCATGAAATCCGCATGGCATCAGAGGCGTTTGAAGGCTATGGCGATGATATCAAGCCGATTATCCAGCCCGGCTCGTCAGATTCAGCCGCACTTGATTCCGTATTTGAACTGTTGGTTCGTGCCGGCCGTTCGGCCCCCATGGCCAAGACATTGCTGGTGCCCGAAGCATGGTCCAAGCGCGCAACGGTTATGCCCGAAGCGCACCGGCATATGTATGCCTATTCCAATTCATTGATGGAACCGTGGGATGGCCCCGCCGCCCTTGCCGCCACTGATGGCCGCTGGGTTGTTGCCGGGATGGACCGGAACGGTCTGCGCCCGCTGCGTTACACCATCACCGAAGACAGCCTGCTTGTTGTCGGGTCAGAAACCGGCATGGTGCAGGTTGATGAGGCGCAGGTCGTTGAAAAGGGCCGCGTTGGCCCCGGCCAATTGATCGGTGTTGACCTGAAGGAAAAAGCCTTCTTCCGCGACCGTGAATTGAAAGACATGCTGGCCGCCGCGCAGCCCTATGAGGAGCTGACCAAGCCGGTGATCGAATTGGATGATCTGATCGCCCCGAAAGATGGCGAACATCATCTGTTCGACAAGGACGAACTGACCCGCCGCCAACAGGCCGCCGGGTTCTCGATGGAAGATCTTGAACTGATCTTGCATCCGATGGCAGAGGACGCCAAGGAAGCCATCGGCTCCATGGGTGATGACACGCCGCTTGCTGTTGTGTCAGAAGCCTACCGCCCGCTAAGTCATTTCTTCCGCCAAAATTTCTCGCAGGTGACCAACCCGCCGATTGACCCATTGCGTGAACATCGCGTGATGTCGCTGAAAACCCGCTTTGGCAATCTTGGCAATGTGCTGGATCATTCCAATGCACAAGAAGGGATTTTCACACTGGAAAGCCCGGCCATCACCAATGGCGAATTTGCAGCGATGAAATCCTATATGGGCGATCTGATGGTCGAAATCGACTGTACGTTCCCCATCGGTCAGGGCGACGATACCCTGCGTGCCGAGCTTGAGCGTGTGCGGACAGAGGCTGAAGACGCCGTTCGTCGCGGTGCCCAGCATTTGGTACTGACAGACGAACACGTGTCTGACGCCCGCGCCTCCATGCCGATGATTTTGGCGGCAGGCGGTGTGCATTCGCACCTTGTCAGCAAGGGGCTGCGGACTTTCACCTCACTTAATGTGCGGTCTGCAGAATGCCTCGACACCCATTACTTTGCCGTTCTAATCGGCGTTGGTGCTACCACCGTGAATGCCTATCTGGCGCTTGATTGTCTTGCTGACCGTCATGCCCGTGGCCTGTTCGGTGATGACATCACGCTCAACAACCTGACAGACCGGTTCCGCGAAGCGGTCAATCAGGGCCTGTTGAAGATCATGTCCAAGATGGGCATCTCGGTTCTTAGCTCCTATCGTGGCGGCTATAATTTTGAAGCTGTCGGCCTTAGCCGTGCATTGGTTGCTGAATTCTTCCCCGGTATGCCCAGCCGTATTTCAGGCATTGGCCTTGTCGGTGTGCAGACCAAGGTTGAAGAACTGCATCAGAAGGGCTTTGGCGGCAACAACATCGTCGCGCTGCCTGTTGGCGGGCTTTACCGTTACCGCAAGGGCGGGGAAACCCACGGCCATGATGGCAAGCTGATGCACCTGTTGCAGCACGCTGTCGATAATGATGATTACGAAACCTATCGCCGTTATGCGCAGGGCCTGTATGACATGGCCCCAATCCAGTTGCGTGACCTGATGGATTTCAAGCCGATCGGCGAGTCCATTCCGTTGGACGAAGTTGAAAGCATCAACGAAATCCGCAAGCGTTTCGTCACCCCCGGCATGTCATTGGGTGCCCTGTCACCTGAAGCACATGAAACACTGAACATCGCCATGAACCGCATTGGCGCCAAGTCAGTGTCCGGCGAAGGTGGCGAAGACCCCGTTCGCTTTAAGCCCAAGCCCAATGGCGACAATCCGAACTCTGCGGTTAAGCAGATTGCTTCGGGTCGCTTTGGCGTAACGGCTGAATATCTGAACCAGTGCCGTGAAATCGAAATCAAGGTCGCACAGGGTGCCAAGCCCGGTGAAGGCGGGCAATTGCCCGGCTTTAAGGTAACCGAGTTTATCGCCAAGCTGCGCCATTCAACGCCCGGTGTGACATTGATCTCACCGCCGCCGCATCATGACATCTATTCAATCGAAGATTTGGCACAGCTGATCTACGACCTGAAACAGATCAACCCGACCGCGCGCGTTTGCGTGAAGCTTGTTGCGTCAACCGGGGTTGGCACGATTGCCGCCGGTGTTGCCAAGGCGAAGGCGGACGTGATCCTGATCGCCGGGTACAATGGCGGCACGGGCGCGTCGCCCCAAACCTCCATCAAACATGCGGGTATCCCGTGGGAGATGGGCCTGACAGAGGCCAATCAGGTTCTGACCATGAACAATTTGCGTCATTCGGTGACGCTGCGTACCGACGGGTCAATCAAGACCGGGCGCGATATTGTTATGGCGGCCATGATGGGTGCCGAAGAATATGGTGTTGGCACAACATCGCTGATCGCGATGGGTTGTATTATGGTACGTCAGTGTCATTCAAATACATGCCCGGTCGGCGTTTGCACCCAAGACCCCGCCATGCGCGAGAAATTTACCGGCAACGCGGACAAGGTGGTCAACCTATTCTCGTTCATCGCCGAAGAAGTGCGCGAAATCCTTGCTGGTTTGGGCGTCCGCTCGCTAGACGACATCATTGGCCGCACCGACCTGTTGATGCAGGTCAGCCGTGGCGCGTCGCATCTTGATGACCTTGACCTGAACCCGCTGCTCGTACAGGCAGACACAAGCGGCCTGCCGCGTGTTTCTGATCGCACACATCGAAACGAGGTGCCCGAAACCCTTGATGCGCAAATCATCAAGGACGCACAGCCCCTGTTGGATGATGGCGAAAAGATGCAGCTGCGCTATTCAGTGCGCAATGTCCAACGCGGCATTGGCACCCGCACCAGCAGCCACATCGTGCAGAAATATGGCCTGCATGGCCTGCCTGCCAACCATCTGACGGTCCGTCTGCGCGGGTCTGCCGGGCAGTCACTTGGTGCCTTTGCGGTTCAGGGGTTGAAGCTGGTTGTGGAAGGCGATTCAAACGACTATGTGGGCAAGGGGCTATCGGGCGGTACAATCGTTGTGCGCCCCGCCCCCAACAGCCCGCTGACCAGTAATCAGAACACCATCATCGGCAACACCGTCCTTTACGGTGCCACCGCAGGCAAGCTGTTTGCAGCCGGTCAGGCCGGTGAACGTTTCGCTGTCCGTAATTCCGGCGCGCATGTGGTTGTCGAAGGTGTCGGTGCCAATGGGTGTGAGTATATGACAGGCGGCATGGCTGTCATTCTGGGTTCAGTCGGTGACAACTTCGGCGCCGGCATGACAGGCGGCATGGCCTTTATCTATGACACGGATAACAGCTTTGACGATCACGCCAATGATGAAGCTATCGTCTGGCAGCCCTTGAACTCAGCCTATTGGGAAGGGGTTCTGAAGGCCAAGATTGAAGAGCATGTGAAGGAAACAAGCTCAGCCCACGCGGCGGAAATTCTGCGCCATTGGCAGAAGAACAAGCTGCGCTTTGTGCAGGTTTGCCCGAAGGAAATGATCAACCGCATTGAAGAGCCGTTGAACGATGACGGGTCAGAGGCGGGCCAACCCAAACGAGCCTGATCTTTCGCCGGAAAATTCCGCAACAATTCAAGAAGGGCCGCCCACATTGCCATTGGGTGGCCCTTTTTCTATGTGCTATATCCACACCATGATGAACCGCAGACATTTTTTGACCGCACTTGGCACCGCCGCGTCAGCCAGCGCGTTGATGGCGCATTTGCCCGCCTGGGCCTTACCCTTTCAGGGCCTTGCCCCCCGCCCCGCAGCCCTAACAGGCCCGGTTATTGACCTGACTATCGGTCACGCCACCTTCACCGGGGCCGGGCGACCCAAAACAACCCCGACGATCAACGGCACCATTCCCGGCCCATTATTGCGTCTGAAAGAAGGCGAAGACATCGCCCTGAACGTCACCAACAGGTTGCATGAAGACAGTTCCATCCACTGGCACGGCATATTGCTGCCAACGGATATGGATGGGGTGCCGGGCCTGTCATTTGACGGCATCAAACCGCAACAGACATTCCATTACCGTTTCCCGGTCAGGCAGGCGGGCACCTATTGGTATCACAGCCATTCGGGCCTGCAGGAACAACAGGGGGTTTATGGCCCGCTGATCATTGACCCGACACAGGGCCACCCAATTGAAGCAGATCGGGAGCATGTCATCATGCTATCTGACTGGACATACGAAGACCCTGACCGTCTGTTCGCCAATCTGAAGCGCCAGCCGGACTATTACAATCGCCAGCGCCGCACGATGATTGATTTCTTCAACGATGTTGAACAAAACGGGCTGAACGCCACATTGGCCGACCGCGCCATGTGGGGCCAAATGATGATGGACCCAACGGACATCGCTGATGTCACCGCCGCAACCTATACCTATTTGATGAACGGCCAGTCGGCGGCACATAATTGGACAGCCCTGTTCAAGCCGGGGGAACAGGTGCGCCTGCGGATCATCAACGGGTCGGCAATGACATTTTTCAACTTCCGCATTCCCGGCCTTGAAATGACCGTGGTGCAGGCCGATGGGCAGGACGTCAAGCCGGTTACCGTTGATGAATTTCAAATCGGTGTCGCTGAAACCTATGACGTGATTGTCACCCCCAAAAAGGATCAGGCGTTCACCATCATGGCAGAAAGCATGGATCGCAGCGGCTATGTGCGGGGCACATTGGCCCCCCATCCGGGCATGATTGCGCCCGTCCCGCCCTTGCGCGACCGGCCATTGGCCAGCATGGCAGACATGGGCATGGATCATGGCGATATGGATCATGGCAAAATGGAAACCAACACAGCGACCAGCATGGACCACAACAAAATGGATCATAGCCGGATGGACCACAGCAAAATGGGCCATCAAATGCCTATGACGGACAATGCCCCTATGCCCGTGATGGCAGCCATGCCCGAAAAGCAGGCCCATGATCATGTGGTGGATTTCGGTGTCGCCAATGTTGCCGAGAATCCGCGTGACCGTCTGGATCATCCCGGACAGGGGTTGGAAGGTGTGGCCCACCGCACGTTAACCTATCGCCAATTATCGGCGCGCACACCGTTTTATGACACCCGCGCCCCCGCCCGCGATCTTGAAATTCACCTGACCGGAAATATGGACCGGTATATGTGGTCGTTTGACGGTGTCAGCTATCAGCATGTCGAAGGGCCGATTGTATTTCAGCATGGCGAACGGCTACGTCTGATCCTTGTGAACGACACGATGATGAGCCACCCGATCCACCTACACGGCATGTGGATGGAGCTTGAGAACGGTGCCCATCCCCGGCCCCGCAAACACACAATCAATGTCAAACCGGGGGAGCGTGTCTCTGCCCTGATCAGCGCCGACGCGCCGGGCAAGTGGGCATTTCATTGCCATCTCTTAATGCACATGAAGGCGGGCATGATGCGTGCCGTTGCTGTGGCGTGATGGAAAGATGATGAGAAAACTTTACAACGCCTTTGCCTGTTTTACAGTCTGCGCGCTGTTGCTGCCTGCCGCTGCCCTTGGTGCTGGCCTTGGTGCTGGCCCCGGCGGCCCTGTGATTGGCATCATGGCCGACCACCTTGAACATCAGTGGGGCGAAACCAACAGCCGCACCTATCATTGGGATGGCACCATCAGCGCCGGGTATGACCGCGACAAGCTGATTGTCAATTTTGAAGGGGCCTATGATCCCGACGCCCACGAAACCGCAGAGTCCGGGGTGGAGGTGTTTTACGCCCGCGCCATCGATACCTATATTGACTTGCAACTGGGCATCAGGGCGGCACTGGACCACGGCCCCAATGAACAATTCGCCGTTGCCGGTTTCGCCGGGGACCTGCCCTATGGGTTCGAATTTGAAGTTCTGGGCGCGCTTAGCACCGACGGCACAGTGCTGCTTGAAGGTGAATTGGAAACTGACCTGTTGATCACCCAAAAACTCAGCCTGAATCCCACCATCACACTGGACCTGTCGGGACACGACGACGATCAGCTTGGGCTGGCCCGTGGTGTTACGGGCATCGGGTATGATATCCGCTTGCTTTACGCGGTCACACCCGAATTTGCGCCCTATCTGGGCGTTGCGGGCGATCATGCGTTGGGCGGCACACGCAGTAAAACCCGAACCGGCGGCGGCGACCCTGATGAAACAAAGGCAACCGCAGGCATCAGATTATCTTTCTGATCGTTCAGCAGACATTTATTCCCCGCCTTATCGCAATCAGGCTTGCCACCGCATGACATTTCCGTAAAAGTGCCCCCATGCGCCGACTCTATCATCATATTTTGAATCCACAGGCCCGCACCATCCGCTTTATGCTGGCGGAGCTGGGGCTTGATACCGATCTGATCCCCGAAAAACCGTGGGAACGGCGGCGCGATTTCGTCAAAATGAACCCATCGGGCGAAGTACCTGTCCTGATTGACGAGGCTGGGGCCGCACGTGAACGGGGCCAACAGGAAATGGGCCTTGATGCAGCGGCACAGGCCGCGGTTGAGGGCGAGGAAGCGGCCCAGGACGATCTTGACCTTGCCGTCACAAAGGGACCGGCTGAACCGATTACGATTTGCGGCACCTTCCCCATTGTTGAATATCTGTGCCGCGCCTATCCTGAGCCTGACTTGCTGGGCGACAGTGCCGCCGCACAGGCCGAATCACGGCGCCTGTTTGACTGGTTCGCGCGCAAATTTCATTACGAAGTGTCCGATCTGGTCCTGCAGGAAAAGGTCGTCAAACGACTGGCGCGCATGGGCAATCCCGACACCGCGTCCTTGCGCGTGGGCCTCGACAATATGGGTTATCACCTTGACTATATCGGCTGGCTTGCCGGGCGGCGCAATTGGCTGGCGGGGGAACATTTCACCATCGCTGATATTGCAGCGGCGTGCCAAATCTCATCGCTTGATTATCTGGGTGACATTCGTTGGCACAATTACCCGGCAGCCAAGGATTGGTATGCGCGGATCAAATCGCGCAAAAGCTTTCGCATGATATTGGCTGACCATGTGTCCGGGATGCCGCCACCAAAGCATTATGCCGACCCCGACTTCTGATCAGCCCCAAGACCTGTCTGATTGGGTGAAGGCCCAGGCGCGCGACATCGGCTTTGATCTGGCCCGCATCACCCCTGCCAGCAGCCTGCGGACACAAAACCAGCATGAACGGCTGACGCAATATCTGGACAATGATCATCACGGCACGATGGACTGGATGGCAACGCGCGTAACCCAGCGCGCCGATCCACAAACCCTGTGGCCTGATGCCAATAGCGTGATCATGCTGGGGCTGTCCTATGCACCTGACCATGACCCGCTGCCCGCGCTGGAACGGAAGGACAATGGCACCATATCGGTTTATGCGCGCGGCGCGGACTATCACGATCTGATCAAGAAAAAGCTGAAGCGTTTGGCCCGCGCCCTTGTCGAACGGGCCGCCCAGATTGATCAATCATGTGATGTGAAGGTCTTTGTTGATACCGCCCCGGTGATGGAAAAACCATTGGGGGCGGCAGCCGGGTTGGGCTGGCAGGGCAAGCACACCAATCTGGTCAGCCGCGATTTGGGCAACTGGTTCTTTTTGGGGGCCATTTATACCAGCCTGTCACTTACCCCCGATGATGCGGAAATCGATCACTGCGGCAGCTGTTCTGCGTGTCAGGATATATGCCCGACCAACGCCTTTCCCGCGCCTTATCAATTGGATGCGCGACGCTGCATTTCGTACCTGACCATCGAACATAAAGGCCAGATAGATCATGAGTTTCGGCCCCTGATGGGCAACCGGATTTATGGCTGTGATGATTGCCTTGCCATTTGCCCGTGGAATAAATTCGCCAGCACCGCGCGGGAGGCAAAGCTGTTCGCCCGTCCCGAACTGAACGCCCCCCAATTGTCTGACTTGGTGCAATTGGATGACGCGACGTTTCGCGATGTGTTTCGCGGCAGCCCCATCAAACGGGTGGGCCGTGACCGCTTTGTCCGCAATGTCTTAATCGCCATCGGCAATAGCGGGCAGGCTGCTTACGTATCGCAGATCACGCCGCTACTTGATGATGGTGCCGCCATTGTGCGCGGCATGACCATATGGGCGCTGCGCCAATTGACGGACGACACAACGCTTACCGCACTGCGGGTTGCCCACCAGACGCGGGAGGCTGATCCGTCTGTGCTGGATGAGTGGACGACCGCGCCTTCTCCTCAGCGATAAACGCCTCCAGCTTCTCCAGCATCAGCCGCGCTGTGTCTGACCGTTTGCCATCAGGCTCCTGCGTCAGGAATGTCAGCAAATCCTTGCGTGCCAAATCAGGATAACCAAGACCGGCATAGGCCTCTGCCCTGATCAGATAAAGCCCCGCCTTGGTGCCGCCCCAGTCCAGCGCGGCGGTCGTGTCATTTACCACTGCCTGATGTTCGCCACGGCCATGAAAGATCGACGCGCGAATATACAAAGCCTCAATCCGTTGACGCACAGCGATGGTCGGTTGGGTCAGGGCAAACTGCACGTCCGCCAGCGCCTTGTCATCCTGTTGCAGGCTGGTCAGCAGGGCAGCCCGGTCCAGCCGCACCATGATCTGTGTCGGACGGGGAATGCCTGCCTGCTCCCCCATTGTGACGGCACGATCAAGGGGGACCAAGGCCCGTTCTTCCTGCCCCGCATCAAGCCACGCAGTGCTGGCCTGCGCCAATATCTGCGTGCGCAGGTCTGCTGTGGCGTTGCCCGGCGCAACGGCCAACTCCTCCAGTCGGGTTGCCCCTTCCTCATAAAGCCGCAAGCCGATCAGCGCCAATGCCGCGCAATGACGGGCGGGCATTCCGCCGCCATCGTCGCGCCACGCAATCGCGCGATCAAAGGCGGTGTCAGGGTCGTTCTGCGTCAACTGAATGCAGGCCGCGTAGCGGGCCGATTCATCCTGCGCCACTGCCATAGTGGGCAGAATGGCTGGCAAAACGGTTATTGCGCCAAATATGGCGAGCGTTGTTTTCAAATTTGGCTTTGTCATATCTGCTTTTTCAGTGGCCAAGGTGGCAAAAACATGACGACCGTCACACTTTCCCGTGCAAAATCAAGCTAGGATCATGGAAGTGGCGCGATCTTGCCCCTGTTTGGCCCAATTTTCCGCCGACTGTCCAGTCCGAAGACAGGGCGCATAACGCCCTGCAAACAAAAAGGATGAAGACGATGTCTGCCCATTTGATTGCCGCCAGCCGCACCAGCCAGTTCAATCTGCGTCAGGATACGCGCTTTTGGCGTGCCACCAGCATGTTTGTCGGTATTGGCCTGTTGATGCTTGTCTTGATGGCAAGCCTGCCGGCGCGCGCTGCCGATCACAAGGGCGACGACACCACGCCCGCCCTGAACGATGACCAGATCGTCCTGACGCTGGCAATGGAAGATCACATCACCGCCAAAAACCCACTGGTGCATGTGTCAATCGATGCTGCCTTTCAGGACGCCCAGCAGGGCAAGGTCCGCAGCGAGGTGATGGCGGCGCTGAAAAAACTCGACAGCAAGGCAGACTGGCGGTTGACCAATTTCAACCGCCGCACGGATCGGTCAGGCTTGGTCCAGTGGACTGTGAATGCTGAGGCACGGATGGATGCCGATGGCCTGTCAGGCTTTGAAGAACGCGCCAAGAAATCCAGCCGTGGCGGTTTCGCCATTCGCCTGAACAATGTCAATTGGACCCCCACACTGGCCGAACGTGAAGCGGGTATGCGCGCCCTGCGCGGACAGCTTTACAAGGCCGCCATGGCAGAACGCGACATGGTCAATGATGCCTTTGGCCCCCGCGCCTTCCGCATTGGCCTGATCGACTTTGTTGGTACTGGCCCGTTGGTGCAGCAGACCCGCGCGCCCAAGGCAGAAGCCGGGATGATGCGCGCCATGGCCGCAGATGCCAGCTTCGCCCCGCAGACCGGTTTTTCAGTTTCTGAAAAGCTGCGCCTGAAAGCCACTGTGGTTCTGATTGCCAATCCGGTGATGAACAAGTAATCAGTCATTATGACTGATCAAACCAACACACTCCTGATCCTTGGACTGGGCTACACTGCCCGCCTGATAGCCAGCAAGGCGCAACAGGCGGGTTTTGTGGTTGTGGGCACCGCGCGCACCCCCAGCCCGGCGGACAAGGATGTGCTGCGCTTTGACGATACCGTCGCCGTCGCAGCCGCCATCAACAGCGCCACACATATTCTGTCCAGCGTGCCGCCCGCACCGGACCACGACCCGGTCCTTAGTCTTTATGGGGATGCCATCAAATCCAGCACCGCCAAGTGGGTGGGCTATCTGTCCACCACGGGTGTTTACGGCAATACCGATGGCGCGTGGGTTGATGAAACAAGCCCCTGTGCCCCTTCCTCCCCCCGCGCCGCACGACGCGTCAGGGATGAACAGGCATGGGCAGATCACACAGGTGACCGGCTGACCACATTCCGCATCGCAGGGATTTATGGGCCGGGGCGCAGCCCGCTTGACCAATTAACGGCTGACACTGCACGCCGGATTGACAAGCCGGGCCACGCGTTTGGCCGCATTCATGTCGAAGATATCGCCAACGCTGTCGTGACCGCCATGCAGCAGCGGGCCCACAACATCTATAATCTGTGCGATGACGAGCCTGCGGCCCCCGCAGACGTCACCGCCTTTGCCGCTGATCTGCTGGGCATCACGCCGCCGCCATTGGTCGCTTATGGTGAGGCGAACCTGTCAGATATGGCCAAGACGTTCTGGATGGACAATCGCAGGGTCAGGAATGACAGATTGAAAAACCTGATCGGCGGGACGCTGTTATACCCCACCTATCGCGAGGGGCTTATTGCTCTATCTCGGCAAGCAGCGCCTCAACAGTCCTGATCAACAGGGCAAGGTTGCCCGGCTCAGACAATCTGTGGTCACCATGTTTGACAAGGGTAATCTCAACATCCTTGCTTTCCAGCATCTCGACATATTTCAGGGCATGGGTCCACGGCACATCCGGGTCTTCCTGCCCCTGCAACACGCGGATCGGCATGTGCAGCGGAATCGGTGCATCAAGCAACAGGTTTTCGCGCCCATCCTCAATCAGTTTTTTGGTGATCGTATAAGGTTCGGGATCATACTCGCTGGGCTGTTCATACTTCCCGTCTTCCAGAATCTGCTTTTTGATCTCATCCGAAAAATTGGGCCACATCAATTTTTCCGTAAAGTCAGGCGCGGGCGCAATGCCCACCAACCCCGCCATACGCTCAGGGCGTGCCAATGCCGCCAATGTCATGACCCAGCCCCCCATTGACGACCCGACGAGCAATTGCGGCCCGTCCGTCATCTCGTCTATCATGGCAATGGCATCATCTGCCCAGCGCGAAATACAGCCATCGGTGAACGGGCCGTCAGACTGCCCGTGACCGAAATAATCAAACCGCAGGAAGTCACGCCCGGCCTTTTGCGCCCAATCTTGCAATGCAATCGCCTTGGTGCCGCCCATATCCGACATAAAACCACCCAGAAAAACCACACCTGTGGGCTTGCGCGAATCTGCCCCGGTGCGATGATGGACCGCACTGTCGTCGGGCGTGCTATTTTGGGACGTGCGGTGATAGGCCAACTTTGACCCGTCGGGACGGGTAAGGTAATTTGGGGCAACGCTCATAAACGGGCGATCCTTCTAGTGGGATGGGTGTGTGACAGATCAAAACCATAGTCTTGCAGGCAAAACCATTCTGCAAGCCCTACCGGCCCTAAAATCAGGCGGGCTGGAACGGGGCACTGTCGAAACCGCCCGCGCCATTGGCAATGCGGGCGGCACGGCGCTGGTCGTCTCAGCCGGGGGCCAGATGGTGCGCGAGGTTGAACGCACAGGTGCCCGTCACATCACGCTCGACATCTCAAAAAAAGGCCCGCTGGCGATGCGCAGCAATGCACGCAAGCTGGCAAAAATTCTGCGCGACGAACAGGTTGATCTTGTCCATGCCCGTTCCCGCGCGCCCGCATGGGTCGTAAAGGGCGCGGCGGCAAGGGTCAACATTCCCTGGCTTGCCACGTGGCACGGCACCCATTTGGGTAATTATTTCAAGCGCCGCTATAACCGCGCCTTGGTCGATGGGGCAAAAGTCATCGCCATTTCACGCTATGTGGAAAGCGTGATCCGCGATCAGTTCCCCGATCTTGCCGATGACCGCATCGTGCATATCCCGCGCGGTGTGGACCTTGACCAGTTCCAGCCCGAGGCCATTCCCGGCGGCCGCATCATCAAACTGGCCGAAGACTGGAAAGTCCCCGATGGCAGGCCGCTATTATTGATGCCGGGGCGTTTGTCAGCCAAAAAGGGCCAGCTGGACGTTATTGAGGCGATGGCAAAGGTGCGCGACGCCCTTGGTGAAACATTTGTCTGCGTCATCATCGGTGATGATCAGGGTAATGTGAAATATAGGCAAAGCCTTGAGGCCCGCATAGAAAAGCTGAACCTGTGGCCCGTCATGCGCCTTGCCGGGCATTGCAATGATATGCCCGCCGCGCTGAAACTGGCCGATATTGTGCTGGCCCCGACCCGCGCGCCCGAACCGTTTGGCCGCATCCCGCTTGAAGCAGGCGCGATGCAGGCCCTGACCATCGCCGCCGATCATGGCGGCTTTCGCGAAACCATCGTGGATGGTACTACGGGTTATCTGTTCAAACCGGGCGATATTGATGATCTGGCGGCAAAATCCATCACCGCACTTGGTTTATCTGATGACGAGCGGCACGATCTTGCCATCAAGGCCCAAACCCATATCAGGGATAATTTCGCCCTGACCAAGATGACAGACAGTACAATCGCCGTTTACCGGGCGTTGCTGGGGCTTTAAGCCTCTTGACTTCCAAGCGACAGCAGCGCAACAAAGCCCCCTTAATGAGTTATCTGAAAGGACAGATCAATGACCGCCGCAGCGGGCAATGCGCCCATAATTCTCACCCTCCCCGATGGCTCCAGTCGTGAGTATCTCGGCACGGTGACAGCTGCCGAAGTTGCCGCCGATATCGGGCCCGGGCTGGCAAAGGCCGCCCTTGCCGGTGAGGTTGACGGCGCGCTGGTCGATCTTGATCTGCCGATTACCGAAAGTTGCCAATTCCGCCTGATCACCACCCGTGATGAGAACGAAGCGTTGGAACTGATCCGCCATGACGCCGCCCATATTCTGGCGATGGCAGTGCAGGAACTGTTCCCCGGCACGCAAGTCACCATCGGCCCGGTGATCGATGACGGGTTTTATTACGACTTTGCCCGCGAAGAGCCGTTTTCTTTGGAAGATCTCGACAAGATCGAACAGAAGATGAAGGAAATCGTGAAGCGCGATGTGCCGACCCGCCGTGAAGTGTGGGACCGTGACGAAGCGGCTGACCATTTCCTTGAAATGGGTGAAACCTATAAGGCTGAGCTTATTCGCGACCTGCCTGCAGGCGAAGAAATCCGCGTCTATCATCATGGTGACTGGCATGATTTGTGCCGTGGACCCCATTTGATGAGCAGTGGCAAAATCGGCTCCGCCTTCAAGCTGACAAAGCTGGCCGGGGCCTATTGGCGTGGCGATGCCAAGAATGCGCAATTGCAGCGCATTTACGGCACCGCATGGCGCGACAAGAAAGAATTGAAAGCCTACCTGACCCGCATTGAGGAAGCTGAAAAGCGTGATCACCGCAAGCTGGGCAAGGAAATGGACCTGTTCCACATTCAGGAAGAGGCCGTGGGCATGGTGTTTTGGCACCCCAAGGGCTGGTCGCTTTATCAAGAGGTGGAGCAATATATCCGCCGCGCCCAGCGTGAGCGTGGCTATCAAGAAGTCCGCACACCGCAATTGATTGACCGCAAATTGTGGGAAGCGTCAGGCCATTGGGACAAGTTCCGAGAAAACATGTTCACCTCCAACGCCGATGAAAAGGATCTGGCGCTCAAGCCGATGAACTGCCCGGCCCATATCGAAATTTTCAAACAGGGCCTGAAAAGCTATCGCGAGCTGCCCTTGCGCATGGCCGAATTCGGCTGCTGCCATCGGTATGAACCGTCCGGCGCGCTGCACGGGTTGATGCGCGTGCGTGGCTTTACCCAGGATGATGCCCATATTTTCTGCACCGAAGAGCAGATACTGTCCGAAACGAAAGAGTTTGTGGACTTCCTCTTTTCCGTCTATCGCGATTTCGGGTTTGAAGAAGTGCGGGTCAAATTCTCTGACCGTCCGGACGTCCGCGCCGGTAGCGACGACATTTGGGACCGGGCCGAAGACAGCCTGCGCGGGGCGCTGGAACAAACCGGGCTTGAGTTTGAGATGAACCCCGGCGAAGGCGCGTTTTATGGGCCAAAGCTGGAATTCGTACTGCGTGACGCCATCGGGCGGGATTGGCAGTGCGGCACACTGCAACTCGACTTTGTTGTGCCGGGCCGGTTGGGCGCTGAATATGTGGGCGAAGACAATGACCGCCACACACCCGTTATGCTGCATCGGGCGATTTTCGGCAGTTTCGAACGCTGGATCGGTATCCTGATCGAAAACTTTGCCGGGCGCTTCCCGCTATGGCTGGCACCGACACAAGCGGTTGTCACGACCATCGTGTCAGATGCTGATGAGTATGCGACCGCGCTGGCTGAAAAGCTGAAGGCACGGGGCATTCGTGTCGGGCTCGACACACGGAATGAGAAGATCAACTATAAGGTGCGGGAACATTCCCACGCCAAGATCCCCTTCATTCTGGTGGCCGGACGACGTGAGGCCGACGAGGGCACAATCGCCGTGCGCCGCCTTGGCAGCAAGGAACAACAGGTCCTGACCATTGACGAAGTTGTGGACATGTTGACCGCCGAAGCCACCGCCCCTGATGTGGCACGGCAACAATCTGCCTAATTTGACACACTAATCGGGTCGGGTTTACGCATTTTTGGCTTGCGGCAGCGGGCTGACAGGCGTTAAATCCGGCTCATCCGGTTATAAAGACCGAAATGAACCCTATAAGCGCAACAGCAAGGAGCGATTACCATCGCACGTAGACCACACCACGCGCAGCCGCCTAAACAGGATGGCCCGCGCATTAACGATATGATTAACGTCGACACAGTCCGCCTGATTGATGCGGAAGGTGAGAATCACGGCGAAACTCCTATTACAACGGCACTCGAAATGGCAGCAGATGCCGGGCTGGACTTGGTGGAAATCTCCCCCAATGCCTCACCGCCTGTCGCCAAGATCCTTGATTATGGGAAGTTTAAGTATCAGGCCCAGAAAAAGGCTGCTGAGGCGCGCAAAAATCAGAAAACCGTCGATGTGAAAGAGGTCAAGATGCGGCCCAATATCGACAGCCATGATTATGAGGTGAAGTTGAAAAACGTCACCCGCTTTATCGAAGCTGGCGACAAGGTCAAAATGACCATCCGCTTCCGTGGGCGTGAACTGGCCCATCAGGAATTGGGCATGAAGCTGCTGCGTAAGGTTGAGGCGGATATGGGCGAGGCTGTAAAGGTTGAAGCCCACCCCAAGATGGAAGGCCGCCAAATGATTATGGTGCTGTCCCCGAAATAGGACACCCATACGCGCACCCAATATGCGCAACATAGCTGATCACAAAGGCATCGTCACATGACGGTGCCTTTTGTTTTTGGGGTGAAGGCGGCGCGACAATGTTTGGCGCACGGCTATCTTCACTTGCCTCCACACAGCAAGTTTTGCTTGACTTTTGTTGCATTTTATGCTATGAACGAAGCATCATCAGAAAGGACTCATGATGCGCCCTCCCATACCCACAAAGAAAAAGCCGAAAGATTGGCTGGAGCAACTTATTGCTGACAACAAAGCGCGCGAGCGTCGACAACAGCAATTTGATAAATCGCCTGCAGAACAGGTATCGCTGGCAGACAAGTTATGGCCCGATAATGTTCAGAAAACCGATTCGCCTACCAAACCGATTCGCAAAATCAAATCTTGGGAAGGTAACAATCGACATAGCCAGCCACCACAATCCGCAGTCAAAAAATGGCCGGAATTCTTGTTTACAGACACAGACAAGCCTGCATTAGTATTCGACGGCAAGAACTTACATTGGGTTGGTAGACCCCATGGGCACAAAACTTATCCGGGGGTTTCAGGACGGAGAGACTATCAATCTCCTGAATACCAAGGAACTGTAGACAAGGGCCCCATTCCGGAAGGAGTTTGGAAAGCCAAACAAAGCAGATACCAAAATATTAATGACGACACAGGTTTAGGAAGATTGTTTAACTCTCTTGGCCGCGGGCGGTGGCCCGGTGACGAAAAGGCTTGGGGAGAACATCGTGTCTGGTTGGAGCCGCAAACAGGCACCGATACTAAAGGTAGAACAGGGTTTTCAATTCATGGGGGGATTATTGCAGGCTCTGCAGGCTGCATTGACCTAACGAAATGTATGCCGGATTTCGCAACCGGTTTCAGAACTTATGGTGATGATCTAGACCTGCATGTCTTGTACCCTCCTCCAAAGGATTCGAACAAAAAAAATGATTGATGAAGACCAGCTAGCTGTCAGTTCCATAACTTCAGTTTTACTCCTTGCATTGTGTTTAGCTTGGGTAGCATTTTCAGGCGGCCTGACATTTCTTGGTATACATGAGTGGGTCCAATTCGAAACAGATCCAGCTTACCGGCAAGAGCTTCTGAAGATAGAAGGATACTGGAATTACGAATCGGAATCGCTCTACGCAGCATCGCTCCTAAATCTCATATTGGCAGGAACAATTTTCTTTTCGCTCGGGATTCTGACCATTTGGAAGCGCGGTAAGTCATTGATCGTGTCAAATACTGCATTCGCGGCTTTGCTTTTGGCGACCAAGTTCACATCTATTGATGAAGTTGTTGGGCGGTATCTCGCAGGTTGGCTGTAACGGCCCCACGACGCAAGCCTTAGCAAGCTTGCCTAGAGCTGCAGGCAAACCTACAGGACATTTTTGAGCGGGAGGTGAAAGCCCTGCCCGATGACAAGGCCGGGCGGCGACGCTGACAGGGCCAGAAAATGGGCCAGAAAATGGGTCCGAAAATGAGTCAGCGTGGATTATTGGTCATGCCGTGGCGGTTTACTGTGGTTCGGCCCAGTATTTCTCGTATTTCTGTTCGGTGTTTTCAGCGCTATTATTATGACTTTATGGGGCGTTTTCTGGCTGGCTGACAGACGGTCACGCTGGCCCCTCCCCCTGCGGCACCCTGTCCGATACAGGCGCGGTCACAGCCCTTGCGTATGGGCGTAAAACCCCCTATAAACCGCCATTCTTCACATTCTGTGTGAACGAGCGACCGGACGGGCGAAAGGGCTGCCTGTCAGGTCATGAAAGACCCTTAATGTTTACAGGAGATCGAAATGCCCAAGATGAAGACCAAAAGTGGTGCCAAAAAGCGCTTCAAACTGACGGCCAGCGGTAAAGTTAAAGCCGGTCAAGCAGGCAAGCGCCACGGCATGATCAAACGTACCAACAAACAGATTCGCAATAAGCGTGGCACGACAACCCTGTCAGCTGCCGACGCCAAAGTTGTGAAGAAATTTCTGCCCTACGGTTAATTCCGCCCGGCAACGCTATTTGAAGGATACTAGATCATGTCACGAGTGAAACGCGGTGTAACAAACCACGCCCGCCACAAAAAAGTTCTAAACAAAGCCAAAGGCTATCAAGGCCGCCGGAAAAATACGATCCGCGTTGCAATGCAAGCGGTCGAAAAGGCCGGCCAATACGCCTATCGCGACCGTAAGACAAGAAAGCGTAATTTCCGCAGCTTGTGGATTCAGCGCATCAACGCCGGTGCCCGCCAGCACGGCCTGACCTATGCCCGATTTATGAACGGCCTCAAGCTTGCTGGTATCGAGGTTGACCGTAAAGTCCTGGCAGACCTCGCCGTCCGCGAGCCCGAGGCCTTCAAGGCTCTGGTGGATCAGGCTGCAGGCGCGCTCGAAGCGTAACTTACCGCAGACCCACATCAGGGCTTTGCCGCAACAAACGGCGAGCCTGACATAAATAATTCAAGGCTCGCATGATCTTTTAAGGCTGCGGGCCTTGTTTTTTGAATTCGACATTGGGACTGACCATGAAAAATATTGGCGCCGAACTGCGAACCTCATTACAGAGAGCACTTAGCAAGACCTCTGCGGAAAAAGTTGAAGTTGAGATATTAGCAAAAATTGCTTCAGATCAAACAAAGTCTGAGGCCCTACTTCGCAGTCTTCGCGATAACATACAAGCCGCATCTGATGAGATCGAGCTCGAAGACATTCGCATAGAAATGTTGGGGAAGAAGGGTGAAATCTCCCTTCTGATGAAAACCCTTGGCGGAATGAGTGACGACGAGCGCAAGCACGTTGGCCCGTTTCTTAACAAGCTTCGCAACGGGACCACCGATGCCATCGCCGCCAAGAAGGCCGTGCTTGAAGACGCTGCCCTGAATGCGCGTTTGGCCAGCGAAACTGTGGATGTCACCCTGCCCGCCCGCGCTGACGAGGCAGGCTCCATCCATCCGATCAGTCAGGTGACTGAGGAGCTGATTGCCATTTTCGCCGATATGGGCTTCACCGTTGCCGAAGGCCCCGATATCGAAACCGATTTCTACAATTTCTCTGCCCTCAACATTCCGGCGGACCATCCTGCACGCCAGATGCAGGACACGTTCTATTTTCATGAAGGCGATGATGGCGAACGCCCCGTATTGCGGACCCATACAAGCCCGGTGCAAATCCGCACCATGATGGCAGGCCCGCCGCCCTATCGCATCATTTGCCCCGGCCGCACCTATCGTTGTGATTCCGATCAGACCCACACCCCGATGTTCCATCAGGTCGAAGGGTTGGTGATCGACAAGAATATTCACATGGGCCACCTAAAAGGCACGCTGGAAAATTTCGCCCGCGCGTTTTTTGAGGTTGAGAACCCCGTCATGCGGTTCCGTCCCAGCTATTTCCCCTTCACCGAACCAAGTGCAGAGGTTGACATTGGCTGTTCCCGCGATGGGGACGAGTTGATTTTGGGCGAAGGCGACGGCTGGATGGAAATTCTGGGCTGCGGCATGGTTCACCCCAATGTGCTGCGCAATTGCGGCATCGACCCCGATGAATGGCAGGGCTTTGCCTTCGGCATCGGGATCGACCGCGCCGCCGGATTGAAATATGGCATGCCTGATTTGCGCGCCTATTTCGACGCCGATATGCGCTGGCTGAAACATTACGGCTTTGCGCCGCTTGATATGCCCTCTCGTCACGGAGGATTGAGCCGATGAAATTCACGATAGGATGGCTCAAAGACTATCTCGACACAGACGCAAGTCTGGATCAGATTGTAGACACATTGACCGCTGTCGGTCTTGAGGTTGAGGAAGTCACAGATGTCGGTGCCGACCTTGCGGCTGTGCGCACTGCCAAGGTAATCGACGCCCAGCCCCACCCAGATGCGGATAAGCTGCGCCTGTGCAAGGTGATGGCGCATAATGATGATGGTTCCACACAGGAAGTGCAGGTTGTTTGTGGTGCGCCCAATGCGCGGGCCGGGATGATTGCGGCGTTCGCCCCTGTTGGCACCTATCTGCCAACCATCGACCTGACCTTGACCAAGGCGAAAATTCGCGGTGTCGAAAGTTTCGGCATGATGTGTTCTGAGCGTGAGCTTGGCTTTGGCGAAGATCATGACGGCATTATTGATCTGCCTGAGGGCACGCCCCTTGGCGCACCAATCGCTGACATCTATGGCAAGAACGATCCGATGATCGAAATTGCCATCACGCCGAACCGCCCTGACTGTTTGGGTGTATACGGCATTGCGCGCGATTTGGCCGCGGCGGGCCTTGGTACGCTCAAACCCATGACCGCACCTGTTATCAGCGCAACAATCGACGACAAGGCCGCTATTGTTGCGCCTGCCGATCAGGGGGGCTTAAGCGCCTGCCCGGTATTTGCAGGCCGTATCGTCAAGAATGTCAAAAATGGTGACAGCCCCGACTGGCTGAAAAGCCGCCTGACCGCCATCGGTCTGCGGCCCATTTCGGCATTGGTCGATATCACCAATTACATCTCCTACAGCTATGGGCGGCCCTTGCATGTCTATGACCTCAGCAAGGTGTCAGGCGCTATCGGCGCGCGCCTTGCCAAAATGGGGGAAAGCTTCACCGCCCTTGATGAGGTCACCTATGAGCTGTCGGACGCTGATTGCGTTATCGCTGATGAGGCCGGCGTGCTTGGCCTTGGTGGGATTATGGGCGGTCTTGACTCCGGCTGTACCGAAACCACGATTGACGTGCTGATTGAAAGCGCATGGTTCGATCCGATCACCATCGCCCATTCGGGCCGCGCACATAATATTTTGTCTGATGCGCGCTATCGCTTTGAACGCGGTGTTGACCCGCAATCAGTTGTCCCCGGTTTGGACATCGCCACGCAAATGATACTCGATGCCTGTGGCGGCGCTGCGGGGCCAATGACTGTGGCGGGCGAGGTGCCCAATCATGAACGCAATCTGTCCATGCCCATTGCCCGCATCAATGCGCTGGCTGGCATAGACGTTGCCGCAGACGAAACCATCGGCATTCTTGACGCGCTGGGGTTCGCCCCCACGGTAGACGGCGGCACGGTCAGCGTGACAGTGCCCAATTGGCGTCCCGACGTGGATGGCACTGCCGATCTGGTCGAAGAAGTGGTTCGCATTGTCGGGCTCGATAACCTACAGGCTGTTGACCTGCCCCCGGTTTCCGGTGGCGCGGGCAAGGCCACATCCCTGTTGCAGGACCGCCGCCGTTGGGTGCGCCGGTCGCTTGCCAATCAGGGCCTGCATGAGGCTGTGACCTATAGCTTCATGGATGAAGCGCACGCCAAACTGTTTGATGGCGGCAATCGCAAGGTGCAATTGGTGAACCCGATTTCAACAGAATTGGGCACCATGCGGCCGTCGATCCTGCCCAACCTGATCAATGCCGCGGCCCGTAATGTGGCGCGCGGTCAGGATGTGATCCGCCTGTTTGAGGTCGGCCCCCAATATGCCGGTGACCTGCCTGATGATCAGCAAATGGTTGCCGCCGCCCTGCGCCGTGGCACTGCCGCTGATCGCAACATGCATGATGCCGCCCGGCCGGTCGATCTATTCGATGCCAAGGCTGACGCCATCGCCGCCCTGCGTGACGCAGGTGCCCCGGTTGATACCGCACAGGTTGTGGCCGATGCCCCCAGCTGGTATCACCCCGGCCGCTCAGGCACGATCAGGCTGGGGCCAAAGGTTGTGCTGGCCCATTTCGGTGAACTGCACCCCAAGATCCTCAAGGCACTGGACCTGAAGGGGCCGGCAGTTGCTGCAGAAATCTTCATTGATGCCATTCCGCAACCAAAGGCAAAGAAGGGCAAACCTGTCAGCAAATCAAAAGGCGCCGTCGATATGGCCCAGCTGCTGCCGGTTCACCGTGATTTCGCCTTTGAACTGGACAGCACTGTGGCCGCGGATGCGGTATTGCGGGCTGCCAAGGGCGCAGACAAGGCACTGATCACCGGTGCCCGTGTGTTTGACCTGTATGAGGGCGAGCATATGACAGACGGGCGCAAATCACTGGCCATTACGGTCACCTTGCAGCCCCGCGACAAGACGTTGACTGACAAAGATATCGAAGCTGTGTCAGACAAGATCATTGCGGCGGTTGCCAAGGCAACCGGCGGCACCCTTCGTGGCTAACTCTTGATGGTATTCACTCGATGACCGATCTTTCCCATATCCGCAATTTTTCTATCATTGCGCATATCGACCACGGCAAGTCCACCCTTGCCGACCGGATGATTCAGCGCTGTGGTGGGCTGACTGATCGGGAAATGACCGAACAGGTCCTCGACAGTATGGATATTGAACGCGAACGCGGGATCACCATCAAGGCCCAGACGGTGCGCCTGACCTATCAGGCGAAGGATGGCAAAACCTACCATCTGAACCTGATCGACACCCCCGGCCATGTTGACTTTACCTATGAAGTGAACCGGTCCTTGGCGGCGTGTGAAGGCTCGCTACTGGTCGTGGACGCCAGTCAGGGGGTTGAGGCACAGACCCTCGCCAACGTTTATATGGCGATTGAAAACGATCACGAACTGATCCCCGTTCTGAACAAGATCGACCTGCCTGCCGCAGAACCTGACCGGGTACGCCAACAGATCGAAGATGTGATCGGCATTGATGCAACAGATGGCATTGAGGCCAGCGCCAAGTCCGGCATCGGCATTGATGAAATTCTGGAAGCCATCGTGGAACGCCTGCCCGCCCCCACGGGCGATGCGGACGCCCCCTTGCAGGCCATGTTGGTTGACAGTTGGTACGACACCTATTTGGGCGTTGTGATGCTGATCCGCGTCGTGCATGGCACCTTGCAAAAGGGCCAGCGCATCAAAATGATGAATGCGCGCACTGAACATCTGGTGGACCGTGTTGGCGTGTTTGAGCCAAAGCAAAAACTGCTCGACCAATTGGGCCCCGGTGAGCTTGGCTTCATCACAGCAGGGATCAAGGAAGTGGCTGACACCGCCGTTGGTGACACGCTGACAGACCTGCGCAAACCTGCCGAAGCGCCCCTTGCCGGGTTTAAGCCGAACCAGCCTGTCGTTTTTTGTGGCATGTTCCCGGTTGATGCCAATGACTTTGACGAATTGCGCGAAAGCATGGCGCGCCTGCGCCTGAACGATGCCAGCTTTGAATTTGAAATGGAAAGCTCCGCCGCGCTGGGCTTTGGTTTCCGTTGCGGGTTCTTGGGCCTGCTGCATCTTGAAATCATTCAGGAGCGGCTGGAGCGTGAGTTCAACCTTGACCTGATCACCACGGCCCCCAGCGTGGTTTACAAGCTGACAATGACCGACGGGTCAGAGATGGAGCTGCATAACCCTGCCGACATGCCTGACGTGGTGAAGATCGACACGATTGCAGAACCGTGGATCAAGGCCACCATTTTGGTGCCTGACGAATATCTGGGCGCTGTGCTGAAACTATGCGAAGACCGTCGCGGCATTCAGATGGACCTGACCTATGCGGGCAGCCGGGCGATGGTTGTGTACCGTTTGCCGTTGAACGAAATTGTCTTCGACTTTTATGACCGCCTGAAATCCGCAACCCGCGGTTATGCCAGCTTTGACTATCAGTTGGATGGGTATGAGGAAGGCGATCTTGTGAAGATGTCCCTCCTCGTCAATGCAGAACCTGTCGATGCCCTGTCCATGATTGTGCATCGTGGCCGCGCCGAAATGCGGGGACGGGCCATGTGCGAACGGCTGAAGGATTTGATCCCGCGCCAATTGTTCAAAATCCCGATTCAGGCAGCGATTGGCGGCAAGGTGATCGCCCGCGAAACCATCGCCGCCCTGCGCAAGGATGTGACCGCCAAATGTTATGGTGGTGACGCCAGCCGTAAACGGAAATTGCTGGATAAGCAGAAGGCCGGTAAAAAACGGATGCGCCAGTTCGGCAAGGTTGAGATTCCGCAAGAAGCCTTTATCGCCGCGCTGAAAATGGATGATTCTTGATCGCGCTCACGGCAGTCATCAATGATGACGCCTCCGCAGGGGCGCCCAAAAAGTTGGGCGATCCTCAATCGGCTAGTTGATCGCGCTCACGGCAGTCATCTTTAATGACGCCTCCGCTTTCTAGTTGCGCTTGGCCGTTGCACCGCCCAACAGCACGCCCAGCGCCAGCCCAACCAAACTGGCAGGCCATAACAGCACTGTCGTCGTGACCGGATCCCACAGGGGCGGCCAGACATGCCGTTCCAGCCCGGCCTGCAACAGATTCAGGCTGGCCGGGTGGGCCGCAAACCACAAATCCCCAACAGCGGTGACAAACAGGTCTTGCGTCATTACATAGGTCCAAAGATCGGCCCCCAGCACGATGGCCCCACCCACAAACAGCACTAATCCAACAATCCGCTTCATTAGGTTTTCCGCCCTCTTTTCAGTTGATTTTCAGCCTATAGAGCGGCCAACCCGCCCGCAAGTCACGGCTGATCACAGCCCCGTTAGCGGTGCGACGGAAAACCGCCACATATTTGTAACGAACAGCGCTTGCAGACCCTGATAGGGCCTGTATAGTCGCGGCTCGCCTCAATTTACCGATAGCATGGGGCGTTCGCGGAGGGGTGGCCGAGTGGTTTAAGGCGCACGCCTGGAAAGCGTGTTTACCGAAAGGTATCGAGGGTTCGAATCCCTTCCCCTCCGCCATAAAACACCCCGTCCTTGTGGCGGGTTTTTTTTATGGTGGACGCGGACTGGCAAAAGAACACTTTTCGTCAGGCGAGCTGACCTTGAATTCAATGAAAGGCAGCGAGACGGGCGGAAGGCGGAAAGCAACGCTTTCCAACTGACGACAATCCCTTCCCCTCCGCCATAAAACACCCCGTCCTTATGGCGGGTTTTTTTTGTGGTGGACGCGGACTGGCAAAAGAACACTTTTCGTCAGGCATATTTCAACTGCGCATTTCGGCCTAGCTGCGTATGGCCTTTTGGCTATAGTGGGGCCAGCT
>SPJN01000028.1 GCA_006844605.1 Hyphomicrobiales bacterium | reverse complement strand
CTATGTGTCCTGCTCGCCCTATCGCGTGCCCATCGCCCGACTTGCTGCCGCCCAGGCTGTTCTGTCAAAACAAGATTAGGCCACCGCGATAGGATTGATAGTGGGCGCGCAGGCGGACGGAAAACCGGTGCCCACTTTTCCTGCCTGTCGCTTTTTTTGTTGTCGCGCAGGCGGACGGAAAACCGGTGCCCACTTTTCCTGCCTGTCGCTTTAATCGCGTGCCCATCGCCCGACTTGCTGCCGCCCAGGCTGTTCTGTCAAAACAAGATTAGGCCACCGCGATAGGATTGATAGTGGGCGCGCAGGCGGACGGAAAAGCGGTGCCCAAAATCGTCACTGAAGATGAGGTTTAGCGTCGGTTCCGCATTGCAGCCGGTCCACTCAATATCAGTGATTAGAATACAAGCGGAATGTCATAGGGCCGCCCGTGTAAATCCACATTGCCCGGCCCCATTTTCAGTGCGGCATTGACAAGCCGTCCGCGTGTGCCCAGCAACTTGTCTGCGGCCTCGATCAGGGCGGGGTTGGGCCGCGCCCATGGGCTGCACGCGCGCATATGTTGGCCTGCCTCAACCTCTCGCCCCGGATTTAGAACCGCCAATGTGATCAGTGCCGCTGCGCCTGAACGGCTGACGCCTGCCCAGCAATGCACCAATAATGGTTTTTGCTGGTCCCATTGTGCGGCGATGTCGATCACGCGGCGGGCGTGATCTTCACCCGGCATGATCATGCCATCTTGCGGAGTGTGAATATCCTGCATTGCCAGTTTGATGTGACGGTCCGGATCATACCCGCTGGGGGTGGGGGGCATGAACTCCTCACCAATTAGGCTGACAATATAGGACGGGTCATGATCGCGTGTGACTTTGTCGATATGGGTGACAGGTGAAACAATGATGCGGGGCATGGCGTGTCCTATGCGCGGGCGTGAAGCTGCTTAATGCAGCATATCAACTGCCTTGATCATACGCCATAGCCTGTCTTTTACCCGTTGGGCGCTGACATCATCATAAGGAACGGCGGTGCCCACGCCCCAAACCGGGCCGGGCCATGCGGCGTCACCTTCTTGGCGCGCGATAATGTGCAGGTGCAGTTGCGGCACCATATTGCCCAAGGCCCCGACATTCATTTTGAACGCATCGGCCTGTGTTTCAATCAGCTTGGCAATAAAGCGCATTTCATTGTGCAGGCCGAAACTTTCATCAGCCTCCAACCTGTGCCATTCGCGGGCGTCCTTGATCCGAGGGATCAACAATGCCCACAAATAGCGACTGTCATTCATCAGGCGAACCTGACAGACCTCAAGATCCGCAATATGGATGCTGTCAGCTTTCAGTCGCGGATCAAGAGTGAATGATTGTGGCTCTATAATCGCCATTACGCTGCGATCAAGTAGATCACGTAAAGGGCAGCCATCACACTGTCTGCAACCATGATGCCGGGTGCCTGTGTGCCCTGTAGCTTGTCGCGGATCGAAAAGATCATGAAGACGATGGCGATTTTCTCAATCGCAGCAAACAGTAGAATCGGTGTGCGGTAGGCTTCTTCAAACCCGGCCCAGATCAGCAGGGCACCGGCCATACCAACCAATAGGCCCCAATGGCGCATGACCAGCCGCTCGATATCATCGGCAGGTTCGCGTCCAAACGTGCCCTGCATGGCTTGTGCTGGATTGAAAAAGCCAAGCAGCGGCAGCAGGGTGAATGCGCCTGTGATGTAAAGTACCCAGTGGAAGTTCTCAATGTAAAAGCCCATGTGAGAGTGCCCCTTATAAAAACATGCCAGATCAATTAGTTGCGAGTGCGGCCACTTTATCATGGCTGGGGCATGTCACAAGGTGATCATTGACCAGCCCGCAGGCCTGCATAAAGGCATAGGTGATGGTGGGGCCGCAAAATTTGAAGCCAAGCTTTTTCAGCGCCTTTGACATGGCCTTGCTTTCAGGTGTTTCGGCGGGCACGTCGGCCATACTTTTGAACCGGTTCTGCGTTGGCGCACCGTCGACAAAGCCCCATAGGAATGTGGCGAAGCTTCCCTTGCCGTTCGCAGCCTCGTAATCCAGCCATGCTTGGGCGTTGCCGATGGCGGCTAGGATCTTTGCCCGGTTGCGCACAATACCGGCATCCTGCATCAGGCTTTCGACCTTTCGGTCGTCATAGCGGGCCATTATGGCCGGGTCGAACCCGTCAAAGGCGGCGCGGAAATTATCCCGCTTCTTCAATATTGTGTACCAGCTTAAGCCCGCCTGAAATCCGTCCAGCAGCAGCTTTTCAAACAATGCCCGGCTGTCCCATTCGGGCACGCCCCAGTCATTGTCGTGATAGGCAACGTAAAGCGGATCGGTGCCGCACCATGAACAACGCTCACCCATCGGACAATCTCGTCAATGTGGCATCGCCCGCTTTTACCTCATGACCGGCATCAAGGGCGTCTTGCAGCTTTTCAAACCGCACAAACCCCAACAAATTGCCGTCAGCGGCGCTGCGTGTGTCGCCCAAGTTCCGCTCATTCGCGGTGATTTGTGTGCCCCGCGCAGGCAGGGGGCCATCAACCCGGAAGGGGAGAAAGCCTTTTTTGACAGTGCCGCGATGTTGCATGCGAGAGGTTTGTTCCTGCCCGACATAGCAGCCCTTGTCGAAGTCAACGCCGCCTTGTTCGCGCGCGCCGGTTTCCAGCCAGAACGTGCCGTCGATGTCAAAATCTTCCAGTTCAGCCACGCCCAGCTTAATGCGGGCAGCCCGGTGGGCATCGTCAACAGTGGGCAGATCGGTTGGTTTCGTCACGAGCGCCCGATAAGGCAGATCTGGGTGGCGCGGATCAGCGGAAAAGCCCGCCGCGTTTTCGAAGGCGATCGCAATGGCAAATTGATCCGAAGCGTCGGCCAGCACCATATCCGCGCGCAGCTTATACAGGGTCAATCGTTTGATCAGGTCCGGCACGCGCGACAGGGCGGTTTCCGCCATCAGGCCCAGCGGGCTTTGCCATAATATCAGGTCGAACAGCACCTTGCCCTGCGGGGTTAATAACCCGGTATAGAGCGGCCCATCCTTCAAACGGTCCAAATCGCTGGTCAGCAGGCTTTGCAACAGGTCATGACTGTCCTTGCCGCTGATGCGTACCAGTCCCCGTTCTGCCAATATGCCATGTTCAGCCATGCTTTATTTTCCATATGCGTCAGTGCTTGTGTTTAATCTTGTGTCGCAATGACCTATACTCAAGGAAAGCCAGAAGGAAAAGAGAAACAGCATGACAATCCTTTATGATCGTATTTTCGCAGGCGGCACCTTGGTGACCCCGAATGGTATCGGCACAGGCAATGTGGCTGTGAAAGACGGCAAAATCGCCGCTATCGGTGACGTGGATGTCAGTAAAGCCGCCGAAATTACGGATGTGAGCGGGCTTCACGTCCTGCCCGGTGTAATCGATAGTCAGGTGCATTTCCGCGAGCCGGGCAATGAACATAAAGAGGATTTGGAAACCGGTGCGCGCGGTGCGGTGCAGGGCGGCGTGACGGGCGTGTTTGAAATGCCCAACACGAACCCGACAACCTCCACCAAGGAAGCGATTGCCGACAAGGTTGCGCGCGGCACCGCCCGGATGGCCTGTGATTTTGCGTTTTATGTGGGCGCAACAGCAGAAAATGTTGAGGAGCTTGCCACGCTGGAGCGTGAGCCGGGCACATGTGGTGTGAAAATCTTTATGGGGTCGTCCACCGGGTCATTGCTGGTTGGTGATGATGATACGTTGGAACGTGTGTTGCGGTCCGGCACGCGGCGGGTTGCCATTCATTGCGAGGATGAGTTCCGCCTACAGGAACGCCAGCCCCTGACCTATGAAGAGGGCGGGGTACATAATCATCCGGTTTGGCGCGATGAAGAAAGCGCCCGGCTGGCCACTGAACGCCTGTTGCGCCTTGCCAAGCGGGCTGGGCGGCGGGTGCATGTGCTGCATGTCACGACAAAGGACGAGGTGCCGATGCTGGCGGCGGCCAAGGATTACGCCACGATGGAGGTCACGCCCCAGCATCTGACATTGGCTGCGCCTGATTGTTATGACCGTTTGGGCACATTCGCCCAGATGAACCCGCCCATTCGTGGGCAGGAACATCAAGATGCGTTGTGGCATGCGATCAATCAGGGCATTGTTGACGTTATTGGGTCTGACCATGCGCCGCACACGCGCGAAGAAAAGGCGAATGAGTATCCGGCAACACCGTCAGGGATGCCGGGGGTACAAACACTTGTCCCTGTTATGCTGACCCATGTTGCCAACGGAAAATTATCGCTTGAACGGTTTGTTGATCTGGTCTGTCACGGCCCGCAGCGTCTGTTCAATATTGCGGGCAAGGGACGGCTGGTTGTTGGCTATGATGCCGATTTGACGATCGTGGACCTGAAGCGCAAGCAGGTGATTGAGGACAGCTGGATGGAAAACCGGTCCGGCTGGACGCCATTTCATGGGTTTGAGGCAACGGGCTGGCCGATTTCCACCATTTTGCGCGGGATGACCGTGATGCAGGATGGCGAGATTGTGGCCCCCGGTCAGGGGCAGCCCATGCGCTTTATGGAATGCTTGCCACAGGCCTGATTGGCCCTTAAAAGTCAGGGCAATAGTGCGCGCGCCTGCCGCGAGCATCCTGTTTTTCACCCACTTTCCTATTGCGGGGATCATCATGTCAGATAATTTCGAAGCCATCGTCATCACAAAAACCGATGATGGGCAAACTGTTGCACGTGAAACATTGCCGGTCAGCGACCTAACTGATGGTGATGTGCTGGTGAAGGTGGAATGGTCCACGGTGAATTATAAGGACGGGCTGGCCGTGTCCGGCGCTGCCCCGATTGCCCGTAAATCCCCGATGATTGCCGGGATTGATTTAGCCGGTGAAGTTGTGGAAAGCGCGGATGATCGTTTCAAACCGGGCGACAAGGTTCTGGCCAATGGCTATGGCATGTCGGAAACCCGTTGGGGCGGCTATGCCACAATGGCCCGCGTGCCTGCCGAACCCGTCATCAAACTACCTGAGGGAATTTCAGCGCGCCAGGCAATGGCCGTGGGGACAGCCGGGTATACTGCGATGCTGTGTGTGTTGGCCCTTGAAGATCATGGCGTGACCCCGCAAAGCGGTCCGATTTTGGTGACAGGTGCTGCGGGGGGCGTTGGTTCCGTCGCAATCGCGCTGCTGGCCAAGCTTGGCTATACCATTATTGCCTCAACCGGGCGCGTCGAAGAAGCTGATTATCTGAAAAGCCTTGGCGCATCTGAGATTATTGACCGGTCAGAACTATCGGGCGATGGCCGCCCCTTGGGTAAGGAACGTTGGGCCGGGGTTGTTGATTCTGTTGGCTCGAAAACATTGGCGAACGCCATTGCCTCAACCAATTATGGCGGCACGGTTGCTGCCTGTGGTTTGGCGCAGGGTGGTGATCTGCCCAGTTCCGTCATGCCGTTCATTCTGCGCGGCGTGACGCTGGCGGGTGTTGATTCTGTTATGGCCCCCCGTGAAAAGCGGGAGCGGGCATGGGCGCGCCTTGCCACTGACCTTGAAATGAACAAGCTTGATGCCATGATCAATGAGGTCAGCTTTGACGATGTACTTGAGGCCGCCCCGACCATTTTGCAGGGCACTGTGCGCGGGCGTCTTGTGGTCAATATCGCAGGCTGACGCCGGTAACAGGCGCGGCGGCAGGGCCGGCATATGGATCCGTGGGGGATAGAGGCGCTGTGGCGCGGCATTGTCATCGGCATCGCCGTGGCAGCCCCTATCGGTCCGGTCAATTTAATCTGCATTCACCGCACGATTTCACGTGGCCGTCTGAACGCATTGATGGCGGGGCAGGGCGCGGCTGTCGGCGATAGTGTCTTTGCGATCATTGCCGCCTTTGGGCTGACAGCCATCGCGGGTTTCGTGACGGATTGGCAGGTGCCCATTCAAATTATTGGCGGCGTTATTTTGGTGGGGATGGGCATTCAAACCCTGATGACCAATCCAACCAACGCCACCGCCAAACAAGATGACAGCAGATTGGACCTTGTGAAGGCCATCATCTCAACCTTTACGTTGACCATCACCAACCCGGCGACCCTGTTTGGGTTCGCGGCAATATTTGCCGGGGTTGGCGGTATTGTGGGGAGCGATACGGGGGCAAAGGCCGGTGATTATGGCTATGCCGCCACTTTGGTTGCTGGCGTGTGGGTGGGGTCAACCCTGTGGTGGGTGTTTATCACCAATTTGGCAGCGCTTCTAAGGGACCGCGCCGAAGACGGCTGGCTGTTGATAGTGCAGCGCGTATCGGGCGTGATCATATTGGGGTTTGGGCTGGTGGTTTTTGCCCGGCTGGCTGGCCTGCTTAATTTCTGAAACCTAAAGCGCCTTATTGGCGGCGATGAAGAACGGGTTCTCAAACTCATTCTTGCCGTACAAAAGCGGCTTGCCGTGCAAATCATTGACCACGCCGCCTGCGCCCAACAAAACCGCCTGCCCGGCGGCAGTATCCCATTCCATCGTGCGGCCATGACGGGGATAAAGGTCGGCCTCCCCCGTTGCGACAAGGCAGAATTTCAGGGATGAGCCTGCCGCCTTCATATCGCGCACTTTATAATGGTTCAAAAGCTCGTCCGTTTTGTGGTCCCGGTGGGACCGGCTGGCAACCACCACCAACCCGTCAGGGTGATCTTCCTGATTGACGCTGATCGGCATGGGGTCGGCATATGTTGTATCGGTGCGCCCATCAAGACTGGCTTCAAACGCCTGCCCCGGTCCGGCGGTCCAGAACAGGCGGCCCTTTGCCGGGGCATAGACCACGCCAACCGTCGGCACGCCCTGTTCGACCAGCGCGATATTAACGGTAAACTCGCCATTCTTGTTCACAAATTCCCGTGTACCATCAAGCGGATCAACCAGAATGAAGCGGTCAGAAACTTCAGGAATATTGCCTGCGGCGGCTTCTTCTTCGGCAACGACAGGCACGGTCGGGCACAGCTTTTGCAGGCCCGCAAGGATCAGCGTTTCGGCGCGCTGGTCAGCCTCCGTCACGGGGCTTTTGTCGGATTTGGTTTCAACATCAAAATCCGTGTCATAAATCTCAAGTATCAGGCGGCCAGCCGCAATCGCGATGGCGACAAAACCGTCGGACAATTCCTGCGCGGTTGTGGCAGCGGAAAGGGTTGAGAATGTTGATGACATGTAAGCGCACTCCAAATTTGATGCGCAAAGGGGTGCGCTATTTCGGAGCCAAGGTCAAGCCATGCTGCTAGTCCCGGGGGTTTGACATGACAATTTCCAACACAGCGTGGTCTGTATTGATGGTTTGTTTACCCATTTGACGGAAATTAACGGTAACGCGCGCACCGATCACTGATTGCACCTGCCCGTCCCCCCAATCGGGATGATTTTGCAGGCGAACAATGTCACCGGGTTCAAGAAAGCTTGGTGCTGATGGTGCGGGCATAGATTGTCTGGCACTGATTGCTGGTTTAGGTTGAAGGACCATTTTGAAAAAGAGGTACAGTATGACAGCCCCACAAGGCGGAGACAAACAGGCATTTGCAGCATTGATTGCGTCAAAGCTGTGCCATGATCTGATTTCCCCGGTAGCGGCGCTTGGCAATGCGCTTGAACTGCTGGAGATGGACAATGATGCTGATACCCAGGCCGCGGCAATGGCGCTGATCCATGATGGGGCAGGGCAGGCCGCCCGGCGCCTGCGGTTTTATCGTGTGGCTTTTGGGGCCGCCGGTGGGTCGCATGAAATTGATGGGCGGGAGGTTGCGGAGGCAGCAACAGATTTCGTCACCGATGCCAAACCTGATCTTGATTGGCAAGTAGGGGCCGAGCCGATGCCGCTGCCGCAAGCCAAGATGCTGCTGAACCTGACGGCCCTGATTGCGGAGGCGCTGCCCCGTGGCGGCACTGTTTGCGTGCAAGAGCTGGCTGCCGGTGACGAAGCGGGTTTTGAGGTCAAGGGCACAGGGCCGATGGTGCGCCTGTCGGATGATTATGCCGAAGTGCTGGAAAATATGCGCGGGCCTGATGGCGCGCGGGAAGCAGGCGTGGGGCTGGTTGGGTTGATTGCCACGCAGCTTGGTGTCAGCCTGTCACTGAATGTTGATGAAGGCAGCCTGACAATTCGGTTCTAGGGCGGGTTTGGCCCAGCTGTCATTGGCTGGCTTAGGCGGCGTTTTCTGCCGGATCGCGCATGACATAGCCGCGGCCCCAAACGGTTTCGATATAATGATTGCCATCATTCGCATCGGCAATTTTCTTGCGCAGTTTGCAGATAAACACGTCGATGATCTTCAGCTCAGGCTCATCCATGCCGCCATATAGGTGGTTCAGGAACATTTCCTTGGTCAGGGTTGTGCCCTTTTTTAAGGAGAGATATTCGAGTATCTCAAATTCCTTGGCGGTGACCTTCAGCGGCTGGCCATTGACCAATGCCACCTTCTGATCAAGATCAACGGTAAGGTTACCGGTCGCGATGGTTGATTGGGCGTGACCGGCACTGCGGCGGACCACAGCCTTGATCCGTGCCAAAAGTTCAGCCTTGTTAAACGGTTTGGTCAGATAATCATCCGCGCCATAGCCAAGGCCCTTCACCTTGTCTTCAACTTCGCCCATGCCAGACAGAATCAAGACGGGCGTTTCGATCTTGCTGGCGCGCAATTGCTTCAGCACATCAAACCCGGACATGTCAGGTAGGTTAAGATCAAGAATAATCAGGCCGTAATCATATAGTTTGCCAAGATCCAGCCCGTCTTCACCCAAATCCGTGGTGAAGGTGCTGTAGCCTTCGCCGGCCAGCAATAATTCAAGCGATTTGGCAAAAGTGGCGTCATCTTCGACGAGCAAAATCTGCATCTTTTGGCTTCCTTCTCGCGTCGCCGATTGCCTGTCAACCGACCTTTATGCCCATAAGTGTTAACCAAAATTAGTTAACAAAGGTTAACCGAGACGCATTTTTCTCGCAAGGTGAAGGAAATAGTTTAACGGGCCGCCGCGCGCCTATACGAAAAGACGGCCACTTATTCGGCCGCCTTATCTATATCTGCCAGAAGCGAATAGGGTGGGTCAGGGTCTTCAACCTCCTGATCTCCATACTTTTTTCGGTAATGTTGCAGGCGCGTAACGCGCAGGCCCTGCAGGCCGAATTCATGATAATCACGCGCCCATGCCTGAAATTCCTCTTGGCTGAGGTGATAGCGGCTACACGCCTCGTCCAAGGTCAATAACCCACCATCAACCGCCGCCACGACAATGGCCTTGCGTCTGATTACCCATCGATGAGTGCCCGGACGTGGCAAGTCCTTAAGCGTGATGCGCTCTCCATACGGACCTGGCACTGACCGGTCCGATCCGTGATGCGGACCCAGCCCGGATTGATCTTGATTCATGTCTCACTCCCATATTAGATCACGTTCACAATGGGTTGCAGACATTAACAGAACCTAAATTTGGCGGATCAGGGGGCGCGGCTTTTGCACCTATCTGGGACGTGTTGCTTTTCTGCTATAGGGACGATCATGACAGCTTTACGTTCCATAAACGAATTGGCCCTTGATCCGGGGATTGAGGCATCGGTCCTGCACGCCATGAACCTGCCACAGGCGATGGATCGGGATGCCCGCGCCGCCACGCGGGTGGTGGTTGCCATGTCCGGCGGGGTGGATTCATCCGTAACCGCCGCGCTGGTCAAGGCGTTGGGCTTTGACGCGGTTGGCATCACATTACAGCTTTATGATCATGGCGCTGCATTGGCCAAGCAGGGTGCGTGCTGTGCCGGGCAGGATATTCATGATGCCCGCCGGGTCGCTGAACATTTGGGCATGCCCCATTATGTGTTGGATTATGAAAACCGGTTCCGCGAAAGCGTGATTGACGATTTCATGGATTCCTATCTGGCCGGGGAAACTCCGATCCCCTGCGTGCGCTGTAATCAAACTGTGAAATTCCGTGATTTATTGGGCACCGCCCGTGATTTGGGCGCGGCGGCCCTTGCCACCGGGCATTATATTCGCCGCACAACGGACGGGCAGCTTGCGCGGGCTGAGGATGAGGGGCGCGACCAGTCCTATTTCCTGTTTGCGACAACACAGGAACAGCTGGATTTCCTGCGCTTCCCCCTTGGTGATTTGCCAAAGTCAGTGACCCGCGAATTGGCCCACGATATGGGGCTGGAAGTCGCGGACAAGCCGGACAGTCAGGACATTTGCTTTGTCCCCAATGGCAATTATGCAGGTGTGATCGAAAAACTGCGCCCGGACGCCAATCAACCGGGTGAGATTGTGCATCTGGATGGCACCGTTCTGGCGCAACATCAGGGCATTATGCATTACACGATCGGTCAGCGTCGTGGGTTGGGCGTGGCGGTCGGTGATCCGCTGTTTGTCGTTGCGATTGAGCCTGAGACCCGTCGGGTTGTTGTTGGCCCGCGCGAGGCATTGCTGGTGCGCGATGTCGAGATAGCCGAGGTGAATTGGCTGGGCGACACGCCCCTGTCAGATGATTGGCAGTCTGTGGCTGTGCGCGTTCGGTCCACCAGCCCGGTGCGTCCGGCGCAAATTCGCAAACAGGGCGCTGATCGGGCGCTTATTCGCCTTGATGAGGCTGAGGCCGGCGTCTCCCCCGGGCAGGCAGCGGTCTTGTACAGCCCGATTGGGGTGAACGACGGCCCGCAATTGGTGCTGGGCGGCGGCTGGATCAAGCGCACGACCAGCGCGCATGAGGTGCCCGGTGATTGAGGTGACGATCCCCCTGTGGGTATGGATCACACTCGGCGCGGCGGCACTGCAAAACCTTCGATCATTACTGCAAAAAAGACTAACGGGTCG
>SPJN01000025.1 GCA_006844605.1 Hyphomicrobiales bacterium | reverse complement strand
AAAACACACAGGAAGGTTAGAGCTTACCTCCACCAATATTGTGGAACGTGACCTGACATTGTCTGAGGCTGATCAGGTCAACCCGGTTCAGAAACTTGATTTTGATGAATATTTTGAGACCGACAATTGGCTTCGTTACAAGGTGCGTTTGTCGGGGAAAGATGGCTATCACGCTGCATTGCAGTTTTTTGACCGCGAATATTTTGCCCGTTCTGACCTGTCTGGCTTTACGATCATGCCGCAGTTTGAATATTGGAAACAGGTTTCGGACAGGCTTCGTGTTCGCGTTCGTGGTGACTTCGCTCATCGGGTAAGGGACGGGGATCACTATTTCGACCGGATGCGCGGTGAAGTGCGATTGCGCTATCAAATTGCACCGCTGTCGCGGGTATTCGTTACCGGCACTGTCAGCCACACTGATTATAATGAAAGCGTATTGCGCGGGTTCGACCAAATGCAGTACCGCCTTGCCGCGGAACGGCGATGGTATGCCGAGGATCATAGATCATATTTTTCGATCGGGGCGTTCTCTGAATGGACCGATGCGGATTTGGCACGGGCAAGCTTTACCCATTATGGGCCTGAGGCCCGCCTGACAAAATGGCTGGATGACATCACACGCCTGCGGGTCCGGGCGCGCTATCGGCTGAAAAAATTCGATGACAATTTTTCTGCTGCTGACCCCGTTAAGCGTAATGACCGCCGGCCGAGCCTATCACTTGATCTGCGGCGTAACCTTGATTGGGGGGGCGCGTTGGTTGGTGGGGTTGGTTGGCTCGACAACCGGTCAAACATCACCATTCGTGACGCTGACGGCATAACCGCTTTTGCTGGAATTGAATTCAAGCATCGTTTCAATCACTGAGGCGATTGCCGCTACTGTCCCCCGACAGGGCAGTGTGGAACCTTTCTGAATCACACCATTATTATTCGTATTCCGCCATTTCTCTTATTTGGCGGAGCGTTCGCTCGCGCATTTACGTGTCGTTAACCGATTTTGTGGATAGTTCCCTTAGCTGAGTTGCAGATCAGGGGTGCTGTGAAGTTGCGGTTGCCCTGACCAACAGCAAATCGTTGAAATTTTGTTCGCACACAATTTTGCGAACGGCAAACGTGAAGCAAATAAAGGATGTGACATGAAGGTTATTGTACTGGGCGGAGATGGATTTTGTGGCTGGCCTTCGGCATTGCATTTGTCAGCATCAGGGCATGATGTTCTGATTGTTGATAATCTTGTTCGCCGCAAAATGGATGTAGAGCTTGAGGTGAACTCCCTTACGCCCATCCGGCCCCTGTCAGAACGGGTGCAGGCATGGCAGGACGTTTCGGGCAAGCATATCGAAGTGGCGCATTTTGATGTCGCGCTTGATTATGAGCTGCTGTTGCATACCATCACGTCGTTCCGCCCTGATACAATTGTGCATTTCGCAGAACAGCGGGCGGCACCTTATTCAATGAAGTCGGCATGGCATAAACGCTATACCGTAAACAACAATGTGAACGCCACGCACAATATGATGGCTGCTATTGTTGAAAGTGGTTTGGATATCCATGTGGTGCATTTGGGCACGATGGGTGTCTATGGCTATAATGATGCGGGCCTGGAAATTCCGGAAGGCTATCTTCCTGTTCAATATGAAAATGATGACGGCGCGTTGATAAAGCAAGATATTCTGTACCCGACCAACCCGGGCAGCGTTTATCATATGACCAAATCGCTTGATCAACTGGTGTTCCAATTCTATGCCAAGAATGACCATTTGCGCATTACTGATCTTCATCAGGGAATAGTTTGGGGCACCCAAACAAGCGACACAGCACTTGATGAGCGGTTGATCAATCGCTTCGACTATGATGGTGATTTCGGTACGGTGCTGAACCGCTTCTTGATGCAGGCAGTTGTTGGCCACCCCATGACGGTTCATGGCACCGGCGGGCAAACCCGTGCCTTTATTCATATTCAGGACACGGTGCGCTGTATTCGTCTTGCGGTAGAATCCTCGCCACAGGCTGGGCAACGTGTCCGCATTATGAATCAGGTGACTGAAACCCACCGTGTTCGTGACCTTGCCAAGCTGATCGCCAAGAAAACCGATGCACGCATTTCCTATGTTGATAATCCACGGATTGAGCCAAAGGAAAATGATCTTGTGGTGAACAATAATTCTTTGCTGCAATTGGGGCTTGATCCAATCACCCTTGATGACGGCCTGTGTGATGAAGCGATGAACATTGCCAAACGTTACGCAGATCGTTGCGACCTGAGCAAAATTCCCTGCGTGTCCTACTGGGCCAATAATGGCCATGGCGACAAACAAGCGGCGCCGAACCTGCGCATCGCCGCGGAATAATTACACGATCGAAATTGTGCCTGACCGCCTGTAACAAAGCCTGCTGGCGTCGGCACACAATATGTTGAGACTTTGATTAAGGTTAATGAGAGAGCTTTGAGATGAACCGCCCGTCAACATGGATTGTTGCAGCAAGCCTGATCGCAGGATTGGGCGCGTGTATGATTATCGCGCTGTTTGCCTTTGGTGTTGTTGAGGAAAAGCCACGGTTTGTTTCAGCAACAATGCAGCAAATGCGGTCATGGTCCGCCCAGTCAAAGCCGCCAAGTGTTTTGGTATCAGATGACCCGCTGGTTTTTGATGTTGATTTGGTGGATATCAACCATGAAGAAGGGATTTGGCTTTCCGGGTTCCCCTCATACGCGTCGTTTGAAATTGCCCTGCCGCGCGATTCCTATGCCAAGGAACTGAAGCTCAACATTATCGGCGAACGTGATGTATCGCCCGATGCCGTCGCCGCGTTGCGCATAGGGGTCAATGGCCAGCGGATTATGGATCGGTTGTTGGCACCGGGGCAGGGGCTGGTTCAGTATAGTTTTACTGTGCCTGAAACGATGCGCCGTTCAAGCAAGCTGATGGTTTCATTACAATTGCACGGTGATGTGTCGGCAGAGGTTTGCCACAATGAACGGTCCTCCGGCGCGGTGTTCACCCTGTTGCCCCAATCAGGCGTGCAGGGTTTGTTGGACCGTCCAATTCATACCGTGCGTGATGCGATGGCCGCCCTGCCGGAACAAGTTGAGATTGCCTTCGGCGACGACCAGACGGATATTGGCCTGATAGAAACGGCATTTCGGGTGGGTATGCGATTGGCCCAAAGTGGGTATGACGTTACCTATAAGAAGTTGAATGAATTGTCTGTAGATGTGCGTCGCGGACGCCGCGCGCTGTTGTTTGGGGTGCCTGCACAATTGGAGGCGGCAGGATTCGTCGCAGCGGACGAGGACGCGATGTCCGCGCCGATCAGTGTGTGGCATAGGAACGGGACAAGTTTTGTTGCCATTTCTGAAACTGAAAATATTGCTATCAGTCGTTTTCTGGCAAGTGCGGTTGTGCCCCTGGCATCAAAACCTGCGGCTGGCCCTGAACGGGTCTTGCTGCGGTCTGATTTTGGTGAGGGGAATGACCGGATAAGCCTCGCGGCATTGGGTGTAAATACCGAAATTGCGCGGATCACTGATCGTAAGAATTGGCGTGTTGGGTATAGTTTAACCGACATGCCTGGCGGTGTAGTGCCGACAGGGGCTAGGTTGGCTGTGCAATTGCCCAATGGTCCTGATGACGTCACATATACGCTTCATGCAGAACTGAATGGTGCCTTTATCGGCAGCCGGACATTGAAGGCAGCAGAACAAAACATTGTGCTTATGCCGCTGCCATTGCGCGATCAGAAGGTGCGCAATTCTTTGAATGTGACGTTGCAACGTCATGCGGATGATGGTGGTTGCGCAATCGCACGCCAACGCTATCCGGTGCAATTGCTGGAAAGTTCAGCCCTGTTGTTTCAGGACAGTAACAGGCCGCGTCCACAGGGGTTTGTTGATACGCCGCGTCAGTTTAGGCGGGGCGTCGAGGTGCGCATTCCTGTCAGCGCAATCGACACACGGGTTCATGATGCTTTTGCGCTTTTAACCCCAATACTGGCGACATTTGTTCCCTTCGATGTTGAGCCGGACCTTGTTTGGGCCGGGGCAGACGATGTGGACCAAACAATACCTGATCGGCCATTCGTGGCGCTGTGGCATGTGCCGCCGGGAACAGATAGCCATGTGTTCCATATTGACCGTACACTTTTGAAAACCAATAGCGGACGACAAATGTTTGCACTGAACGGTGCTGATGATTTGATTACTGTACAAACAGCCATTGCGACGCGAAAACTAACTGAAAAGCCGTTGCGATATCAGCAGGAACCGGGGCTGATTATTCAGACGGCGGGTGATTGGCCATCGCCGGTCGGTGTTGACTTTGGGCGGCAATACGCGGTCGGCATTTATGATGATGGTGAGGCGTTGGAGCTGAAGCGGTCAGGATATGTTGATCGCGCCAAACGCGCGCGGCCCGACCTTGACGTGGATTAGCGCGGCTATAGCAGGCTTTCGTAAACCTTGTGATAGCGTTTGGCCATTAACTCCCCCGAAAACAGCTCAATAAATCGTTTCGCTGCATTCTGCCCCAAACGATTTGCCAAGGCCTGATCATCGGCAAGGCGATTCATTGCTGCTGCCAAAGCCTGCGGGGCATTAGGTGGCACCACAAGGCCGGTTAGCCCGTCCTTGTTCACATGTTGCGTGCCGGTGTTGAGCTGCGCTGTAATCATTGGTTTGCCGAACATTGCCCCTTCCAATAGGGAAACGCCGAATGCCTCTGACCGCAGGTTTGATGGCATGACCACACCGCGGGCAAGTTTCATAAGGGCAACCTTGTCTTCCTCGCTCAAGACCCCAAGAAAATGAAGGTTACTTAGCTTCAGCTTTTCAGCTTTGCGCTTAAGGTGTTTTTCAAGCGGCCCGCCACCAACAATCACGATTGGCGCTCCGACGTTCGCCGCTGCATCCACCAGCGTGTCGAGGCCCTTATAATATCGCAGCACGCCTACGAAAACAAAGAAGGTGTTACCAAAGCGGTCATTCCATTTTTGCAGGCGGGCTTGATTTGGTTGGGGGTAGGCCGCAGCTTCCAAACCAATTGGAATTACGTCTACCTTGTCACGGAAGGTTTGCAGGGTTTTGCTGCTGTCCGCATATTGTTGGGACGTCGCGATGATACGATCTGTTTGCGCCAAGAAGCGTTTTTGCAGCGGCGCATAAAGGGGCATGAGAGCGCGCTGTTTCACAATGTCAGAATGATAGGTCACGATGTTTGGCTTGTCGCATCCTGTGGCGAAGTGCACCAAATCCATCATAGGCCAAGGGTAATGATAGTGGACGATATCTGCCGTCGCAGCCAGGTCGCGAAATTTTGAAAAGACAGATGTTGATAACCCGGTTGAGGCAATGTGAAGTGTCTGGCGCGCGCGATGAACGGTGTGATTTTGATACTCAATCACTCGCGGATCTTTATCGGAAGTTAAGCTCAACACATCTGACGAAACGCCATGACGGCTCGATATGCGAGAAATTTCACTTATTACTTTTTCCACACCGCCGATGCTGTCGGGATAGTATGATTTGTAAAAGTGCAAGACGCGCATGATTGGGGACAATTTTATCCGCTTGTTGATGTCGATGATGAATTTGCGCTGGCCCAACGGCGCAAAGAATGACAGATAGCCCGCTTACATAGATAGTGCAATGCACTATTGAGCAATATGTTAGCAGACGTTATGAAAACGGCCCAATTTCGCCATTATTGACCCAAAATTGGGCTTTTTCTGTGATCAGGCCCTTGGTTTCAAACCAGCCGAAAAACTCCTGTACCAGAGTTATTTCAAGTTCAAATGTGCCATCTGTCGACGGTAGGGCAATTGTGGCGCTACATCTTAGGGTCTGGCCGGGGTCTATGCCTTCATCTGGCAACGCCGTGCGCAGCCCGTCAAAGACAACATCTGCGCCCTGATCGTCCCGCCAATGATAAGAAATATTCACCGGTGCGATATCGCCGCCCCACCATTGGGCCGACCTGTTTGTGATGCTGATGTCAATGGCGACTTGGCCGGCCTTATTCGGCTTCGGGTGGCTTTTGGCCTTCATGACAATATCGCCGGTTGCGTCTGTTATTTGGGATTCTTCGTGCGGAACGATCGGGCTGGCCGTTGGCAATGCCATTTGCGGGAACTGGCGGGAAATTTCAGCTCGTGCCAATTGTTCAGCCTCTTCGTCAGACAGTGGCTTTGCTGCCTCCTTGAACTGCGTTGAAACTGTCAGGTCTATTCCAAATTGATCGAGGATTTTGGCTTGTTCAGGTGCGGTCATTTTGTCAATGACAGTCGCCTGATACGGGGTCAGTTTCACTGGTGGCCCGTCAATGCTGCGGAAATAGGCATCGAAGCAATCACGAAACAAACCGCCAGAAATATCCGATTGTCCCGCAAGCAAACGCGTCATGACATCGCCGACCTGAACTGCCGCGGCGCTGTACGAAATGTTGTCGCGACTGCCGTCACGGTTAAGGCTGGACAGTAACGTTTCGTTCATGCAGACAAGGGTGCCGAAATCATTGACAATATCCGCATCGACCAAGTGGGTTTTATCATAGCAACGCAATGTTATCGCCCGCCGGCCAAACGCCCCAATCAAGCGGCTGATCCGTTCCCAATATGGCACAATCGGGGGGTGGCGCTGCCATGCAGGGATGCCGAACTTGATGCGTTGGGTCATGGCGCTGATAGCATAGGAATAGTAGGGGCGCAGATAATAGACGGGCCGTACCGTCGGGGCCAACTCCCGTAAAAACTGCTCAAGCGCGCGAAATTCCGCATCATTCAGGGAGAAAAGCCCTTCATCAGACAGGATCATTGTGTGCAATCGGTCATCCTGCGCAAGGTGTTTTACCTCGTCGATGAAATGGGTCGATTGGCGATCTATATCGTTTATATCAATCTCGGCTTCGCGGTGGCGGACATAGTCAAGTCGCATTGGGTCCGCACAAAAATATGTCGTCAACATATGATGTTTGCTGCTGACAGTTGGCGGGTAGCAATACCCATAATCGGCCAGTAGATTCTGGTTTTCGCATAGGACGCTCTGCAGATAGGTTGAGCCGGTTTTATCCCCACCAACATGCAAATAGATCGTCTCAATTGCCATTTTGCGCTTTCACTATCTGCTCGGTTCGCTGTGCTGCGGCAGTAAAATTTTGAGCTGGCCATCGACAATTGCGTCGGCCAGCATGTCTGCATAGGGGCGTGCCAGATGCGTGTGATCATAATATAGGGGCGTGCCGTTGATCACGTGCGGGCAGAAATCAGATTCAGCATCGCAGATCAGCGATGCGCTGTCGATAATCGGTATCACGGAGGGTAAGTCATCAAGGATCTGACCCACAATCTTGGTTTTTGCCCTATGCCATTGGTATCCGGTGCCGATGTCATTGATATCGCCGCCTGATTGTAGCACTTGCAACGCTTTTTCAGGGACGCGCCAACCGGCCTCTGGCGTTGGGCCAATCAGAATCAAAGGGTGTTGCGCTGCAAGTTTTTTGATTTCTTCGCGGATATACGGGATGCGTTCGGGTAAACGGTCCAAATAGGGCGCAAATTGGTCCATCTTTTTCAGCTTTATCCCGCCGCGCCCATTGTCATAGCTTGGCCCAGTAAGATGTCCGCGCCAAAGGGCCATAATGATTACAGGTTCATTTCGTGTTTTTAGATAATCATGAACCTGTTCGAAAAAAGCGATACAGGTCTTGCTACGCTCGAAATGCAAAGGGGCAGGGAAATCAAACGGCATGCAGCCGGGGTGATACAGCGTCACCAGCCCAATATTATGGAGTGCGAGTTTTGCCCGCAAACTGGGGCTGAAGCCTCTGGCCAGAGAATCGCCGAGTAAGTAAATGTGAGGGCGATTACCAAAGGATTGTACGCAGGCGTCAATCTCAGTTTGGTCATAATTTTTGTGGAATTTGCAGTGGGCCATAATTGGTGGCTTGGTCTGGCTTTCAATAATCGTTTCATAAGTGTCGCCCCATCGACCAACATCGCCCTTGGTCTGATTGGCATAAACCGCAAGCCCCAGCGTTAGGGCTGCAATCGCGACCATGCATCCCACAAACATGCGCAAGCTGGTCTGCTTGGTGTTGCGGAACGGCTGCTCGACATATTTCCAGCTTACCCACGATATCGGCACCATGATTAAGGCGATGATTAGGATTTCCGTGATCGACAATGGTTCCTGCGTCCGGTATCGCCAGAATGCAAACAGGGGGTAATGCCATAAATAGAAGCTATAGCTTGCCTGTCCGATGCCGACCAACACGGGCCATGACATTAGGCGGTAGGTCAGCGTGCGCGGGTGCGAGAACATGATGAACAGGCATAGACCAAGCAGCGGCGGCAGCATGTTGAAGCTTGGCGGGTTGATTGCTTCATATGAAAAGGTGAAAATATAGAACAGAAAAAGTGCCATGCCGAACAGGCTTATTGTCTGTGAGATAACGCCTCGAAATTTGTCCTGTTGGCTTTGGGGCCAAAACATGCCTACTGCCATGCCCAGCAAAAATTCCCAAATACGTCCTGGCAACAGATAATGGGCACCACTACCCATATTATCGGCGGTCCATTGCCCAAGCCACAAAGCCACAATGAATAGGATGATGAAAACGGGTTTCGCCCAATTGCGCCCTAATAGGGATAGGCTGAGCAAAAGTAGTGGCAGGCCGACGTAAAACTGCTCTTCCGTTGCTATTGACCATGTGTGAACCAAGGGGGTAACGGCGGCGGCTGGGGCAAAATAGTCAACCTGCGCGGCCATATAGAAATTGCTGATATAGGCGATGGTTGCGATGACGCTGTCAGCATAGCGGTCCAGATCATCAGGCAAGAATGTCCAATAGGCCACCAAGGTACATATGAGCAGCATGACGAGGAGCGGTGCAAGCACGCGGCGCGCGCGTTTCTGGTAATATCTTGCAAAACTGAAAGTCTTATCCAGATGCGCAGACCATGCGTGTTTCGCCAGCAGGTACCCACTTAGGATAAAGAAGCCATCCACTGCCAATGTGGCGGCTGGAACAAACTCCAGTCCCGCGTGGTAAATAAATATAATGACGCATGCGAGCGCCCGGAAACCATCCAAGTCCGCGCGATAAAATGGTCTAGGGGCGGTGGTCACCGGGGGAATGTCCTGTCAATTTGTGCGAGAGCCGCAGATAGATGGTGGAAACATCATCATTTCTTCTATATCAAGAATTAGGCGCGACGCGAGTGATAATGTCAGGCGTCAGTTAGCAATACTGGCGAATGATGTCCATTTGGTATCAAATTCGGCATTCATCAACAAAAGTTCAGCAACCGGTCACCATTTGTAGAACCCATTATGCGTTTGTTATCCCTATATTCAAAGGTAGAGCCGTTTATCAAGCGGCACCCCTGGTTGCGGGCAACGCTGCGGTGGATTGCGGTGCGGCTGCCCTTTTTGCTGAAGCTGCTGCAGAAAAGCACTGCGGAACAATATGCGGAGCTTGTCCCCCAGCGCGAAACGCCCTTGATCCTGATTGATATTACGCACCGCCATCAGGCCGCAATGCTGACCGGCATTCAACGGGTTGTCGATGCTGTTTATCAGCGGTTGAAGGTTATTGTACCCAATGATGTCACGGTTGCGCCGGTTGTGCTGTCTGCCAAAAGCGGTCTATGGCATTTTCATTATGTTGATTATGAAACCGGCCAGATCAGCGACGAAATTGTCGTGCCGCGGCGCGGGGATATTTTCCTGGGGATTGATTTGAACGCACTGATTATCAATCCGGCGCAAAGCGGGCTGTTCAATGACTGGCGGCGGCGCGGCGCGCAAATCACATTTACGGTCCATGATATCTTGCCGCTGACCAATCCAGAATGGTGGCCTGCGTCGGTGGCCCACGGGCATGAACAATGGCTGCGTGCGGCCATCAAGTCAGCCGATCTATTGCTATGCGTGTCGCAAACCACACAAGATCAGGTGGCGCAATGGGCAACGGAAAACAAGGTTCAGCTGGGGGGCGCCAAACTTGACTGGTGTCATCTGGGGGCCAATTTTTTGCCGCTTGCGACGCCCACTGAATTGTCTGATGCTGATCAAGGCATGCTGGCGGCATTGGGTGAGCGGCCCAGCTTTTTGGCCGTTGGCACATTGGAGCCACGCAAAGGCCACCGCCAGTGTCTGGATGCCTTTGACCGATTGTGGGCGCAAGGGCATGACGTCAATCTTGTATTCGTCGGCCATGAAGGGTGGATGGTTGATGACCTGCGCAAACGTCTTGAAAACCATGAACGGAAGGGCACTAATCTGTTTTGGTTGCGCGGCATATCTGATGCCTATTTGGCTCAAATTTACGGTGCCTGTGATTGTTTGATTATGGCCAGCGAAGGCGAGGGGTTCGGGTTGCCGTTGATTGAGGGCGCCCAGTATGGACTGCCCATCATTGCGCGAGACATTGCGGTGTTTCGTGAAACTGCCGGGGAAAACGCGACCTATTTTTCAGGTATTGCGGCTGAAGATATTGCGAATTCAGTGCTGGCATGGCTCGAGGACTATAAAAATGGTGTGCATGTGACGTCAGATAATATCGCATGGCTGACATGGCACCAGTCTGCCAGCGGTATGTATGCTAAACTTACCGCCAGCACCGATCAGCCAAAGGGTGAAACATGATTGCGCATATCGTTTGGTACATGCGGCTAGTGCGCTTTTTCTGGAATCTGCAACCACGGAATCAGGTTCTGATGGTGGGGCTGGGCGCGCTGTCCCGTGTAGCTTCCATGTTGTCGCTGTTGCTGCCGATCAAAATACTAACGATGGCGGCAGGTGTGAAAAGCACCTGGATCACCCCTGCAACGCTTGGACTATCCAACAACACAGAACTGATTGCAGTTTTGAGTGTTGGTATGCTCTGCCTTTTTGCGGCACACATAGTGTTCGATTTAATCGTGGACCGGCTTGAAGTAAGGGCCGCGCGGTACTTTGCCGATACGCTTTTTGCTGATGACTTCAATGAGGGGCAATTCAACCTGATCCGCAACGCCTATTTCCGTACGGCAAGGGGCATGACAGAGCTGATATTCCTTGTGATCGCATTGGTCTTTGCTGCTGTCGCCTTTCCGATTTTACCAGTTGTTTTAGTGATTTATGTTGTTGTCGCACAAATCGGCTACAGCGCGTTTAGTGCGCGTCAGATGGCCGATGACAGCGAAACCCTTCCCCCCAGGGGGGAGGAGACGCCGATTGTTTATTTTGCGCATATCGCTTTGTTCCTGTCTTTTTTTGTCATGACCTACAGCTTCGTTAGCGGCACTGGGCCGGGGCTGGTCATTGGGCTGTTTTGCTTTTTGATGCTGCGCCGTGCGTCTGACGGGGCACGTAACTTGATCACGGGTATGGTCGCACTTTATCGCCGAAAAGATGTCCTAACGCCTTTGATGAGGTTGCTGCCCTAATGTCGTTTGCCTCGTTTGAATTCGCGCTGTTCGCACCGTTTTTCTTTGCGCTGTATGCCCTGTTCGGATGGCGGGTGCCCGTCTATTTCATTCTAGGCACCAGTCTGCTTTTTTATGCGTGGTGGGATATTTCGTTCCTGCCGCTGTTATTGGTTTCAGCAACAATAGACTATTTTGCGGCGATCAAGATCCATGACGGGCAGTCCGACAGGGGGCGCAAGGCATGGATGGCCGCGTCTGTAATCGGTAATATTTGTCTGCTGGTCTATTTTAAATATGTCGGCCCATCATTTCATGATGACACATATTGGGCCTATGTCTTGCCGCTGGGTATTTCGTTCTATACCCTTCAGACATTGGGCTACACGACAGACGTATATCGCCGGAAATTTGTGCCTGAACGTAGCTATCCGACCTATTTGCTTTATGTCAGTTTCTTTCCGCAACTGGTCGCAGGTCCGATTGAACGTGCCCATAAATTATTGCCGCAACTGAACAATTTCCCCCGTTTTTCAATTAATGCATTCCGAATGGGCATGGTGTTGGTTTGTTGGGGCCTGTTTATGAAGTTGGCAGTTGCCGATAATTTGCGGCCGGTGGTTAATCAAATATTTTCTGACCCGAATTCGGGATATTGGGGGTGGATGGCAATGTCCGTAGGCTGGATTCAGGTCTATACGGATTTTTATGCCTACACCCTGATCGCGCGTGGCCTTGCGAAGGCGATCGGTATCAATCTGTCAGAAAATTTCCGCCAGCCCTTCTTTGCCAAAAATCTGACGGGGTTCTGGCAACGATGGCACATCACCCTGACCAGATGGATCATCGATTATGTTCACATTCCGATTGCGCGCAAATTCCCGAATGAGCCATTCCGCTCTCTTGTTGCGATTTTGGCGTTCCTGCTGATCGGTGCGTGGCATGGCGCGACGGCAAATTTTCTATTGTTTGGTTTGATGCACGGCGTTGGGATGCGGTTATGGGGGCCAACCACGGCCATGATCCGCAAAATTCCTCATACACCTTGGTTCGGACGTGTGTTTTCACATGGGGCGTTGATGCTGTTCCTTATGTTGAGTGGCCCGCTTTTTATGATCACAGAGTTAGGTCAACTTTATGCCATTTATGTTGGTGCGCTCAGTTTCGAAGGTGGCAGTTTTGCGCTGCCTGATGTTACAACAGGGCACCATTTTTTGTTCGGTCTTGTTTTGTCAAGTTTGGTCATATTGAATGATATTCTCATTCGGTCAGATCATTCCTTTGATGTTGAGCGCGTGGCGGAGCGCCGACCTGTTCTGTCGTTGATCTACTTAATGACATTTATCACCCTGACACTTTTTCTTGGAAATCTCGATGCTTCGCAATTCATCTATTTTCAGTTTTAGTTTGGTTGTAGTGGCATTTGCTGCAGTCTATGGGGCGGTGTATCTAGCCTCCGATAAGATCAACCGCAGCTATGCACAGAAGACTAATTCATCGCGCGATATGCGTTTGATTGAATTTAACATGCGCGCTGCCGAACTTGAATATTTGGTTGTGGGGAATTCTCGCGGGCATGGCATTCATATCCCTTCGTTAGGGGGGGCGGGGTACGCCTTTGTTGAGGCCAATCAGGATTTAGCAACGACCTTGAAAAAGCTGGAGTGGACGGTGCCTCACACGCCGTCATTGCAGTTTGTTTTGATTCCCGTGACACCCGGTGAATTGCTTAGCGATGTTCTTCTGTATGATGACGCAGGGCTTGAGAAAAAGTTGCGTCGTTTGAAAACGGCGCCGCGCATGGTCGAACAGACGCTGGAGCGGCAGGTATATGACTTTATGGCTTCTACTTTCAGTTTGAAATGGAAGCCGATCGCTGCAAATGGCGCGGTCTATAAAGCACTAAAGGACAGTGTGGCCGTTCCATTTTCTGTTTTAGAAAAAGGTGCGTATAGCGCCCGAAGCGATAAACAGTCTCTGCCAGACCAAGATGGCATGCGCCATGGTTATTACCGTGAGGTTTCGGTAGAGCCGTATTATCTACGTTTAATGGCAGCACAATCCGAGGAGCGCCATTTCGGGCGAGTAGTCAGGTCGGAATACAAAGAT
>SPJN01000024.1 GCA_006844605.1 Hyphomicrobiales bacterium | reverse complement strand
ATGGCATTCGTCCTGAAACAGATCCGGCAAATGTAGAACGATTGGTGAAGCGGGTACGGGACGCATGAAGACAGCCATAGTCCTGTTTAATCTGGGCGGCCCTGACCGGCCAGAGGCGGTCAAACCGTTCCTGTTCAATCTGTTTAATGACAGGGCAATCATTAACCTGCCGCAACCGTTTCGGTGGTTGGTTGCCAAATTAATCTCAACACGGCGTGCCCCGGTCGCACAGGAAATCTATGCCCATTTGGGGGGCAAGTCCCCATTGCTTGATCACACCAAGGCGCAGGCACAGGCATTGGAACAGGCGCTTGGCACGCTGGTCCCTGAATTGGGAACCGTGAAAAGTTTTATTGCCATGCGTTATTGGCATCCGCGCGCGGATGAATGCGCAGCATCGGTGCGGGCGTGGCATCCCGATCAAATCATTCTGGTCCCGCTTTATCCGCAATTCTCAACCACGACGACGCAAAGCTCTGTCACTGAATGGCACAAGGCCGCCAAGTTTGTTGAGTTGAAGGCACCGACCAAAACCCTGTGTTGCTATCCTGAAGAGCCGGGCTTCATCAATGCCATGGCTGATTTGGTTGCACAGAAAATCGATCAGGCTAGTGAAGCGTCAGACAACCCCTATCGGTTGTTATTATCAGCGCATGGTTTGCCGCAAAAAGTTGTTGATGGGGGCGATCCTTATCAAAAACAGGTGGAACGGACCGGCAATGCCTTGATCAAATCATTGGCGCAAAAAGGCTATGACAATCTTGATAGCGTCATTTGTTATCAAAGCCGCGTTGGCCCACTGGAATGGATTGGCCCAAGCACCGATGATGAAGTCATCCGTGCCGGTAAGGATCAGGTATCGATTGTGATGGTGCCCATTGCCTTTGTGTCTGAACATTCAGAAACATTGGTAGAGCTTGATATCGAATATCAGGAATTGGCGGATGAGCATAAAGTCCCGCACTATTTTCGGGCATCGACCGTGTTGACCGAAGACAAGTTTATCAACGGGCTGGCAGATCAGGTGCGCAAAGTAGCAGCACAGAATTTTGTCTGTGATGAAAAAAATGGATGCGGCCTTGAAGGGCAGCAGGATGGACCTGAAAAATTGTCCACCTTCCTTGCCAGCGGTATGCATTAGGACAGGACGCAAAGATAATGGACATGTTTTTTTTGTGGCTGAAAGCCCTGCACGTTATTGCCGTGATTTCATGGATGGCAGGGATGCTGTATCTGCCGCGTCTGTTTGTTTATCATTGCGAAACTGAGGTTGGGTCAGACGGATCTGAACGGTTCAAGGTGATGGAACGCAAATTGTTCCGCGCCATCATTAACCCGGCAATGATCGCCACATGGCTGTTCGGCCTTGGCATGTTGGCAACGGGCGTAGTAGATCTTGGGGCCCCGTGGTTGCACATCAAGTTGACATTGGTTGTGATTTTGTCCGGTGTGCATGGCTGGTTTTCCCGTCTGCGCAAGGATTTTGAGCAGGACAAAAATCAACGCCCGCAAAAATTCTTTCGCATGATCAACGAAGTGCCGACGGTGCTGATGATTGCCATAGTAATTTTGGTTATCGTTAAACCGTTCTAACAACGATCCGTGTTATTTGTGGTCGCGCCGCCCAATACAGGTATGGCGCAAAACCGGTACCCACTTTTGCTGGCGGTCGCTCGTGCTTATGATCGCCATCGTGATCCTGGTAATCGTCAATCCGTTGTAAGGCAGCGTCGTTCAGGGTGCTAATTCCGCTTCCTACAATGCTGTTTCTTCCCTAATGTTCAGGAAAGAAAAATGTGGGAGGGGCAATCAATGTCCGCTTTTTGGCAAAAATATCTAACAGTGTGGTGTGTTGGTGTGGTGCTGTTCGGCATCGGCCTTTATGGCGGCGGCTATGCGGCCACGGACGGCTTTAACAGCTTTTTCTATGAATTGCTGAACAGCAATGAAAACCCGTTGGCCTATGATTCCTATATGCGTTTGGCGATGGGATTAATCGGCGCCATCACAATCGGCTGGGGGCTGACATTTCTGGTCCTGTTTCGCGCCGCGTTTCAACTGGAAGGCGCGGCAGCAACAAAAACATGGAAACAGGTGATTGTGGCCATGACCATTTGGGTCGTGATTGACAATTTTCTGTCCGTACAAACCGGTTTTGCGCTGAATGCAGTGTCCAACAGTGTGTTTTATATTCTGGCGCTGATCCCGATTTTCAAATCAGGTGTGCTACGGGGAAAATAGATGGCGATAGTGTCTTGTGATGAATGTGGGCATCACGTCAGCACGACCGCAAAATTTTGCCCTAATTGTGGGGCTGATTTTGTCGGGCCATCATATGTGGAAGTATTTCTGGAAATAGTCTTTAGGATCGTTGGTTGGATTAGCTGGGCCATATTGGCGTTGGTGTTTTTGTTGATTTCCATATTGTTGATCCCGTGACAAATGGGCCGAAAACGCGCCCCTTCACAAATCAGGCCAAATCACCTATATTGATCAGCAAGTTGTCTGGTTCGGCGTGCCCTTGTCCGACAAATGCCCAACAAATCACTTGTTTGGCAAGTTGCTACCGACCTTCCTTTCTTTTGTGTAATCCGACCCGTTTTGGGTTGTTGATACATATCCCACCTTTATTTCCGGCTACCCCCCCTTTGCCGGGAAGTTTCCGAATTTCATTGATGGCCCATCACATTTGATTTGGCCGTTTTAGACAGATTAGACCCCACGTTTACTGCCACATTTGGTGGCATGTTTGACGTTTTGGGTTATGTGAAGTGTTAAGGCGCGTCGTGCGTCCCCTGATGGAGCAAGGTTTATGAACCTTCTTGAACTAAAAGAAAAAAGCCCGACCGAACTTTTGGCTATTGCCGAAAAGTTTGAGATCGAAAACGCCTCCGCCATGCGCAAACAGGATATGATGTTTGCCATTTTGAAAGAGGCCGCCGAAAACGGTGAAGAAATTACCGGTGGTGGCGTGTTGGAAGTGTTGCAGGATGGCTTTGGCTTCCTGCGTGCCCCTGAATCCAACTATCTATCCGGCCCCGATGACGTTTACATTTCGCCATCGCAAATTCGCAAATTTTCGTTGCGGACCGGCGACACGGTTGAAGGTGAAATCCGTTCCCCTAAAGAGGGCGAGCGTTATTTCGCCATGCTGAAAGTGTCCAAGATTAACTTCGAAGACCCCGAAGCGATGCGCCACAAGGTGCATTTCGATAACCTTACGCCGCTATACCCGGATGAGAAGATTGAGCTGGAATTGGAAGATCCCACCAAGGATATTTCAACTCGCGTGATCGACATTGTGTCGCCACTGGGTAAGGGTCAGCGTGCCTTGATTGTGGCGCCGCCGCGTACCGGTAAAACGGTGTTGTTGCAGAACATCGCCCATTCCATTTCCTCCAATCATCCTGAAATCTATTTGATTGTTCTGTTGATTGATGAACGTCCCGAAGAAGTGACGGACATGCAGCGGTCTGTGAATGGCGAAGTGATCTCATCCACATTTGATGAACCTGCGTCACGTCACGTTCAGGTTGCTGAAATGGTGATCGAAAAGGCCAAGCGTTTGGTTGAACACAAACGCGATGTGGTCATTCTGCTCGATTCCATCACGCGTCTTGGCCGTGCCTATAACACCGTGGTGCCCAGTTCAGGCAAGGTGTTGACCGGTGGTGTGGATGCCAACGCATTGCAGCGCCCCAAGCGGTTCTTCGGTGCTGCCCGTAATATTGAGGAAGGCGGCTCCCTCACCATTATTTCAACCGCGTTGATCGATACCGGCAGCCGTATGGATGAAGTGATCTTTGAAGAATTCAAGGGCACCGGTAACTCAGAAATCGTGCTGGATCGTAAGGTCGCTGACAAGCGGACCTTCCCCGCCATTGATATTCTTAAGTCCGGCACCCGTAAGGAAGAGCTGCTGGTCGAAAAGGGTGACCTTGCCAAGACCTATGTGTTGCGCCGGATTCTGAACCCGATGGGCACCGTCGATGCGGTTGAATTCCTGCTGGGCAAGTTGAAAGAGAACAAGTCAAACAAGGGCTTCTTCGACAGTATGAACACGTGATCGGGTTTCACTTATTCTGAATCGTCTTTTAGCTGTTTTGTTTTTTCAAGACGGCGACTGACTTTCTTGATGTCCTCGGCGGGCGGTAATGCTTCTGGCATTGTCCCGCCGATTTCCCTTATTGTCTTTCTGACTTTTGCGCCGACCTCGAAATGTGCTTGGTTTGCTGCCTGCTTGCCTTTGATATTTTCGCGGCGCAGTTTTTCTTCGGTTTGGGTTGCCCTGAAAAGGTTGGCAGCCAATTCAGTACTTCCCATATGGTCCAAAATTGCCTGTTTCTTTTTGAGCTTTTTTCGCCTGCGGATGCCCGGCACATCTAGCCCGCCGTATAGGCCCTTATATCCCTCAGTCTGGAAGATTGCGTAATCTAGACCTTCTTTTACACCAGCATTTTTAGCAGCAGATGCTAAATGCTTATTATGTTCTTTGATTTCATCACGCAGCATTACCCGTCGTTCGTCTTCAGATAATGATTCATATTCATTATCCTCTTGATCCTGCAATTCTTGCCTTCGGGTTTGGACGGCAAAGTATGTTTGTGCAAAGGCGACAGGTGTTTTTCTGGGGTCGGCGTTTTGGGCGACTAAATAGGCTGCATATCGACTTAGAACAATGTCTTCGATCTCACGTTCAGCGCCGCTTCCAAGCCGGACCATTTTCCCGACGCCGGCAAAATGGTCATCAGGGTCGTGACCCGCCTGCTCACAGGCAGCTTTGGCCTTTGCCACTACAGTTAGGAAATTGTCCCATTTTGTATATTCCAGAAGGCTGGCCAGATCGCGGGCGTACCAAAATTCTGTGGCATCCTCGTCGGCCTGAACGGAAGATTCGAAATCTTGAACCAATTGTTCGATGGTCTTGGGCTCAAGGATCTCAATAGTGGTTTCCTTAGTCATATTGCCTCTCAAGTTTCCTTTTTGTTCCTTTTAACTTTAGTATTCAGGAGTGTGTGAGGCAACTTTAAAGTGAAACCTGTGAATGATTGTAAATATGTTAGCAATGTTGCTGACTAGTCGTAGTATATGATCAACCAAATTTTTATGGGAGGCACAGACATGTCAGATATGCTGGAACAACGCGCTAAATTCACGTCAATGGATACCGGTACCCAAGAAGACTGGGCCATCATCGCGACCCACCAAATTGAATTCAACAAGGGCGCGGTTGATCGCATCTATGCCCATATGGGGTTGTTGGAAGGGGATGCCGGCGGTTTTATCGTTGATCGGTTGCAACATTCCGTACAAACCGCCACGCGTGCCTTTAAGGACGGGCGTGATGACGAATATGTCGTTTGTGCCCTGCTGCATGATATGGGTGACTTGCTGTGTTCCACCAACCATCCCGATTTGGGCGCAGCGGTCGTCAAACCCTATGTTGATGAAAGCCTGCATTGGATGGTCGAAAAGCACGGTATTTTTCAGGGCTATTACTTCTTTGATTATCTTGGTCTTGATAAAGACATGCGTGAACAATTCCGCGGCCACCCGCATTTTGAACTAACGGCAGAGTTTTGTGAGAAATATGATCAGACCGCGTTTGATCCGTCATATGAAAGCATGACATTGGAAGATTTTCGCCCCATGATGGAGCGGGTCTTTGCACGCCCGAAACAAACAATCTATCGATCCGACAAGACCGGTATTTAGGCACCGGGCGCTGGTGGGGTCAGACTATTTTTTTGAGTGGACCGGTCTGACATGATCAACACAATCCAGATGATCCGCGGGTTCGCGGCCTTTATTGTTGTGTGCCATCATATTGCGATGGTGCTGACGATTTATGGTGCCGCTGGCGGTGTGCGTGATGGTTGGGATTTGGTGTTTGAAAAGGGCGGCGCAGGCGTTGACCTGTTCTTTGTTGTTTCAGGCGTGATCATGATGGTGATCCGCAAAAACTATATTGATGAAACAACAGGCCGCCGCGATGGCTGGCGCTTTATCACAAAGCGTGTCGAACGCATCATGCCGCCATTGTGGATTTATACGACCCTTGCTCTGATCGGTACATTCATCCTGGGCAAGAACAGCTTTACGCCGCTTGAAATAGTGTTGAGCTATTTTCTGGTGCCGATCAATCAGTCCTATCCGCTGATCGTTGCGTGGTCGCTGGTGTTTGAGTGGCATTTCTATTTGTTGTTTGCCCTGACGCTTTATCTAACGCGGTCTATCAAATGGCAAATCCTGATTATTGCGGTGGTCTTTGGGTCCGTCACCCTTGCCAGCATCATCCATTATCCGCAGGAAATCATGTTCAGGTTTCTAATTCACCCGCTTTACGGTGAGTTTATTGCCGGGATTTTGATCGGTTGGGCACTGACGAATAACACATGGCGCGCCCGTTTGCTGAATTGGTGGCAGATGGGTGCCGTGTTGGTTATGGCCGGGGCCGTCAGCTTTTTCTGGCTGGCCTATGTGATGGAACTGCCGCGGGCGACGCCTTGGCGGTTGGTTGCCTATGGTATGCCGGCAACCTTCATTGTTCTTGGTCTGTTGATGATGGAAAAGAAAATCGGCCATGCCATTCCCAAACCGTTGATGGTGTTGGGCAATGCCAGCTATTCTCTGTATCTTAGCCATGTATTGGTGCTGCACGCGATCGGCGTTGTGTGGCGGCAATTGGGATTGGCGCAACAGGTTTCAGATATTGTGCTGATTGGGCTGTGTCTTGTGTTGACCGTTGCGTGGTCTGTCTTGACCTATGACTTTGTTGAAAAAGGTTTGGTCAATCGGGTCAAGGCGCTGGTTAGCGGCAGGGTCAAAACAGCCTGAAGGATCGGTCACGGTATCAGGATTGAGGAACCTGTGGTCACGCGCGCTTCCAAATCCTGATGGGCCTTCACCACATCATCGAATTTATAGCGTTGGCGCACATCAACCTTAACCGCGCCTGATGCCATCACGTCAAACAGGGCAGCGGCGGCGTCAGCCAATTCTTCATCGAACGCGATATAGTTGAACAGGCTGGGCCGGGTGACAAAGATTGACCCTTGGGCAGCAATCGCCTCAAAACCAACGGGGTCAGGCAGGCCCGATGCGTTACCGAAACTGACCAACATCCCGCGGGGCTGCAAGCATTGCACGGACCCCGGAACGGTATCCTTGCCCACTGAATCATACACAACCGGCACGCCAAGACCGCCGGTCAATTCCTTGATGCGGGCGACGAAATCTTCTTGGCGATACAGGATTGTGTGGTCGGCACCATTGGCCTTGGCAAGCTGGGCCTTGTCTTCAGATCCGACAGTGCCGATCACGGTGGCGCCCAAATGTTTGGCCCATTGGCACAGGATCAGGCCAACACCGCCAGCGGCGGCATGAACCAAAATGGTATCGCCCGCTTTGACTTGATAGGTGCGGCGCAGTAGATATTCTGCCGTCAGCCCCTTCAGGAAACTGGCCGCTGCCAATTCATCTGAAATGTTGTCGGGCAATTTCACCAGACGTGACGCGGGGATCAGCGCTGCCTCCGCATAGCAGCCGGGGGCAAAGACATAGGCAACCCGGTCGCCCTCTTTCAAATGGGTGACACCGGGGCCAACGCTTTCAACCACGCCGGCACCTTCAACGCCCAACCCCGTGGGTAATGGCAGGGGGTACAGCCCCGTCCGATGATAGGTGTCGATATAGTTCAGCGCGATGGCTGTGTTTTTAACGCGCGCAAACCCTTCGGGCGGGGCGGGCAAGTCCACCGTTTCGAACTGCATCACTTCGGGGCCGCCGGTGTCGTGTACGCGAATGACACGGGCGGTCATGGTTTCATTATCGGTGGCCATAAGGGGGCAGTCCTAGAAGATGTGTCTATTTCAGGGTCGATTGAAAAAAGTCAGCGGTGCGTGAATTGGCAAGCTCCGCATTGGCCTTATCGAAATGGGCACCGCCAACGCGCGCGAAGGCATGGTCCATGCCGACATAATCATGCAGCGTGATCTGACGATGATCATCCATCACCTTATGCATTTCCGCCTGCGCTGCGTGGTCGACAAATTCGTCTTTCTCTGCAATGTGCAACATAAGCGGCTTGGTGATGGCGTCAGCTTCTTCCAAATCAGCGGCAATGTTCACACCGTAATAGCCAACAGCTGCATCGGCGTCCGTGCGCGTTGCTGACAGATAGGCAAGCTTGCCGCCAAGGCAATAACCGACCGTACCGACCTTGCCCGTTACGCCATCGACACCGCGAAGGTGGGTGATGGCGGCCTGCACATCTTCCATACCCTTATCAACATCGAACAGGCCAAACAGCTCAAAGGCCCGATCCCATTCGGCCTGTGTTTGGTCAGTGATTTGAATGCCCGGTTCGATCCGCCAGAACAGATCGGGGCACAGGGCCACAAAACCCTGCGCGGCTAAATCATCGCAAATATCCCGCATCACTTTATTGACGCCGAAAATTTCCTGCAGCACGACAATACCGGGGCCACTGCCACCGGCCGGGGTGGCGAGGTAGCCGCTGAATGATCCATCAGTGCCGTTGATTGTAATGTCGGTTCCGCTCATGAACGCCTTGCTCCTGTTATCATATTGTTGGGTGTGGGAAGATCGACCGCCTTCCTCATAATTATGATCGGATCAGTCTAGTCACAGTCTGATGATTGCTCAATACAGTTTAGACCTCTTTCAAAAGGGTCCGAATGTGGCCCGCTACCTGTGCAACATCGGTGATTGGCGCGGTGCAGCTTTGGCCCACGCAGATATACAGCGCCGGTGCCCCGTCAATCATGGTCTTGCCCTGTGCGGGATGAAAGGGGGGAAGGGCCGCGCCATCCGCAACCCATATGATCACCCGATCAGGCGCAGCGCTTTTGCGCGCCGCCATAAGTAACGCATTGGTGGCATCATCATCTTGCGGACCAACCACAATCAGGCTTAACCCCCGTGTGGCAGCATCCAAGCCGTTGATAAAGGTTGCCCCCGCCTGAAGGTTTTTCAGAACAGGCGCGGAAAAGCCGGTGACCATTTCCTGTGCCAATGTGCTGAACCGGGCCTGATCTTCAACCTTGTCAGCCAGCATAATCAGGCGGGCAAGATTGCCCATCATCATGCCATTGCCTGACGGTGTGGCATCATCTAACCCGGTGCGTGGCCGCACAATCAGTGACGAGCCTGTGGCGGGCGTCATGGCAAAGCCTTTCTGCTCCTCCAGCCAATAATGCGTGATCACATGATCGGTCCAGCGGCGGGCCTGCGCAAGATAATCACCGTCCTGCGTGGCCTCATATAGTGACAGGGCCGCACGCACCATCGCCGCATAATCGGTCAACACTTCATTCCCTGCGGTGCGCCCATCACGCCACGCATGGGTCAGCGCATCACCCGTGCCCATCTCATCACGCACGAAGGTAAAGGCGCGGATGGCAGCATCAATATAGTCAGCCCGGTCAAGCATAGTGCCAGCGGCCACAAGGGCGCTGATCATATAGCCGTTCCAATCGGCCAACACCTTGTCGTCATACCCGGGGGCGATGCGGTCGGCGCGCGCCGCCAACAGCTTGGCACGCAGCGGGGCGAGACGCGCCTCATCCACCAAATCATAATCGTCTTTATGGGCAAGACGGTTCAGGATAGCGCGCCCTTCAAAATTGCCATTGCGCGTGACGTCATAGGCAACACAGAACGCCGCGCCATCATCGGGCCCCAACAATGCGGAAACGTCTTCCATTGACCAGGTGTAGAACGCGCCTTCTTCGTTTTCGCCCTTGTCGTTCGGGCTGTCGGCATCATAGGTCGCGCCAAAGCCGCCTTCGGGGCGCTGCATCTCGCGCAGGATAAAATCAGCGGTTTGTGTCATGCGAGCCTGAAACAATGGCAACGGATCAACCGCGTAAACCTGTGCCATGCTTTGCAACAGGGCGGCATTGTCATACAGCATCTTTTCAAAATGCGGCACCAGCCATTTGGCATCAACACTGTAACGGTGATAGCCGCCACCAAGATGATCATACAAGCCGCCTTGTGACATGGCGGCCAACCCCTCAACCACTGCACGGTGATAGGGGGTGTCGCCCTCACGCAAATAGGCGCGCCACAAAAGATCCAGCCCGAATGTGTTGGGGAATTTCGGCGCATCGCCAAAGCCGCCATAGAACGGATCGGTCTGCTTGCAAAGCCGTTGGGAAATCGGTGTCAGGGCACCGCGGCTTAACTGTTGCTGGCCACCTGTTTCATTTTGCAGATTTGTCAGTGCTTCCTTGATGGCGTCGCGGTTCTTGGTCAGTTGCGCCTTGTCCTGATGATAGATGCGGGCCATTTCGACCATCACGCGGGGAAAGCCGGGTCGGCCATGTTGATCAGACGGGGCAAAATATGTGCCACCCCAATAGGGTTCAGCATCAGGTGTTAGGAACATGGTCAGCGGCCAGCCGCCCTGTTGCCCCAACAAGGCCAATGACTGTTGATAGATCATGTCCACTTCGGGGTGTTCTTCGCGGTCAACCTTGATGCAGGTGAAGTCTTGATTCATCTGCGCGGCAATGTCAGGATTTTCAAAACTCTCATGCGCCATCACATGACACCAGTGACAGGCGGCATAACCGATGGATAACAAAATGGGCTTGCCTGCCTGTTTTGCAGCCTCCAGCGTGTCATTGGACCAGACCTGCCAATGCACCGGATTGTCCTGATGCTGGATCAGATAGGGGGAGCTGGCGGTTGAAAGATTATTCTGTGACAGGCTGTTGGACATAAATGATCCTTTGACGGCGTTGAACCGCTTGAGAAAATCAGGAAACACACTTAAGTTCTGACAATAATTTCGGGTCTGACTATAAAGTGTCAGCCTGCAGGCTCAAGGTGATTACGAAGCGACCGCCAGCAAAAGTGGGCACCGGTTTTGCGTTCGGCGGCGCGACCAAAGACTAAAAGCGACCGCCAGCAAAAGTGGGCACCGGTTTTGCGTCATACCTGTGTTGGGCGGCGCGACCTCAATAAAGGATCAGATTATGAAGTTTACGATTGAAGTTGATGCAGACCCCGAAGAGGCCCGCCGTTTTTTGGGCCTGCCTGATCTGGAGCCGATGCAACAACGTCTGCTTGATCAGGCTGAGGAGCAGATCGCCCGCAATATGAAACTGATGGACCCCGATGCGTTGATGAAAACCATCATCCCCGCCACTTCACAAGGGGTAGAGCAATTGCAGGGCCTGTTTCAAAACGCGCTGAAAACCGTCCGCGACCGTGCCGACCGCCGTAAGGGCGATGACGAGTAGCAATTGCTAGCTCCCCTTTTTCCAGTTGCTTGACGTGACCGATACAATCTTTGCCTTATCAAGTGCGCCGGGCCGGGCCGGGGTGGCGGTGCTGCGTCTATCAGGACCGGCGGCACACGGGGTTGCGCTGTCATTAAGCAATCGCGACGCGCTCAAGCCGCGTCATGCGCATTTGGCCACCCTGTCTGATCCTGCCGACGGTGCGCATCTTGATCAGGTGATTTTGCTGTCATTCCCTGCGCCCCATTCCTTCACCGGCGAAGATGTGGTTGAGGTTCATGCCCATGGCGGGCCTGCGACCGTCAGCGCGTTGCTTGCGGTATTGGGGCAGCAACCCGGCCTGCGCCTTGCTGAACCGGGGGAGTTTACGCGCCGGGCCTTTCATAATGATCGTCTTGATTTGGCGGAGGCTGAGGGGCTGGCCGATCTGATCCACGCGGAAACTGAACATCAGCGCAAGCAAGCCCTGCGCCAGATGGAAGGGGCCTTGTCGCAACAGGTGGAACAGTGGCGGGCCATGCTGATTGGGGCGTTGGCCCATATCGAAGCGGATATTGATTTTTCTGACGAGGATTTGCCTGATGGCGTGGCTGATGCTGTACGTCCTAAAATTGTTGCACTGCACAATGAATTGACAGCCAGCCTTGCCAGCAAGGGGGGCGAACGGGTTCGGCAGGGGATATCGGTCGTGGTGACAGGCCCGCCAAACGCTGGAAAATCGAGTTTTATCAATAGGTTAATAGGGCGTGACGCGGTTATTGTTTCTGCCGAGCCGGGCACAACGCGCGATCTGGTTGACCTGCATTTGGACCTTGGCGGGGCACCGATCATTCTGACCGACACGGCTGGCATTCGGGATGCCGATGGCATTGTAGAGGCTGAGGGGATCCGCCGGGCGCAACATCGGGTGGCGCAGGCTGACCTTGTGCTGCATATGGTGGATGGGGCCAATCCGGTTCAGCCCGTATTGGGTGATGGACCGGCATTGGTGCTGGTGTCAAAACGTGATCGGGCTGACGGGCTGGACAATCTTGCATCTGGGTGGGCTGATGAATTGGGTGTGCCGGTCGCGGCGCTGTCTATGAAAAGTGACGATGGCTGGGACGCGGCGGTCGGGGCGCTTGAAAATCTGGTGCAGGATTTGACCGCCATCGGTACGGGGGATGGGGCGGTTCTGACACGCGCCCGGCATCGGCAGGCGGTGGCGGCATGTGCCGAGGGCCTTGCCCGTTTTTTGGCCGCAGACGGTTTGCCCGAAGAATTAGTGGCGGAGGAGCTGCGCCTCGCCATGCGCGCCCTTGGCCGGATCACGGGCCGGGTCGATGTTGAAGATTTGCTGGATGTGGTGTTTTCAGATTTTTGTATCGGCAAGTAGGCTTTGGGGCTTTAGGGGCAATTGTTTCACGTGAAACAATTTTGAAGATCGTGTGCCCGAACACAAAAGTGCAGCCCGCAAGAATGTTTCACGTGAAACATTCCCGTTCAACCGGTCGAAGAAACGCTCGCGACATCAAGCCCGTTTGACGCCCCTATATATAATGTATAGCGTGCGGCCCGAATTGAATCAGATTGATCATCCGATTGATCGTTGAGGGCAGTATGCCCCCAAACATAAGGGTTTCAGGATGGCGATTGTGCCAGTCTCTTTACAGGATGCGGCGGCAACGGCCTATGACGTGATTGTCATTGGCGGCGGTCATGCGGGTGCGGATGCGGCGGCTGCGGCGGCCCGGACCGGTGCGCGCGTTGCCCTTGTCACCCATAAGGTTGAGACGATTGGCGAAATGTCCTGCAATCCGGCTATTGGTGGTTTGGGCAAAGGCCATCTGGTGCGTGAGATTGATGCCCTTGACGGGGTGATGGGCCGCGTGGCTGATCGGGCGGGCATTCAATTCCGCCTGTTGAACCGCCGCAAGGGGCCTGCCGTTCGTGGCCCGCGCACGCAGGCTGATCGCAAGCTCTATCGCCAAGCCATGCAGGACGCCCTGGCGGCTATTGATAATCTCGACATTATTGGTGCCCCGGTTGAAGACCTTGAGATAGTCGACGGGGTAATCCGTGGGGTGATCACCGGTGATGGGACCTTGATCAAGACCGGGAAAGTGGTGTTGACCACGGGGACGTTCCTGAACGGGTTGATACATATGGGCACGGTGCGCATTCCGGCGGGCCGGGTTGGTGATGCCCCGGCGCTTGGTTTGTCAAAACGGCTTTATGGGTTGGGCCTGCGCCTTGGTCGGTTGAAAACCGGCACGCCAGCAAGGCTTGATGGGCGAACGATCAATTATGATGGGCTGGATGCCCAGCCGGCGGATGCCGATCCGGTGCCGTTTTCGTTTCTAACGGACAAGATTGCCCAGCGGCAGGTTGATTGCCATATCACCCATACCAGCCTTGAAACCCATAAAATCATTGAAGAGAATCTGCATGTCGCGCCGATGTATTCCGGTCAGATTGACAGCACAGGGCCACGTTATT
>SPJN01000027.1 GCA_006844605.1 Hyphomicrobiales bacterium | reverse complement strand
CAACAGCCTTGGCAGCGAATAACCAGCATGTTTTGATCATCGACCTTGACCCACAGGGCAATGCCAGTACCGGTCTGGGGGTTGAGGAAGACGCGCGTGATAATTCCACCTATGAAGTCCTGTTGGGCGAATGCAAGCCATTGGATTCATTGGTAAAAACTGACGTTCCCAATTTGAGCATCATGCCCGCGCGGGTTGATTTGGCAGCTGCCGAATTGGACCTTGCCGATGCGGAGGCGCGCAACCACAGATTGAAAGCCGCCATCGACGACCTAATCGCGGCAACCGATCGTCCGTTTGACTATATCCTGATTGATTGCCCACCCGCATTAAGCCTGCTGACGATTAATGCGATGGTGGCGGCCTCTGACGTGCTGATCCCGCTGCAAACAGAATTTTTTGCGCTTGAGGGGATGAGCCAATTATTCAAAACGATTGAGGCAGTGACAGAGGCACTGAACCCCGAGCTGACAATCGAAGGCGTGGTTCTGACCATGTATGACCGTCGCAACAATCTTTCTGACCAAGTGGCCGATGATGTGCGCAGCGTGCTGGGCGATAAAGTCTATGACACGGTGATCCCGCGGAATGTGCGCGTTTCCGAAGCGCCCAGCCATGGCCAACCCGCCCTGATCTACGATCATAAATGTGCCGGCAGTCAGGCCTATATCGCGCTGGCTGCAGAAATGCTGCGCCGGACAAAACCGGCAGAAGCCGCCGAATAACCAATAACCTATTGAAATAGTTGTATAAAATGGCAGAGAAAAAAGGGCTTGGACGCGGCTTGTCATCGCTTTTGTCCGAAACACCCAAATCCAAAAAAACCGAAGCGCCCGCAGAAGAAAAAGCTGCCGTCGAAGAATTGATGGCCGGTATGCGGGAGCTGCCGATTGAGTTTTTAACCGCCAACCCGAAACAGCCGCGTCAACATTTTGACGAGGACAAGTTGCAGGAATTGGCCGGGTCGATCAAACAACGTGGTGTCTTGCAGCCCATTTTGGTGCGCCCGACCGCAACCAAAAATACCTATGAGATTGTAGCGGGTGAACGGCGTTGGCGTGCTGCCCAATTGGCACGGCTTGATAAACTGCCGGTGATCATTGCTGATCTGTCAGATCAGGAAACGTTTGAAATTGCGATCATTGAAAATGTCCAACGCGCAGATTTAAGCGCGACGGAGGAGGCCCAGGGCTTTCGCCGTTTGATGGATGAATTCGGCTATACACAAGAAGCCCTGTCAAAAGTTATCGGCAAATCCCGTGTGCATATCGCCAATACATTGCGTTTGTTGGATCTGCCGGCCCGCGTGCGTCAGATGGTGGAAGAGGGTCTGTTAAGTGCAGGACACGCCCGCGCATTGGTTGGCCGGGACGATGCGGTTGATATTGCCGCCATGATTATCGAAGAAGGCATGTCTGTGCGGGCAGCTGAAAACTATGTGCGCGATGCCAAGCGCGGTGTGGCCCCCAAGGGTGGCAAAAAATCAGCACAAGGCCAGACAGCCGACAAGGATGCAGATATTCGCGCGTTGGAACGTGAGCTAGAGGCCACATTGGGCCTGCGCATTTCCATCAATCATCAATCGGGTGAGGAAAGTGGCACCGTCACGATCACCTATAAAACATTGGAACAGTTTGACGACCTGTTGGCGCGCTTTCGTTACGTGCCGTGATTGTTGAACGGGGGCATTATATGACCGCGACACCGCTAACTGACTTGCGTACCCATCTGGCCCATGGCTGGTTGGTCATATTGTTCGGCGTGATTTATGTGATTTCGCAAACCATCATCATCAGCCTGTTGGAACAGATCGGCGGTCCGTTGATTTTGACCCTACAAGTGACCGGGTTTACCGCTGCCGATTATGTGGCGACGTTTTCTGAATGGGATGCGGCGGGGTTGATGGAGATTTATCGCGCGCATTTGGTGTTCGATGATTTCCACGCCATTTGGTATGCGGTGTTGATGGCTGCAACATTGGCAACCCTGATGAAAAACATTGGCGCGGGTGACGGCTGGACCAAACTGATGATCATCCCGTTTGCGGCAGGTTTTTGCGACATGGTGGAAAACGGCATTCAGCATATTTTCCTGACCGGTGCGGGCTATAGCACCATCGTTGATCCCTTGCCTGCGATTACAACCATAATGTCGATTACCAAATGGTCCTTGTCACTGGCGGGGTTAAGTCTGATTACCATTTTGCTGATACGGTATGTGACCGGGCAGCGCGCAGGTTGATTTTGGGCGAAACGAGTGTTGTCATGAGCTATTTGATCCATACGGAAATTGATATTGATGCGCCCCGCCAATTGGTGTGGGACGTGTTGGTTGATCTTGATCGTCACACTGATTGGAACCCGTTCATTCGCAAGATTGAAGGGACAATCGGGCCGGGTGAGAAACTGCACATGGAACCGCGCACTGATGATGGACGTGACCATGCCTTTGACCCGGTTGTGACCGAATATGTTGCAGGGAAAAGCTTTGCCTGGACGGGCAATGTTCTGCATCGCCTGATTGCCTCAGGCATTCATCGGTTTGACCTTGAAGACCTGTCTGATGGGCGATGCCGGGTGCATCACGACGAAATCTTTTCCGGCCTGTTATTGCCGATCACCATTTTATATGCCGGGGGTAAAACCCGGCGCGGTTTTGAAGAAATGAATGTCGCCCTGAAGGGTGAGGTTGAATCCCGTGCAACCGCTTAACGGACAGCGCGCCCTTGTTACCGGGGCGGCCCGTGGGCTTGGCTTTGAAATTGCCAAGGCATTGGCAAAAGCGGGCGCAGAAGTTTTCATGAACGGGCGTGATCGTGATGCGTTGGATATTGCTGCGGCGCAAATTGATGGCGCGGTTCACGTTGCTGCTTTTGACATTAATGACGAAAAACCTGCTATTGACGCGATCAATCAAAATGGCCCGTTTGATTTATTGATCAATAATGTTGGGCAACGTGATCGGCGGCCCTTGCAGGGTTTTTCAAAATCAGATGCGGCCCGTCTGCTCGACACAAATTTGGTGGCGCCGTTCTTTTTGGCGCAACAGGTGGCAGCACGGATGAAGCCGGGCAATGCGATCGTCAACATCACATCTATTGCCGGCCCAATATCCCGTGGTGGGGATGCGGTTTATACGATGGCGAAAGGCGGGCTTGATGCCCTGACCCGTGCCTTGGCCGCCGAACTGGGGCCTGATGGTATTCGTGTGAATGCGATTGCGCCGGGCTATTTCGCAACCGAAGCCAACAATGCCATGACCGATGATGCATCGATTGCCGATTGGCTGTCACAGCGCACCAGCTTGGGCCGTTGGGGGCAGCCCCATGAAATTGCCGGGGCGGCAGTGTTTTTGTGTTCGCCCGCAGCCAGCTATATCACCGGCCAGACATTGGCAGTTGATGGCGGCTATCTAAGTCACTTTTAGACAAATTGAATCACGCGCGTATTGTTATCGGTTTCTGATTTGCGCCGCAGCGTTGGCCAAGCGTAACAAGGCGCGGTGACAGACGGCTTGCGATGGCATGCCGGTTGTTTTGCAATCACGCTCAGCCTCCAGCATGATTTGTTGTGCCATCGTTAACCGTTTTTGCGGCCACAGGCGCAGCATTTGTTTGAATGCCGGTTGGCGTTTGAAAAACAATGGCGGGCGCAATTGTTTGATCGCTTGATCCTGTGACGTGCCGTTGGCAACGGCGTCTTGTACTGTGACAAGTTTCACCAGTTCATTCTGTGTCGCGCGGATCAGGGCAATTTCATTTATCGCCTCGGCAAAGCAGCGATTAATTTCGACATCAAGTTTGGCGGGATTACCCGTTAGCGCGGCATCAACCGCAAGGTCGAGGGTGAGGGACGCGGCATCAACCGATACCGCCTCAACATCTTCAAGGGTCACTTCGCCCTTTTTGTCGCCCTTATAAAGCACCAGCTTTTTAAGCTCAGACCGGGTCAGGGCGCGATCAGCACCCAATCGCGCGGTCAGGAAGTTCAGCGCATCAGGTGAAATGCTTAAGCCTGCCTGCTTTAACGTGATTGCGATAATCTCATCCAGCGCGCCTTGATCATCGGCATAGCAGGCAATGGCCGCAGCACGTTCATGCTTTTCAGCCAGTTTGCGCATGGCGTTTTTGGGCGTCAGCTCACCCCCCTCGGCCACGATTAACGTGTCTGATTTGGGATCATCAAGCCAATCGGTCAAAACCTTTGCGGCACTGTCGGGAAAGCCGCGCAGCCACACTATTTTGCGCCCACCCATCATGGGGATGGAGGCAGCCTCGTCAATTAGACGTGTGGGGTCTTCGGCCTGTTCTTCCTTGGTCAGGGCAGTGACCAAAAACGGATCGTTTTCATCACCGCCAGCGATTTGCTTGACCAGATTGCGCGCCTTGTTGCGGACCTGTCCTTCGTCCGGGCCGTATAGCAGGGCGAGCAAAACCTGATCACCGGGATTGCGCAGGAACTGGTTGGCCTTACCGCCGGTCAGTTTCATGGTGCGCCCAACCCCTTATCGCTCAATGACCGTAGGCATCGAAATAGCTGACCAACCGCGCGGTCAGGTCCGTGGCAACAAATGTTGCGGCCCGGTCGGCGGCATCTTTCTTCCCGATGTGGGAGGCATATTGATTGCCAACAACATTATAGGTGCCAACCGCCTGCGAGGTGCCCTTGGTTAGGACATTGCCATCCAGATCCAGCAACTCATATGTTGCAATCAGCCGAATGTTAAAGCGGGTGAACGTGTCATCCTGTTCAATGGCGACGCCTTCTTCGCGTTCCTTGACATGCAGGTTCAACCGATAGCGCGGCGGTGCTGACCGATCAACGCCGGTGCCGGATTGGCGCAAACGCCGTTCCAGTTTTTGATAAACCAAATGCCCAACGCGCGAGGTGGCATTGTTGATCTGTGCTACATAAATTTGGTGAAGCGCCGCCGCCGTTGATTGGCTGGCCCCTTCAGGTGTGCCGTAAAGCGGACGAAAGCCGCAGGCAGACAGACCCGACAGGCCCAAAAAAATCAGGCTAAGGGCTGCTAGGCGTATAAGGCGTTGGCGCGGCACGTCATGCTCCGTAACGGTCACTGTTAATTAGCGACTATATTGATAATGCGTCCGGGCACAATGATGGTTTTGCGTATGGTCAGCCCGTCGATCTGTTTGGCGACCCCCGGGGCGGCCAGGGCAGCGTCGCGGATCGTGTCTTCATCGGCATCGGCGGCGATGGTCACCTCGTCCCGGCGTTTGCCATTGACCTGTACCGGCATGGTGATGGTGTCATCGACCAAAAAGGCAGGATCAACTGCGGGCCAGGGGGCGTCAGATACCAATGACGGGGCGGCACCCTGATATAGGGCGTCCCACATTTCTTCGGCCAGATGCGGCATCATCGGTGCAATCATACGGATCAGGGCTGACAGGGTTTCGCGCCGGACAAGGCCAGCACTGTCTTCTTCTTCCTTGAAAGCCTCATACCCGTTTGTCAGTTCACGCAACCGGGCCACGCCGCGATTAAAGCGAAAGCCGTTAAGGTCGCCTGTCACGCCATCAATGGTTTTGTGCAGATTTTTCAAAAGCGTGGTTGCTGCGTCCGACAGGTCTGCGGGACGATCGCCATCCTGATCAGCCAGATTATGGCTGGGGGCTGCCACCAGTCGCCACAACCGATTGATATAGCGGAAGGCCCCTTCGATGCCAGCATCGGTCCATTCCAAGTCGCGGTCAGGCGGGCTGTCAGACAGCACGAACAGGCGGGCGGCATCGGCCCCGTAAGTGTCGATAATCTCGGTCGGGTCGACCACGTTCTTCTTTGACTTGGACATTTTTTCAATGCCGCAAGCTGTTACGCCTGAGCCATCGGCCAAGGACAGGCCGCCATCTTCTGCCGTCAACACGTCCTGGGGCAGGACCCAGCTGCCATCAGCAGCCTTATAGGTTTCGTGATTGACCATGCCTTGGGTGAACATGCCCTTGAACGGTTCAGGCAGATGGAAGTGCCCGGCCTTTTCCATGGCGCGACAGAAAAAGCGCGAATACAAAAGATGCAGGATCGCATGTTCAATCCCGCCAATATAATTATCGACCGGCATCCAATAACGGGCGTCTTCTGCATTCACAGGCTCATCCGCGTGGGGGCTGGTGAAGCGGGCGAAATACCAGCTTGAATCAATAAAAGTGTCGAACGTATCGGTTTCGCGGACCGCGGCCTTGCCGCAGGTGGGGCAGTCTGTGTGCTTCCATGTCGGGTGGTGGTCCAGCGGGTTGCCCGGCCTGTCAAAGCTGACATCATCGGGCAGCGTGACGGGCAGGTCTTGTTTGGGCACGGGGACCGTGCCGCAATCATTGCAATGAATGACCGGGATGGGGCAGCCCCAATAGCGTTGCCGTGACACGCCCCAATCGCGCAGGCGGAAATTCACTTCGCGCGTGCCTTTATTGTCCCGTTCGAACTTGTCGATCACGGCGGCGCGGGCATCATCGGTGGTCATGCCATCAAGAAAGCGGCTATTGCCCATGACGCCGGGACCGGTATAGGCCTCGTCTCCCACATCAAAGCTGTCGGCGCTTTCCCCTTCGGGAATAACGACGGGCGTAACGGGCAGATCATATTTGCGGGCAAAGTCCAAATCGCGTTGGTCATGGGCGGGGCAGGCGAAAATCGCGCCGGTGCCGTAATCCATCAACACAAAGTTGGCGACCATAACGGGTAATTCCCATGCCGGGTCAAACGGATGGGCAACCTTTAGCCCGGTGTCAAAGCCGCGTTTTTCGGCGCGCTGAATGGCTTCCTCGCTGGTGCCGGTGGCGCGGCATTCTTCAACAAAGGCCTTCAGGTCACGATTGGTTTCAGCCAGTTCGGCCGTTAGCGGGTGATCAGGCGACAGGGCACAAAAGCTGGCACCGAAAATTGTGTCGGGCCGGGTTGTGTAAACCTCAATCTTTTGATCGCTTGTTTGATTACCGGTTTGATCATCGCTGTTACCAACAATATCGAACGAAAAGCGCGCGCCCTCTGACCGGCCAATCCAGTTCTGCTGCATGATGCGGACCTTTTCAGGCCAGCCATCAAGCCCATCGAGGGCACCAAGCAGATCTTCGGCAAAATCGGTGATACGCAGGAACCATTGGGTCAGCTTTTTGCGTTCCACCACCGCGCCGGAGCGCCAGCCCTTGCCATCGATGACCTGTTCATTGGCCAGCACGGTGTTATCAACCGGGTCCCAGTTCACCATGCTTTCGCGGCGATCAACGATGCCTGCCTTGATGAAATCAAGGAACATGGCCTGTTCATGCTTGTAATAGGCGGGGTCGCAGGTCGCGAATTCGCGTGACCAATCAATGGCGAGGCCCATGGTTTTCAGCTGCCCGCGCATCGTGGCGATATTTTCATAGGTCCAATCGCGCGGATTGACGTTCCGTTCCATCGCCGCGTTTTCCGCCGGCATCCCGAACGCGTCCCACCCCATCGGGTGCAATACCGCATAGCCTTGCGCCTTTTTGGTGCGCGCAATGACATCACCCATCGCATAATTGCGAACATGGCCCATATGAATGCGGCCACTGGGATAGGGAAACATCTCAAGCACATAGGCCTTGGGCTTGTTCTCATCCCGCACGGCCTTGAATGTTTCACCCTGATCCCATGCCTGTTGCCAGCGGGATTCTGCTTCTTTGGGATTGTAGCGTTCAGTGGTCATAATGATCTGGTCTATTCAAAAAAATTCGGCGGCCCCTGATATAGAAGGCCGCCGAACAATCAAAAAGTGGTCAAATAGTCTTTTGAAGCACCCGGCGGTGCGGCATCAATCCGGTATCAGCTGCCTGTGCCGATGCGCAGTTCACGCGCGCGCAACAGAATGGCGTTTTCCAAGCTGGGGGCAATGCGTGGGCTGACCGCCGCATCTGACCAGCCGCCACGACCGTCTGCTGTCTGGCGAAAGGCTGTCACCCGTACGCCATCAGCCCGCAGGCTTGTATCCAGAATATAGACCGTCAGCTTGAACCGTTCACCCGGACTTTTGGGATCAGCATACCAATCTGTGATGATCACCCCACCGAACGGATCGGCACTTTTAAGCGGCATAAACGAAACAGTGTCGAGGCTGGCACGCCATAAATAGGAGTTTACGCCCAGTTTGGGGGTGCTGCTTTTGCTGCTGCCGCCCAAAACACCGCCCAAAAAGCCACGATCGTCGTCGTCGGGCACTGCGGCGGGGGCCTGTTCCTGTTCGGTTTGGCCGGATCTGCTGCCAAAGATGCCGCCATCACCGAAAATGACAAGGCCACCTTCGTCACTGTCGTCACCACCAAAGATTGTGCCGCCATCACGCCGACGTTCAGCCTTTGACGGAGGGTAATTGCCTTCACCGCCACCGCTGAACATACCGCAACCGGACAGGGTTACAGTTGGCACAGCCGTAATCAACAACACGCCAAGGCCCGAAACCTTAAAGCCTGTGCTGATTTTTTGTGCAATGGGGGTAAGTATGGAACGTGCCGTTCCGGTCAGGTCATGCTGGGACAGCCCGAAAATACGCCGCATATGATTGCGTCTCCGCTATATTTGGGGGCCGCGCGCCACTGCCGCGACCCAAAAGTGACATGTCGGTTTCTTTATAGAGGTGAGTTGACGCCCCTTGCAACAAAAAGCCGACACAAAACCGCGAATTAGCGCAAAAAACTGCGACAAACTGGCAAGGTAGGGCTTGTAACATTGCTGCAACAGTTGCGGGGAAGTTCTGAACAGCCTTAACCGGGCGACTTGACCTGCGCGGGTTGAGAGGCCAAAACTTGTGTCAGTTCAGGCATTGGTCTGTACAGCACTGATTCGCTTGGGGTTCGGGGTTTTTCGAATGGATAGCGGAACAGTGATTGGGCAAGCGGGGGTTTTTCCATTTATGGGCGATCCGCTTACAAACTGGGTGGCAACACCCGAATTTTAACGCCTGGAACCGCAATATGCGGGCGATCATATGATCAGGGCGTTTAGGTGAGGTATTATTATGAAAAAGATCCTTCTTGGCACAACAGCCATGATGACAGCGGGTCTGGTTGCCACTGGTGCCCAGGCTGCAGAATGGGAAGTCGGTCTAAGCGGCTACTACACTGGTATGGCTGTCTTCGCTGACGAAGACCCGACACCGAATCCCGACATTGAAGACGTTCAGTTCAAGCAGGAAGGTGAGCTTGCAATTGATCCGTCAATCATGTTGGACAATGGCCTGAAAATTGGTGCGTCATTCAATCTTGAACTGACCAACAATGACGGTACAAAAAATGGCGGCAACACATTCGACGAAACGTTCCTGTATGTTGAAGGTTCATTCGGTCGCGTAGAATTGGGCGAAAACGGTTCAGCACCGTTCCAGATGCATATTTCTGCACCTTACTTCGTCGGTTCACATGGTGTTGATTCACCGAACTTCCAGCATGCCCGTCGTATCGGTGCTGCTCGTACGTCATCTTACATCACCATTTCTGGTGATACTGCCAAGCTGACATATTTCTCACCGAATTTCTCAGGCTTCCAGTTGGGTGTTTCTTATACACCTGAGCGTCTGAACGGTGACGTTGGTGGCCAGGCAACTGGCTCAAAGGGCGCGGCTTTTGGCCTGATTCAGTCAGCAGTTGACCATTTCGAAGACACAATTGAAATCGGCGCGACATATGCCGGTGAATTCGAAGGCGTTTCAGTCGGTGTATCCGGTGGTTATGCAACAGCAGACGTAACTGATGGTTCAGGCGCTGGTCTGGATGATCCCGAAGCATGGTCAGCTGGCCTAAGCCTCGGCGCAGCTGGTTTCACCCTTGCTGGTGGCTACTACTCATCAGACGATTTGATTGGTTTCGCTGCTGCGAATACCGACAATGAGGAAAAAGCTTACTCAGTCGGTCTTCAGTATGAAACCGGTCCGTGGCGTGTTGGCGTTGCCTACTTTAATGCAGAGCGTGATTTCTCAGGCGTTGCAGGCAGCGTTAATGCAGAGTTCGAAGTTGTTGAACTTGGCGTGAACAAGAACCTGGGTTCAGGCGTTGACGTGTTCGCAGTTGTTGAATTGTATGAAGATGATGCAAACGGTTCAGCTGCGGGTCAGGAACGTGAAACCGATGCCTTCGGTATTGGTCTTGACCTGGCTTTCTAGTCTAGTCTGACAGATTTTTGATTGCGGGCGTGTCCTTCGGGGCGCGCCCGTTTTCTTTGGAGCGACAGCCAGAAAAAGTGCGAAGCGGTTTTGTGTCCGGCTGCGCGACCAAACGGAAATTGCAATGCGACAGCCAGAAAAAGTGCGAAGCGGTTTTGCGTCCGGCTGCGCGACCAAACAGAAATTGTAATGCGACAGCCAGCAAAAGTGCAAAGCGGCGTTGGCGATTTCAACCGGATATTGGCAAGCAAATAGGCGCAAGCGCCGCGATCCGGGGTTCAGCTTTCAGCCCAACCCGTTTATTGCCTAGACCTTTGATCCAATCAATCGCATTGCGGCCCACCCCCCGCTGCGCTATCACTCAATAATCATCATTCTTACAAAAGCGGGACGTCATGGGCGGTATAATTTGGCTGGCGAGCTATCCGAAATCTGGCAACACATGGATGCGGGCCTATCTGCATAATTTGTTGCGCAATCCGCCCAAGCCTGCCTCGATTAACGAGCTTGATAAGTTCTGCCTTGGCGAAAGCGCAAGCATTTGGTTCGTCGGACCGGCCCATGGTGATGTTGGCCCGCGCGATCCCATGACTCTAACGGCGGAGGAGGCAATGGCCCGCCGCCCGGTAGCCCATCATTTGATGACCCGTGTCAGCAAGGATTCCGTCTTTGCCAAAACCCACAATATGTTGGGCGAATGGAAGGACCACCCGCTGCATAATATGTCGGTCACTGCGGGCGGCATCTATGTGGTGCGCAATCCGCTGGATGTTGTTCTGTCGATGGTCGATCATTTCGGTGTTGATATTGACGGTGCGATTGACCGCCTATCAGATACCAATGCGGTCACAGACCTTAGCGCCGATCACGTCCCTGAATATCATGGCAGCTGGTCCCTGCATGTGGATAGCTGGACGGGCCAGCCCAACCCCCAATTACATGTGGTCCGCTATGAGGACCTTGAACAAAAGCCGTTCAAAACATTTTTGGGCGTCGCGAAATTCCTTGGCCTGAACCCGCCAAAGGAACGGGTGAACAAGGCAATTAAATTTGCCAGCTTCAAGGAATTGAAGAAGCAGGAACAGACGGGTGGGTTCAAGGAACGGTCCGAACACGCAGACAGCTTTTTTGGCCGCGGCAAGTCTGGCAATTGGCGCAATGTGTTAAGCGACGAACAGGTCACGCGCATTTGTACTGACCATGGGGCCATGATGGACAAGTTTGGCTATCTGCCGAAAAGCCACAAACAGTTGGCTTCCTCTGCACAAGGCCCTGCATCAGATAGTGGGGCATCGGCATGACCACGTCCCATTTTATCGAAGCCTATCAAAATACATTAAGCGCCGATGAATGTGCTGACATCATCAAACGGTTTGAGGCTGATCCGGCGTCAACCCCCTCACGCACCCAGCGCGGCGTGAACGAAGAATTACGCTCAGGCCAAATGCTTGACGTGGCAGATCTACCGCACTGGGCAGACATCCGCGCCTTGGTGGCTGAACGGGTGATGAAGAATGTCGGGGCCTATATGCAGAAATACCGGTCGATGGATGCATTTGCGAAACCGGGCCGGGCAACGCTGACGCCGCCATTGCTTGAACGCATTGGCCCCGGTCAGGGATATAACTGGCACATTGATGCGGGCCCTGCGGGCACAGAAACGCGGTTGCTATCCAGCCTGCTTTATTTGGCAGATGTGGAAGAAGGCGGCGTGACCGAATTTCCCTATCAACAGATCGGTATCAAACCAACACGCGGGTTGATGGTGTTGTTCCCGCCCTTTTGGACCCATCTGCATCGCGGTGCCCCGGTCACAAAGGGGATGAAATACAACATCACCAACTATTTGTGCCTGATCCCCGAACCGTTGGAAGGCTGATTTTCGATGGAAAGTCTGATCCCCGCTGATAATCACGCGATGATGTGGGCCGCCCTGTTTGGGTTAGCGGCCTTTGGTGCCTTTATCGACAAGACACGCTACGGCAAGATTGTGTCCGGCGTGGTGTGGGTGATTTTCCTAAGTACGCTTTTGGCGAATATCAAAATTCTGCCGATGGATGCCCCCGCCTATGATTTGATTTGGGGAGAGGTTATCCCGCTTGCCATCATGTTGTTGTTGTACAAGGCCGACCTGCGCCGCATCGTAAAAGAATCCGGGCGCGTGTTTCTGGCCTTCATCATTGGGTCCATCGGCGTATTGCTGGGTGTCGCCTTGGGTGTTGCGGTGCTGCCCCTAGGCGCTGAGGAGCCGGGCCTGGCAGCCGTGTTCGCCGCCACCTATATTGGCGGGTCGGTTAATTTCGCGGCTGTGTCCGAAACCATCGGTTTGGCCGATGGGGTGAAGGCCGCTGCCATCGCCGCCGACAATATTGCCGGGACGGTGTTGTTGATTATGATTGCCGCGCTGCCCGCCATGCGGTTTATTCAATCGCGTTTCGTTGTGGCGTCTGACGCGTCCATCGGTGAAGACGCTGATGCGGCAGCCCATGACAGCGCGCCCCTTGCCATATTGCCGGTTGCGGCTGCGGTGATGACGGGCCTGATCCTGACCTTGTTGGGTCGTTTGCTTGCAGACTTATTGGGCTGGCCTTCAGCATCAATCCTTGTTTCGACAGTGTTGGTGATTGCGGCGGCAAGCCTGTGGCCGACCTTGTTTGCGAAAATGGCAGATCAGGGTTTTCAGCTGGGTTTGTTGCTGATGTATTTCTTTTTTGTGGCGATCGGCACTCATGCAGATATCGGCCTGATGGTGGATAAGGGCTTGGTTTTATTTGCCTTTGCCGCCCTGATATTGAGCGTTCATCTGGTGTTTTTGCTGGTTGTCGGCAAATTGCTGAAGCTTGAGGTGGCCGAAATGGTCATCGGCTCAAACGCCTGTGTGTTGGGGGCAGGCACGGCGGCGGCACAGGCGGGGGCCATGGGCTGGCGTGGGCTGGTGACGCCGGGGGTTTTGACCGGCACTTTTGGCTACGCAATCGCCAGCTCTATCGGCGTGGCGATATTCGGTGTGCTTGGTTAAGCGGCCATTAACCTTACGGCTTTATCTTGTAAACATGCGGAAAAATCCCCACATTAAGGGGATGGGAAACATGCCGATGGACGGGTGTTTCAAACTTCGGTCGCTTGAAGGAGGACCGCATGTCACGAGTGACACTGATGAACAGCCCCTTTTTGTTGGGCTTTGATCATATGGAACGGGTTTTGGACCGCGTTGCCAAATCTGCGAATGAGGGGTACCCCCCCTATAATATTGAGCAGGTGGATGAGGAACGGTTGCGTATTTCAATCGCTGTGGCGGGGTTTACCCGCGATGATCTGACGGTCACGTTGGAAGATACGCAGTTGATGATCCGCGGCAAGCAGGTCGATGACGAAGAACGGGTTTACCTGCATCGCGGCATTGCCGCCCGCCAATTCCAACGCAGCTTCGTGCTGGCCGAAGGGATTGAGGTCACCGGCGCGGACTTGAATAATGGCTTGCTTGAGATTGACTTGACCCGGCCACGCCCGGCGCGGGTTGTGCAACAAATCGAAATCGGCAAATCAAATACTGATAAGGTCGAAGCACTGACCATTACAGGCAGGGAAAACGACCACACCAATCGTAACAGTAACGATACCGGCAACACCAACCCCGGGGGCGCAGAAGGAGAGCAAGTATGACGACCGCTTATTCAACAATGCTGACCCCTTCCCGCTTTGACCAGCTAATGGCAACGCCTGATGCGGTTTATGTCAAGCCTGTGAAGGCCCGCGATGTCACCGGCGTACCTGAGCTTGATAACATGCCGGGCGACACGGTTTTGTTCGCCGTTCATTTGGACAATGGTGATTGTGTTGCGCTGGTTGATAGCCGCGAGGCAGCCTTTGCCGGGGCCTTGCATTACGACAAGGTGCCGTTTTCAGTTCATTGAGTGACGTGATTGGCGCAGTCTTAGGCAGCCTGATCTTGCGCAGTGACCAAGGCATAAATCGCATCTGAACTATCACAACCGCGCAGGGCCTGACGCACACGTTGATCGCGCAGCAGGCGTGATACACGGGCCAGTGCCTTCAGATGTTCTGCCGCTGCCGCTTCGGGGGCCAACAAAACAGCCAACAAATCCACCGGTTCATGGTCCACCGCATCAAAATCAATCGGTGTTTCAAGCTGCATAATCAGGACATGCAGCCTGTCCAGCCCTTCGAATTTTCCATGCGGGATTGCCGCGCCACCGCCAACGCCGGTTGAGCCCAACCGTTCACGTTCCAGTAATGCGTTAAAGACATCACGTGCAGGCAAATCGGATACGCTTGATGCGTGGTCGGCAACGGCCTGCAGGGCCTGCTTTTTGCTGGTTGCTTTCAGGCCACAGGCAATGTGGTCGGGGCCCAGCAAATCGGCGAAATCCATGACTAATCCAAGTCCTCGTTTCTATGCGGCGGGTTTCATAGCGCCCGCCATCTTGCTTGACCATGTGGCAATTACGCCTGCCAAAATGGTGTTCTGCCCTGGCCCCTACTTGCGGCGGGCAAAAAAAGAGGGCCCAGCAGATGCTGCGCCCCCTTGTGGTCGCTGATCAGATCAGCTGCTTGGTGGATCAATCCACCCGATATTGCCGTCTTCACGCCGATACACCACGTTTACGCCGCCATGACCTGCGTTCTTGAACACAAGCGCGGGGCTGTCATGCAATTCAAGCTGCATCACCGCTTCGCCCGCTGACATGGTTTTGATTGCCTTGGTGGATTCAGCGATGATCACCGGATCAAGGGTCTCAGGCTCTGCCGTTTGGGCATGGTCTTCACCGCGCAGCACGAAATAATCCGCATCAGCGGCGGGCAAGGGTTGCCCCTTGTGCTTGTCATGGTGATTGCGCAAGCGGCGTTTATACCGCCTGACCCGCTTTTCAAGACGCTCTGCGGCGCCGTCGAAACTGGCATAGACATCGCCGGCTTCATATTGGGCCTGCAGGGAAATGCCTGAGGCCAAGTGAACTGAACAGTCCGCCCGGAACATAGGTCCTTCCTTTGACAGCACAATGTGGGCATCCACAGAGCGGTCAAAATATTTCGTAATCCCTGTGTCGAGCCTGTCTTGCATATGGTTCGTCAAGGCATCACCAACATCGATATGTTTTCCGGTAACTTGGATCTGCATAAAGTCCGTTCCTTTCCTATCGGGGCACTGCCGCACACACAAATGGCAGCGCCGCGTTACAACGCGTGGCAGGATCGGAACTTGGTGGCGCAGATTGTGCGCCAAAGGGGGGCGACCCTGCCTTTACTCTGCCATCAGGATGATGGCAGGGAACGGCGGGCGTACTAACCGATTGACAGTTTGGAACAGCCAATCGTCCGTCCGTCGGAAGATTATTGTGCGACTCTTTTCAAGGCTTGCAAAGCAAAATCGACCCTGACCGGAAACTCAATCGGCTTTTTCCGGCTAATCAATTGTTAAGATAGTTTTTTCTGCCGCCGTCGTTCGACAGAACTGCCAAGCCCCATTGCCTCGCGATATTTGGCAACGGTGCGGCGGGCGATGCGGATGCCCTCGCCATCCAAAAGCGCCACAAGCTTATCATCTGACAGGATTTTTTTTGGCTCTTCGGCGTCGATCAATTGTTTGATCCGGTGTTTGACCGCCTGTGC
>SPJN01000026.1 GCA_006844605.1 Hyphomicrobiales bacterium | reverse complement strand
TGTGCCGGGTTATCGGTTGAAACAAAAGGTGCAGTTTGAACGCTTTGGCTCCAACAATCCGGTGAAAATTCCCGGCCTTGGAACGTTTGAAGGGATCAAATCCAGCATCTTTTTGGAAGTGGAAGGCGCGGCCCATTATTTGCCAGCCTATGCCGGTAATCTCGACATCATGACATCAGCGGGTATGGCAACGGCTGAGAAAATTGCCGCCCTGAAATTCGGAGCGGCGGCATAATGGTTAAAGAAAACGTACAGGCCGACATCACACAAGGCCGCATCGAAAAAGGCCGGATTAAAGACCCGACGAAAGAGAAAATTTACATTCAGGATGTCACCCTGCGTGATGGCATGCACGCGATCCGCCATCAATATACGGTCGAAGACGCGCGCAAAATCGCCAAGGCATTGGATGATGCCGGTGTTGATGCCATTGAAATCGCCCATGGTGATGGCCTGAACGGCGGCAGCTTCAATTATGGTTTCGGTGCACAGACTGACTGGGAATGGATTGAGGCCGTGGCCGACGCGGTTGAAAACGCAACCGTCACTACATTGATCCTGCCGGGTATCGCCACGCGCGAAACCTTGAAACAGGCATGGGATATGGGCGTCCGTTCCGTACGCGTCGCCACCCATTGTACTGAGGCTGACGTAGCCAAACAGCATATTGGCGTGGCGCGTGACCTTGGCATGGACACAATCGGCTTCCTGATGATGAGCCATATGATCGAACCCGATCAGTTGGTGAAACAGGCCAAGCTGATGGAATCTTATGGTGCGGAATGCGTCTATGTCACTGACAGTGGCGGGGCGTTGGATATGGAAGGCTATAGCGCGCGGTTGGAAGCCTATGATCGCGAGTTGAACCCCGACACACAAACGGGGGTTCATGCCCATCACAATTTGTCGCTTGGTGTTGCCAATTCATTGGTGGCGGTACAGGCGGGCGCGCGGCGTGTTGATGCGTCGCTTGCCGGGATGGGTGCCGGGGCAGGTAATGCGCCGTTGGAAGTTTTTATTGCTGCCGCAGACCGCAAGGGCTGGCAGCATGGATGTGATCTGTACAAGCTGATGGATGCTGCTGAAGAACTGGTGCGCCCCCTGCAGGACCGCCCTGTGCGTGTTGACCGGGAAACCCTGTCGCTTGGTTATGCGGGTGTTTATTCCAGCTTCCTGCGTCATGCGGAAAAAGCCGCTGAAGATTACGGCGTCGATGTGCGCGAGATTTTGGTGGAACTTGGCGACCGCCGCATGGTTGGCGGGCAAGAAGACATGATCGTTGACGTTGCGCTTGATATTGTAAAGCGTAAGGAAGCGGCGCAATGACCGATCTTGAAGCGCGTATTGCAAAACTCGAAGCGATTGAGGCAATCAAGGCGTTGAAGCACAAATATTTCAACGCATGCGATGCCAAGGAAGCGGATGTTGTGCGTGCATGCTTTTTGGATGATGCCACCATCGATGCGGGGCCAATGGGCCGCTATGACAGTGCCGATGCCTTTATCGATTTGTTCAAAAAGGCAGGCTGTCACCCGCATATTATTGATATGCATCACGGGGCCAATCCTGAAATTGATATCGTTTCGGATGATCGCGCAACCGCTGTTTGGGCGCTTTATTTCCATACGATGAACACCGATGCGCAGACCTATCGCCAAATGGCTGGCCGTTATTTCGATGCCTATGAGTTTGTGGGGGGAGCGTGGAAAATCGCGTCCTCCCGCTTTGTGCCCCATTCAATTCTTGATGGCTCACTTGCCGCTTTGGGCACCGGGGGGAATGGATCATGAGCTTGTTTATGGACGGGGCAGTGTTGGTTTTTGGTGGATCGGGGGGTATGGGCAGTGCCATCGCAACGGTTATGGGGCGTGATGGGTCTGATGTGGCGATCTGTTATCGCAACAATCAAGACGCGGCGCAGAAAGTTGCGGACGATGTCGCGGCACTGGGCGTCAAGGCCAGCATCCATGCAGGTGATATAGGCACTCCTGCCGACATCGAAAAAATATTTACTGAGGCGATCAAGGCGCATGGCCGTATTCATACGGTGGTCATCACCGCCGGGTCAGATATTGCCCAACCCCTGTTGAATGAAGTGACAGAGGATCAATGGCGCGAAGTGATCGACAATGATTTGAATGGCGCGTTCAAGATCATCCGCACCGCCCTGCCGCATTTCACGCAAATGGGCGGCGGGTCGTTTGTGCATTTGTCATCGGCGGGGATTTTGAAAACCCCGCCGCGCGATGTGTTGTCGGTGGCGCCCAAGATGGCAATCGAAGGATTGATAAAATATGTGGCGAAGGAAGAAGGCGTCAACAATATCCGCGCCAATTCCATCGCGCTTGGCGTGATCGAAGCGGGCATTTTCAAACGGCTACAGGCACAGGGCGTGTTTGATGCTGCGTGGGAGGAGGCGGTGTTGGCCGGCCTTGCCCTGAAACGATTTGGTGACCCGGTTGAGGTGGCGGAAACAGTGTCGTTCCTTGCCTCCAACCGCGCGGGTTACATCACAGGACAATTGATTGCCGTTGATGGCGGCTTTCATCTTTAGAAATAAAACAGGGAGACGGACATGATCGCAGGACTGGGTTATGTGGTGATTGCCGCGCAGGATGTGGCGGCGTGGGATAAATTCGGCACACAGATTTTGGGCTTGCAGAAAGCCGACATATCAGGTGACGCGCTGTATCTGAAAATGGATGATGCCCCGTTCCGTTATATGATTGAACAGGCTGCGGGTGAACCGGGGCCAGATGTGCTGGCTGCCACCGGCTGGGATGCGGGTGATGATGACAATCTAAATGCACTGATCGAAAAGCTTGAAGCGGCAGGGGCAACAGTTACCGAAGGCGCCGCTGATGAAGCGGCGGCCCGCTGTGTCACACGCTTTGTAAAATCCGCTGACCCCGCCGGAAATGGGTTGGAGCTTTATGTTGGCCGTACAGATACGGGCGATGCGTTCGTGTCACCGATTGGCGTGTCCGGCTTTGTCACTGAACCGATGGGCATGGGCCACGCTGTGATCCCTGCGCCCAATGATCAGGAATGCGCCGACTTTTATCAGGATGTTTTGGGTTTTGGCATGTCGGATGATTTGCGTTTGCCGCCCCCGGCTGAAGGCGCACCTGATATGCGCATCGTGTTTTTTCATGCGGACAATCCGCGCCATCATTCGCTGGCATTGGGCAATTTCCCGACGCCGACCAAATGTATTCACCTGATGATGGAAGTGAATACATTGGACGAAGTTGGCGCCGGGCTTGACCGGGTGACACAGGCGGGCCTGCCCCTGATGGCGTCCCTTGGGCGGCATGAAAATGACAAAATGGTCAGCTTTTATGTTGTTGGCCCCGGCGGCATCGCCATCGAATATGGCTATGACGGTTTGCAGGTCGATGACTGGGCAGGCTTTGCCCCCACCGTCTCCACCAGTGGGGACATTTGGGGTCATGAATATGCAACACCGGAGATGTGATCCAGATGGCTGATTTGAACAAAACAATGAACGTCGCGGAAATTGTCGGCCAGCTGGAAAGCGGCATGACAATCGGCGTTGGCGGGTGGGGCGCGCGGCGCAAGCCGATGGCGCTGATCCGTGAAATCCTGAAAACCGACCTGACGGACCTTAGCATCGTTGCCTATGGCGGCTGTGATGTGGGGATGCTGGCGGCAGCGGGCAAGTTACGCAAGCTGACCTTTGGCTTTGTGTCGCTTGATTCCATTCCGCTTGAAAAACAGTTCCGCCAAAAACGCCAACAAGGCACGTTTGAAGTGAATGAGTTGGATGAGGGGATGGTCCAACTGGGCCTGAAGGCGGCTGCCATGCGCGTGCCGTTTTTGCCGACACCGGTCGGGCTGGCGTCTGACGTGTTGACCCACAACCCGCATCTGAAAACTGTTACCTCACCCTATGATGACGGGGCGGAACTTGTGGCAATGCCCGCATTACGGCTGGATGTTGCGTTGTGCCATGTGAACAAGGCGGACCCGCGCGGCAATAGCTGGATTTACGGCCCTGACCCATTTTTTGATGAATGGTTTGCCCGCGCCGCAGACAAAACCTATTTGACGACTGAACAGTTGGTGACGACCGCAGACCTGGACGTGAAATCAGAAGCCATTCGGATGCCGATTGATCGTTGTCACGTCAATGGCGTGGCAGAAGTGCCGATGGGCGCACACCCCACATCCTGCGCGCCTGACTACGGCATCGATGTCAAATTTCTGAAAAATTATTCAGCTGCCTTAAGCGATGAAGAATGGGCCGCTTGGGTGGCTGATCATGTGACGGGCAAGGATCAAGCTGCCTATATTGAAACAGCAGGCGGGGCTGACGCAGTGCGTTCCCTGCCCCTGCCGGTCTTTTAAGGAGCGGATGGTTATGAGCGTAGCAAACACCCCTCACGAATATACATTGGCTGAATTGTGTATCGCGGCCGCGGCCGAAGCGTTTCGCGGCAATGGCGAGGTTTTGGCAACCGGTATTGGCCTTGTGCCGCGTTTGGCAGCCTCGCTTGCCAAAGCAACGTTTGAACCGGGGCTGTTGATGACCGATGGTGAGGTTTATCTGGTAGCCGAACCCGTTCCCGTTGGCCCAAGGCAGGGATATGAGCCGAAGATCGAAGGCTATATGTCGTATGAGCGTGTCTTTGATCTGCTTTACACAGGCCGCCGTCATGCGATGGTTGGGCCGGTGCAGCTTGACCGTTACGGGCAAACCAACATTTCTATCATTGGAGACTATGCCCAGCCCAAGGCTGCCCTGTTGGGTGTGCGCGGTTTTCCCGGTAATACAATTAATCATGCCAATTCCATGTTTGTGCCCAATCATTCCACCCGCGCCTTTGTTGAGGGCGAGGTCGATATGGTTGGCGGCATTGGGTACAACCCTGCCCGTTGGCCCGGTGGCAAAAAGCCTGAACATCTGGAACTGCGCAAAATTGTGACCGACCTGTGCGTGATGGATTTTGGCGGGCCTGATCATCAGATCCGCGTTGTGTCATTGCATCCGGGTGTTACATTCGATGAAGTGCAGGACAAGACCGGCTTCCCCTTGGCGCAGGCAGACAAGATTGCGACGACCGCCGCGCCGACGGCAGACGCGCTGGCGATGATCATTCGCCTTGATCCGCACAATCTGCGCGCCACAGTATTCAAAGATAATCCGCCCGGTGTCCGGGCTGCATAATTTCAGGAGGACAGTCCATGTCTGACGCAGCAAAATCAGAAGACCATGTCGAAACAGAACCGCCGGTTTTGTATGAGGTGAATGATGATGGCGTGGCCATTATCTCGCTTAATCGCCCGAAATATCACAACGCCCAAAACGGCAAGATGCTGTACGGGCTTGATGCCGCCTATAAGCGCGCGATTGATGACGACAATGTGAAAGTCATCGTGCTGAAGGGGAACGGCAAGAATTTCTCTGCCGGGCATGACATCGGCTCCCCCGGGCGGGACGCGCATGAAACACAGGATCGTGTGCATTTGTGGTGGGACCATGCAGATAAGCCGGGTGCCGAACTGCAATATGTGCGTGAGCAGGAAGCCTATCTTGGCCTGACGCGCCGGTGGCGCGACATGCCCAAACCCACCATTGCGATGGTGCAGGGTGCCTGTATTGCCGGTGGCCTGATGCTGGCTTGGGCGTGTGATATGATCATCGCCTCAGACACGGCATTCTTTTCGGACCCGGTGGTGCGCATGGGTATTCCCGGCGTGGAATATTTCGCCCATCCGTTTGAATTGAACCCCCGCATTGCGAAGGAATTTTTGTTCCTGGGTGAGCGGATGAGCGCGGAACGGGCCTATCAGATGGGCATGGTCAACCGCGTTGTGGCACTGGATGATCTTGAAAAAGAAACGCTGGATATTGCCGGACGTATGGCAAAGATGCCCCGCCTTGGTCTGTCATTGACCAAACAGGCCATCAACCATATCGAAGATTTGCAGGGCAAGCGGACCGGGATGGATGCGGTGTTCCACATGCATCACTTCGCCCATGCGCATAACTCGCTTATCTCTGACGATAATCTGGGCGGCTTTGATGCCAAGTCGATGGCCGCATCCCAGCGTGATGAAAAGAAGTAGTCAGAACTGATGAGCAAGCTGCTTGATACACGTTTGACCCGCGCCCTTGGCTGCGATGTGCCGGTGATCCAAACCGCGATGGGCTGGGTTGCCACCCCGTCACTGGTGATCGCCAGTGTCAATGCGGGGGCGTTCGGTTTTTTGGCGGCGGCGGTTATGACGCCCGATGAATGTGAGCGGGCCGTTATCCAGATCAAGCAGGCAGTGGGGGCAAGGCCCTTTGGCGTGAATTTTCATTCGTTTCAGCCCGGTGCAGAGCGGATCGTTGATATCTGCATCGACCATGGCGTGCGCGCGGTGTCCTATGGGCGCTCCCCCTCCACCAAGTTGATTGAAAAGCTGAAAGGGGCAGGCATTCTATGTGTGCCTACCATCGGTGCGGGTAAACATGCGCAAAAGGCTGTCGATCTGGGAGCCGACATAATCGTCTGTCAGGGCGGCGAGGGCGGCGGCCATACAGGTGACACGCCAACATGGTTGCTGCTGGCCCAAACACTGGACGCCGTTGGCGCTGACGTGCCGGTGGCGGCGGCTGGCGGGTTTCGCGATGGGCGTGGGCTTGCGGCTGCATTGGCATTCGGTGCCGACGGGATTGCAATGGGCACCCGGTTCTTGTTGACCAGCGACAGCCCCACGCCCGAGGAAACCAAGGCGCGCTATTTGCAGGCAAGCGTGACGGAAATCCCCGTATCAACCGCGCTTGATGGATTGCCGCAACGGATGGTGATGAACGAAACACTGGCCGCCCTCGAACAGTCAGGCAAGTTGATGATGCTGGTTCGGGCGCTTAAACACGGCATGGCGTTTCGCAAGGTAACAGGTGCCAGCCTGACAGATATGATCAAAACGGCGTGGGCGATGGCGTCAAAAACTGACATGACGCTGGGCCAAACCATGATGGCGGGCAACGCGCCGATGATCATTCAAAAGGCAATGGTTGATGGCAAGCCTGATGAAGGTGTGCTGCCATCAGGACAGGTGGCGGGGTTGATCGACGATCTACCTGACTGCGCCACGCTGATTAATGACATTGTGACAGGGGCTGAGGCCCGCTTGAAAGCAATAGGACAGACAGATGCCGTTTAAGACAGATGTGCAGGACAAGGTCGGGCAAATCATTTTTGATCACCCCCCCGTCAATGCGTTTTCCGGTGATATGTGGAATGAATTGCCGGAACTGATTACCGCAATGGGCAAGCGGCCCGATGTGCGCTGTGTGTTGATCCGGGCCGAAGGGCGCGGGTTTTGTGCGGGCGTTGATATCAAGGAATTGCAGCAAAACTCAAGCGCGATTGTTGAAGTTAATCGCGGCAACTTCCTGACATTCAAGGCCGTACATGAGTGTGAGGTGCCCGTTGTGTCTGCGCCGCATGGCTATGTGATTGGCGGCGGCATTGGTATTTGCGGTGCGTCCGATGTTGTGATTGCGTCTGATGATTGCTTCTTCTCCCTGCCTGAAATTGATCGCGGGGCCATGGGCGGCGCGGCCCATTTGCAGCGTATGGTGGGGCTGCCGAAAATGCGCGCGGCGTTTTTTACCGGTGGGCAAATCACGGCGCAGGAAATCCATCGTCTAGGCGGGCTTGAGAAAGTCGTCGCCAAGGATGACCTTGCGGCGGAGGCATTGGCCTTCGCGGGCCTGATTGCCTCGAAAAGCCGCGATGCGCTGCGCATTGCCAAGCAGGCCCTGAATGGGATTGAACCCTATGACGTTGATAAGTTTTATCGGTGGGAACAGGGCTTTACGTTCGAGATGTATATGCATGAAGATTCGCAAAAGGCCCGTGATGCCTTTGTCGAGGATGGCAAGGCAGCGGAGTTTGATGACTGATGATGGACCTTGCCTATACCGATGCCCACCGGGCGTTCCGCGCGGAAGTGCGTGACTGGATGGCAGCGCATGTTCCCAAAAGCCCGCTGAAAACCCTTGAATGTGAAGAAGGCTTCAACCAGCACCGGGAATGGGAACGTGTGTTGAAGTCAGGCAATTGGGGCATGGTGACATGGCCCAAGGAATTTGGCGGGCGCGGCGTTGATCTGATCGAATGGTTGATCTTTGAAGAAGAATATTATGGCGCTGACGCCCCCTTGCGCGTCAGCCAAAACGGTATCTTTTTGTTGGGGCCGACCCTGATGGAGTTTGGCACGCCTGAACAAAAGGCACGTTTTTTGCCCCCGATGGCGGCGGGTGATGAAATCTGGGCGCAAGGTTGGTCTGAACCCGGTGCCGGGTCTGACATGGCGGGCATCCGCACCAAGGCCATTCGTGATGGTGATCATTATGTGATCAACGGCCAGAAAACATGGTCATCCCGCGCGCCCTTTGCTGACTGGTGCTTTGGCCTGTTTCGCACAGACCCTGAAAGCGAAAAACATCGCGGCCTGTCGATGATCCTGTTCCCGTTGGATAGCGAGGGCGTCACAATCCGTCCTATCGCGCAGTTGGATGGTAATCCCGGCTTTGCCGAAATATTTTTTGATAATGTCCGCGTACCTGTCGAAAACTTGTTGGGCGAAGAAGGCAAGGGATGGAACATCGCCATGGCAACTGCCGGGTTTGAACGCGGCTTGATGCTGCGATCACCGGCACGGTTTCAGGCCGCTGCCAAACGCTTGGTTGAGCTTTACCGCAAAAAGCAAGACACCGCCCGTCCCGCCGCGCGCGATCTGGTATTGCAGGCATGGCAAGATGCCGAGGCCTATGCCCTGTCCACCTATAATACCGCCAGCCGCATTATGGCAGGCGGCAAAATCGGTGCGGAGGCAAGCTGCAACAAAATTTTCTGGTCGGAACTTGACCGCATGATGCATCGCACGGGCCTAAGCCTGTTGGGGGCAGAGGCTGAATTGATTGGCGACGGGGCGGAGGCTGCAGGCCGTTGGCTTGACGGTTATATGTTCTCGCTCGCCGGGCCGATCTATGCGGGCACCAATGAAATTCAACGCAACATCATAGCTGAGCGTGTGCTTGGCCTGCCGCGTATATAGGGAGGGCGTCAAAAATGGATTTTCGTTTTTCACAAGACGCGCTTGACCTTGCCGATGGCGCGCGCAGTTTTTTGGACGGGGCGAACCCGCCGGAACGATTGCGCAGTGAAGACGGACGCGACAGCCTGTGGCCACAATTGGCGGCGCTTGGCTTGCTGGGAGTCTTGGCCCCGGAAAGCGCAGGCGGGCTTGGGCTTCATGATGATAGCTTTGTCCTGATTGCAGAGGCTGCGGGCCGGGTTTGTTTGCCCGAACCGTTGGTGGCGCTTGCCGCGATTTCCGTCCCTGCCGTGTTGGCAACCTATCCTGATGAAGTGGGCGGGTTGGTGCGGGGCGATCATGTCTCACCCCCGGTGCATCCCTTGGCACCCTATGTGCATGATGCAGATAAGGCTGATGCCTTTATCATCGCCGGGCCTGATGCCCTGTATGGTGTGCCATCATCAAAGGCGCGTTTAACGCCGGTTAAGTCCATCGATCCAAACCGTAACCTGTTCAGGGTCGAAGCTGATTTGACGGATGATTTGAAGGTTGGCGGTGCTGGCCTTTGTGCCGTTATGGCGGTGCGCGGGGCAACCTATACAGCGGCACAGCTGCTGGGGTTAACCGATGCGATGATCCAAATGGCAACTGATTACGCCAAGGAGCGTGAGCAATTTGGCCAGCCTATTGGCGGGTTTCAGGCCATCAAGCACCATTTGGCGTCAGCGCAGGTTAAGTTGGAATTTGCACGGCCCGTTGTTTATCGCGCTGCGGCGTCATTGGACGTTGATAGCATCGCGCGGCAGCAGGTCCACGCCGCCCATGCCAAAATTGCCGCGAACGAAGCGGCGCGCTTTGCCTCAGAGGTGGCAATTCAGGTGCATGGGGCGATGGGATACACGTTTGAAGTTGATCTGCATTACTTCATGAAGCGCGCCTGGGCGCTGGAAACAATTTGGGGCGACACTGCCCATCATTCAATGATTATCAATCAGGCTGTAATCGACGGCGGGCTGGACATTGGTCCGGGCACAACGTTCGACGCGGCCTAAGGTAGGAGAGTAAAAATGGCTGAAGCATATATTGTTGATGTGGCCCGTACCCCGGTGGGGCGGCGTCGCGGCGCCCTCGCAGAAATACACGCAGCTGACCTTGGCGCGTTCATTCTGCGGGCATTGGTGGACCGTAATGACATCCCCGCAGAGGATTATGAGGATGTGGTCTTTGGCACCATTGATGCCATTGGCCCCTTGGCCGGTGACATCGCCCGCACCTGTTGGTTGGCCGCGGGCCTGCCAATGCATGTGCCGGGGGTGACTGTGGATCGCCAATGCGGGTCATCGCAACAGTCAGTGCATTTTGCAGCGCAGGCCGTGATGGCGGGTGTGAATGATGTTGTGGTCGCCGGTGGTGTGCAAACAATGTCCAAGATTCCGATTTCATCTGCGATGCTGGTGGCGGAACAGTTCGGCTTTACTGATCCGTTCTCAGGCTCACAAGGGTGGGTGGCGCGCTTTGGCAATACGCCTGTCAGCCAGTTCCAGTCAGCAGAAATGATCGCGGAAAAATGGGACATCAGCCGGGATGAGATGGAGGCGTTCTCCCTTGAATCCCACATGCGCGCACAGCGGGCGCAGGATGAAGGGCGGTTTGACAGCGAAATCGTTGCCATGCCCGAGCTTGATAAGGATGAAACCATCCGCCCCAACTCAACCCTTGAAGGGATGGCGGGGCTTGACCCCTTGCAGGAAGGTGGGCGCATCACTGCTGCGGTTTCCAGCCAAACCTGCGATGGGTCGTCTGCGATGATCATCGCGTCAGAAGATGCGGTGAAGCGCTATAACCTAAAACCGCGCGCCCGTATTCATCACATGTCTGTGCGTGCTGATGATCCGATTTGGATGCTAACCGCGCCGATCCCCGCATGTGAACATGCGCTGAAAAAGGCTGGCATGTCGTGGGATCAGATTGATTTGGTTGAGATTAACGAGGCCTTTGCCTCAGTCCCTATGGCGTGGTTGAAGGACACAGGTTTTCCCCATGAAAAGACCAATGTGAATGGCGGGGCCATTGCCCTTGGCCATCCCATCGGTGCGACGGGGACGAAATTGATGGCAACATTGTTGTGCGAACTTGAACGCACGGGCGGCCGTTATGGTCTGCAAACCATGTGTGAAGGTGGCGGGCAGGCCAATGTCACCATCATCGAAAGGCTGTAAAGACTATGGCTGGAATTTGTGAAAATCGGGTGGCGATTGTGACCGGTGCCGGTGGCGGACTGGGTCGGGGCTATGCCTTGGGCTTAGGTGCGGCGGGGGCGTCCGTTGTGGTCAATGACATCAACCCCGAAACTGCCGGGCAGACAGTGGCTGATATCGAAGCTGCGGGCGGCAAGGCGATTGCCAATACGGGCGACATCACCAATTTTGATGCTGCCGCTGATATTGTGAAAACGGCGCTTGATACTTTCGGTGACCTTCATGCGGTGGTGAACAATGCCGGGGTGTGCCGGGACCGTATGTTCACATCCCTGACCGAGGATGATTGGGATATGGTGATGGCTGTGCATCTAAAAGGTCATTTTTGTATCGCGTCGCACGCCAGCCGTTATTGGCGCGGCAAGTCCAAGGATGGCGCGGCTGTGTCGGGCCGTATCATCAACACAAGTTCCGGTGCGGGGCTGATGGGCTCCGTCGGGCAATCGAATTATTCGGCTGCCAAGGCGGGTATTTTGGGCCTGACATTGGTACAGGCGGCAGAGCTTGGCCGGTATGGCGTTACCGCGAATGCGCTTGCCCCGCAGGCGCGCACGGGCATGACCGCCGGTGTGTTCGATGACATGATGAAAAAGCCTGAAGATGGCAGTTTTGATCAATATGATCCGGCGAATGTCGCCCCCCTTGTGGTGTGGTTGGCGTCAGATCAATCGGGCCATGTGAATGGGCGTTGTTTTGAGATGTTTGGCGGCAAACTGTCGGTGGCAGATGGCTGGCAACATGGCGTTGAAAATGACAAGGGTGCCATGTGGGCACCTGAAGAAATTGGTCCCGCTGTTGAAAAGCTGATTGCAGACGGGCCGGTGCAGGAAAAAGTATACGGAGCGTAACCGGTGGCCCTAACCGAAGACCAGCTTTTGATCGTTGAAAGTGTTCGGCAGTTTGCGCAGGATTGGCGCGACGGCGGCGGGCTTGACGATCTGACGTCTGATGACCCGGTGCCTGTGCCCCCTTATGATGCTTTGGCGCAGGATTTGGGCATGGCCGGGCTGGGCGTTGCGGAGGAATATGGCGGCGCGGGCCTTGGCCTTGAGGAACTGGCCCTAGTGGTTGAGGTTCTGGGCGCTGCCTGTTTTGCAGGCCCGTTTTTAAGCACTGCCGGGTTGGCGACACGCCTGTTGCAGGCTGTGGGTGATGACACATACTTGCCCCGGATTGCTGCGGGCGCGGCGCGTTTTGCGATTGATCCGACAGGCACTGGGCGTACCGTTTTGGATGGTGACGTCGCGACAGACTTCTTAATCGTACAGGATGGCGCGCTGTATCATGTGTCAGCAGATGATGTTGCGCCGACATTTGTGCCTGTTGTGGATGCAACGCGCGGGGCAGTTGATATCGCCATTGATAGGGCCACAAAGCTTGGCGTTTTGCCGCCACGTGCCCTGAATGAATGTCGCGTTTTATTGGCTGCGGAATTGATCGGGGTGGCGCAGGCTGCGCTCGACATGACGGTGGCCTATACGAAAGACCGCGTTCAATTCGGTCGGACCATTGCCAGCTTTCAGGCGATCAAGCATCGCGCCGCAGACATGATGGTACTGGTGGAGGAGGCACGCTCCGCCCTTGCATACGCCCTACAGGTCGCGGCAGATAATCCCGATAGCGATTTGGGGGAGGGGGCGGCCATTGCCCTGTCCACCGCAGCGGACAATGCGTTCAAGGTAACCGGTGATGCGATCCAGTTGCATGGCGGGATAGGTTTCACATGGGACTATCCCCTGCATTTCTATTTCAAGCGTGCGCGGGCGGCAAAGGGGTGGCTTGGCACGCCTGCCGCGCTGCGCGCTGCGATTGCCGCCACGGATTTTGCGGATGAACAGGCTGAGTTCGCGCCTGAGCTTGCGCCGTTCCGGGCCGAGGTACGGGGCTGGATGGCGGATAATCTGTCCGGTGCCTTTGCGGCATTGAAGCATCGTGGCGGGCCGGGGGACGAAGATGCCTTCCCCGACGAACGCAAGGTGTGGGAACAGCAATTAGGCAATGGCGGCTGGACAAGCCTAAGCTGGCCCACTGCGCATGGTGGCCGCGATGCCAGCATCGAAGAACAGGTCGTTTTTTTTGAGGAATATGCCGCCGCTGGCGGGCCGGGCCGATCGGGCCATATCGGCACGACGCTTGTGGCCCCGACCCTGATCGCCTTGGGCACGCCCGATCAGCAGGACCGTTTTTTACCCGGCATCAAGGCAGGCACAGACTATTGGTGTCAGGGGTATTCGGAACCAAATGCCGGGTCTGACCTGTCGAATGTGCGCACCAAGGCGCGGCTTGATGGGGATGAATGGGTTATCGACGGGCAGAAAATCTGGACATCAAACGCCCATGAAAGTGACTGGTGCTTTGTAGTCGCCCGCGCTGTCGAGGGCACGCAAGGCCGCGATGGTCTTGTTTATCTGTTGGTGCCGCTTGACCAGCCCGGCGTGACGATCAAACCGATCATTCAAATGACCGGAACAAGCGAGTTTAACGAGGTATTCTTTGACGGAGCCCGCACGGCGGATAGAAACCGCGTGGGCGATGTTGGTGCCGGGTGGAAAATCGCCATGGCGACGCTGGGATTTGAACGCGGTGTTTCAACCCTTGGGCAACAGATGTTATTCCGCAATGAATTTGATCTGGTGGTGCGTGCCGCCAAAGACAACGGCACCTATGATGATCCATTGATCCGCGACCGGCTTGCCAAAATGTGGGCGGGCCTCAAAATCATGCGGACGAACACCATCCGCACCATGTCTGACCCGGCCAATGCGGCGCTTGAACGGGCGGCATTGATGGCAAAACTTTATTGGGCAAGCTGGCACCGTGATTTGGGCGCGCTTGCGATGGACGCTATGGGCGGTAATGCTGACCGGATTACGGGGGGTGAGTTAAGCCGCCTGCAACGGCTGTTTATGTTTAGCCGTGCCGACACGCTGTATGGCGGAACCAACCAAATTCAACGCAACATTATCGCGGAACGGGCATTGCAAATGCCGAAAGAACCGCGCGGAGATCTGTGATTATGGCTGACTTGAAACAAACCCCGCCCTATCCGCCTGCCCATGATTTGCTAAAGGGCAAGCGCGTGTTGGTGACCGCTGCGGCAGGGACCGGCATCGGCTTTTCCGTGGCCAAGCGCGCCGCAGAAGAAGGCGCAACTGTCATGATCTCGGACATTCATGAAGGACGCATCGCCAAGGCCGCTGACCAGATTGAACAGGCGGTCGGCACACGCCCGGTCACGGCCCTGTGCAATGTCACTGATCAAAACGACGTCGATGCATTGTTTGCGGCGGCATCACAGCAAATGGGCGGTGTTGATATTCTGATCAACAATGCCGGGCTTGGCGGGACGGCGGACCTGATCGACATGACGGATGATCAATGGTCGGTCGTGATGGATGTCACGCTTAATGGGTGCTTCCGCATGAACCGCGCGGCCTTCCAACATATGAACCCCAATGGCGGCGGCGTGGTGGTCAACAATGCGTCGGTGTTGGGGTGGCGCGCGCAAAAGGGCCAGGCCCATTACGCAGCAGCCAAGGCCGGGGTGATGGCGCTGACCCGTTGTGCCGGGGTTGAGGGGGCAGAACTTGGCATTCGCGTCAATGCCGTGGCCCCGTCATTGGCGATGCATCCGTTTTTGCACAAGGTCACGTCACCTGAATTGCTCGCTGAACTTGAAGCAAAAGAAGCCTATGGTCGCGCGGCAGAGGTATGGGAAATTGCGAATGTGATGATCTTCCTTGCGTCCGACTATTCCACCTATATGACGGGCGAAACTGTCAGCGTTTCAAGCCAAAGGGCATGATGATGAGCAAGACCTATAAGACCCCCGCTGAACTGATTGGACAGGAAGGTACAATACTTGGCCCCACTGATTGGATGGCCATGACGCAGGACCGGATTGACGGGTTCGCCGATGCCACTGACGATCATCAATGGATTCATGTGGATCAGGACAAGGCCAAGGACGGCCCCTTTGGGACCACCATCGCGCATGGTTATTTGACATTGGCGCTGGTCAATAAATTCCTGCCGCAAATGTTGACAGTGGCTGAATTTTCAATGGGCGTGAATTACGGCGTTGAAAAGGTACGCTTCCCCAATGCGGTCAAGCAGGGCGCGCGCTTGCGCGGCAGTGGTGAAATTGTGAAGGTTGAAGAGGTTAAGAATGGCGGTGTGCAATCCACCGTGCGCATCACGGTTGAGATTGAGGGCGAGGACCGCCCCGCCTGTATCGCCGACACAATCAGCCGCTATTATCCGTAACTATATAGACACTAAGGACCGCATCATGTCAGACAATCCCTTGTTCGATAAAATCACCGCCGCCGTGAACGGCTATATTGATGCCTTCAGCAAAGGCAGCGCCGATATGGTCATGGACCTATATGCCGATGGTTGCACTGTCGAAGACCCGGTTGGCAGCCCGGTGAAAAAGGGCCGCGATGAAGTGCGTGCCTTTTACGACGCGTCCATGCAATCAGGGGCCAAACTTTCCCTGTCAGGCCCGATCCGTATTGCGGGGAACGAGGTTGCGTTTTCCTTTACCGCCCGGGTTGAACTGGGCGACGTGAAAATGGAAATCGACGTGATCGACCATATGATTTTTGATGATCAGGGTAAAGTCACCGCCATGCGTGCCTTCTTTGGCCCGGAAAACATGCGGCAGGTGTCGTAAACCTGCCGATTTTACTGTTTTAGGCGGGGTTCGTGCCCGCTTATTCCGGTCCGCGCTGCTATGGTCGTTGCTTGCCTGATAGTTTGTCACTTGTTACTATTGACAAAATTGGAGGCAATATAATGACATCGAATAATCAAGAACAAGAATTCGACATGCCGACAGGCAAGAACAAGATTTTGTGGGGCGAGGCGTGGCGGGCCTATAAGCGGCTGATCAAGGATATTGATAATACAGCTGAAGTTTTTGTCATCATCCGCTCGCTAACGGGGGAAAGCTTTAATCGATCCTACCGTAAGTTTGTGAAGACCGCACATGGTCAGAAAATTTTGCGCGACAAGCGCCGCATCATTGATTTCCTGTCTGATCGCACGCCGTTCAAGACATTGCCAGCCGGAACATTGGGCCATACCTATGATGCGTTCATGACCCATGAAGGTTTGTCAGCCGAAGGGCTGGCACAAGCGTCAGAGGACGGCACACTTGATAAGGACCGGGCCATGGCATTCAAGGGGACCGACTTGGAAACCTATGGTGATTGGGTGCGTGATACCCATGACCTGTATCATGTGACAACGGGATATGGCCGCGATGAAGTTGGCGAACTTTGCCTGCTGTCATTCACATTTGCGCAAAGCGGCAATTGGGGCATTGGCTTTATTGTTCTGATGGGCGCTCTGCAGATGAAACGTGTGGCGCCCTCTGCCCCTGCGTTTGGCTTGATATGGGAAGGTTTCCGCAATGGTCGCCGCGCCAAATGGCTGCCCGCACAGGATTGGGAAGCCAAGCTGGATCAACCGCTGGATGATGTGCGCCGAGATTTTGGCATTCACTGGCCCCAGAAATATCATGCTGTGATCAAGGCCATCCGCGCCGGTGCCGATACTGTTAATCTGCGGGCAGGCTCACAAAGCTCTGTCGAAAAAGACAAGGTGATGGACGAGGCATTTGTGCCTATAGCGCCTGACCTTGCCGTGATCTAGCAGATAGCGATCCGAACAAGAAAAGGCCGCCTCTTCACAATGCAAGGTGCGGCCTTTGTTTTTTGGGTTGGGAATGATTGCCCTTGTTGGCCTTAGAACAACTGCTTGATCCACACCCGGCTGTCGGCGGGATCAATCACGGCGTCAATCTCGTTATAGGATGCCACGTTCAGCGCCTTGCCCTTTTGATACAGCCCTTCGACCATTTTCTTGAAAAGGGCGTCGCGTTCAGCAACGTCCTCAATCGCTTCTAGCTCCTTGCGGAAGCCAAGCCGCACCGCACCTTCAAGGCCCATCGGTCCAAACTCGCCCGTTGGCCATGAAATGGTAAAGCGTGTGATGCGCGAATGCCCGCCCATCATCGCCAACGCCCCAAGGCCATAACCCTTGCGCAAGGTAATGGACCCGAACGGAACTGACAGGGCAGCGGCGGCCTTGAACATATCGCCTGCGGCCCGGACGGTGCCTTCCTTTTCCGCCTCTGGCCCGACCATCAGCCCCGGCGTGTCGCACAGGAACAGGACAGGCAGCTTGAATTGTTCGCATAACCGCATAAAGCGCGCGGCCTTGTCGGCGCAACCGGCATCAATGGCCCCGGCCAGCACGGCAGGGTTGTTGGCAACCACGCCAAGGGGCTTGCCCTCCACCCGGATAAAGGCGGTGATCATGCCCTGTTCATAGGTGGGGCGCAGTTCCTGCATCCACCCTTCGTCAGACAGGCCCTTGATGGCGTCGCGCACATCATAAATCCGCAGGCGGTTTTCGGGCACAATGTGACGCAACACGCGGGCGTCAGGTGCGGTCCAATCTTTCACTGTGCCTTGGAAATAGGACAGGCTTTGTTTGGCAAGGCGCACGGCATCTGCCTCATCCTTGGCAACAAGGTCAACCACGCCGCTGGCGGTTTGCACGTCGATCGGGCCAACCTCTTCGGGGGTATAGGTGCCAAGCCCGCCGCCCTCGATCATGGCCGGGCCACCCATGCCGATATTGGAATTTTCTGTGGCGATGATGATGTCTGTCGTCGCAAGGAAGGCGGCGTTCCCGGCAAAGCAGCGGCCTGCATTCACGCCGATAATCGGCACATGGCCCGATAGCCCCGCGAAGGAGCCGAAGCTGGTGCAGTCCACGCCTGACATGCCGATCTTGCCCGTGTCAGTGTCGCCGGGGCGGCCACCGCCGCCTTCGGTAAAGAAGACAACCGGGTTTTTCGATTGGTGGGCAATCTCAATCATACGGTCGGTCTTGCGATGATTGTAGTAGCCTTGCGTGCCTGCCAACACCGTATAGTCATAGGCCATGATGACAGTGCGGGCATTTTCCTGCCCCACAAGAGTGCCATTCACATCACCGACCCCGGTGATCAAGCCATCAGCGGGGGTGTTTTGTTTCAAATCATCAAGGTCACGCCGGGTGCGCTGGGCCGCGATGGCAAGCGCACCGAATTCGGCAAAGCTGTCATCGTCACACAGGTCCGCCACGTTTTCACGCGCGGTACGCATCCCCAGATTATGCCGCTTGGTCACGGCCCGTTCGCGCGATTGATCAAGAGTGATGTTATGGGCGGCAAACACCTCGGCCAGATCGCTGCGTACCTCATCAAGGTCGATGGCGGCAACCTGATCTGCCTGTTCAGTAGTGACAGCGCGTTCATGAATGAACAGCAATGGTGCGCCTTCAAAAACCGTGTCGCCGGGTTGGTGGGGCAGGGCGGCAACCTCGCCGCTGATGGGGGCCGTGATCACATGTTCCATCTTCATGGCATCCATGATCAGCAATTCCTGCCCGGCCTGCACCAATTCCCCTGCAGCCACTGACAGGCTGACAATCGTGCCCTGCATCGGTGCTGCAACGGGGGCGGATCCCTTGGGGCCAGCAGCCTCAACCCGCTGGGCTGTGGCGGCATTGTCACCAGATGCCAGACGGTCATCAGCCTGTGCCGCAACAAGGCGGCCGACATTGTGGTCGATATAGCCTGTGTCGATTGCGCCGGCCTGCACAGCGTCGTCCCCCAACAGAACCGCAAGCAGGGCCTTGTTATGCGGTACGCCTTCAATGTGAAAGTGATCAAGCGCGCGGGCGGTACGGGACAGGGCCTTGGTTATATCGCCCGGCGTGTGGACAATCAGCTTGGCCAATAGGGAATCATAATGCGGGCTGGTGGTATAGCCGACATACCCATAGGTGTCGGTACGCACGCCGCGCCCGCCGGGCGGGGTGAAGTGGGTCAGCGTCCCGCCGCCGGCTTTCAATGTGCCATCGGCCCCCAGCGTTTCCATATTCAGGCGCAGCTGAATGGCGGTGCCGTGGGGTTCTGGCGTGTCGATCAGATTCAGATCACGCAGGTTTTGCCCCGCTGCCAAATCAAATTGCAGGCGGACAAGATCAATGCCCGTCACTTCTTCTGTGACGGTGTGTTCAACTTGCAGGCGTGGGTTCACCTCGATAAAGAAATGTGCGTCTTCGGTGACCAGAAATTCGACGGTGCCAAGGCCGCAATAACCTGCCCCTTCAAGCAATCGTTTCGCGTCCGCATGTAGGGCAGTGCGCTGGGCGGCACTGATCCACGGGGCAGGGGCGATCTCCACAATTTTTTGATGGCGGCGCTGTAACGTGCAATCGCGATCACCCAGGATGGCAACATCCGTGCCATCGCCTGCGACCTGCACCTCAATATGGCGGGCGGTGTTGATCAATGCCTCTGCATATAGCGCACCATTGCCGAATGCTGCGGTAGCCTCAGACTGTGCGCGGGTAAAGTCTTCAGCTAGGCTGGCGGGGTCGGTAACCTTCCGCATGCCGCGACCACCACCGCCTGCAACGGCTTTCAACATGATGCCGTCAGGCTGCGTAGCCAGCAGGGCTTCTGCATCGGCTGCCGTGATGGGGCCAATGCTGCCCTGTGCAATGGGCACGTCTTTATCGCGCGCCAGGCGGCGGGCGGCCAGCTTATCCCCAAACAGAGTCAGAAGGTCAGGGCGCGGGCCGATAAAGGTTAGCCCCGCATCGGCGCACGCCTGGGCAAAGGCTGCGTTCTCAGCCAAGAAGCCATAGCCGGGATGGATCAGTGTCGCGTGCTGGTCCTGCGCGGCGGTGATGATGGCGGCCCCATCCAAATAGGCAGCAACCCCCGTGCCGGGAATTTCGACCGCCTGATCGGCTGCCAAAACATGGCGGCTGTCTTTATCATCTGTCGGATAAACAGCGATAGAGGCATAGTGGTGGTCCGCAGCGGCAAGCGCGATGCGCGAGGCAATCTCGCCCCGATTGGCAATCAAAACAGTGGTCATAGGGTCGCCTGTTTGGTTCAGATGTTTGGTTGGGAAGGAGTGTGCCACGGTCCAAGGGCGCTTGTCAGCATATACATGCGTTTGCCAATTGTGATTTGGCGGCATAAACTCCGCCCAAATTATTCAAAGTAAAGAGGCATCCATGTCCGCGAAACCGACCAGCCCGAAATTAACAAGAACGGGGCCAAGCTCCCGCATATATTTTTCCCAGCGCTTGCGTTTGCATTACGCCGATTGGGGGAATGAGGACAAGCCGCCATTGTTGCTGGTGCATGGCGGGCGCGACCATTGCCGCAGTTGGGATTGGGTGGCCGAACAATTCATGGATGACTATCACGTCATTGCCCCTGATTTGCGCGGTCATGGCGACAGTCAGTGGAGCTTGGGCTCAAACTATGCCTTCACAGAATATGTGTATGACATTGCCCAACTGATCCATCAGTTGGAACTGGCGCCGGTAACGATCCTGTCCCATTCAATGGGTGGGGCCATCAGTTTGCGCTATACGGGCCTTTATCCCGACAGCGTGAAGAAGATCATCGCCATTGAAGGGTTGGGGCCGCCACCGAAAATGTTGGAAGAGGCTGCCAAACAATCAAGTGCCGAACGCTGGATCAAGTGGATTGATCAGGTGCGTGGTCTTGCCGCCCGCACGCCCCGTCGTTACGAAACGATTGACGATGCCATTGCCCGCATGGCGAATGAAAATTCGTTCCTAAGCCCCGAACAGGCCCGTCACCTGACGGTGCATGGCGTCAATCAGAACGAGGACGGTACCTATTCGTGGAAGTTTGACAATTACATGCACCAGTTCGGGCCTGTGATGTTCGACCCCGAAGAATCCGGCGAGATGTGGGGCCGCATCACCTGCCCGACATTATTGGTGCGCGGCACTGAAAGTTGGGCATCCGACCCAGAAGAAGACGGGCGACTGGCCTATTTCAAGAACGCGACCTTTAAAAACATCGAAGGGGCCGGGCACTGGGTGCATCACGACCGCTTTGATGAATTCATGGGCTTGGCGAAAGACTTCCTCGCCGACTAGGGCACTAACGGTTGGTTGACTAGAACTGCCGCCAATTCCCGTGGAAGCCATAGGGCACGCGGGTTGGTAATTTGGCGCGGGCGATGGGGCCGGCGGCAACATCCCTGGCACGCAGCACAACAAGGTCCGTGCGGTTCTCATCCTTCAAAAAAACCGGTGACAACAGATACCCATCGCCTTCTGCGGCGTCGGCATCGTCGGGCACGAAGACAGGTTCCGCCACGAATTGACCTGCGGGCGCGACCCATTTGTGGTCGGTGCCGGTAATGAAATCGCGATGCAGGATGGTGTCGAACGGCCCGCCTTCCTGATCCTTCAGGGATTTGGTGGCAAAGAAACCATGATCATTATTCAGGCCCGTTACCCGGTCATCAATGCGCGGGAAGTCGCCTGAAAAATCGCTGAGCTGCGTTTGGGCGAAATCACCCGTATTGGCGTTCAGGTCCAGCGTCCAACGGGTCAGGCGGCTTTCGGTTGCCTCAAGCGCGTTGGTATTGCCGCCGTTTTCATCAAACAGTGCTGCATCTGGATATTGCATCATATCGCAGATGATCTTGCCGTCCCCGGTCTCATAGGCATTCAACGGATGATAGACATAGCAAGGGTCCGCTTCGAACCAGCGAATGTTGCCGTTAATGTTGCCTTCGCGCGGGATAACCGCCACATGGGTGTGGTGCGATGGGTCCCACGCCACGAACGCACCGCCCTTTGAAATGCGGTTCATGTCGATGGTCGCTGGGAAGATCGGCAGCACGATATAATTTTCGGTGATCAGGAAATCATGGATCATGGCGCAGTAAGGCACATCAATAATTTCAGAGCGGGTTAAGGCCCCCGCGCTATTCACCCAATGAAGGCCCACTTTCGGCTCCCCCGGGAAGCCGCCGAAATAGGCAAAGAACACCATCTCGCCCGTTTTGGGATCAACACGTGGATGGGCCGTCATCGGGCCGGAATATTTCCCGCCGAAATGCCACGGGCCAATGGTTTCAAGCGTGTCGGGGTCAAGCTCGACCGGCGGGTTCACTTCTTCAAGCGCCAGCAGCTTGTCACCATGATAGATGATCGATGTGTTGGCGGCGTTCAGGCCGGTATTACCGGCACGCTGGTCGCGCTCACCCAAATCGTTGAAGTCGGTGGACAGCAATGCCTCGCCATGTTGCCGTTCAACCTTGAACTTTTCGGTGCGCACCCATTTGTTGCGGTAATTGACCTTGCCATCATTGAATTCAAACCCGTGGATCATCCCATCGCCCAAGAACCAGTGATAATCCTTGCGCGGGGCATAGGCGGGGTTGGGCCCGTTGCGATATAGCATCCCGTTCAGATTGGTGGGCATGTCACCGATAATCTCTAGGTCGGGGGCCTCAGCCTCCATACGGACTGGGCCGTAATTACCGTTCAGGAATGGATGGTCTGGAAAGGCGTGTGCCATTGTGATCTCCCCCGTTTTGTGTGGGCGAATTTTGGCGAAAGCCCGGCGCTGAGTCTATGGCAATTATATCCTGTGGGGGCGGAATAGGGGGCTGATGCTCCACTGTCACAGGTTGAAACTTTTTGTGTTTGCCTTTGTGGCAGGGGGCCTGTTTTTCGCCTTATTTCCCCCTGACAGTCTATGCTGCCTTATCAGGAAGAAGGAACACGCGCATGACACAGGTGACAAAAACAATGGCCAAAACCGTATCGGTTGCGGCATTGATGGTCGGATTTACGGGCGCGGC
>SPJN01000021.1 GCA_006844605.1 Hyphomicrobiales bacterium | reverse complement strand
TCAGGGGCTAAACCATATTTGAGAAAATAATTGGTGCGCCTGCTATCTCAAATATGTCGTCCGGCTTTGATAACCGTTCAGGGGCTAAACCATATTTGAGAAAATAATTGGGAAACTGATTAACGCTGCATCCCGATGGCGGCACGTGCCAGCCCGATAACCATCGAAGATGCCACCCCCGGCCCGGCAGTGACTGCCAAGTTCAGGACGGGTGACAGCCCGATGGCTTCTGCAATGGCCGCTTCCTGTGGGCCTGCCACAGCCGCCAGCCGCACATGGGCCAGTGTGGCCCGGTCCAGCCGATGCAGGATCAACGCCGCTGCCAGCGCAGGCAATCCATCAATAAAGACGGGCACCTGTTCATGACGGGCAGCCATAATGGCCCCGACCAGCGCAATCACCTCTCGCCCGGCAAAGGCGCGCATAATTTCCAGCGAATCTGTCGGCAATTGCCCCTTGCGCGCAAACACGGCGTCAACAAAGCGGCCTTCCTGCTCTGACAGGATCATGCCGTCCTCGCCCATCAGGGCGGTGGCAACGGTCAACGCGCTCAATTTCCCGCCAACTTCAATCGCAGACAGGCCCAACAGATCGGACCCGCCGGCAATCGCCTCCATCCCAAAGGCGATGGTGGCCGCCGCGCCCGCCTCGTCATGGGCGTCTTCGCGGATAATATCAGGAACAGGCATGTCGATGGCCAAATCAAACGCCTTCAGCCCGGCATTCACTTCCAAACAGACCGGATTGACCGGGGCACCGCCCGCAGCGGTCATCTCAAGCAGGCTTTGAACCGCCTTCATCGCCTCATCCACGCGCCCGTCAAGGCCGCTTTCATGGCTGGCCGCAAACAGGCAAACGGTAGGCATCGACACTGCCGGACGCGGCCTGCCCTGCCACGCGCCAATCCAATTGGCCAATTCGCCCGCACCGCAATCAGGCGCAGCGCCAATGGTGGGGGCAGGCATGGTTTTCACCAGCGCACGAAAATCATCAAATGGCAGCCCAGTGGGGTTGGGGGCGTGATCAGTCATAAAAGCGTCCTTCATTTATGCTGCGTGGCAATATCACAACCGCCAGCGACAAGCAAAGCGCACTTGCCCACACAAGCTGGACGGGGTAAACCCGGCCCATGATGCCCAAGGCCCCCGACCAGCAAGATGGACAGAAAATCAGGCGCGACCCCAGAACCGGGATCGACACACCCTGCATTTATGTTTGCACCATTGATGGTCTGACGGGCTATTGCCTTGGCTGCTATCGCTCCCGCCCTGAGGTTGAGCGTTGGACAAAAATGTCCGATGCTGAACGGGATGAGGCGATGGCCAAATTTGATGCGCGCAAGGAAGAAGCGTCACAAAAACGAAAAGACTATATGGCACGGCGTCAGGCTGATGCCGCAAATACATGACCCTTTCGCCTTCTCACCCCCCTCGCCCCTCCTTATATACGGACCTTCGTTATGTTCCCTACCCCCCGCCAAGACCTGACCGCCAATAGCGAAGATTATGAGCGTCTGCCCTATGTGAAGCCGACAGGCTTCCGCGAATATGATGCGCGTTGGGTGTTTGAACAGGACATCAACCTGATGGGGATACAGGCGCTGGGCCTGGGCCTTGGCACGCAGTTGCATGAAATGGGCATCAAGGGCCCCGATGGCAAACCCGCCATTGTGGTGGCCCATGATTACCGCGCCTATTCGGCCAGCATCAAACAGGCATTGATGACCGGGTTGATGAGTGCCGGCGTCGCTGTTCATGATATTGGCCTTGCCCTCAGCCCTGTGGCCTATTTTGCGCAATTCGCGCTTGACCTACCGGCGGTGGCGATGGTCACGGCAAGCCATAATGAAAATGGCTGGACCGGGGTTAAGATCGGGGCCGAACGCCCCTTAACCCACGGGCCTGATGAAATGGCACGCCTGCGTGACATTGTTTTGAACGGCGAGTTTCAATTGCGTGATGGCGGCAGCTTCACCTATGTCTCTGACATCAAGGAACGCTATCTGGCCGACGTCACCAAGGATGTGAAGCTGACCCGCAAGCTAAAGGTCGTTGCCGCCTGCGGTAACGGCACCGCTGGCGCCTTTGCCCCCGCCGCCCTTGAGGCAATCGGGTGTGAGGTGATCCCCCTGCACACCGACCTTGATTACAATTTCCCCCATCACAACCCCAACCCCGAAGACATGACCATGCTGCACGCTATGGCCGAGGCAGTGAAAGCACATGGCGCGGACATGGCGCTGGGCTTTGACGGTGATGGCGACCGTTGCGGTGTGATCGATGATGAGGGTGAGGAAATCTTTGCCGACAAGGTCGGCCTGATCATGGCACGTGATCTGTGCCAGCTGCATGACAATGCGCAATTCGTGGTTGATGTGAAATCAACCGGGCTGTTTTTAACTGACCCCGTGTTGAAGGCCAATGGTGCCACAACAGATTATTGGAAGACCGGCCATTCCTATATGAAGCGGCGGGTCAATGCGTTGGGCGCACTGGCCGGGTTTGAAAAATCAGGCCACTATTTTTTGAATAACCCCATCGGGCGCGGATATGATGATGGCGTGTTGACTGCCATTCGCCTGTGTCAGTTGATGGATCGCAATCCGGACAAGACATTCTCTGACCTCAGGCGCGACTTGGGCCACACATGGTCATCACCGACCATGGCCCCCTTCTGCCCGGACGAGCGGAAATACCACATCGTCGATCAAATGGTTGCGGACTTTACTAAACGATTTGAAGCGGGCGAAAAATTGCTGGGCCAAACCGTGACCGAAGTTGTGACCGTCAACGGTATTCGCATTCATCTGGAAGACGGGACATGGGGCCTGATCCGCGCCAGCTCCAACAAGCCATCATTGGTTGTGGTGGTGGAAAGCCCCACATCCGAACAAATGATGCGCGATATGTTCACCCTGATCGACGAGGCACTGCAAGCCACCGGCGAAGTGGGTGAATACGACCAAAAACTTTAATCACACGTGCATAACCAATCGCGCAGCATGGCACATCGTGCGATTGCGTGCGCGGCATCAGTGCCACCGTTCAATTGTGCCGCATCAAATTACAGCGTGCCATTTGCCCCGGAATGACACTGTTTAAAGTCCGTGATCACAGCGTTTTTCGAACTTAAGGGAAAATTTTCCAGCCCTTCACCCCAATTTGGAACGCTTCACCCTTGGGTCGCGAGTCCATTTGCTGTTACTGTATATGAAGGTGATTCGCTCCTTACAGTAATGAGGACCATAAGTGAAACGTGCATTCCACATTGCGATGGCACTTGTGCTGACGGTTTTGACGACCCTGTCGTTCGGACTGGCTTTGGGCGTTGGCTCGGTCGCTGAAGCACGGCCGCTGAACTGGAATGAAATGCAGGAATGTATTTATCTGCGGTCTGATATTGAAGTGGTGCGCACTGAACAGGCACTGGACCGTCAGGCCCAGTCCCTGCCCCCATTGTTGAAAACATTCGATCGTGAATGTGTGAAGGGCCGCACGGTGGCCAAGCGCGACTTTGACGTTGTGTGTTCCATCGCGGCGAATTTCAACTCCAACTATTGCAGCTTCTGGCGCGAACGATTTGCATTACGCCATAAGGCTGCGCAAAACTAAACCTTCCCCTACCGATAACGCGGCACGTCCCTTGGCCATGCCCAGCGGGGCGGCAAATCATCTGCATCGCGACAGTGACTGTTGCCCAAAATAAAATCATGCAGCGATATGCCCGGCAATAGTTTACCTTCCGCCCCCACCAATTGGTCACCTGTTGGGGGGCCATCATCAAAGGTCATGTTACGCCACAGATGTTGCCACCCCTTCGGTGCCGGTTTTGATCCATCAAGCCGCGTGATCATTGACACAAGTTGCAGGTTCCCATCCCGATAGGGCAGCACAATCACACGATTGGTCGACGATACCTCAACCGTGCCATCACGGTTCACAAAGCTGATGCGAAACGCATAGGTCGCGATGCGCTTGATCCCGGTTTCTTTGCTTAAAGACCGGGGTGCTTCCAGAAACTCAATATCGCGCCCACGGGGGATTTCGGGGACCTTTGCCAATATCGCCCTGTCCCGTTCCCGCAAGCTGCCAAACACAGCGTCAATCGCCTGCAGGTCAGGCCACGGCGCGTTATCCATATCAATAGGGGCGCTGGACCAAATATCATAGGTATAGGGTTCAGGCACACTGCTGAAATAATAGACCGATACATCACCCAATTGATCACCGTCACGGGCATACACAACCGCACGTGGCACCTCGTTTGAGCAGCTATATTGAAACTGAAACGACAACCAATCTGCATAATTGTCAATCGCTGCGCGCTCACCCTTGCGGAGATCAAAAGACAATCGCATTTGATTTGAGTGTAGCGTGATCGGCCCCGACTGAAAGCCTTCCCCTAAATGTTTCCACCCCCTCTTATCAACAAGGTCAGGAAAATCACGCAACTGGTCGGGATTGTAGGCCAGTATATCATCGACTGACCTTTCAATTCGACTCATGAGAGATCGACACTCTTCCAAATAGGGATCAGGCAACGTGGAACATTCATCCGGGTTTATCCGGTCTTCTGCCCAATCATCCCAATCAAGGAAAAACACGCCAAACAGCAATCCCGCGATTGCTATCCACAGCCCTCCCAAGAATACTGCTTGGCGCATATTGCCCCCCAGTCTATTTTCCCAAGTCTCGCACATACATAAGCTGCTTCAGTTCCGAACTTATCCCTTCATATACTTTCGCGCCATTTGCAAATACACAACGCAAAACCGGCCATCCTTGCGGACAGCCGACATCACATAATCGCGGAAAATTCGGTCAGTTAGGCCGCGAGTTGGCGGCGGACCAGCTGATCATAATCAGTCATCAGCGACTGGGTGATGTCGCCAACGGTAAAGCTATACTCACCGATTTGGGAAACCGGCGTCACTTCGGCGGCAGTGCCGGTGATAAAGCACTGGTTAAAGTCGGCCATTTCTTCGGGCAGGATGCGACGCTCAATCACTTCAATCCCGCGCGCCTTGGCAAGGCCAATCACGGTCTGGCGGGTGATCCCATCCAGAATGCAATCAGGGGTCGGGGTATGCAGCTTGCCGTCTTTTTCAAAAAAGACGTTGGCCCCGGTCGCCTCTGCGATATAGCCGCGATAGTCCAGCATCAGGGAATCGGCAAAGCCGTCCTTTTCGGCCTTATGCTTGGACAAGGTGCAAATCATATAAAGACCGGCGGCCTTTGCCTCGCACGGAATAGTTTCCGGTGACGGGCGTTTCCAATCAGACATCGCCATGCGAATGCCCTGCAACCGTTCTTCGGGTGAAAAATAGCTCGGCCACGCCCATGTCGCGACGGCGACATTGATCCGGGTGGTCTGCGCCGACACGCCCATCATTTCAGAGCCACGCCAAACCACCGGGCGCAAATAGGCATCGGTCAGGCCATTGACGCGCACCGCATCAATCTGGGCCTGATTTACCTCCTCAATCGAAAAGGGGATTTCCATGTCCAGCAACGCGGCAGAGCGGAACAAACGCTCCGTATGTTCTTGAAGCTTGAAGATCTCGCCCTCATAGGCACGGGCCCCCTCAAACACGGATGAGGCATAGTGCATTGCATGGGTCAGAATATGGACCCGCGCATCGCGCCAGTCGATCATTTCACCGTTCATCCAAATCTTGCCGTCACGATCGTCAAAGCTTGCCGTGTTCATGGGTCTAGGTTCCAAAAGTCTATAATAAGGCCAGTAAGAGCAAAAAGGCCCGGGTATCCATTTGATTTCCCCGGCCTTTCAATGATTTTCTTTTCGATTATGTCTCAAATCTCTTGCATGACGTAACATTCTAAGTATATTATGTCAACATGGCTGACATAAAAAAACATACATCACAGGGTTTAGGGGCAAAAGATGACGGACAGGCGTCCGGTCGTGGCTTGCAAGGTGCCGCCACCGCAGGCAGTCCGCTATTGTTTCTGCGCGAGGAAGAGCTGCGTCAGGGGATTGAACTTTTGTTCTATGCCTATCGCGATTTCATCTCTGACCCTGACGAGATTTTGGCCGCAGAGGGGCTGGGCCGCGCCCATCACCGGGCCATTCACTTTGTGGGCCGCAATCAGGGCATGACCGTGGCCGAGTTGTTGGACATTCTGCGCATCACCAAGCAAAGCCTAAGCCGCGTGCTGAAGCAATTGGTCGATGATGGCTATATCGAACAAAAGGAAGGCACCAATGACCGGCGTCAACGGCTGCTTTACCTAACCGACAAGGGCGCAGCGTTTGAGCGCGCCTTGTCCGCCCCACAGCGCGACCGGATGGCCCGAGCCTATCGTGAAGCAGGCCCCGAAGCGGTCGCCGGATTCCGACAAGTTTTGCTGGGCCTTATTGACGAAGATGACCGGGCGCGCATACTGGCAGCATTCTCACAGTGGTAGGGCTGCGGCGTTACCTTGTTGCGCTACCCTTGATCGCCCCTCACCTGGCGCAAAACCGGACAGGCACAGATGACACAACAGACGGGAACTGACCCGCACCACATTCTTGTTGTTGATGATGACCAGCGTTTGCGCGATCTGCTCAAACGGTTTTTGTCCGGCGCACAGTTTCGCGTTTCAACCGCCGCCGACACGCAGGAAGCTGACCAGCTGCAACAAAGCCTTGCCTTCGACCTGATCGTGTTGGACGTCATGATGCCGGGCGAAAATGGTCGCGACTATGCCATCCGCCTGCGCAAAACGGGCAATCAAATTCCCATCCTGATGCTGACCGCCATGGGCGAAGCTGCCGACCGCATTGCCGGGCTGAACACCGGGGTTGATGACTATCTGAATAAACCGTTTGAGCCTGAGGAGCTGACCTTACGCATTCGGGCCATACTGCGCCGCGCCGCGACGGTTGATGCCGCCGCCGCTGGACATGCCGCACCTACGACTGACAAAAAGGCCCCGATCAGTTTGGGCCAATGCCGTTATGACCCCACACGTCAACGGCTGACCAAATTGGACAAGCCCGTCAAACTGACCGAAAGCGAAGCCAATCTGTTGACCATGTTGGCAGACCGCGCGCCCCTGCCCATCCCGCGCAGCGAACTGGCGGCCCAATTGGGCACCGGGCAGGACCGGTCTGTTGATGTGCAGATCACACGCCTGCGCCGTAAGATAGAGGCCAATACCCGTGACCCGCAATATCTGAAAACCATTCGCGGTCTGGGCTATGCGTTACTGCCTGACGAGCCGGATGCGCAGCATGAACAGGGCGAGCCTGATCAGGGCGCACAAGACTGATGGCACGCAAAACCGACACACCGCCGCCTGAAGACCGCGCCGGGATTGATGGCTTCACCGCGCCCTATTCCCCCTTGAGCAATGAACAGCAGCGCGGCCTTGGCGCGCCCAACCCGCCGCTGAACTGGCGTAATTTGAACGAGTTTGGCAGCAATGTCGCCAAGCTGATGAAACAATTCACACCGCGCGGCCTGTTGCCCCGCGCCATGATGATATTTGTGGTGCCGATTTTGGTCCTGCAAGGGGCCATCGCCTTTATCTTTTATGACCGCCATTGGGACACGGTGACCTCGCGCTTTGGCAATATGGTTGCGGGTGACATCGCGGCCGTGATCGACCTGTATAATCAGCGCAACGCCGATGGCATGACAGAGGCAAACCGCGCCCGCCTGTCAGAATATGCGGCGTCACATTTCAGTCTGGTCCTGTCCGTAAATTACGATGCCACCTTGCCCGCCTATCGCGGCGGCCCGCTGGCCCGGTTTGATGCCCATCACCGTATTGTCGGGCACGAGCTGCGGCGACGACTACCCTATCCATTATGGGTAGACCTTTATGCGTTCCCCGAACAGGCTGACATCCGCGTGATGCTGCCTGACAATCTGTCTGAACCGGGCACCGGGACCGTGTTGCGATTTTTGGTGCCGATCAAACGATTAAGCACGCCCACCGCACAAATACTGCTGTTATGGATGATGGGTCTGACGATCCTGCTATCGCTTGTTGCCATTGTCTTCCTGCGAAACCAGATCCGGCCCATCAGCCAATTATCAGAAGCTGCCAACCAATTCGGGCGCGGCCTTGACCCGGTGGGATTCAAACCCACCGGCGCCACCGAAGTGCGCACCGCAGCGCGCGCCTTCATTCGGATGAAGCAACGTATCGAACGGCAAATCAACCAGCGCACAGACATGTTGGCGGGGATCAGTCATGACCTGAAAACACCCCTGACCCGCCTGCGGCTTGAACTGGCAATGCTGCCCCAAACGACAGAAATAGACCATATGCGCGCTGACCTGAAGGATATGGAAGCGATGCTGCACGCCTATCTGGAATTTGCGAAGGGGCAGGCCGACATCACAAGCGAGGCAACCGACCTTAGCGCCCTGTTGACGGATCTTGTCAGCCGCTTCGACACCACGGGCAAACCGGTCAGCCTGACCATCGCCCCGGACACCAAGGGCGTGGCACTTGATCTGCGGCCGGTCCATATGCGGCGCGCGGTTGAAAACCTGATCAATAATGGCTGCCGCTACGGCACAGCTGTTGCCGTCACCCTGTCACGCAATGGCCGACATCTTGAAATCATTGTCGACGATGACGGCCCCGGCATCCCGGAAGACAAATACGAAGAAGCGTTGAAACCCTTCAGCCGCCTTGATGAAGCGCGCAATCAGGACAGCGACAATCTCGGCTCCGGCCTTGGGCTGGCTATTGCCCGCGATATGGCCCGCGCCCATGGCGGTGACTTGATCCTGAACCGGTCTGCGTTGGGCGGGTTGCGCGCCACCATCCGATTGCCTGTTGACGAAACCACTGCGGTCGCGCAATCAATCTGACCAATCATATTCATTCATCACCTCACTATTTTTGACGGAGCATTCCTATGACCAAACTTTTTGACCTGACGGGCAAGACCGCCCTGATCACCGGCGGTAATGGCGGCATCGGCCTTGCCTTCGCCACAGCATTGGCGGACGCGGGCGCCAATATCTCAATCTGGGGCACGAACGAAGACAAGAACAAGGCCGCTCTTGCCTCGCTTGAAGCCAAGGGCATCAAGGCCAACGCGCGAAAGGTTGACGTGTCAAACGAAGCTGCCGTTGACGATGCCTTTGCCGAAGACATCAACACATTCGGGCAGATCGATTCTGTGTTTGCCAACGCCGGTATCGGTTATGGTGCCAACCAATTTACCAAGCTGGAAACAGACGCCTATCGCAAGGTGATGGCTGTGAATGTGGATGGTGTCTTCTTCACCATGCGGGCTGCGTGCCGCCACATGACACAGCGGCCCGGCGGCGGGTCTCTGGTTGCCGTGGCAAGCCTTGCCGCATTGGAAGGGGCAGGCTTTAACGAACATTACGGTGCCTCCAAAGGCGCGGTAGCATCAATGATCCGCGCCATTTCCGTTGAACATGCCCGCTGGGGCATTCGCGCCAATACCATCGCACCGGGCTGGATTGCCACTGACATGACCGCAGGATCGCAAGGGTCAGACAAGTTCAATGAAAAAGTGATTTCTCGCGTGCCGATCCGCCGCTGGGGTGAGCCTGAGGATTTTGCAGGCGTTGCCGTTTACCTTGCCTCAGACGCGTCCAGCTTCCACACCGGTGACACCTTTGTCATCGATGGCGGCTATTCAATTTTCTAGACAACATATTTCTGGATAAAAAAACGGCCCGGCTGCACAAACGCGCCGGGCCTTTTATTTTGGCTGATTGATACTGCAGACGATTTAGTGTGCGGCGACAGACATTGTCTGTGTGACAGGCTCAAGCCCCATCAAGGCACCTGATGCCATCAGCCCCAGACTGAATACAGCCAGCACAACAAAGGCCGCGACCTGACGACGGGCGCCGCCTGATTTGATCGCGCCCCAAATATCGGCAATCGCTGCGCGGGCCTTCATATCTGACCGGCCCATAAATTCACGCACCACCAGCAAGGTCAGAATGGCAGAGGCTAAAAAGAACGCGTCATAGGCTGCAATGCTTCCCGATGACAGGCCCACAGCCGTCAATACCAGTCCGGCAAATGCAACGATTGACTGAACCATATAAGCCATTACGCATTCCTTTCTTGAGCGGTCATACAACAAATCAGACCTGATGGCGGGCGACATGCCTGCCTCTCTCTCGTACCCTTATCTATATGGCTGATTTTATTGTGTGAACAAGGACACATCCGGGCGCACCCCTGTGGAATAGTGTCCGTCCTTACCGCGACAGCCGGTCGCATGAAATGCGCAGCGGTGCTATATAAAGCGGTATGAGCCATTCAGATGATCAGATTCGCGCCCGCCTACTTGCCCGCAAGGCAGAGCTTGCCGCATCAATCCTGCAGTCAAAGGATGCCCGCAGCACGGTGGAGTTGGACCAAACCCGTAATGGACGGTTGACCCGCATGGATGCCATGCAACAACAGGCAATGGAAGAAGCAACAGCCCGCCGCCGTATTGGTGAACAACGGGCCATTGATGCTGCCCTGATCAGACTGGATGACGGTGATTACGGCTATTGCAGCCTATGCGGTGACGACATCGCCCCGGCGCGACTTGACCACGACCCGGCAGTGGCGACCTGTTTGAACTGCGCTGCGGGCAAAGGGTAACGCGGTAGAAACGAATTTTAGTCGCCATCTTTCGCGCTGTCTTTTGATTGCCCAAGCCGCTTGACCTCGTCCGCATAGGCACGGGCACGGGCGCTGATCAGCGATGCAGCTTCCTTGCGTTTGCCGCCCGCATAATCGGCCAGTTCACGCAAATGGTCGAACACGCCATCAAGCACCGCTTCGGCATCCGCCTTGGCAGCCAATAATTGATCACGCTTTTCATCCTTGTGGGCGCGCAGGCCGGACACCGCCTTATGGGCCGCGTCCTGCAATTCTTCGGCAGCCTGTTTCAGGGCATCAAGCTCAACCTGTTTCAACGTTTTAACGTCGTCCTTGGTGGCTTTTGCAGCATTGCGAAAGGCAGACACGCTTTTGCGATGTTCTTCCACCAGCGGGGCCAGGTCTACATTTTCGACCTTCTCGGCCTCATGCTTCAGATCATTGATCAAACGCACTGAGCCTAAATGCCCGAATGGGAATTCCTGAACCTGCACCGTGCCGTCAGAATGATCTTTCGCCATAATCAGCCATCCTGATCAGCGGCACTGGCCGCGTCAGCTGCACCGGCCGCGCCGCCGATACCACCGCGAATTTCCTGCACCTTGGCCGCAACCGTCAACGCCGCGCCCAATGCAGACTGGATCAGCCCTTCGATTTGGGTCAAACGATTGTTCAACGCCGCCATTGTGCCTGACAGGTCTTCGCTGTCATCATCGGCCCACACGCGCAGCACTTCCAGCATCAACACGCCAACCGCGCGGCGACGGGCAAACCCGGCAGCCAAGTTCGCAGACACACCCGCATGGTCCAATATCGCGTCGAGCGATTGTTCAAACCGCGCCGCAATGATGGCAGACCCGATGGGGTCAAACCGCAGCCCCTGCACAACGGCAGCGAAATAATCACGTTCTGCCTGCAATTGATCAACATAGGCCATGATGGCGGCAAAAATGGAATCGCGCAGATCAGCGCCGGCGCCCGCACGGTCCGGGTCGGCAGCCAATTGCGCGTCAACCGCATCCAATGTGCCGGCAACCAACACGGCCTTGTTTGGGGCAATGCGCAATGCTTCTACAATGGAAACGCCCGCTTCGCTGGCGATTTCAGGCACGTTTGAACGGACCCACCCTTTACGGGCGATCAAGACTTTTGCGGCATCTTGCAGAGCTGGTTTTGAATCGGACATTAGGGCGTCTCCTGATCTTTTCGGCCCCCTCTTGCGGGGGGCACTTATTTGCGAGTGTCAGAAGTATAAGCGCAATTCATCATGCCGCACCAGCCTATTTCGCAGGTGCAGCATTTTTAGAGGCTAGTTTTTTTGATCAAGCTCTTTTGACCGCGCAGCAGCGGCGCTGACCGCCCGGCTCATCAAATCGCGCAGGCCCTTGTCACCCATCAGAATATCCAACGCTGCGGCGGTTGTCCCGCCGGGGCTGGTCACCATCTGGCGCAGGGCGGCAGGATCATCAGCCGATTGATCAAGCAGGCCAGCGGCCCCGGTCACCGTACCGATGGCAAGCTGTGCCGCCATTTTTTCGGGCAATCCGGCGCGGGTGCCTGCTGCGGTCAAACATTCAGCCAAATGAAAGACATAGGCGGGACCAGACCCTGAAACGGCAGTAACCGCATCCATTTGACCCTCATTGTCCAACCGCACAACAGTGCCGACAGCAGCCAACAAGGCTTCGGCCTGTTCATAGCCCGCCTCGGTCACGTGTGCATTCCCAATCAGGGCAGTCACCCCCTGCCCAATGGCAGCAGGCGTATTGGGCATGGCGCGGATAATCGGCGTGCCTTCAGGCAGCAATGCCCCCAAGGAGGCCAGCGACACACCCGCCGCGATTGAAATCGTCAGGGGCAGGCCGCCATCGCCCCCCCACAGGGGCTGATAAGTTGGCAACACCGTCGCCATAACCTGCGGCTTCACCGCCAAAACCGCCAGATCGACGCCCTTTTGTTTGGCAAGTTTTTCCATATCTGGGTTGAGCTTCAGGCCAAACTCGTCCGCCAGCGCGATCAGATCAGGTTGGGGGGTCGGCTCAAACACATGGGCCTTGGATGAACGCACAAGGCCGGACGCCAACCAACCGCGCATCATCGCGCCGCCCATGCGGCCAGCGCCGATCAACGCCAAAGCAGGTGCTTTTTTGCGCGATGCGGTTTGCTTGTTTTCCTGTGTCATAAATCCCGTTGCCCCAAAATATATTGATGGGACTGATTTAGCAGGACAATTCAGGATTGTCTTGTGAAACTTCTGCGGCCTTATGCTGTACCTTGGGTTTCCAGCAAGGCACCATCCAGCGCATCAGCCGGTGTCATGCCGCCCCATAACAGGAATTGCAGGGCGGGGTAAAACCGCTCGCACTCGGTCAAGGCAATCTCGATCAAATGTTCAGCCACCAGCAGGCAGCGTTCAGAATGATTGGGCATGAACTGGCTTAACCGGAACAGAGGCACGCCATCCTCTGACCACAGGTCGAAATGGCCCAAAACCAGCCGTTCATTCATCCTGCCCAGCAGCTCATATATTTCGCCATAGCGATTTTGGGCAACCCGCAGATCAGGGGCGCAGGTCACATGCAGGGCATTGATTTCCGGTAGCACGCTAAAGCACAGATGATAGTCACACCAATTGCCGCTGACCGATACCACAAGCTCCCCCTCTGAGCGGTCAAACGGCCACTCATGGGATTCAACAATAGCTTCGACAAGGTCAAGCGGGTCGGCGGCACTAGGATTGATAGTTTGTCCCGAAACTGTGGGCATAAGGTGCGCTCCCCTCAATATGATGGCTGTTTACCAGTATCCCGGCCCCGAAAGGCACCCCAATATCTGGTATATCGCCCAACGCTTTACACAAGCAGTGACAGGGTACACCAGTCCTAGGGGGCTGCAATGGGGCGCGCACAAGAAATTTGAAAAGCGCGCGTTTTCAACACGTTAGGAACGCGCACTTGTGCCGCTAACAGACCACGCGCGGCCTATGTCATGGATAAGTCACGAATCACAAAGGGATATTGGGGGATTTTGGCGGGGTTTTGGGCGGCATAAACGGCTGCATTCAGGGCAGCAGGCAGACCATCGCATGTGTTGGTTCAGGCACCGGTGCCCAATTTGGCCTCAAGCGCGTCGATACGGGCTTTCAGTGCCGCATTTTCTTCGCGGGCCTTTTGGGCCATTTCGCGCACAACGTCGAAATCTTCGCGCGGGACCAAATCCATCTGCGCAATCAGCCGTTCGGCCTGCTGCCGCATCAGCACCTCAAACTCATCCCGAACACCGGTCAAGGCACCGGCGGCATTGGTTACAAGTTTGCTCAAATCGTCGAAAAGACGGTTATCATTCTGCATGGAAGGTCGGTCCTGCTCGTCATATTTTGCGCGAATTGTGCGCGTGTTATTAGGAAGACTAGGCCCAACCTTGCCCCCGCTCAAGAGCGTGAATGCCGCATGGTGAAAATTCCGGGACTGATTTGTTGAGGTTCCTTGTTAATCGGAGTAAGCAATCGTGATCCCACAGGCGCAAGAGAGGCCCCCATGCTAGCCATTCCCTTTCCCCACATAGACCCGGTCCTGATTGAACTTGGCCCGTTGGTTATCCGCTGGTACGCGCTGGCCTATTTGGGCGGGATCATGATTGGCTGGTGGCTAGTGAACCGTTTGATGGCACGCGCCAGCCTGTGGCCTGCGGACACCGCCCCGACCGACAAACAGGGCGTTGATGATTACGTGCTATGGGCAACGCTGGGCATCGTGCTGGGCGGGCGGCTTGGCTATATCCTGTTTTACAACTTCGATCACTTCATGGCTGACCCGTCACGCATCCTGCGCGTTTGGGAAGGGGGCATGGCCTTTCACGGTGGACTTGCCGGCGTAATCATTGCCACCATCCTGTTTTGCCGCCGCCGCAATATTCCGCTGCTGAACTTTGCCGACGCATTGGCGATGGTTGCACCGCTGGGGTTGATGTTCGGGCGGCTGGCCAACTTCATCAATGGTGAATTATGGGGACGCACCGCTGACCTGCCATGGGCGATGGTGTTTCCCGGTGCCGGGCCTTTGGCCCGCCATCCCAGCCAGCTTTATGAAGCGGGTCTTGAAGGGCTGTTGCTGTTTGTCCTGCTATACGGGATGGGCCGATTTGGTGGCGCGTTGAAGCGGCCCGGTACTTTGGTGGGGCTGTTCTTCATCGGGTATGGCTGTGCCCGCACCTTTGTTGAGTTCTTCCGTGAGCCTGACCCGCAATTGGGTTTTTTGATGAACTTTGGCAGTGGTGGGCTGACCATGGGGATGATGCTGTCCCTGCCGCTGGTGTTGATCGGCATCGGCTTTCTTATTTATGGCAAACAACGGCAGGCGCCTGCGCATGACTGACCTGCCGCCGCTTTTGGAAAAGCTTGCCCGCGAGATCGACATGACCGGCCCGATGCGGGTCGATCAATTTATGGCGATGGCCATGACGGATCCTGATTATGGCTATTACAGTACAGGCGCGCCCATCGGCGCTGATGGTGACTTTATTACTGCCCCTGAAATCAGCCAAATGTTTGGGGAACTGTTGGGCCTGTGGGCCGTTGATACGTGGCAGCGCCTTGGCTGTCCTGATCCGTTCTATTTGGTTGAGCTTGGCCCCGGTCGCGGCACACTGATGGTGGACGCGTTGCGCGCCGCCGGTGCCGTGCGCCCCTTTATGACCGCCATGCGCCTACATATGGTTGAGGCCAGCGGCCCCATGCGCGTTATGCAAAGCACCAAGATCGCCCACACGATTGAACATCACTATAGTTTGGATGAGGTGCCGACAGATGCGCCGCTGATCCTGATTGCCAATGAATTTTTGGACGCCCTGCCAATTCGCCAGTTTCAAAAAACCAGCAGGGGCTGGTGTGAGCGGCTGGTCGGACTGGACCGCAAGCCCACATTGCCCGGCCTGCCCAAGCCTGACGCCCCCAGCCTGTGCTTTGCCTTGTTGAACGAACCGATCAACGACCCGATCGGGCAGTTGGGCGCGCGCGTGCGCGGTGCCCTGCCCGGCGCGATTGCCGAAACCTGCCCCGGCGGTGAAACCTTGGTTGAGGCATTGTCCCACCGCCTGATTGCGCAGGGTGGCGCGGCGCTGTTCATTGATTACGGCCCGGCCCAAAGCGGCCTGGGCGACACGTTGCAAGCCCTAAAGGATCATCAGTTCTGCAATGTCTTAACCACACCGGGACAGGCTGACCTGACCGCCCATGTGGATTTTGACCGCCTTGCCCGGATTGCCAATAAGGCCGGCGCACAAGCCTATCCCATCGCCACCCAAGGCGCGTTTTTAGAGGAGCTTGGCATCAGCTATCGCGCCAACAGTCTGAAAAAAACCGGGCGCGCTGCGGATATTGAAACGGCCCGCAAACGGCTGGTCGATACGGATCAGATGGGTGAATTGTTCAAGGTGCTTGGCCTGTCTGCCCCCGGCCTGCCCGGCCTTGCCGGACTACCTATGAACACGGATGGCCTGTCGTGACAGCGCCCGCCAACGCCCCCCGGCCCGCTATTGCAGATGCCCTGACCGGCCCGACCATCCAGCATGGATTTTTCGGGCGCACAGGCGGCGTCTCAACCGGGGTGTATGGCAGCTTGAATTGCGGCCCCGGCTCCAACGACGAGGCGGCGCATGTTGCCGAAAATCGGCGGCGCGTCGCAGCCGCCCTGCATGGCGGACCGCTTTATACAGTTCATCAACATCACTCAGCCGATTGCCTTGTCCTGACGGGGGATGAAGACCCCGCCCTGTACCCAAAGGCAGATGCCATCGCGACAAGCACACCGGGCATCGTTTTGGGTATTCTGACCGCTGATTGCGGCCCGGTGCTGTTGGCTGACCATCAGGCGGGCGTGATCGGCGCGGCCCATGCCGGGTGGCGCGGCGCAACCGGGGGTGTGTTGGACAATGTCGTCAAGGCCATGACAGCACTTGGTGCCGCCCCTGACAGGATCATCGCGGCCCTTGGCCCAACCATCGGCCCTGCCGATTATGAGGTGGGGGATGATTTCATCAGCGCCGTGACCGCAGCTGATGACAATGCTGCGGATTATGTCATCACGGATGACGACTGGCCCAAGCCCCATTTTGACCTGCCCGGCTATATCGGGGCGCGGCTGATCAGGCAGGGTGTGGGGATGGTTGATCTGTCCTGCGCCAACTCAACCTATGCTGACCCAAGCCGCTATTTCTCCTATCGTTACAACACCCATCAAGGCACACCCGATTATGGCCGCATGATCGGTGCCATCAGCCTAATCTAGCCGTAAACCAGCCGGAGCCATCGCCCCATGCCCTATTTCATCATGCTAATGCTTTTCTTCGTCGTCATGATGCTGGGGGCCTGCGTCATTGTAATCTGAAAAATCGTCATTGTAGGACCGCGGCTTTGTTTACAGGGTCCTCTTGCATTGGTATGAGTCGCGAACAGCTTGAGACGTGGGAAAGGGCTCTTCATGAAAATTCTTGGCGGTAATGCCAATCCTCAACTGGTCAGTGCCATTTGCGATACGCTGGGCATCAATCAGACCAAGGCAAATATCCGCCGTTTCGCGGATCAGGAAGTCTGGGTTGAGATTTTGGAAAATGTACGTGGCGAGGACGTCTTTGTCGTTCAGCCGACCCATTTCCCGGCCAATGATAATTTGTTGGAACTGCTGGTCTGTATCGACGCTCTGCGCCGTGCCAGTGCCAAGCGCATCACAGCTGTCATCCCCTATTTCGGTTATGCCCGTCAGGATCGCAAGCCCGGCCCCCGGACGCCGATTTCTGCCAAGATGGTGGCGAATCTGATCACCACCGCCGGCGCTGACCGCGTTGTCACAGTTGATTTGCACGCCGGACAAATTCAGGGCTTTTTCGACATTCCGCTTGATAATCTGATCGCAGAACCTGTCATGGCCTCTGACATTCGGGAAAATTGTGACACGGACAATCTATTGTTTGTTTCCCCCGATGTGGGCGGGGTGGTTCGCACACGCGCCCTTGCCAAACGCTTTGATGGCGACCTTGCCATCGTGGACAAGCGCCGCGAACGTGCCGGTGTATCGGAAGTGATGAACATCATCGGTGACGTCAAAGGGCGCAGCTGCATCATGGTCGATGATATCGTCGATTCGGGCGGCACACTTTGCAACGCCGCTGAGGCATTGATGAATGCCGGAGCCAAGGACGTGACCGCCTATATCACCCATGGTGTTTTGTCCGGCAAGGCGGTTGAGCGTGTGTCAAATTCCGTCCTGAAGGAATTGGTGATTACTGACACAATCGCCCCAACCGATGAGGTCAAGGGCGCGCGCAACATTCGCCGTATTTCAATGGCCCCCCTGTTGGGTGAAGCGATCAATCGCATTTCAGAAGAACATTCCGTTTCCAGCCTGTTCGACTAAGGGCCTTTTCATATGACCAATCAGATCATTTTCTTCGCAGGCTCCGCCCGCAAGGACTCGTTCAATAAAAAACTGGCCAAGGCAGCCTACGACATGGCCGCAGCAGCCGGTGCCGATGCCCGCTTTATTGATCTGGCTGATTTCCAGATGCCGCTTTATGACGGCGATTTGGAAGCAGCGGATGGTTTGCCCGAAAAGGCCAAGGAATTGAAAGAAATTGTGGCCGCTGCCACGGGCCTGTTCATTGCCTGCCCTGAATATAATTCGGGTTATCCGGCGTTGCTGAAAAACACAATCGACTGGATTTCACGCCCCGACCCCACGGTCGAAGGTGACTTTATGCTGCGCGCTTTTGCAGGCAAGCAGGCGGTTGTCGTCTCAGCCTCCCCCGGTGGATTTGGCGGGATGCGGGCGCTGGTGCCCTTGCGTATGTTGCTGGGCAATATCGGCGTGACGGTGCTGCCGGCGTCCATTTCAGCCTCTGCCATTCATGAAAAAATGGATGCTGAGGGGAATTTGACCGACGATGGCACCAAGGGCGCGATTTCAATGGCCGTTCAGGCCCTGATTGCCGCCTGCGCCTAAGCGCGAAAAACGGCAGAAGACCGCCGTATTCATCGCCGGCATTTGTGCCTGCGCCACGGTCTGATTTGCCGCAGTAATTTGCGAGTTTTGCCCGCAATCTTGGCTTGCGCAGACACCACCGCTCCTATAAAAGACCCGTTCGGCGTCCCTTACACCCTTGGAGGAAGCGGCGCCGGTCCGTTCACGCATTTGGCTTGGGCGGAAATTTACTTATTTGGAGTGCTGCGCAATGAGCGAGAACAAAACACTCGCCGCCAGCGTCCGGGACCGTGGCGGCAAGGGGGCCGCACGGGCTGCACGTCGTGAAGGACGTGTACCGGCCGTGATTTATGGTGGCAAAGAAGAACCTGTAAGCATCGCAATTGAGGAACGTGTCCTCAATAAACTGCTAAGTTCAGGTGGCTTTTTCTCAACCATGTTGGCAATTGATGCGGGCGGCAAAATCGAAAATGCCCTGCCCCGTGACGTTCAATTCCACCCGGTAACAGACCGTGCCATGCACGTTGATTTCCTGCGCCTTGGCAAGAATGCCACGATTGCTGTTGAAATCCCCGTTCACTTTATCAATGAAGAAGACAGCCCCGGCCTTAAACGCGGCGGCGTCCTTAACATTGTGCGTCATACGGTTGAAGTTAACGCACCGGCAACATCAATCCCTGATTCGATTGAAATCGACGTGTCATCCTATGACATTGGTGATTCAATCCACATTTCAGCGGTTGCACTGCCCGAAGGTGTGGCACCGACCATTACAGACCGTGACTTCACCGTCGCTACAATCGCAGCACCGTCTGCGGTCAAGTCTGCCGAAGATGAAGAGGCAGAAGCAGCCGAAGCAGCAGAAGCAGCAGCAGCGGCCGAAGGTGAAGAAGGTGGTGACGAAGGCGGCGAGGACTGATCCTCGCCCCATCCTTCTGCCTGACTATCGGCAAATGACGGAGCCAACGCGATGATGATTTTGGCTGGTCTGGGTAATCCGGGCAGCAAATATCAGAACCATCGGCACAATGTCGGCTTTATGGCGGCGGAGGCTATCCTTCGCCGTCACGCATTTCCGGCTCCGAAAAAACGGTTTCAGGCGCTGGTCAGCGAAGGGCGATTAGGCACGACAAAGTGCCTGATCATGATGCCCCAAACCTATATGAATGAATCAGGGCGCGCGGTTGGCGAAGCCATGCGGTTTTACAAGCTCGCCCCTGAAAATGTTACCGTTCTTTATGATGAACTTGATTTGGCCGCAGGCAAGTTGCGCGTCAAAACCGGTGGCGGCGCGGCGGGCCATAACGGCATACGCTCCATCGCCAATCATATCGGTCCAGACTTTAACCGCGTGCGGATCGGCATCGGCCATCCGGGTGACAAGGCGCGGGTGCATGGCCATGTATTGGGCGACTTCTCCAAGGCGGATCAAGATTGGCTGCCGTCGCTGATTGATGCCATTGCCGATTATGCCGATTTACTGGCCGGTGGTGACCAACCCGGCTTTATGAATAAAGTGTCACTCGCCACAAAGTGATGACACCAACAATCAAGTGTCACTCGCCACAAAGTGATGACACAGATATTAGCGTAGCGCAGCTACACCAAATGAGGATGAAGCAATGGGGTTCAAATGCGGCATTGTCGGACTGCCCAATGTAGGCAAGTCCACCCTGTTCAACGCATTGACGCAAACCGTGGCGGCGCAGGCGGCGAATTATCCGTTCTGCACGATTGAGCCGAATGTCGGCAATGTCGCTGTGCCCGACCCCCGGCTTGATGCTCTTGCCTCAACCGCCAATTCCGCCAGCATCATTCCCACCCAATTGACCTTTGTTGATATTGCCGGGCTGGTGCGTGGCGCGTCCAAGGGCGAAGGGCTGGGCAATCAGTTCCTTGCCAATATTCGCGAAGTTGATGCGATCTGCCATGTGCTGCGCTGCTTTGAAGATGATGACATCACCCATGTGGACGGCAAGGTTGACCCCATTGCCGATGCCGACACGGTCGAAACCGAATTGATGCTGGCTGACCTTGAAAGCCTTGAAAAACGCTATACCCGGTTGGAAAAGCAGGCCAAGACTGGCGACAAGGATGCCAAGATCATGGTCGCCATCATGGACAAGGTATTGACCGTCCTGCGTGATGGCCAACCCGCGCGCGTTGCAGACATCGACAAGGAAGAACAAAAACTATTTGAAGGGTTGCAGCTGCTGTCCTCCAAACCGGTTCTGTATGTCTGCAATGTCGAAGAAGACGCCGCCGCAACCGGCAATGAATTTTCAGAAGCCGTTACCGCAATGGCAAAAGAAAAAGGCGCGATCAGCGTTGTTATCTCTGCTGCGATTGAGGCTGAGGTCGCCGGCCTGCCTGCCGACGAACAACCAATGTTCCTGGAGGAGCTGGGGTTAAGTGAAACCGGCCTCGCCCGCATCATCCGTGCAGGCTATGACCTGTTGGGCCTGATCACCTATTTCACCTGTGGGCCGAAAGAAACCCGCGCCTGGACCGTGACTGAGGGGACCAAGGCCCCGCAGGCCGCCGGCGTCATTCATACGGATTTTGAAAAGGGCTTCATTCGCGCCGAAACAACCGCCTATGACGACTATGTTGGGCTGGGCGGCGAAACCGCTGCGAAAGACGCTGGCAAGGTTCGTCTTGAAGGCAAGGAATACATCGTTAGTGACGGGGATGTGATGCTGTTCAGGTTCAATACCTAACCGCTCACCAAATTTCCCATCACATCCTTCCTTGTTGTCGCGCCGCATAACGCAAAAGCCTGCGGCTTTTCCTAGCGGACGCTTGTGATGCTGTTCAGGTTCAATACCTAACCGCTCACCAACGTCACGGTCAAAGTTGCGGTAGGGGCAATTGTTCAATCTGCACCCGCGTTGTCACCCAATCTGTCAGGGCACCAACATCCGGCACAATGATTTTGCCATAGCGTCGTTCTACCAGATCTTCCTGCTCAAACACTTTCAGGCATTTATTGACCGATACACGGGTCACCCCCAGCGCCCCGGCCAACTGATCCTGCGTCAGGTTGATTTGCGCCTTATCCGCATTGCGGGGGCACGCCCGCAACAACATCTTTGCCACCCGCGCATCAAGCGGCAGGGAACGCATCTCCTCAATAAACTCAAGCGACGCATAGAGCCGTGTGGTCACCACCGCCAGCAGGCTTTGCCGAAAACCCGTATTGCTGGCGATCACCCTGTCAAAGGCGTCCTTTGTGATCTGGTCAACAACCGCCACCCCCATCGCCTGCGCATGATGGGTGCGCGGCACCCCGGCAAACAACGTGAACTCCCCAAAGCAATCACCGGGACCAAGATCCACTGTCACGATATAATCACCGTCAATCGTGTAGTTGCCCATGCGCACCAGACCCTTGCGCACCAGCGACAGCCCCGGCGTGGCGTCACCGCGATGATGGATCGTTTCCCCATCCTGATAGGTCACAGGGGTGCCCGCAGCGAACAGCGCCGCGCGCAATTCCTCTGGCAGGGCATCAACCAGCCCGATCGTACCGAAGCCTAGCAAGTTACTCATGCTATAATTGTAAAATTTTTGACATTATTGCACAAGGCTTTCTGTTACTCCCAATCCATAATAATAAGCGGGAGGAGAGACCCATGCCCTATCAAGTGACACTGATGTTGATATTCGCAGGCTTTGCCATAGTTGAGGCATGGCGTCATGGCCTGTTGAACCTGAATGGCGAAGTGAAGGACGATTTGAAGGTCGAGTTGATCGGCGGCCCCATATTGCTATTTGCCACCCAGCCACTGGTGCTGTTCACCTCTGCCGCCTTGGTCGGGTTTATCCTTCCCGACACAAAAGACGCGTTGATCACCCTGCCCTTTTGGGCCGCGTTCGGCATTTTGATTCTGCTGGATGATCTGACCCAATATTGGTGGCATCGGTTAAGCCACACCCTGCCGTGGCTGTATAATTTGCACCGCTCGCATCACAATGCTGAGTATATGAGCGTCCGCATGGTGTACCGCAACAACGTGTTTTACTATCTGTTGATGCCGGGGCTGTGGCTGTCAGGTGCCATGTTGTTTATGGGACTGGGCGAAGTTTACGCCGTCTTTATCGTTGTCAAGCTGACGATCATTATCGCCGCCCATTCTAGCGTCCGTTGGGACCAGCCGCTTTACAAGATCAAGCTATTGCACCCGGTCATGTGGGTGGTGGAACGGCTGATCTCAACCCCGACAACCCATGCGGCCCATCACGGCAAACATACAGCCGATGGCGTGACCAATTACAAAGGCAATTTCGGGAACATGTTATTTCTGTGGGATGTGATTTTCGGCACCGCCAAAATCACCCGCCACGTGCCGCCGGCATTCGGCGTAGAAGACTTGCCCCCCGTCACCGCTGCCGAACAATTGGTCTGGCCGCTGGTGCGGTCCGAAAATACGGCCATCACCAGCGCCCCGACGGTCGAACAATCCGCTTAAGCTGACGTGGCAGCAGCGGCGGCAGCAAGATGGGCAAAGCTACGTTGCCGCGCCTGTTTTGCTGCTGCTTCATCATAATGTTGTGGGCGATCAGACTGGAACCCGTGATCGGCATCATACATGTGAATGATCACATCAGGATGCATGGCGCGGATCTGGTCCACATCCTCTTCAGGAATAGACGCATCTTGCGCACCGAAATGCAGCATGGTCGGGCATTTGGGCTGCAGGTCGATAAACTGTTTGATCTGCCCGCCATAATAGCCCGCAACAGCGGTTAGGCCACTGACCCGCGCTGCTGCAACCCATGTGACCGACCCCCCGTAACAGAACCCGGTACAGAAAACAGGCCCCGCCCCTTGCAGGGCATCAACACAGGCCTGCACATCACGCACAGTGTCGTCATAATCAATCCGGGCGCGCATCTCAATCGCGGCCTGCACATCATCGGGGGTGTAGCCGGTTTGATAGTCCCGCGTATTGCGATCATAAAGCTGTGGCGACAGCACCCGGTAGCCTTCTTCGGCAAAGCTGTCTGACAGCTCCTTGATGTGATCGGTCACACCGAAAATTTCCTGAACCAGCACCAGCCCGCCCTTAACGGGCGCACCGTCTGCGGGGCCTGTTTCATAGGCCTTGAACTCATGACCGTCAGCGGCGGTCAAGCTCACCATTGTTCCACGCATTGAATAATTCCTTAACTTTCACAGATACAGATTACTAGGCGATTGATGCCTTGAAGACAGGCTTGTCGCAATCAATCCATTTGCGCACGATCGGGCGGGCAGAATGGGTTTCGATAAATGTGTTCAGGCCCGGCCATTTTTCTGCATCAGGCGTATAGCCCGCATGGCGCAGATTGATCATCTGGCACAGCACAGCCACATCGGCGATGGTGAATGCGTCACCCACAAAATGCAGGCCGCCATTCAACTGCTTTTCAAAATAGTCAAACACCGGCGGCAATACTTCTGCCATTGTTTTGTCAGCAGTTTCTGTATCGGGCTCCTTGCCGGACATCGGCGCGAAAATAATGGGGCGGAAAATACCAAGGCCGATTTTCGCTGCCACATCCGAATCCGCATATTCTTCAATCCACAAGGCACGGCCATAGGCCTCCGCATCCTTGGGGAACAAATCACTGTCAGGCGCAAGGCGGCTGATCGCACCGCAAATAGCAGATGAATCTGGAATATAGGTGTCATTCAACTTGGCAAGCGGCATCCGCTTTAACGGGTTTTGTTCGACATACCAATCGGGGGCAGCGAACACATTGACCACTTCAAATGCGCAATCAACGCCCGCTTCTTCGGCCACAACCAATGCCTTGCGCACAAAGGGGCTGCCCGTCATGCCATAAATTGTCAGTGTCATATCAGTTTCCTATTTTGTGAAATCTCGTTTGTTCCAAAAAATCAAATAACCGCTTCAATCAGGAAGGGGCCGCGCCTGTTGCAGGCCGCCTTCATCAGATCTTCAAATTCTTCGCCCGTGGTGGCCTTGGCCGCATCAACGCCCATGCCCTTGGCAATTTGGGTGAAGTCCATATCGGGCCGCCCGATGTCCAGCATATCCAGTGCCTTGCGCCCCGGATTGCCCGCGCCAACGCGGCCCAGTTCCACATTCAAAATGGCATAGGAGCGGTTGGCGAAAATCACCGTCACCACATCCAGATTTTCGCGCGCCATGGTCCACAGGCTTTGGATCGTATACATCGCCCCGCCATCACCGTGGGCACAAATGGTTTTTCGGTCCGGCCCGGCAACAGCCGCCCCAACCGCAACGGGCAGCCCCTGCCCGATGGAGCCGCCGGTTAACTGCAAATGATCAAACGGCGCAGCGGTCGGCAAAAAAGCCTCCGCCCCGAATGAGCTGGTCGCCGCCTCCTCTGACAAAATCGCATTGTCGGGCATGTGCCGGGCAATAGACTGCCAACACTTCACGGCATCAAGCTGCCCTTCAGGGGCGTCAGGCACAACCCGTTCAGCCACGGGGGCTGCAGCGTTAGGATCAATGCCCAACCCGGACAGCAGCCCCTCAATCGCCGCATCCACATCCTGTTCAGGCCGCGCCAATTGGGTGACAGCACACCCGTCAGGCACCAGATAGGATGACACATTGGGATAGGCAAAGAACGAGACTGGCGCCTTGGTCCCCAGCACAATCATCTGGGCGGTCCCGTTCAACTGATCCAATGCCAGTTCAGCGAAATATTGCAGCTTGGCAATACCCGCACGGCCTGCGCCGCGCGCCGTCTTGGTCACGAAAGTATCGGCAATAATTTCAGCACCTGTTGCCGCCGCAATCAGGCCCAGTTTTTTAAGCTTGCCTTCGTCCCCCGTCACCGGGCTGCCAACCAAAATCACACGGCGGCCCCCCGCCTTCAACGCATCAACCGCCTGATCAATCGCGCTGTCTTCAACCGCTGCGGGTTTGGGCAATGGGGGCATGGGGGCAATGGTTGCCCCCTCAAGCTCAGCCCAGGCAAGATCGGCAGGCAAGACCAGCGATGTAATCTGACCCGGCGGTGTCATGGCAGACGCATAGGCACGGGCCGCAGCCTCGCCCAACCCTTCGGCAGTTTCAGCGCGGATCAGATTATGGGACACGCTGCCCGCCACCCCATCAAGGTCAGACGTCAACGGGGCATCAAGTGCCAAGTGGTCAACAGCATGATCACCGATCAGGTTGATCAGCGGCACCCCAGCCCGGCGCGCATTGTGAAGATTGGCCCAGCCGTTCCCAACACCCGGCCCCAAATGCAACAAGGTCGCCGCAGGCTTGCCCGCGATCCGCGCATAGCCGTCGGCTGCGCCGGTTGCCACCCCCTCAAACAGGGCCAGCACCGACCGCATCCCATCGATCCGGTCAATAGCGGTGACAAGCTGCATTTCCGACGTGCCGGGGTTGGCAAAACATGCCTCCACACCCATGCCATACAGGCTTTGCAATAATAAATCGGCCCCGGTCATGCTCATAGCAACTCATCCTTGATTTTCTTGATCTTTAGCTGGGCAGGACCATATCACACCGCCCCTATGATGGCAGCGGAATTTGACAAAAAATCGCCCGCCCGCTTGCGCCAAAAGCCCCCTGACACCATACTGCGGCAACTGAAATTCAACCATTATGAAAGAGACTGAAATGGCCGATACAATCGCAATTGATTTGGGCGAAAAAGGAAAAGTCAGCGGCTTTGTCGAGCCGGGGTTTGAAGCCTGCGTTGATCAGTTCGTCGCCAATTTTAACGAGGGCGAGGAACTGGGCGCCAGCTTCTGTATCCGCCACGAAGGCGAGACCAAAATCGACCTATGGGGCGGCATTGCAGACAAGGCAACGGGCAAGCCGTGGGAAGAAGACACAGTTTCAATCGTGTTTTCCTCAACCAAGGGCATCATGGCCCTGACCGCCCATATGTTGATTGAGGAAGGCAAGCTGGACCCCGATCAACCCGTTGCCGAAATCTGGCCTGAGTTTGCCGTGAACGGCAAGGAACAGGCCACAGTGCGCATGATGCTGAACCACACAGTTGGGCTACCCGCATTCAGCGAGCAGGTGCCTGAAGGGCTGTTCTATAATTGGGACGCCACTTGCGCCCAGTTGGCAGCGCAGGCCCCGTTTTGGGAACCGGGCAGCAATCAGGGCTATCACGCCGTAACCTTTGCATGGACGGTTGGGGAATTGATCCGCCGCGTCACGGGCAAAACACCCGGCACGGTGATCAAGGAATACCTGGCGGCGCCATTGGGCCTTGACCTTCATTGCGGCACTCCTGAATCAGTGGAACCGCGCATCGCGCCGATGATAACCGCGAATGTCGGTGACATGGATCCCGAAAACCTTAGCCCCTTTATCGCCAAGGCCCTGTCGGATGCTGACAGCGTGCCCCACAAGTTCCTGTTCAATGATGGTGGTTTTACCGCTGGCATCAACAGCCGGCAGGCCCATGCGGCCGAAATCCCGTCAGCCAACGGGATCACAAATGCGCGCGGGCTGGCCGGGGCCTATACCCCCTTTGCCATGGGCGGCACCTATCAGGGCAAAACATTTGTCAGTGACAAGGTATTGCGCGGCATGACGCAAGTATCTGCGGCCACAGGCAGGGACGAAACATTATATATGCCCACCCGCTTTTCCATGGGCTTCATGAAATCAATGGATAATCGCAACAACCGGTTCGGCATGACCGACAGCGCCATCATGGGTGTGCGGGCGTTTGGCCATGTGGGGGCCGGCGGCTCCATCGGTTTGGCTGACCCCCGCCACGGGCTTGCCATCGGCTATACCATGAACCAGATGGGGGCCGGGCTGATGTTGAACGCGCGCGGCCAGTCGCTGGTGAATGAGGCCTATGCCGCCATCGGCGCGCCGCTTGATTAAGTTTTTCTATTCACATCCTATTTTGTAACTTCAAACCAATGGACTAATCATGATCCAAGACAACACACCCATTTTGGTCGGCGTCGGCCAAGTGACTGAAAAGGGCGTTCCGGTTGCGGACGCCTCCTCCCCCCTTGACCTGATCGAACAGGCTGCCTATTTGGCCGCCGAGGATGCCGGGCTGGACAAGAATGTCCTGACCGACCTTGATACACTGGTGATTGTGCGCGGCTTTCGCGAGCCGACCAAAAATTCCCCCGCTGTTATTCAGCGCCGTATCGGCGCTGCCAAGGCGCAGGCGTTCTTGACCCCGCATGGCGGCAACAACCCGCAATATCTGGTCAATCGGTATGCTGAGGCGATTACCAAGGGTGAAAACCGCCTGGTCCTGTTCGCCGGGTCTGAGGCAATGGACACCAGCCGCCGCATCGTCAAGGAAGGCGGCACCCCCGATTGGGAGGAGGCTGACGATCAAGACGCCACCTATCTGTTCCCCGACGTTGATATGTCGAACGATTATGAAAATGCCCACGGCATTTTCCCGCCTGCCAGCATTTATCCAATGTTTGAAAATGCGGTGCGCCAAAAATATGGTCGTTCCATTGCTGACCATCAGCTTGCAATGGGTAAATTGTTTTCACGCTTCACCAAGGTTGCCGCAACCTCGCCCCATGCGTGGTACCCGATTGAACGCAGCGCCGAGGAAATTGCGACAGCCACACCGCAAAACCGCTATGTTGGTTGGCCCTATACCAAGTTCATGAATGCCATGAACCAGATCAATCAATCCGCTGCCATCCTGATGACCAGCGTGGGCGAGGCCCGCAAGATGGGCATCCCCGAAGACAAATTCACCTATCTACATGGCTGCGCCGATGCTGCTGAAATCTGGCATGTGCAGGACCGGGTGAACTATCATTCCTCCCCCGCCATTCGCGAGATTGGCAAGCAGGCGTTTGACATGGCGGGGATGACCCTCAACGATGTTGACTTTATCGACATCTATTCCTGCTTCCCTGTTGCTGTTGAAATTGCCTGTGACGAACTGGGGCTGGCGAAGGACGACCCGCGCGGGCTGACCATCACGGGCGGGCTGCCGTTCCATGGTGGTGCGGGCAATAACTATGTCATGAATTCAATCGCGGCGATGGTGGACAAGGTGCGCGGCAAGCCGGGCAGTATTGGCCTTGTCACCGCCAATGGCGGCTATCTGACCAAACATGCGGCGGGCATCTATTCCACCACCCCCACCGAAGGCCAGTGGCAGCGTGTTGATCCGGCAACCTATCAGGCCAAGATCGACGCCATGCCCCGCCCGACTGTGATCAAAGAAGCCAATGGCGATGCTGTGATCGAAACCTATACGGTTTTGTTCGGACGCACGAACGAGCCTGAGGCCGCAATCGTTATTGGCCGATTGGGGGATGCTGTCACACAAGACGCCCCGCGTTTCTTGTCACTTGTGACGGCAGATGCCGACACGCTGACCCGTATGACCCAAACAGACTATATGGGTGCCAAGGGCAGCGTTTCACATAAGGACGGGCGCAACTTCTTTACCCCCGCCGCCTAAGGCCACTCTATGACCGACAAAAACAACAGCAAGATCGCAGACGCATTGCAGCAGGCTGACCTGCGCTTGTTGGTCATGGTGTTGTACCACATGACCGGGGACGACATCTGGCTTGGTCCCGACTTTGCCCCCGGTCGTGACGTTAAACTGATTGCTGATGAACAGGCAGGCTTTTCAGACGACACTGCCCGCCTGATCCGT
>SPJN01000023.1 GCA_006844605.1 Hyphomicrobiales bacterium | reverse complement strand
GTTGCATGCTGGGTGACACATAGATCAAGCCGCAGCTTATGACCGCGATCAGGTCCAGCAACAGAACCATCTTGAAGATTTTTTTGATCATCTGGATTGGAATTCCCAATTTTTTTCTTCAAGAGATACAATCTAAACGGAAGGAAATTTCACATCACTTTAACCGACGACGGATGCGGCTGGGTATTGTGCCGATAAACCAAAGGGTCAGGATCATCAGAAGCATAAGGGTGATACCGGCGACCAGAATTGGCACAGCAGGAAAAATGCCGATCAGGCAGGTGCGCTTGTCAACTTTTGCCCATACATCAACGGGCACAGAACCGGTTTGTTCTACAATCTCCATCCCATAACCTGTGTCGTCTTCATATGGATAGTCCTGAAGCAAAAACGTCCTTTCCCGACCATTCCAATCAAGCGCCTTGAAGAACACCCCATCCTGATAATCGGTTATGCCGTAGGCGGTGATTGATTTGTATTGAACCGTACCTTTAACCCAAGAATCCTCCCAAGGCTCGTCGCCATCAACATTACTGATGATCTCATGAAAACCATGATTGAACTGCAAGGTTGGACCAAACCACGTTACGTGAAGTCCCATTGCCAACGGAGCTTCATGACAGCGTTGCATGCTGGGTGACACATAGATCAAGCCGCAGCTTATGACCGCAATCAGGTCCAGCAACAGAACCATCTTGAAGATTTTTTTGATCATCTGGATTGGAATTCCCAATTTTTTTCTTCAAGAGATGCAATCTAAACGGGACAGAATTGTGGCTTACGCCTTTTCCACCAGACCCCAGACAATGACAGACGTGTTGGCTTAGGAAGTTACATCACAGCGTATCTATCGAGACAAAATTGCCATTCCTCTTCAAACTGAATTGCAGCGATTCTTCATAAACAGCACCGTTTTCATCGCGCAGTGTTAGTTCCATTGTGCCCCTAAGATCGGAGGTTTTTTGAGCATTACATTCTATATGTCTGCTACTTCTTGGCCAAGACCACTTAAATTCCAATAATTTGTTGTAGGTGAGTAAGGTGAAATCGGTACATCGACTATTATCTTTCCCCTCCACAACAAGCCGTCGCCCATCCACTCCAACTGCATCGATTAAAACAGTAGGCAGATAGCGATGCGATCCAAGTTTCATTGATAGTGTGTAATTTGGTCGCTTGAGTTGAAATTGATAGGGTATCGGCACCATCGAATATCCATTTTCAATTGGTATCCGACGTTCCAGAACCTCTATGTCTTCACCGTTCTCGAACGAAAGATAGTAGTAGTCTGGAAAACTAACCACGCGCCCTAAGGCAAGGCCGATAAAAAGCAGAAGTAAAAGCCCAATCAACATCGATATCTTGTTCATTGTTTCTGCCTTTTGAAATATTCCGGTGGAACAGGTCGCCGCCCGCCTACAAAGCCGTCCCAGTCTATATTAGCTTTCGCACCAGTGGCTTCAAGTATGCCTCGTATATAGCTGTTTGAATTGTGACTGTCACCAAACTCAGGGAAAAAATCATAATCCACGCAATCACAATAGGCTTCATCTGCCTGCCTCAAGTTTTGTAAATACTCTTCAGCATTTATTCCCTCCGGCAACTGAACCGTTCCCAGAATTTTGTTGATTTCCGGGCTATCTTCCTCACGTCCAATGTTGCTTTGCAAATTTCCTAAAATGCCTTTCTTTTCCAAAGTGCCATTTTCATAATCTTCTCCTTTGTTTAGATCTGGCGCGGCGCTGAATGTGCTTGGTTCGCCGGTGTCAGGCGTATACTCAATCGCGGTATGATACGGCCCAGCACCTCCTACACGATGTCCTGTTATGTAGAATTTTCCCGGCTCGCGATTAATTTTCGGCGGGCTCGCCCGATCGACACGGGCTTGCAATCGGTCAGCACGGGTTTGGGGGCCGAGCGTGCCAGTTTCTGGCGCTGTTCTCCTGCGTTCAGCATTTTGCGCCTCGCGCGCGGGACCATGTCGTGCGGCGCGGCGGCGGGTTGCCGCCTGCTCCCGTGCCTGCACGTGGTTGGCGCGCGTGAGTGTGTCTTTGCCCGTTGAGGTCGGCCAGAAGGTCTTGCCAATCACCGCATCATTTCTGGTGGCACAGTTTCATGAATGATGCATAAAATACTACAAATGTCAAGCAAAAAGATCACCCTGCCACCAGTGCCCCCAGCACCGCATTCAAAACCGGGTGGCCCTTTTTTGTTGCTTTTAGGGTTGTGTCATCAACCTCGACAAAGCCGTCATCGATCAACCGTTCAAGCGCGGCGGGGTCAAGCGCCGGGCGCACCCGATCCAACAACACACCGTCGGTCAGGCGCAGACCCATCAACAGCGCCTCCTCCGCCTGTTCCTGTTCGGTTAGTGATTGCCAATCGATAAAACCGTGGCCTTGGTCCGTCACGCGGCGCAACCAGTCTTCGGGGGTGCGGGCCGCAATGGTGGCGTGCTTTTGTCCGTTCACCAGCACCCGGCCATGCGCGCCGGGCCCAACACCCAGATAGGGCGCAGCCTGCCAATAGGTTAGATTGTGCCGCGCCCGGTTTTGCACGCCGCGCGCATGATTGGATGTTTCATAGGCAGCCATGCCCGCATCATCCATCATCCCCTGCGTGACCTCATACAGGTCCGCTGCCGGGTCATCATCCAGCGGTGTGAGGCGGCCCATCTGATAAAGTTTGCCGAACTCTGTCTCAGGCTCAATCGTTAGTTGATAGACCGACATATGATCAGTACCGAGCGCCACCCCTTCGGCCAGTTCCGCCTGCCACTCACCCACCGTTTGGTCGGGCCGGGCATAAATCAAATCAAACGACACACGATCGAATGTTGATTGCGCCATGGTGAGCGCGGCCATCGCCTCGGCCACAGAATGCTGACGGCCCAAAAACTGCAATGCCTCATCCCGCAGGCTTTGCACACCCAATGACACGCGATTAACCCCCGCTGCCCGATACCCGGTAAAGCGGGCCTGATCGGCGCTGGTGGGATTTGCCTCCAGCGTAATTTCGATGTCGTCTGCGAATGTGAACAGACTTTGCGCGCGGTCAATAACAGCCCCTACGGTTTTGGGGTCCATCAGGCTGGGCGTGCCGCCACCAAAAAAGATTGAGGTGAGCGGCCCCCGATCCGTACGCGCAGCAAGATGTGCCAATTCCTGCACCAGTGCAGCGGCCCACACATCATGGTCCACCGCCGCGCGCACATGGGAGTTGAAATCACAATAGGGGCATTTCTTCAGGCAAAATGGCCAATGCACATAAAGGCCAAAAAGATCTGCCCCCGGCGCGCTCACGCTTCAAACACTGCCTTGACCAGCTTGGCAAAGGCGCGTGCCCGATGGCTCATCCCATGTTTTTTGTCGGGGTCCATCTCGCCAAAGGTGATGCTTTCCCCATCGGCGATAAAGATCGGGTCATAGCCAAAGCCCTGATCACCACGTGGCGGAAAGGTCAGGCGGCCATCAACGCGGCCTTCAAATGTTTCGGTATGACCGTCAGGCCAGGCCAAACAAAGCGCGCACATAAAATGCGCAGCGTCATTCACCTCGCCCCTGATTACCGTGTCTTTCAGCGCGGTTTCCACCTTGTCCATCGCAATGGTGAAGTCCTTGGCGTCGCCTGCCCAACGGGCCGAATAAATGCCCGGCGCATCATCAAGCGCAGAAACGCACAGCCCACTGTCATCGGCCAAGGCAGGCTTGCCCGATGCCGTTGCCGCCGCCAGTGCCTTAATCTCTGCATTGGCCCCAAACGTGTCGCCATCTTCAACAGGTTCAGGCAGGCCCAACTCACCAACGCTGATGGCGGCAAAGCCGAACGGTTTGATCAGGTCATTGATCTCCCGCACCTTGCCCGGATTATGCGACGCGACAACCAGCTCGGCCCCTTCGGACAATTGCGGGGTCAGTTTGCGGGTCATCTATGACAGCCCCAGCACTTGGCGTTGAATGGCAACCAATTCGGCCACGCCCTTTTTGGCGTAACGCAACAGATCGCCGAACTGTTCTTCGCTGAACGGGTCCTGTTCGGCAGTGCCCTGAATTTCAACAATGCCGCCATTGCCGGTCAGCACAAAATTGGCATCCGCTTCGGCGCTGGAATCTTCGCTGTAATCAAGGTCGAGCTTGGCTTCACCCTGATGCAACCCGACCGAAATCGCCGCAACTTCGGTTTTCAGCGGGATCGTGTCGATCATGCCCTGTTCTTTCATAAAGCGCAGGCAATCATACAGGGCAACATAGGCCCCGGTGATGGATGCTGTGCGTGTGCCGCCATCGGCCTGCAACACATCACAATCAAGGCTGATCTGGCGTTCGCCCAGCCCCTTCATATCCACAACCGCGCGCAAAGAACGGCCAATCAAGCGTTGAATTTCCTGCGTCCGGCCAGACGCACCCTTACGCTCACGGCGGCCACGATCATGGGTTGCACGCGGCAGCATGGCATATTCAGCCGTCACCCAGCCTTCGTTGGACCCGCGCATCCACGGCGGCACGCGTTCTTCAAGGGATGCGGTGCATAGCACATGGGTATTCCCCGCCTTGATCAAGCAAGACCCTTCGGCATAGCGGTTCACATTCATTTCGATTGAAATCGGACGCAGGGCGTCATTAGCCCGGTTATCTGCACGCATTGGGGGGAAACTCCATAAAAGGCAAAATTATCTTAACGCTTGCTTATCACGGGTCCCCCCTTGCCTCAACACGTCTAAAGCCCTAACTAATTGGGCATGAGCGCGCGGAAAGATCAGCTGGGGTCAGGCAATAGTATGCTGGTGGATATGGGCCGGCGTAATCAGGATATTTTTCAGCAAATTGTCGAAGCCTATCTTGATACCGGTGCCCCCATCGGCAGCCGAACCCTTAGCCGGTTGGACGGCATGGGGTTAAGTCCCGCATCCATCCGCAATGTGATGGCTGATCTTGAACATGCCGGGCTGCTATACGCCCCCCACAAAAGCGCAGGCCGCATCCCCACTCATGAAGGATTGCGCCTGTTTGTCGACGGATTACTGCAAATCGGTGACCTGTCCACGGATGAGCGGGTCAAGATCGACGCTCAGTTGGCCGGGGCCGAACAGGCCAAAAGCACCGAAGACATGCTGCGCGAAACCACACAGGCTCTGTCGGGGTTAAGTCAATGCGCCGGGATTGTCGCGGTGGCCCCCGATGATGCCCATTTGCATGACGAGGCGTTGAAACAGATTGAATTTGTTCATCTGGGGCCGGGGCAGGCGCTTGCCGTTATCGTCACCCAATCAGGCCGGGTAGAAAACAAAGTCATCCAAATCCCGCTTGATCTGCCCCCCAGCGCCCTGCAACAGGCCAGCAACTTTTTGAACGCACGGATTGCCGGGCAATCAATGGGCACAATTTCCAGCCGTTTGGCGGATGAACTGGCGCGCGCAAAGGCCGAACTGGACCGCTTGGCCGCCAAGGTGGTTGAGGATGGCTTGGCAGACTGGGTTGATGACGGTGCCCGTAAAGGCAACACACCTGATGGCTTGTTGATTGTGCGCGGCCACGCCAATTTGCTTGATAATGTCACCGCGACCGAGGATTTGGAGCGTGTGCGTCAACTATTTGCCGATCTTGAAACCAAGTCGGGAATGCTGGAATTGCTGCAATCTGCCCGCGATGGGGATGGGGTGCGCATGTTTATCGGCGCTGAAAACCCGCTTTTTTCGCTTTCAGGTTCCTCGGTCATCGTCTCCCCCTATAAGGATGCGCAGGACCGCATCATCGGGATGATTGGTGTGATCGGACCGACCCGCATCAATTATGGCCGGATTATCCCGATGGTGGATTATACGGCGCAGGTGATATCACGGCTGCTGAAATAGCCCCGCGACCCCGCGCCCCGCTTGCAATGGCTGTGAAAACCCCTATATCCCCCTCACGACATTTCATCAAAGCCGACTGGACCCAGCCATGACTGAGCAAAATCAGGACAAGCCCCAATCTGAAGACCTAACGGACGACGCAGCGGCACAGACGGCTGCGCCCGAAAATGCGCCGGATGACAATCCCGCCAATGCAGAACCGACCATCGAAGATGCGATTGACGCGCTTTTGAAGGAAAAGGAAGAACTGCTGGGCGACATCGCGGATATGAAGGACCAGAATCTGCGTCTTGTCGCGGAAATGGAAAACACCCGCCGCCGCGCCATGCGCGACAAGGTCGATGCGGAAAAATTCGCCATCACCAAATTTGCCCGCGATGTCCTGACCGTGGCTGACAATCTTGACCGCGCCTTGCTGCATGTGTCCGCCGATGCCCGCGAAGCTGCCGATGACGTCACCAAAGGCGTGATCGAAGGCATTGAAATGACCCAGCGCGAATTGGTCAGCACCTTTGAAAAACACAAGCTGACCCGCATTGATGCAATGGGCAAGAAATTCGACCCCAATCTGCACAATGCCATGTTTGAAGCGCCCGATCCGTCAAAGCCCAATGGCTCCGTCTTTCAGGTGGTGACCGATGGCTGGATGATCGGTGATCGCCTGTTGCGCCCCGCACAGGTCGGTGTCGCCCGTGGCGGCCCCGCCTTTGAGGAGGCGCAAACCGCTACTGACGAGGACGAAACAGCAACGGCGCAGCCTGACGCGCCTGAGGGCTGATTTTTGTCGGGATCGAATGTCGCGGCTGAATCGCCGGATTCTTTTGCCCTTCGCCATTGAAGCGGGCGTTTGTGCCCCCTATATAAGCCCCCATGACACGGGGGCGGCAGGCTGCAATCTATTTCCGGTTGACCGGGGATGTGACCAAAAACATTGCCTTCCCCTCATTGATTCGACGAATTGAGACCCTATCTAAAAAGGGTCAATAAAGCCCTGCCAACCCGTTTCACCGGGACGGCAACAATTTTCAGGGGCGGGCACAGGACGAGTGCTGCAAAGGCTCGCCAAAGCCACGCCGCCAAAAAGGAGAAATATTATGGGTAAAGTGATTGGTATTGACCTTGGTACAACAAACAGCTGTGTGGCCGTTATGGATGGGTCCACCGCCAAGGTAATCGAAAATTCAGAAGGCGCCCGGACCACCCCGTCCATCGTGGCCTTCACAGAAGACGGCGAACGCATGGTGGGCCAGCCCGCGAAGCGTCAGGCCGTTACCAACCCGGAAAACACATTGTTCGCCATCAAACGTTTGATTGGCCGTGTGTTTGATGACCCCGCCGTTGCCAAGGATGCCAAGATGGTGCCCTATGCCATTGCCAAGGCAGATAATGGCGACGCCTGGGTTGAAGCACGGGGCGAAAAATACTCCCCCAGCCAAGTTTCTGCCTTCACCTTGCAGAAGATGAAAGAAACCGCCGAAAGCTATTTGGGCGAAGAAGTGACACAGGCTGTCATTACTGTTCCTGCCTATTTCAACGACGCCCAGCGTCAGGCCACCAAGGACGCAGGCAAGATTGCCGGCCTTGAAGTGCTGCGCATTATTAACGAGCCGACCGCCGCGTCATTGGCCTATGGCCTCGACAAGGCAGAAGGTGCAAAGACCATCGCGGTTTATGACCTTGGTGGTGGTACGTTCGACGTGTCCGTCCTTGAAATCGGTGACGGTGTGTTCGAAGTGAAGTCCACCAATGGTGATACATTCCTGGGTGGTGAAGACTTTGACATGCGTCTGGTTGATTACTTTGCCGATGAATTCAAAAAAGAAAGCGGCATGGACCTGCGCGGCGACAAGCTGGCGCTGCAGCGTTTGAAGGAAGCTGCGGAAAAGGCAAAGATTGAGCTTAGCTCCTCTGCCCAGACCGAAGTAAACCTGCCTTACATCACCGCCGATGCCTCAGGCCCCAAACATTTGGCCCTGAAGCTGACGCGCGCCAAGTTCGAAACCTTGGTTGATGATCTGATCGCCCGCACGGTTGAACCTTGCAAGGCTGCCTTGAAGGATGCCGGTCTGTCAGCTGCTGAAATCGACGAAGTGGTTTTGGTCGGCGGCATGACCCGTATGCCCAAGGTTATCGAAACCGTGAAGAACTTCTTTGGCAAGGAACCCCATAAGGGTGTGAACCCTGATGAAGTGGTTGCCATGGGCGCGGCCATTCAGGCCGGTGTGTTGCAGGGCGACGTGAAAGACGTGTTGCTGCTGGACGTGACGCCCCTGTCACTGGGCATTGAAACCCTTGGCGGTGTGTTCACCCGTTTGATCGAACGCAACACAACAATCCCGACCAAGAAAAGCCAGACATTCTCAACCGCCGAAGACAATCAGTCCGCCGTGACGATCCGTGTCTTCCAGGGCGAACGTGAGATGGCCGCTGACAATAAGCTGCTTGGTCAGTTTGACCTTGTTGGTCTGCCGCCCGCACCGCGCGGTGTGCCGCAGATCGAAGTGACCTTCGACATTGACGCCAACGGCCTTGTCCATGTGTCAGCGAAAGATCAGGGCACTGGCAAGGAACAGCAGATCCGCATTCAGGCATCAGGCGGTCTGTCCGATGACGACATCGAACAAATGGTCAAGGACGCCGAAGCCAATGCTGAGGCTGACAAGGCCCGCCGCGAAGGGGTTGAGGCACGCAATCAGGCCGAAGCGCTGGTCCACTCAACCGAAAAGATGCTGGAAGAGCATGGCGATAAAGTCAGCGAAGAAGACAAGACCGCCATCGAAGGCGACCTTGTTGCACTCAAAGACGCGATGGCAGCCGAAGACACCACTGCCGAAGCCCTGCAAGAAAAGATGGGCGCACTTGCCAACAGCTCCATGAAGTTGGGCGAGGCTGTCTATCAGGCCAGCCAGGCTGAAGCTGAAGCTGCTGCCGGCATGGGTGCCGATGGCAATGGCGGCACCGAAGCGTCCGGTGATGATGATGCCGTGGACATCGACTTTGAAGAAGTCAAAGACGATGAAGACGAACCCAAAAAAGACGACGCCTAAGTCGTAATCAGATTTTGCCCTCGCGATAAAACGCGGGGGCAATTTCCAACACTGGAAGCATCATATTATGTCGAAGCGCGATTATTACGAGATTTTGGGCGTTGATCGCAGTGCTGATGAAGCGGCGCTGAAAACTGCCTATCGTAAGTTGGCGATGAAATTTCATCCTGACCGCAATCCCGATGATGCTGAAGCAGAGGCCAAGTTCAAAGAAGCGAACGAAGCCTATGACATTCTGAAAGACAGCGAAAAGCGCCGCCAATATGACCAGTTCGGTCACGCCGCGTTTGACGGTACTGGCGGCTATAATCAGGGCCAAGGCTTTGGTGGGCAGGGCTTTGGCGGCTTTTCAGATGTATTCGAAGACATATTCGGGGAATTCATGGGCGGTCGCCGTGGTGGCGGTGGCGGCGGTGGTCGTGACCGGGCACAGGCCGGTGCCGATCTGCGCATGGATCTTGAGATTTCCCTTGAAGAAGCATTCTCAGGCACCTCAACAGATTTGAACGTCCCCTCCATGACCTCGTGCGAGCCGTGCAGCGGCACCGGGGCCAAGGATGGTGCGCAACCGTCAACCTGTGGCACCTGTCATGGCCGTGGCCGGGTTCGGGCGCAGCAGGGTCTGTTCGCTGTTGAGCGGGCCTGCCCCACCTGTCAGGGCATGGGCCAAATTATCAAAGACCCCTGCGATGCCTGTCATGGGCAGGGCCGGGTCCGCAAGAACCGGTCCCTTAATGTTGATATTCCTGCCGGGGTTGATGATGGCACCCGCCTGCGCCTGTCGGGCAATGGCGAAGCAGGGATGCGCGGCGGCCGGGCCGGGGACCTGTATCTGTTTATTCACATCACGCCCCACCCGATCTTTGAACGCGAAGGTGCACATGTGCAATGCCGTGTGCCGATCAGCATGACCACCGCCGCCTTGGGCGGTCAGATCGAAGTGCCGACACTGGGCGGCAAGCGCGCCCGTATCACCATCCCTGAAGGGACCCAGCATGGCCGCCAGTTCCGCCTGCGCGGCAAGGGGATGCCAACCTTGCGCGGTCGTCAGCATGGCGACATGTATGTCCGCGTCGCGGTTGAAACGCCCGTCAACCTCAACAGTCAGCAAATTGACCTGCTGAAGCAGTTTGAAGAGGCCGGCGACAGCGCCGATACCAGCCCCGAAAGCAGCGGCTTTTTCAGCCGGGTGAAGGATTTCTGGGAAGATCTGACGGACTGATTTAGGGGCAGGTCCGGCATAACTGCGCCAAATTCCGTATGCATTTCTTGCATTTGATCGTTACTGACATTACATTCAGTTAGAAGGGCCGCGCAGAAAGGCCGTCAATAACAAATCAAACAAGGGCGATGGTCATGTCAGACGCACAAACAACTGCAGAATCCGCTACCTTTGAAAAGGACCAATTCGAGAAGGGCCAGTTCGAAAAGGGCCAATTCGAAAAGGGTAAGGGTGGGCACCCCGGCGGTCCTGCAGCGATCACACCCCGCAACGTCCATTTCGATGCCGTCAAGGATGTCGATATGCGCGACTGGCATTCGGGCAATACGGTACTGTCAGCTTTCTTTAACGGCCTGTCGTTAAGCTTTCCCGATGGCGAAGCCTTTTTCGTCAATGCCGTGCGCGCCCATGCCAAAGATGTGAGCGACCCTGAACTGCGCAAGCATGTCAAAGGTTTCATGACACAGGAATCGATCCATTCGCGTGAACATGACGTCTATAATGACCAATTGCTTGATCAGGGGTTTGGCCGTGCACGCGGTATTCTGGCCATGAACAAGAGATGGCTGGATTTTGTTGAACAAAAACTGGGCCGCACATCGGCATTGGCAGACACCTGCGCCGCCGAACATTTTACGGCCATTCTGGCTGACATGTTGCTGTCTGATGAACGGTTCATGGGCGATGCCAATCCAGACATGGCCAAGCTGTGGCGTTGGCACGCGATTGAAGAAACCGAACATAAGGCCGTGGCGTTTGATGTGTTCAAAACTGCCTATCCCGGTGCCCGTGGTTATTTCATCCGGTGTTCTGCAATGGCGTTGACCGCGTTTTTCTTCCCGCTGGGTATGGTGCTGGGCACCATCACCATGCTGCGCGACAAGGGCGACCTGTATAATTGGAAAGACTGGGGCAAGGCCCTGAAATGGTTTTGGGCACGGCCAGCGTTTTTCCCGCGCATGATGTTGCGGGTGCTGCCCTATTTCAAACCCAGCTTCCATCCGTGGGATGAGCAGAATTACCATTATGTCGAAGATTACAACAAGGCCGCCACTGACGCTGCCTGACCGCTTCGACACAATGTGTAACTGCAAAGGCCCTGCTGCAAATGCGGGGCCTTTTCATTTATGGCTGAATGGCCTTATATGCATCCAAGCAATTGTTAGGAATAAATCATGTCGAACCAAACTTTAGGCATTGTGATTGCAGGGGCGTCGGGCCGCATGGGCCGGGCGTTGATCCGTGCTGTCACGGATGAACCGGGCATGGCCGTAATCGGCGCAACCGAAGCCCCGCACAGCCCCCATATCGGCACTGATGCAGGCACGCTTGCCGGGCTTGACCCATTGGGTGTTGCGGTGACCGATGACCCCTTGCCCCTGATTGCGGGCGCGCAAGGGCTGATCGATTTTACGGCACCCGCCGCCACAATCGCCCATGCTGATTTATGTGCGCAGGCCCGCATCGTACATGTGATCGGCACAACCGGGTTTAGTGACGATGACAATACCCGGCTTGATGCTGCGGCCCGCCACGCCACGATCATTCAGGCCGGGAATATGAGTGTCGGGGTCAATCTATTGACCGCGTTGACCGAAAAAGTTGCCGGGTTGTTGGACGACCGCTGGGATATCGAAGTTCTGGAAATGCATCACAGGCACAAGGTCGATGCCCCCTCAGGCACCGCAAAAATGTTGGGGCAGGCTGCCGCCAACGGACGCGGTGTGAAATTGTCCGAGGTACGCGACGCGGTACGTGACGGGCAAACAGGTGCGCGCCGTCAGGGTGATATTGGCTTTGCCACATTACGCGGCGGCTCTGTCGTCGGGGAACACACGGTTATTTTCGCAACGGATAATGAACGGGTGGAACTGACCCACCGGGCCGAAGACCGCACCATATTTGCACGCGGCGCTGTTACCGCGATCAAGTGGGGACAGGGCAAGGGGCCGGGACGGTTTGATATGCTGGACGTTCTGGCCTTGTAAATGAACTGACCCGACATGTGGTTCCGGTCCAGCGCCGCTTGGTCGCCGGACCACTCATGCCGGGTGACATTCAGGTTTTGGGGGAAAAACATGTTTACAGATGATCCATCGCGCATACCGATCGGGTACAAATCGCGCGCCGTCAGTTTTGAAAACCCGACCGGGGCACCGGGCAAGGGCGGACAAACATTCGGCGGGCGCAAGGGCGACCCCAACAAGATGATGTTGCCCGGCGAATGCGTTACCTTGATGGATATGACGGGGCCGGGGCGGGTCACACATTTTTGGCTAACCGTGCCCCCCATGCCGCCTGAAATTATGCGCTCCCTTATCTTAGAGGCTTGGTATGATGGGGATACGGAACCATCCATCTCATGCCCCTTGCCCGATTTTTTCGGGGCCAGTTTGGGGCGGCCTGTGCCGCTGAACACGGCCTACACAGCCATTCAGGAAGGGCGCGGGTTTAACAGCACCATCCCCATGCCATTCCACGGCGCGATGACCATCAAGCTGACCAATCACACCAAGCGTATCTTCCCGCTTTACTACCAGATTGATTTACTGATGGGCCCGCAGGACGAAGATTGCGGCCTGCTGCATGTCATCTTTAACCGTGAAAACCCCACCACCATGAAGCAGGACTTCACCCTTGTTGACGGGGTTGAAGGGCCGGGCCGTTTTTTCGGTGCCGTGGTTGGCATTCGCGTGTTGAACGATCTGAACGCGCAACACCTGTTCAGCTGGTATGGCGAGGGGGAGTTTAAATTCTACCTCGATAATGACACAGACCACCCCACCATTTGTGGCACGGGCCTGGAAGATTACGCCGGCACTGCCTGGGGCATGGGTGCCCATCAGGCCCCGCTGTCAGGCGTGCCCCACGAAATCGCAGACCCTGAAAGCAACTCACCCAATCCTGATTTCGCCAGCCTGTACAGATGGCATGGCCCCGACCCCATCATGTTTGACAAAAGCTGCCGCGCCACGGTGCAACAAATCGGGGCGGTGTTTGTGCCCGAAGGGATGGACCAGATTATGGATCAGGTGAACGACCAGCACGACATTGCGGGGCAGGGGTGGATTGAACAAATGCCCGGCGTCCGCGCCTTTGGCATTGTCGAACGGCAAGATGATTTTTCCGCCGCAAGTTTCCTGTATTTGATCAAGCGCCAGGCGGTTCCATCAGTTGACCCAGAACTTGCCGCACAGGATATGGAACGGCTGCCTTACGAAAAACCTTCTGCAACAGAGGAACGCATGGCCGCGGTCGGCGCTACGGTGGAATAGGCACTGACAGGCTAAAAGCCTGCACCAACGTCGGCCTATGCGCCAGCATCAGGCTGAAACTGCGCGTGCCTTTTCCCAAACCAGCATGGCGCGCTTCCGCTCCAACCCATAATAATACCCGCCCAATGCCCCGGTTTCACGCAACACGCGATGGCAGGGGACTAAAAAGCCAATGGGATTACGACTGACCGCATTGGCAACAGCGCGGGCGGCATTCTTTTCGCACACTTGTGCAGCAATCGTCCCATAGGTTGAGGTGCCGCCTTCCGGGATTTCAAGCAATGCCTTCCACACCTGAATTTGAAAGTTTGTCCCTTCCAGATAAAGCGGCAACGGCGCATCACGCCCATCAAGGGGCGCAAATGCCTGTGCCGCCAGCGCGGCGATCGCATCATCATCATGCAGCAGGTCAGCCTTGGGGAAACGCTTTTGCAACAGCAAAACCTGCTTGTCCAAATCACCCATACCGCTGCCTTGGCCGCGCCCTGTAGGGATGTCGGCGGCTGTCAGCTCGGGGTCAATGAAGCTCATACCACAAATACCCTTGTCTGTTACGGCGACAAAGGCGGGACCAAAGGGGCTTGAAGCAACGCCATAATGAATGGTCAACCCCATCCCACGCTTGGCCACGGTGCCGGGGGTGACGGCCTCATGCACAATAAACAGATCATGCAACCGGCTGGGACCGGACAGGCCAGCCGCAAAACTGGCATCAAGCACATCGGCCCCGTGAACCAATGCGGCCTCTGCCACGTCAAGCGCCAAGCGGCCCTGAAATTTTTTGGGGCTAACCCCGACCCAGCGCGTGAACAGACGCTGGAAATGCGACGGGCTTAACCCCACATGGGCCGCCACATCCTGTAACGAGGGGCGTGCCTCCCGCGCTTCAAGCAGGAAGTCAATCGCATCCCCCATACGGGTGTAATCAAGGTCATGTAATTGTGCAGTCATCAGATCAGCCTTATCAAATTTTGCTAAGACTGTCAGGTCAGCTGCCCAACCGCCACCCGAATCTTGCGATGCCTAATACGGGTTGAACAATGGTTGCGCGGCGCGATCACGCAAGGCGCGGGTCAGGTCATCTGCGATCTTGCGTTTTTCCGGCACCGGCAAAAACGCCCCGCATTCCACCGCCTGCCCATGACTGCACAGCAACAAATGGGCGACCGTTACCTCACCACCCGCACTACCGATTGTGGGGGCAACGCGGCATTCCACCCGTGCCCATGTCGGCTCCAACCGGGCAATTTCCTGCCACTCGTCCTGCGCGCGGGATTGGCGATGCAGGGTCAGCGCCTGCCGATCAAGGCGCAGCCATTCGCGCCGTTCGGCCCGCTTGCGCACAATATGAAAGGCCCAATAAAGCCCCAGAATATCAAGGCCGAAAAACCCCAATACCGGCCATGCGCCAACGGCAAAAAACCCAACTGAAATAAATAGGCTGAAACCAACCGCCACAATGAACACGGCACGCATCCCTTGCGGCCCCAAAACCGGGTTGGGGCGCAACTCACATTCAAAAAACGGTCTTGCCTGTGCCATTTTGTGATAGAAGCAAATCATTGATGCAGAGGCAAGGGCACATGACGAAGCAAACTTTAACAGGCACATGCCATTGCGGTGCGGTCACATGGCAGGCCGTGATGCCCGCCAATTGGGACCCGGCCAGTGCCTATTTGTGCAACTGTTCGCTGTGTCGCCGCAAACAACAAATCACCGCGATTGTGCCGCTTGATTACTTTACGTTGGTGAAGGGGCACGATGCGCTAAGCTGCTATCAATGGAACAAACAAATTGCCAAACACTATTTCTGCGCCACCTGTGGGGTGTATACCCATCACCAACGGCGCGGCGATCCAAATAGTTATGGCCTTAATCTTGCCTGTGTTGACGACATCGATCTTGCGGCCCTGACCATTGGCGTGATTGATGGCAAGGCGCTCGACTAGGAACGGAACGACCCATGCCGCAAATGACCAAGGCCAATATTCACGCCTTTTTTTCCAATCTGCGTGATGCCGACCCCGAACCGCAAGGGGAGTTGAATTACACCAATCCCTATACGCTGGTCGTTGCCGTGGCGCTGTCGGCGCAGGCCACCGACATTGGTGTGAACAAGGCCACAAAGGACCTGTTCAAAATCGTCAAAACACCCGAAGACATGTTGAAACTGGGTGAAGCCAAGCTGATCGACCACATCAAAAGCATCGGGCTGTACAAGACCAAGGCCAAAAATGTGATGAAGGCAGCGCAATTGCTGGTGGATGAATTTGGGTCACAAGTTCCCGAAAACCGTGACGACCTTGAAAAGCTGCCCGGTGTGGGGCGCAAGACCGCCAATGTTGTTTTGAACATTGCATTCGGTCATTCAACTATCGCGGTTGATACACATTTATTCCGCGTGTCAAACCGGACGGGCCTTGCCCCCGGATCAACCCCATTGGCGGTTGAAAAGAAACTGCTGAAAAAAGTGCCGGACGAATTTATGCGTCACGCGCATCATTGGTTGATCCTGCATGGCCGTTATGTTTGTAAGGCCCGCAAACCTGAATGCGATAAATGCGTCGTGGTCGATCAATGCCTGTTCAAAGGCAAGCTGATAAACAGCTAGTCTTCATCATCAGCGGCTGCACGGCGGGCCACAACCATTTCATGAAAACAATTGTCAGCCGCCTTGGTGCCAAGCGGACGGCCATTACGCTTGCGCGGCGTTACCTCTATCACGCGGCCTTCCTTCATCAGAATATGAACCGCACAACCGGGCGCGTCATAGCGCAGGAAACGGGCATTTTGTTCGGCAAAGATGATGTCAGGCTGTCCCAAGCTTGATTGCAGCGCATTCATGCTGGCACCGATCAGCACCTCAGCCAAGAAACGCTGCGCCTCCACCGGTGCGGGGGCAGGTGCGGGGACATTGGCGGCAGGCCGGGCCTGTTGGGACGAGGTGGTCGGGCGCGTCTTTTCAGGCGCAACATCGAAACTGCAACCTGATCCGATCATCAGGCAGACACTGCCAATCAGTGCTTTATACAGCAGTTTGTTTTGCATCCTGCGGAACCGACCCCGTTAAATGTTTGTACCAATGTACCATAAATGCAGCCCCCACCAAGGGCACCGCAAAATTTAGGATCGGAATCATCAGCAATCCAGCAATCACAATACCCGCAAAATAGACCTGCCAGCGATATTGGTGGCGCAAACGTGTTGTTTCTTCAAAGGAATGATGCCGGACAGCAACCATTTCGAAATATTCCCGGCCAATCAAATAGGCATTTGCCAACCAGGGAACAAGCGGCAGGAAGAAATAGAACGGCAGCAAAAGCAGATTGACGATCAGCAGCACCAGCGCAAATTTTGCGCCCATGACAATTGCCTCCCTGATGGGTTGATCACGCCCCGCAGGGTCATGGGCGTAATAACGCCCCTCAACCGCGCCGGAAATCTCGTCAATAAAGATGCCGATAAACAGCCCTGCAACAGGCAGCAGCAAAAAACCGGTCAGCAATATGCCCGCCGCACCGGCCAGATAATCAATCCCCTCATCCAGCCAAGTCCACCCGGTGAACCCCTCTGTCGGCCACAAATAATAGCCCAGCGCCCAAAACAGGCCGAACAACAGGAATGTCACCCCTAATGAGCGTAACAGAACACGCCGGAACGGGGGTTCAGGCAATTGGTTCAAGGTCATTCTGGCTGATTTGATCATCGCAAACCCTCAACTGATAGCGTTTCTACAGATATAGGTGGTTCGTGCCCTGATTGCCAGACACGCGACAAGATTTTTGGTTGTCTCGCACCCCATGCTTGCCTAGGTTGAGGCCAAGTTACGCCCTTTTATTCCCGTGAAGTGAGACTTTAGCAATGACAAGCCCGAAATATGATGTTGTCGGCATCGGCAACGCCATCATGGATGTTTTGGTAAGCGCCAGTGACGAAACAGTTGCCGCCCTTGATATGCCCAAAGGGTCCATGCGCCTGATTGACGAGGGCGAGGCTGATCGGCTTTACGCCGCGATGGATGACACCAAGGTCACCGCACCGGGCGGCTCTGTTGCAAACTCAATCGCCGGGTTGGCGCTATTGGGGGGCCGCAGCGCCCTGTTGGGTCGCACCCGCGATGACGAGGTTGGCCGCGCCTATGCACAGGGATTGCGCGACACGGGCATTCACTTTGAAACCGCCGCCGCCAAGGATGGTGCCGGCACGGGCCGCTGCCTGATTTTCGTCAGCCCCGATGCCCAGCGCACCATGAACACTTTCTTGGGTGCCGGTGCCGACTTTACCAAGGATGATTTGGAAGAAGACGTTATCGCCGCGTCTGCCGTGACCTATCTTGAAGGGTATCTTTACAGCACCCCCACAACCAAAGACGCCTTCGACAAAGCCATCGCCATTGCCGAAGCGGCCGGGCGCAAGGTGGCGCTTAGCCTATCTGACCCGTTCTGCGTTGAGGGGCACCTTGAAGACTTCCGCCGCATTGTTGCTGAAGATGTGGATATTCTGTTCGCCAATATTGACGAAGCAAAAATGCTGTACGGCACCGATGATGTGGATGAAGTGATCAAACGCGCCGCCGCTGATTGCGATATTGCCGCCATCACCCAGGGGCCGGATGGTGCCACGCTTGTCCGCGGTGACGAACGTGCCTTCGTGCCTGCCGAACCATTGGGCGCTGTGGTCGATACAACAGGCGCGGGCGATCAGTTCGCAGCAGGCGTTCTTTATGGCCTTGCCACAGGTGATGATTTGGCACGCGCGGCCAAACTTGGTGCGTTAATGGCCGGTGAAGTGATTTCGCATTTTGGCCCACGGCCCGAAGCAGACGTCAAGGCGTTGGCAAAAGAAGCCGGGCTTCTGTAAATAGCGTTATCCTTGAATGACACCGTCAGATCCGGGGTGACACCTGCTAGTCATCCCGGCTGGCTTTTTCGGCAATGCCGGACAGACCTTCGCGATCAGCAAGTGTCGCCAGCACGTCATCAATGGTCAGGTCGCGCGCGGCCAACAGCACCATCAGGTGATAAAGCAAGTCTGCGCCTTCGCCCAACAGGGCGGCGTCATCTTCGCTGACCGCGGCGATGGCGGTTTCCACGCCTTCCTCGCCAACCTTTTGCGCAATCTTCTTCACACCCCTGGACAATAGCTTGGCGGTGTACGAGCTGTCAGCGTCGCCCCCCTTGCGATTTTCAATCGTTTCGGTCAGGCGCTTTAGCACTTCTGCATTGGTCATTGGTCTGTTTCATCTTTCATAAATGCGGCGAATTCATCCGCATAGTCAGGGTGCCAGCGTGACAGGGCAGGCCGATTTTGAACGATGTCATCGGCGTTCCAGCGAATACGTTTTTCATCAACCGCGCGCGGCGTTTCGTTATCCGGGCACAGAATATAAAAATCGCCACGCTGTAAAGCTGCCAGCATGAAATCAACGGTTTCTTCTACTGTCCATGCACCATCAGGTTTTTCCGGCAAAAAGCGCGACACCATCGCTGAATAAACAAACCCCGGAACAAGCAGATGGGCGGTCAAACCGCCCCCATCGATCTGGCGCAATGCATGGGCAACAGATTCAGTATAGGCAACGACACCGGCCTTCGACAAATTATAGGCAAAGTTTCCCGGCGGGCGGGTAATGCCCTGCTTGGACCCTGTGTTGATAATCGCACCCGCAACACCACTGTCGAGCATGGCGGGGATGAACGCCTGACAGCCATTGATCACGCCCATCAAATTGACATTCACAATTGTGTCGAGCGCATCGCGGCTTTCCCACGGTGCCCCCGCAGGCAGCGCAACCCCGGCATTGTTCATCAAACAATGCACCGCGCCAAACCGGTCAAAGGCACGATCGCGCAAATCTTCAACGGATGCCAAATCAGACACATCACACGGCACTGCCAAAATATCAGCTGCGCCCAGCTGGTCCTGCGCATTGGCCAAGGCTGCCTCATCCTTATCGGCGATAACAACCGACATGCCAGCAGCGGCATAGGCCTTTGCAGCGGCAAGGCCGATGCCATTTGCGCCGCCGGTGATCACTGCACAACACCCCGGTTTCATCCATTCTGTCATGCCGTCACATCCCTATCGTTTATTGGTTTCAGGCCCTGCGAACAGGCACACCCTGTTCCGCCATAAAGGCTTTCGCCTCACTGATTGTATAATCACCGAAGTGGAAGATGCTGGCAGCCAGCACCGCATCGGCACCACCGATCAGAACACCGTCCGCCAAGTGTTGCAAGTCCCCGACACCGCCTGAGGCAATGACAGGCACATGCACGGCATCAACAATCGCGCGGGTCAGGCCAAGGTCAAACCCCGCCCGCGTCCCATCGCGATCCATACTGGTCAGCAAAATTTCACCGGCGCCCAGCGCGGTCACTTTTTTGGCAAACTCAATCGCATCAATGCCTGTGGGTTCGCGGCCCCCATGGGTAAAGATTTCCCAGCGCGGGCCACCCGCGCCGTCAGTTCCGTCATCCACCTTTTTGGCATCAATGGCGACAACAATACATTGGCTGCCGAATTTCTGCGCGCCTTCTGCAATCACTTCAGGTGTTTTCACAGCCGCCGTGTTCAGCGCCACCTTATCAGCACCTGCCAACAACAACGCCCGCATGTCCTTGACCGTGCGCACACCGCCGCCAACCGTCAACGGCATAAAGCAGCGTTCCGCGGTTGCCCGCACCACATCAATTAGAATGTTGCGCTTGTCAGAGCTGGCAGTGATATCAAGAAAGCAAAGCTCGTCCGCACCGGCCTTGTCATAAACCGCGGCCTGTTCGACCGGATCACCCGCATCGATCAAATCAACAAAGTTGACGCCCTTGACGACGCGGCCATCTTTGACATCAAGACAGGGAATGACACGGGCTTTCAACATTGATCAATTCACCCTTTCAACACGCGAATGGCATCATCAGGATCAATGCGCCCGTCATAAAGCGCACGCCCTGAAATCACGCCTTCGATCCCGGCGCAGTTCGTGGCCTTCAATGCCTTAAGGTCATCAATTGAAGCCACACCGCCTGAAGCGATCACCGGTGTCGATACCGCCTCGGCCAAGGCCACGGTCGCGTCCACATTCACCCCGGCCAAAATGCCATCGCGGTCAATGTCGGTATAAACGATGGCCGCGGCACCCGCGTCTTCAAACTGTTTGGCAAGTTCAATCGCGCTAAGGTCGGATGCTTCTGCCCAGCCTTCTGTGGCGACATAGCCGCCCTTGGCATCAATGCCCAGCACCACCTTGCCGGGGAACGCCTTACACGCGTCCTTCACAAGCGCCGGGTTTTTCACCGCCACGGTGCCAAGGATCACGCGCGTGATCCCCCGATCAAGCCATGCTTCAATCGTTGCCATGTCACGAATGCCGCCGCCCAATTGAACGGGCAAATCGGTTGCGGCGATAATCGCCTCGACCGCGGCGGCGTTGACGGGCTTGCCCTCAAACGCGCCGTTTAGATCAACCAAATGCAAATATTCATAGCCCGCATCGGCCCATGCCTTTGCCTGATCGGCGGGGCTGTCATTAAACACCGTGGCCTGATCCATCAGACCCTTTTTCAGACGCACGCATTGGCCGTCTTTCAAATCAATTGCCGGAAACAGGATCATGGCCGCCACTCCACAAAGGCTTTCAACAGGGCCGCGCCCACTGCCTGACTTTTTTCAGGATGAAACTGCGTGCCCAAAATATTATCGCGCCCCACCGCAACCGTAATCTCACCACCATAATCAGTCACGGCAAGTTTTTGGCCCCGGCCCAGGTCGGTGTCATTGACCTGCATGTGATAGGAGTTTGCGAAATAACAATGCGCACCAGCAGGCAAGGCACCCAAAACCGGGTGCGCCTTATCAAGCACATTGATTTCATTCCAGCCCATATGGGGGACATTCAAGGCCCGGTCGGCGGGTGTAATCGGTACGACCGTGCCGTCAATCCAGCCCAGCCCATCGGTGCGGCCATGTTCACGACCTTCACGCGCCAATAACTGCATCCCGACACAAATGCCCAAAAACGCGCGGCCATCGCTGATGACCCGCTGTTCCAGTGCATCAACCATGCCCGGCAAACTATCAAGGCCCTGCTTGCAATCGGCAAAGGCACCAACGCCGGGCAGGATCACATGATCAGCCGTCAAAACATCTTCGGGGCGAGCGGTGACGCAAACAGGCCGATCGCCTGCTGCCAGTTCCACAGCCTTTTCAACGGATCGCAGATTGCCCGACCCATAATCAATAATCGCAATTAAGCTCATAGGTCAGTCTTAAAGTGTGCCGCCGAGCGTACCCTTGGTTGAGGGCACCGCATCAGCCTTGCGCGGATCAATTTCCAGCGCCGCGCGCAACGCACGGGCCAACCCCTTGTAACAGCTTTCAACAATATGGTGATTGTTCTCGCCATACAGGTTTTCTACATGCAGGGTCACGCCCGCAGCCTGTGCGAATGCCTGAAACCATTCCTTGAACAATTCGGTGTCCATGTCACCAAGCTTGGGCTTGGTAAATGCAACCTTCCAAATCAAATAGGGACGGCCCGACACATCAATCGACACGCGGGTCAGGGTTTCATCCATCGGGATATGCACATCGGCATAACGACGAATACCCTTCATATCGCCAAGGGCATCGGCAACAGCCTGACCGATCACAATGCCGGAATCTTCGGTCGTGTGATGGAAATCAATGTGCAGATCGCCCTCGGCCTTCAGGTTCAGGTCGATCAGGGAATGGCGGGACAATTGCTCAAGCATATGGTCAAGGAAGCCGATACCGGTTTCCACATCATATGTGCCCGACCCATCCAAATTCAGGTCAGCCTTGATCTTGGTTTCGTTTGTCAGTCGTTCGACGCTTGCCGTTCTCATGATCTGCATCCATTTCACGCTAATAAATGGCTTGTAACAGCCCAAACCCCAACCGCCAAGCCCTGCAATTCCCCCCGCGACCTCTTGACGGATCAGTGTTGGGGGGCCACATAAACCCTAACAGCAAAGGAATACCATGATTATGAGCGACGAACCCCACCGCGCGGTGAAATTACCCCTGCAGGGCACCACTATTTTGTGCGTCCGCAAGGGCGACACAGTTTCCATGGCTGGCGACGGTCAGGTGTCTATGGGTGACACGGTTTTGAAGGGAAATGCCCGCAAAGTGCGCACTTTGGGCAGCAGCGGCAAGGTCATCGCCGGATTTGCCGGGGCCACCGCCGACGCCATGACGCTTTTTGAACGGCTTGAGGCCAAATTGGACAAGCATCCGGGCCAGCTGACCCGCGCTGCGGTGGAATTGGCAAAAGATTGGCGCACAGACCGCTATTTGCGCAAATTGGAAGCCATGATGATCGTCGCGGACAAGGATGTCAGCCTGATTCTGACCGGCACAGGTGATGTGCTGGAATCCGAAGATGGCGTTTTGGCCATCGGATCTGGCGGCAATTACGCGCTGGCCGCTGCCCGTGCCCTTGTCGATACGGATATGGACTCTGAAGCCATTGTCCGCAAATCCATGAATATCGCGGCTGATATCTGCGTTTATACCAACAATAATCTGACCGTCTTTACGCTCTGATCATCTTTATTTGTTAGTTGAGTTTTATGTCTGATTTTTCCCCCCGCGAAATTGTATCTGAGCTTGATCGTCATATTATCGGTCAAGGCGCTGCCAAGCGTGCCGTTGCCATTGCCCTGCGCAACCGGTGGCGGCGCAAAAAGGTTGATGACAGTTTGCGCGACGAAATCCTGCCCAAAAATATCCTGATGATCGGCCCGACCGGTGTCGGTAAAACCGAAATCTCGCGCCGTTTGGCAAAACTTGCCGGGGCACCCTTTATCAAGATCGAGGCCACCAAATTTACCGAGGTAGGGTATGTTGGCCGCGACGTTGAGCAGATCATCCGCGATTTGGTTGAGGCCGCCTTGATCCTTGTCCGCGAAAAGAAACGCAAGGCGGTTGAGGCTGAGGCCCATCTGGCCGCAGAAAATCGCGTGCTTGATGCACTGGTGGGCGAAGGGGCAAAGGACGCCACCCGCGAAAGTTTCCGCACCCGCCTGCGCAATGGCGAGCTGGACGAAAAGGAAATCGAAATCGCCGTTGCCGCGCCATCTGGTGGCGGGATGCCCAATTTTGAAATCCCCGGTATGCCGGGGGCGCAAATGGGCATGATCGATTTAGGCTCAATCTTTGGCAAGGGCGCTGGCCAACAACAACGCCGCAAGCTGACTGTGCGCCAGTCCTATGACCTGTTGATCACCGAAGAAAGCGACAATCTGCTGGATGATAGCGAAATTTCATCAGAGGCAATTGCCGCCGTTGAAAATGATGGCATTGTCTTTTTGGATGAAATTGACAAGATCACCGCTCGCTCTGACGATCAGGGCCGCAGCAGTGGCGGCGATGTTTCCCGCGAAGGGGTGCAGCGCGATCTGTTACCCCTGATCGAAGGGACGACCGTCAGCACCAAACATGGCGCGGTCAAAACCGATCATATTCTGTTCATTGCCTCAGGTGCGTTTCACCTTAGCAAGCCGTCAGACATGCTGCCCGAATTGCAAGGGCGTCTGCCGATCAGGGTTGAGCTTGACCCCCTAAGCCATGATGATTTGAAACGCATCCTGACCGAACCTGAAGCCAGCCTGATCAGACAGTATAAGGCATTGCTGGAAACCGAAGGGGTCACCCTTGAATTCAGTGATGACGCCATCGACACAATCGCGTTGATCGCCGCTGAAGTGAACGGCACTGTTGAAAATATCGGTGCCCGCCGTTTGCACACCATCCTTGAACGGGTGCTGGAAGAAATCAGCTTTACCGCCACGGACAAATCCGGCGACACGCTGCAAGTGGATTCAAATTACGTGCAAAAGAATGTCGGCGACTTTGCCACTGATTTGGACCTCAGCCGCTTTATCCTTTAGGCGGAGCCGGGCCGCTTTGTCGCTTCCTCAACCTTTTGATTTGGGCTGATCCAATACAGACTCAATCTGCGCAAGTTGAGCCACTTGATTTCTGATCAGCGCCAAAGCGTCGTCCGACTACGAAGCTGACAGCGGGCTAAACCGCTTTGTCGCTTCCTCAACCTTTTGATTTGGGCTGATCCAATACAGACTCAATCTGCGCTAATTGAGCTTCATCAAGGTCATTGATTTCACGGGCAAGGCGATTGGCCAGCCGCGTGGCAAGTGATGACGCGTCGGACGTATCAACCGTGACACGCGGATCCGACAGATTGGCGGCTTGTTCCAACGCCTCAGCCTCGTCCCAAATCAGTTCAAAATAGTGGATGATCTTTTGCACCAATGGCCATGACGGGCGGCCCTTTTTGCCATGTTCCAACCCAGACAGATGCCCTGCGGTTACACCCACCGCTTCTGCCATCGCGGTGATCGTCACGCCGCGCTGTGCCCGCAACTTGCGCGTCATCTCGCCAAAGGGTGTCAGATGGGGGTTATGGCGCGGCATCGGCTTACCGGTTGCGCCGCAAATAAACATAAAGCGCGCCTGTCCCGCCATGTTTGGGCTGGGCCTGCGATGTTTCCACCACCAACCTGTTCAATGGCGGCTGGGCCAACCATTGGGGGACCATACGGCGCAACAGGCCCGACTGTGTAGGGGTGCTGTAACCGCCACCGCGTTCCCACGGCGCTGCGGGGACGGCAATCGGGTTGCCCTGCCAGTCGCGACCCTTGCCCTTGCCCGTGATGACAAGTACCAGGCGTTTGCCGCGTGCGGCCTCCCCCTCAATAAATCGTTCAAGGGCACGATGGGCCACAGCCTCCGTCATGCCGTGAAGGTCAAGCCTGCCTTCGATATCCAACTTGCCGCGCTGCATCCGGCGACGGTTGCGGCCATCAAGGCCGCGCGGCGCTTCATGGGCCGGGGCGGGTGTGAATTGGGTTAGGGGTTCAGGGCGCGGCGCACCGCTGGCAGAACGCACTTTCGGGGCCGGTTTCATCGCCTGTTTTTGCGGCCCCACAGGTTCAGCCCGCATAGACGCGCTGCCGGTGCCCCGACGCTTGGACACGTTGCTGGATACCTTGTCCCACAAGGCCCGTTCCTTCGGTGATAATGTGCGTCGCTTGCTCATAATCCCGCTTTATCACCTTGTTGGCGCGGCACCAAACGGTAGAGCCTGATAGGCGCGGCCATCGGACCGGCTTTTGCCGCACCATCATCCCCCACACCGCGATATAGATCGAGCCGAAGCGGGCCGCGAATGGCCCCGCCAGTATCATCGGCACGCACGATACGGCCTGTATCGCTGGCCGTATCATAGACATACAGAAACTCACCATAGGCATGATATGCCGGATCGACCGCCACCGATTGATCAGGTAGCAGGGGCACATTGGCCGCGCCCTTTACCGCCAGCCCCTGCCCATCCAATTGAAAAAAGATGAAGGCAGGGTTTTTGTCCATCAGGTCTTCAGCTTTTTCCGGATTGCCATAAAGCCAGCCGCGAATGGCCTGCATCGACATGTCGGCGGGGGCAATTTCGCCCGCTGTAATCAAGTCGCGCCCAATGGCGTGATAGGGACGGCCATTCTTGCCCGCATAACCCGCGCGCATCATTTGCCCATCACTAAACCGCAACAGGCCAGACCCCTGAATTTGCAAAAAGAAACGCACAACCTTGTCCCGCACATAGGCGATAGGCACCAAATCAGCGTTATCATCAATCGCCGCACGATCAGCATAGGGCACAAAGGCATCCGCGTTTTCGTCCCAGCGGCCATGAATGACCTTGCCCTTTAGGGCCGGATCAAACCGTTCAAGCCGGACCGTCACAAGGTCCGCAGGCCGCCCATAAAGCGGCACCGAAAAGTCATCATCAGGCTTCAACCGCGCGTCAATCACAGGGGCGTAATAGCCTGTCATCAAGCCCTGATCACCTGTTGGCGTGGATAGGGCTTCGATCACGAAATGATCTTCGAAATAGGCGGCAACCGTATCGCCCCAACTATCACGCAGGGGGCAGGCGGTGCAGGCCGACAGATCAAATGCAAGATCATCGGACCAACCGGGAACATCGTCATAAAACGTGGGAGTAGCGGTGACCGTAGACACGGCCACATCCGGCCCTGTCTGCCCGGCGCTATTGTCAGCACCCATCTGGTAGCCAAAACGAAAGGCTGCGACCGCCAGCAATAAAACCGTTAAGATCAACAAGCCGCGCTGCATCTTCGCAGGCGCCTTAGTCTGTCGCGTCAAGCAGCCATGCGGGGCTGTCGGATGTCACGTCCCGCTCAAAGCTCCACACATCGGTGACGGTGGAAACCGTGTTGGGATGCCCATCAATCACCGCGCCATCTTCATTATAAGTGACGGCAATCATCTCAGCCTTGAAGGTCAGGGTAATGACCGCAAGGTCGCCTTCGATCCCGGCGTCATCAATGATGGTTTCATTGATGCCGATAATCGTCACTTCTGACCGCTGGCCCTGATCGGCACGCGCATCAATGGCAGCGGCGAACCCTTCATAGACATCGGCGGTCAACAACCCTTCCAACTGGGGTTTGTCACCTTGGGCAAAGGCAGTCAGGATCATTTCATAGGCACCGCGCGCGCCATCCAAAAAACCCTCAAGCTCAAAATCAGGATCGACAGCCAAAATTGCCTTCAGCCCTTCGGCCTGTTTGGAGCCGGTCTTGGTGTGAGCGGCAATCTGTTCTTCAGGTGCGCGCCGATAGCGCACGGCAGAGCCGGGCAACGGGATCACATTGCCGTCGTCGCCTTCGCGCTGGGTTGACTGGTCCGGGTCATTCGACGCGGGTTTTCTCAACTGCTCGCCACGGGGATGGGGGAAATCCTGCTCATGCCCGTCACGGCGGCCCAAAACAGACCGCAATCGCAGAAAAATAAACAGGACGATCCCGCCCAAAATCAGAATATCCAGCAACGCCTGAAGCTCCAAAAAATCATAAATTCAATAGGCTATAGATAAGATCGACACTATACAGTGCAAGGGCACAAATACGAGACTTTTGTCGCGGTTTGCTTTTATTTGCGCGCGCAATCCCTATATAAATTCAAGTAATGACCCCTGATAAGGAATTAGCGTGATCCCATTTATCCTATTTGCCGCATTCGTCACCGTCCCGGTGATTGAAATTGCCCTGTTTATCCAGGTTGGCGGGCTGATCGGCCTGTGGCCCACCTTGTTGACGGTGATCGCCACCGCGTTTATCGGCACAACATTGCTGCGGATGCAGGGCATGAAGGTGCTGGCCGATGCGCAAAGCACCCTTAATCAGGGCGGTATGCCCGTGGAACCTGCCATTCACGGTGTTTTTCTGCTGATTTCCGGGCTGACGCTGCTGACCCCCGGTTTTATGACCGATGCCATGGGGCTGATCCTGTTTATCCCGCCCGTGCGGCTGTGGCTGGGGCGCAAAATCTTTCACTGGTTGAAGGATCACGCCCAAGTGCAGGTCTATCAGCAATCAAATGGCTTTCAGGCGGGCGGGTTTCAGCAACCGCACGCCCCCCAGGATAGCGCACCGTTTGAACCGCCGTTTGGGGAGCCGGGCTTTAACCCCGCCAATCCCACGCCCGATCAGACAGGGCCAACCGTTGTTGACCTGAACGATGATGATTTCAGGGGCGAGCCTGACGACACATCGCCATGGGCCCAAAACCCAAAGCAGGACTGAAAACAGGGCCAAAACACTGGTCGCGATACTGGTCGCGATACTGGTCTGCCACCCGCCCCGCCATTGGCCGCGCTACATAAGCTGCTTGCCACCAGCCCCCGCCCCATGATAGCGAACGGGCCTATTCCAGATGTCTCTATCAGAAGGCCGATCACATGACAGATACGCCCGAAACCACAGGTCAAGACGCAGGCGCAGCAGCCGGCGAACAGCAAAATGTTGAATTTGCTGTCGTCAGCCAATATGTGCGTGACTTGAGCTTTGAAAACCCCAACGCCCCGCAAAGCTTCATGACAGATCAGGGCAAGCCCCAGATCGACATCAAGGTTGATTTGAACGCGCGCCGCGGATCCGACACCAATTTCGAAGTGATCCTGAAAATCCGCGCCGATGCCCGGTCAGAGGACAGCAAAACCGCCCTGTTCGTGGCAGAGCTGGAATATGGCGGCCTGTTCCACATCAAGAATGTGCCGAATGAAAGCTTGCAGCCGGTTTTGTTGATCGAAGCCCCGCGCCTTTTGTTCCCCTATGCGCGCCGCATCTTGGCAGACGCCACACGTGATGGCGGCTTCCCGCCGTTGCAGCTTGATCCGATTGACTTCGTTGCGCTGTATCGCGCCCGCGTCCAGGCCCAGCAACAGCAGGCCGAAGCAGACGCAGCCAAAGGTGACGATCCCCTGTCAGGTCCTGCCCAAGGTAACGCATAAGGGCCAACGCAAAAGGCAACGCATAGGCGCAATGCCTGATCGTCGATCACCCCGCACAGGGGTGATCGCGCCTAAAGCCTAAGATTTCGTCCAAAGCGCGTCGTCGCCCAGTTCATCCTTGATGAATGCCTTATGGGCGGCGTCTTCTTCTGCTGTCAGGCGCGACGGCAGCGGGTTGGGGCGCGCGGGCTGTGTCTTGTGATTAAGGCCCGTGTCATCACCACTGTCATTGCCACTGCTGTTGGTCTTGCCAACCAGTTCAGGCTGGCGACCGCCAATCAGCTCAAGATACACATCTGCCAATAGTTCAGAATCAAGCAAGGCGCCGTGATAATCGCGGCCTGAATTATCAACGCCAAACCGTTTACACAGGGCATCAAGACTGGCGGGGGAGCCGGGGAATTTCTTGCGCGCAATCACCAGCGTATCAACTGCCTGTGAATAGGGCAGCCCCGGACGATTATCGCGCTTTAACTCCGCGTTCAAAAACTTCATATCAAAGGCGGCATTGTGAATGACCAATGGGTCGTTGCCTATAAACGCCAGAAAATCTTCTGCTACCTCGGCAAAGCGTGGCTTGTCCTGCAAAAACTCCAAGGTCAGCCCGGTCACTCGTTGCGCGCCTTCATCCAGATCACGATCAGGGTTCAGATAAACCTGATAGTGATTGCCCGTGGGGACATGATTGATCAGTTCAAGACAACCGATTTCAACAATGCGGTGCCCTTCTGCCGGATCAAGCCCGGTGGTTTCGGTATCAAGTACGATCTCGCGCGCCATCAGGCTACCTGTCCTTCGGTGACGGTTTTCAAATGGGCTTCAAGGGCATTGACCATTGCCTCTGTCCCCGCGCGGTCAAATTTTTCCGCCGGCACACTTTCCAAATGTTTCAGAATTTCACGCACGCGATCATGGGCATGGTCGAGCCCGTGATGGGTGTCGATAACAAAATCAGCCTTTTTGCGTTTGATGTCGTCTGCCACCTGCTTTTCCAAAATGGCCTTGAACTTGTCCTCCGTCATATCATCACGGGCAAGGACGCGTTTTTTTTGTACATCAAACGGCGCAGATACGACGATCACGCGATCAACACGCTCATGCCCGGTGCCTTCATATAAAAGCGGCACATCCATTACGACGATCTTTTCGCCCGCATCATCCCACGCCAATAATTGTTTGGCCTGCACTAAACCGACCATCGGGTGAATAACGCTTTCAAGCTTCTTCAGTTCCACATCATTCCCGACAACATGTTTTGACAGGCGCGCCCGATCAATTGCGCCATCAACAATCACATCGGGAAACAGGGCACCGATCGGGGCGACAGCTGCACCGCCCCTGGCGTAAAGTTTATGAACCTCCGCATCGGCGTCATAAACCTTGACCCCTTCTTCGCGGATCATGCGCGAGGTTTCGGATTTGCCCATCCCGATGGAGCCTGTGAGTCCAACTAACAGCATTAGGCAAATCCCCTTTTTTCTACGCTGCTTTTTTTACCGCTATGGGCTATCGCCCGCAGCTGAAAAGCGCTTTGTTTGCCCACCCCGATAAAGCCTGTGAGTCCAACTAACAGCATTGTTTTACTTTCACCTTCCGTCGCCCCCAAACTTGGTCCGGGATGACGACTGAATCCAAATATCTAGGTGCTCACTATATCATTTTCGATCATGGCGCGCAGCATCGGCGTGACCGAAACGGATGACCCGAACCACGCTTCAAACCCCGGGCGGGCCTGATGCAGCAACATGCCCAACCCATCCACAATCGTATTGCCCTGTTGTTCTGCCTGCGCCAGCAACGCCGTCTTCAACGGGGTATAGACAATATCCGTCACCACCGCATGATCCGGCAGGCTTGCCAAATCAATCTCCAGCGGGTCTTTGCCCTCCATCCCCAGACTTGTTGTATTGACCAACAATCCAGCATCAGTACATAGCGCGGCGCGATCTTCCATCGGGCGTACGATAATGTCAGGCAGGTCAGGGCCGCCTAATTCCTCAGCCAATGCCACAGCCTTATCCAGTGACCGATTGGTCAACCGAATTTCAGGCACGCCCGCATCCTGCAACGCGGCGATGATTGCCCGCGCTGCACCCCCGGCACCGATAACCGCCGCGGGGCCTTGATCTGCCCGCCAATCAGGCGCCCCGGCGCGCAGATTTTCGATAAAGCCGAAACCATCGGTATTACGGCCAATCAGCCTGCCGTCATCGGTCACGACAATTGTGTTCACCGCGCCGACACGTTCGGCAAACGGCTCCACCTCATCCATCAGGGGTAGGACATGTTCCTTATGGGGCAAGGTCACATTGATCCCGGCAAATCCCTTTGCGGCCAGATCACCGATAAAACTGGCAAGGTTCTCAGGCTCCACCCCATAGGGGTCATAAGTGCCGTCAATGCCTTTCAGCCGCAACCAATAGCGATGAATAAGGGGCGAGCGGGAATGGGCTATGGGAAAGCCGATGACGCCTGCTTTCAGCGGGTTATTTGATGCTGCTTGTTCTGTTTGATCACTCATAAGGTCAGTCTATCTAGTCCGGTATGACATTGTTCACGCGTAAAAAATCCAACAGGGGCAAAAGCGGCAGGCCCTGTATGGTGCTTTGATCCCCTTCGATATGGGCAAACAGCTGAATGCCCGGCCCTTCAACCTGATAGGCCCCGCAAGAAGTCAGCACGACATCCCCGGCAACCTCAAGATACCGGCCGATCATCTGGTCAGACAATGGTCGCATGGTCAGCGACGCATGGGCAATCTTGCGCCAGATCGGGGCACCGTCCTTGGCAACGACGGTTGCGCTCCACAATCTGTGCAGCTTGCCGGACAGCGCCTTCAAATGGGCATGGGCGTGGTCCATATCGACCGGCTTGTCGAACATCACGCCATTACATTCCAGCACCTGATCAGCACCGATGACAAACGTCCCCGTCGCGCCGCGCGATAAAACGGCGTTGGACACCTTGATGGCTTTTAGTTCTGCCAAAGTTTCTGCCACATGTTTGGCGGGTGCGTTTTCGGTTGCCAGACTTTGCTTCACCATATCTTCATCAACGCGGGCGGGCATGGTGGCAAAGGGGATTGCCGCCCCTTCAAGCAACGCCGCGCGGACCCGGCTTTGTGATGCCAGAACAACGGGCGGGCCATCAGGGTTTGAAAGATAGGGGGGCTGTTGCGGCTGTTCAGTCATGCTGACCGGCCTTATGTTCATCATGCAATGTTAAAATCGCTGCTGACGCTTCTTCGACGGATCGACGGGTGACATCAAGCACCGGCCAATCATAATGGCTGAACAGGCGACGGGCGGCCTTCATCTCAGCCTTCACCTGTTCCATATCCGTATAGTCCATTTCTTCTGATTCATTCAGGCTGCGCAGGCGTGCCTTGCGAATGGTCACCAACCGATCGGGATTGACCGTCAGGCCAACAACCAAGGGCCGCTTGATATGGGTGAACTGCTCTACCTTGCTGATGCCAGGGACAATCGGCACATTCGCCGCCTTGATCCCGCGATGGGCCAAATACATACAGGTCGGTGTTTTTGATGTTCGTGACACGCCAACCAAAACAATGTCAGCCTCGTCCAGACTTTCCATCATTTGCCCGTCATCATGGGCAAGGGTGAAGTTCAAAGCTTCAATCCGTTGAAAATAGTCCTCGTTCAACGTGTGTTGCCCGCCGGGGCGATGGCT
>SPJN01000022.1 GCA_006844605.1 Hyphomicrobiales bacterium | reverse complement strand
CGGCGATAACATCGCTATGGATGTCGAGCTGATTTGCCCGATCGCCATGGACGAAGGTCTTCGCTTCGCGATCCGTGAAGGCGGCCGCACCGTTGGTGCCGGCGTCGTCTCCGCTATCGTAGAATAAGTTATTGAGTTGCGCCTGTCCGGTTAATCGGGCGGGCGCAGTTCTTTGTTGTCTTGTTATTGTTGTGATAGGAAGACGGCAGCACCGCATAGGAGTGTAGCTCAATTGGCAGAGCACCGGTCTCCAAAACCGGGGGTTGTGGGTTCGAGTCCCTCCACTCCTGCCATGCGGTAAAAATAGAAAAGGCGGTGCGCCGCCGACAGTGAAATTAGGTACAGCCAGATGGCAGAAAAAGATCAAAAGGCAGCGGCCCCGAAAAAGCGGACCAACCCTGCACAATTTGTGCAGCAGGTACGGCAGGAAACTGCCAAGGTGACGTGGCCGACCCGTCAGGAAACCATGACCACCACCTTGATGGTGTTTGTGATGGTCGTGATTGTTTCCCTGTTTTTCTTGGCTGTTGATCAGGTTTTGAAGCTGGGCATTACCGCCTTGCTTGGCCTGGAATTTTAGGGAGGCGTTAAGATGGCCCAACGTTGGTATATCATTCACGCCTATTCAGGCTTTGAAAAGAAGGTCGCCGCCTCCATCAAGGAAACGGCTGCCCAAAACGGTATGAGCGACCTGTTCGAAGAAGTGCTGGTCCCGACCGAGGAAGTGGTGCAGATGCGCCGTGGTAAGAAGATGAGCGCAGAGCGTAAATTCTTCCCCGGCTATGTGCTGGCCAAGATGGAAATGACCGACGGTGCCTATCACCTTGTGAAAGACACACCCAAAGTGACGGGGTTCCTTGGTTCAGGCACGCGTCCGGTTCCGATTTCAGAAAAAGAAGCAATGCGCATTCTTAGCCAGGTTCAAGAAGGTGTGGAACGGCCCAAGCCGTCCATCACATTCGAAATTGGCGAACAGGTGCGTGTGTGCGATGGCCCCTTTGCCAGCTTCAACGGGTCTGTTGAAGAAGTGGATGAAGACAATGCGCGCCTCAAGGTCGCAGTATCGATCTTTGGTCGTGCAACGCCGGTTGAACTTGAATACAGTCAGGTTGAAAAAACCTGACCTTTCCGTTTATCGCGGAAAACAGCGGTTTTTGGTCGTTTTTGTAAAAATGATCACTCATGTATGTGGGAGATATTGCCTAAGACCTGGCAAGTCGGACCACGTACCTCTCGATCCCTGCATGTGTAAGTAGGGGTCTTCATTCGGCAAGAACGTGCTGCGCAGCAATGTGTGGGGCGGTTTTGTCTGCTAAGGAAGAGAGCAATGGCAAAGAAGATTGACGGCTATATCAAGCTGCAAGTGCCTGCGGGTGCCGCAAACCCGTCACCGCCCATCGGCCCGGCTTTGGGTCAGCATGGCGTGAACATCATGGAATTCTGTAAGGCGTTCAACGCCAAGACAGACGGCATGGAAAAGAACATGCCGATCCCCGTGACCATCACTGTTTATGCAGATAAAAGCTTCACCTTCACAATGAAGAAACCCCCGGTTTCTTTCTTCTTGAAGAAAGCTGCGAAGCTGAAAAAGGGCTCTGGTGAGCCTAGCCGTGTTGTTGCCGGTTCCGTAACCGTCGATCAGGTTCGCGAAATCGCACAAGAAAAAATCGAAGACATGAACGCCCGCACCATTGAGGCCGCGATGGAGAGCATTAAAGGCTCCGCCCGCGCCATGGGCCTTGAGGTGAAGGAGTAAACGATCATGGCTAAGCTTGGAAAACGTACAAAGGCTATCCGCGAAGCAGTTGATAAGAATGTTGATTATTCAATCGACGACGCTGTCGCGCTGGTCAAGAAATTCGCCAATGCCAAATTTGATGAAACCATTGAAGTTTCAATCAATCTGGGCGTTGATCCCCGTCATGCGGACCAAATGGTGCGCGGCGTTGTTGCCCTGCCCAATGGCACAGGTAAAGACGTTCGTGTTGCTGTGTTCGCCAAGGGTGACAAGGCTGATGAAGCCAAGGCTGCCGGTGCTGATATTGTTGGTGCCGACGATCTGGCCGACGCCATTTTGGCCGGTAACATCGATTTCGAACGCTGCATTGCGACCCCCGACATGATGCCGGTGGTTGGTAAGCTTGGTAAGGTGCTTGGCCCCCGTGGCCTGATGCCAAACCCGCGTGTCGGCACAGTGACGCCCAATGTGGCCGAAGCTGTGAAGGGCGCCAAGGGCGGTGAAGTTGAATTCCGTTGCGAAAAAGCCGGGATTATTCATGGCGGTATCGGCAAGGCCAGCTTCGATGAAGCAGCCATTGCAGGTAACCTGAAGGCGTTCTTTGCTGCCATCATGAAGGCAAAGCCTTCAGGCGCAAAAGGCACCTATGTCAAGCGTGTGTCACTTAGTTCCACCATGGGGCCGGGCGTACATATTGACTTGGCCAGCCTGAACGGTTAATTAGCGCCATCTTTTTGAAAGATTGTTCGGCCTGTCACTTGGTGGCGGGCCGCACATCGCAAGGAAGACGGGTTTTCGGATCTGTCTTGCCTTTGCAACCTGTCCAAGATTGCAGGAGCCCCGCATTTCGATAACGGGCTTAAATATTTGTCCTGCATGAGACGGCGTAACCGGAATTGATCAGACCCTTTGGGTTTCTGATGTTTATGAAGGTTGATCCGATAGGGGACAGGCGAACCGGGCTGAAAAGCAGGTCGCTTGCCAGAAACCACCCCGCTACTGGCGCTGGTTTCAAACTTGCTTCCTGAAATTTTGGTCCAAGGCGAAACTGATAGTTTACTTGTAAACTGTCATAGCCACGGAGAAGAGTGTGGACAGAGCGGAAAAAGAAGCCCTGGTTGCCGAATTGAACGGTGTGTTTGCTGATGCAGGCGTTGTCGTTGTGACCCAGTATAAAGGTCTCAGCGTGCCTGAAGTGTCAGACCTCCGCGATAAGATCGCAGACCAAGGTGCCGGCTTCAAAGTTACGAAGAACCGGCTGACAAAGCTCGCGCTTGACGGCACATCCTGCGAACCGATCAAAGATCTGTTCACGGGGCCGACGGCCATTGCCTACTCTGACGACCCGGTCGCTGCACCTAAAGTTGTTTCTGATTTTGCCAAGGGTAATGACAAGCTTGTCGTTATCGGCGGTATCATGGGTGACACGGTGCTCGATGTTGATGGTGTTAAGGCGCTTGCGTCCTTGCCATCACTCGATGAGCTTCGGGGTAAGATTGTCGGCATGCTCAACACACCCGCTACACGGATTGCTCAGGTCACTACAGCACCTGCCGGTCAGTTGGCGCGCGTGTTTGGCGCTTATGGTCAATCAGGCGACGCGGCCTAATTCATTTCGAATTAGACGCAAACCTTATAAACAACCTGCCGGGTTACATGGAATAACATGCCCGGCCTTTTAGAAAATTGAAGGATCTAAAAAATGGCTGATCTTGAGAAACTCGTTGATGACCTGTCAGCACTGACAGTGTTGGAAGCAGCTGAATTGTCAAAAATGCTTGAAGAAAAGTGGGGCGTTTCTGCCGCTGCTCCGGTTGCTGTTGCAGCTGCCGGTGGCGCCGCAGGTGGCGAAGCCGCTGAAGAGAAAGACGAATTCGACGTCATTCTTGCTTCTGCAGGTGAAAAGAAAATCAACGTCATTAAGGAAGTCCGTGCCATCACTGGTCTGGGCCTTAAAGACGCGAAAGAGCTTGTCGAAGGCGCACCGAAAGCCGTTAAGGAAGGTGCTTCCAAGGACGAAGCCAACGAAATCAAAGAAAAGCTGGAAGCAGCTGGCGCCACTGTCGAACTCAAGTAGTTCACAAGGCATCTTTGTCGAAAGCCGGTCACTCCCTTGCGGGGGTGGCCGGTTTTTCTTTTTGGGGTGGCTACAGGTCAGCCGCCTGCATGAATTCCAGCCGATTGCCAAAACAGTCATGGCTGGAAAAGCGGATAAAGCCGGGCACAGGCTTGTCAGGCCTGATGTCATGACCCGCAGCGCGTAGCGAGGCCTCATACTGGGCAAGGTCATCGACGATCAGGGCAGGGTGGGCCTTTCGGGCCGGACGGAACCCGTCTTCTACGCCCATATGCAGATTGACGCCGCCGCTTTTTAGCCAAATGCCGCCCCGGGCTTTCATATAGGTGGGCTTTTCAACCTCAACAAAGCCCAGAATGCCGACATAAAAGGCGCGGGCCTGATCTTCGGCACCGATGGGCATGGCCAGTTGCACGTGATCTATGGCTGAAATGGTCATAAAGTGAGGTCCGGCGGTTGCTGCGCGACATTTTGAACCGTCATTGTCGGCGGATTCGGTGCTTGTTTGCGGGAATCGCCATTGCGTCCCCGTATTTTCAGGGTTATAACACGCATCCTCTGTCCCATAAATGGTGGAATTTCCGCTGTTTTTTGGTGGTCCGACCCCGGGCCAGTGCGGGCAGGCACTGAATTGCGAGAAGAGCGGCGGATTACTCTTCAGGGGTGTTTGAGAAGCAGGAAGACTGATAGCAAGCGGCTTGTTTAACGCAAGGCGACTGTTGTCTGTCCTTTTGCGCGTTCATCCGGCGCCGCTTATTGCCTTAAAACAATTGGCGCTGTCGGGTTCACGGCACTTCAAACCTTATGGTTTGTCCAACATGTAAGGCATCTGGCAGGCATGGCAACCAAGATCAATAATTCCTTGTCCTTCACTGGCAAGAAACGTATTCGCAAGTTTTTCGGTCATATCCCCGAAGTGGCAGAAATGCCGAACTTGATCGAAGTTCAAAAACATTCTTACGACCTGTTCCTTCAGCGCGATATGTCTGACGACGCGCGCGGCGACGACGGTCTGCAGGGCGTCTTCAAATCGGTCTTTCCGATTTCTGACTTTGCAGAGACCGCAACGCTGGAATTTGTCGGCTTTGAATATGAAGAGCCCAAGTTTGACGTCGAAGAATGTCAACAGCGCGGCCTGACCTATTCAGCGCCTCTTAAGGTGACATTGCGCTTGATCGTCTTTGAAGTAGACGAAGAAACCGGCGCCAAGTCCGTTTTGGATATCAAGCAGCAAGACGTCTATATGGGCGACATGCCGCTGATGACCGATCACGGCACCTTTATTGTCAATGGCACCGAACGTGTGATCGTTTCCCAGATGCATCGTTCACCGGGCGTGTTCTTTGACCATGACAAGGGTAAAACCCATTCATCAGGCAAGCTGCTGTTTGCTGCCCGCGTCATTCCTTATCGTGGCTCATGGCTCGATTTCGAATTTGATGCAAAAGATATCGTCCATGTCCGTATTGACCGCCGTCGTAAGCTGCCTGCCACGACGCTGCTTTACGCGTTGGGCATGACGGGTGAAGAAATTTTGAATTTCTTCTTCGACACCCGCGTTTACAAATTCGACAAGAAGGCCGATGGCTGGAAAGTTGCCTTTAACGCCGACAAATATCGTGGCGTGAAGCCGGCTGTCGATCTGGTTGACGCCAAGACCGGCAAGGTCGTGGTTGAGGCCGGTACAAAGATCACACCGCGCAAGGCGCGCTTGATGGCCGAAGATGGCCTGACAGAATTGCTGGTTGGTTCCGAAGATCTGATTGGCCGCTTTGCTGCCTATGATTTGATCGACGAAAACACAGGTGAGATTTTTGTCGAGGCCGGTGATGAGCTAACTGAAGAGTTGATTGCAGAGCTTCAGGAAATTGGCTTCACATCGCTTGATGTTCTTGAAATTGATGACGTGACTGTCGGTGCCTATATCCGCAACACGTTGAAGGCCGACAAGGCAGAAGACCGCGACAGCGCGTTGGTGGAAATCTACCGCGTGATGCGCCCGGGTGAGCCTGCAACCGAAGAAACAGCAACTGCGTTGTTCGATGGGTTGTTCTTCGATTCAGAACGTTATGACCTGTCAGCTGTTGGCCGTGTGAAGCTTAACGCTCGTATGAGCCTTGAATGTGAAGACACTGTGCGCGTATTGCGCAAGGACGACGTTTTGGCTGTGCTGCGCACATTGGTTGATCTGCGTGATGGTCGTGGTGAAGTTGATGATATTGACCATCTTGGCAACCGCCGCGTGCGTTCGGTTGGTGAACTGATGGAAAACCAATATCGCATCGGCCTGCTGCGTATGGAACGTGCGATCAAGGAACGGATGAGCGGTGTTGAGATTGATACTGTCATGCCGCAGGACCTGATCAATTCCAAGCCTGTTGCTGCGGCAGTGCGTGAGTTCTTTGGCTCATCACAGCTAAGTCAGTTTATGGACCAAACCAATCCGCTGTCAGAAATTACGCATAAGCGTCGTCTGTCAGCCTTGGGGCCGGGCGGCCTGACGCGTGAACGTGCTGGCTTTGAAGTGCGTGACGTGCATCCCACCCATTATGGTCGTATCTGCCCGATTGAAACGCCTGAAGGCCCGAATATCGGTCTGATCAACTCATTGGCCACATATGCCCGCGTTAACAAATACGGCTTTATTGAAAGCCCGTATCGCCGGGTGAATAATGGCAAGGTGACCGAAGAAGTTGTCTATCTTTCCGCAATGGAAGAAGGCAAATACACCATCGCACAGGCCAATGCGCCTTTGACCGATGATGACCGCTTTGTGAACGACCTTGTGTCATGCCGCGCAGCGGGTGACTTCCTGATGACCGACGTAAGTAACGTCGATTTCATGGACGTGTCACCGAAACAGCTTGTGTCTGTTGCTGCTGCCCTGATCCCCTTCCTTGAAAATGATGATGCGAACCGCGCCTTGATGGGTTCGAACATGCAACGTCAGGCGGTTCCGCTGGTGCGCTCAGAAGCGCCGCTGGTCGGTACCGGTATGGAAGAGGTTGTGGCCCGTGATTCCGGTGCTGCCATCGTGGCGCGCCGCACAGGTATTGTTGAGCAGGTGGATGCCCGCCGTATTGTTATTCGCGCAACAGAAGAGCGTGACGTGACGAAGTCCGGTGTGGATATCTATAACCTGCGCAAGTTCCAACGCTCCAACCAAAGCACCTGTATCACCCAACGCCCGATTGTGCGTGTTGGTGATGAAGTGCGGGCAGGGGATGTGGTTGCCGATGGCCCGTCAACTGATCTGGGTGAATTGGCGCTTGGCCGGAATGCGCTGGTCGCGTTTATGCCTTGGAACGGTTACAACTTTGAGGACTCCATCCTGATCTCTGAACGGATCGTGAAGGATGATGTCTTCACCTCAATTCACGTTGAAGAATTCGAAGTGATGGCTCGTGACACCAAATTGGGTCCCGAAGAAATCACACGCGACATTCCGAATGTGGGTGAAGAAAACCTTTCAAACCTTGACGAGGCTGGCATTGTTTATGTTGGTGCCGAAGTGTCCCCCGACGATATTCTGGTCGGTAAGGTCACGCCAAAGGGTGAAAGCCCGATGACACCGGAAGAAAAACTTCTGCGTGCCATCTTTGGTGAAAAGGCGTCAGAGGTTCGCGACACGTCACTGCGTCTGCCCCCCGGCACGACCGGTACTGTTGTCGAGGTTCGCGTCTTTAACCGCCATGGTATCGACAAGGACGAACGCGCCATTGCGATTGAGCAGTCCGAAATCGAACGTCTTGCAAAGGACCGTGATGACGAACAGGCCATTTTGGACCGCAACACCTATGCCCGTTTGCATGAGCTTTTGTTAAACAAACAAATCGCCAATGCACCCAAGGGGTATGATGCGGGTGCCAAGGTGACCGAAGGTCTGCTTGAAGAAATGCCGCGCGGCAAGTGGTGGGAATTGGCGCTGACCAATGATTCTGCCATGGCCGACGTGGAAGGTTTGAAGAAGCTTTATGATGAAAATCGTGAGCGTCTGCAGGCCCGCTTCGAAGACAAGGTCGAAAAAGTTCAACGCGGTGATGACTTGCTGCCTGGCGTGATGAAGATGGTCAAAGTCTTCGTTGCTGTTAAGCGTAAGTTGCAGCCCGGTGATAAGATGGCCGGTCGTCACGGGAATAAGGGGGTTATCTCTCGCATTCTTCCCGAAGAAGACATGCCCTTCCTTGAAGACGGTACTCCCGTTGACGTGGTGCTGAACCCGTTGGGTGTGCCTTCGCGTATGAACGTCGGGCAGATTCTTGAAACGCATCTGGGTTGGGCCGCTGCCGGTCTGGGTCGGAAGATTAAGGCCGCTTACGAACAATATACGCGTGACGGTGAAATCGCGCAGATCAAGGACAGCCTGAAAATCGCCTATGGTGATGAACGGTACGATGCAGAAGTTGGGCAAGTAGACAGTGACGCAGGTGTCATTGAATTGGCCAAAAACCTGTCAAACGGTGTGCCGATGGCAACGCCGGTGTTTGACGGCGCTGTGGAAGCTGACATCGTTGATCATTTGGATGCGGCGCAACTGGATCGTTCCGGCCAGTCCATCCTGTTTGATGGGCGTACCGGTGAACAGTTCGACCGTGCGGTGACAGTGGGCTATATCTACATGCTCAAACTGCATCACTTGGTTGACGACAAAATTCATGCCCGTTCAATCGGCCCGTACTCACTTGTTACACAGCAGCCGCTGGGTGGTAAGGCGCAGTTCGGTGGTCAGCGCTTCGGCGAGATGGAAGTTTGGGCGCTGCAGGCCTATGGCGCAGCATACACACTTCAAGAAATGCTGACAGTGAAGTCGGATGACGTTGCCGGTCGTACCAAGGTGTACGAAGCAATCGTTGCCGGTGAAGACAGTTTCGAAGCCGGTATTCCAGAAAGCTTTAACGTGCTTGTGAAGGAAATGCGGTCACTCGGCCTGAACATCGAATTGGTCGAAACAGAAGAATAAGCATTGCCAAAACGATCCGCCTACCAACAGGCGGGCGGATCGATCCATTGAGCTGATTATTTTCCGCCTGAAACAGGCAATTTTGAAGGAGCGAAAAGAGGATGAATAACGACGTCACCAACATCTTCTCGCCCGCCGAAAAGCGCGATACATTTGATTCCATCCGGATTTCTTTGGCCAGCCCAGAGAAAATCCTGTCATGGTCCTATGGTGAAATCAAAAAGCCGGAGACCATCAACTACCGTACGTTCAAGCCTGAACGTGACGGGCTGTTCTGCTCTCGCATTTTTGGTCCGATGAAGGACTATGAATGTTTGTGCGGCAAATATAAGCGTATGAAGTACAAGGGCATCGTCTGCGAAAAGTGCGGCGTTGAAGTCACCTTGTCAAAAGTACGCCGTGAACGCATGGGCCATATCGAACTGGCCGCGCCTGTTGCGCATATCTGGTTCTTGAAATCACTGCCCAGCCGTATCGGTCTGTTGCTCGACATGACGCTGAAAGATATTGAGCGTGTGCTCTATTTCGAAAGCTTCATCGTGCAGGAGCCGGGCCTGACCCCGCTGAAGGAACGCCAGCTTCTTACTGAAGAAGAGTTCTATGACGCGCAGGATGAATATGGCGAAGACAGCTTCACCGCCGGTATCGGTGCCGAAGCCATCCGCGATATGCTGATGACAATCGATCTTGCGAAAGAGCGTGAGCTGGTTCGTGAAGAATTGCGTCACACCAAGTCAGAGCTGAAGCCCAAGAAATTGGTCAAGCGCCTGAAGCTGATTGATGCCTTCCTTGAATCAGGCAACCGTCCTGAATGGATGATCATGACCATCGTGCCGGTTATTCCGCCGGAACTGCGCCCCTTGGTGCCGCTGGATGGTGGTCGTTTCGCTACGTCTGATTTGAATGATCTGTATCGTCGCGTGATCAACCGTAATAACCGTTTGAAGCGTTTGATGGAGCTGCGTGCGCCGGATATTATTATCCGTAATGAAAAGCGTATGTTGCAGGAATCTGTTGATGCGCTGTTCGACAATGGTCGTCGTGGTCGTACCATAACCGGCGCAAACAAGCGTCCGCTAAAATCACTGTCAGATATGCTGAAGGGTAAGCAAGGCCGCTTCCGTCAGAATCTGCTTGGTAAGCGTGTTGACTATTCCGGTCGTTCCGTGATCGTGGTTGGCCCTGAGCTGATGTTGCATCAGTGCGGTCTGCCCAAGAAAATGGCGCTAGAGCTATTCAAACCGTTCATTTATGCCCGCCTAGAAGCGATGGGGCTTGCCTCTACCGTGAAGCAGGCGAAAAAGCTGGTGGAAAAAGAACGTCCCGAAGTCTGGGATATTCTTGATGAGGTGATCCGTGAACATCCGGTGATGTTGAACCGTGCGCCCACATTGCATCGCCTTGGCATTCAGGCGTTTGAACCTGTGTTGATTGAGGGTAAGGCCATTCGCCTGCATCCTTTGGTCTGTACAGCGTTTAATGCTGACTTTGACGGTGACCAAATGGCTGTCCATGTGCCGCTGTCGCTTGAAGCGCGGCTTGAAGCACGTGTGCTGATGATGTCCACCAACAATATTCTGGCACCTGCAAATGGTAAGCCGATTATTGTGCCCAGCCAGGACATCATTTTGGGCCTTTACTACATCACGATGGAAAAACCGAACGAGCCGGGCGAAGGCATGGTGTTCGGTTCCGTTGGTGAGATTGAGCACGCCTTGCAAGAGGGGACAGTTACCCTTCATGCCAAGATCAAGGCACGCCACACCTTCATGAACGAAGATGGTGACGTGGTGACCGAGGTTGTTGAGGGTACGCCGGGCCGCATGTTGCTGGCCCAGCATCTGCCGCTGAACCCGAAGATCACATTCTCATTGATCAACCGTCTGTTGACCAAGAAGGAAGTGTCCCAGGTTATCGATACGGTCTATCGCCATTGCGGTCAAAAAGACACGGTCATTTTCTGTGACCGGATCATGGCGCTTGGCTTTGGTCACGCGTGCCGTGCCGGTATTTCATTCGGCATGGACGACATGGTGGTGCCCGATGAGAAGGTCGAATATGTCGAAGAAACTCGTACACTGGCCAAGGAATATGAACAACAATATGTTGATGGTCTGATCACCCAGGGTGAGAAGTACAACAAGGTTGTTGATGCTTGGGCGCAATGTACAGACCGTGTTGCCGATTCAATGATGGCACGTATTCAGGCCGAAGATATCGACCCTGAATCAGGTCGTTTGAAGGACATTAACTCAATTTACATGATGGCCCATTCCGGGGCCCGTGGTTCCCCCGCACAGATGAAGCAGCTGGCGGGTATGCGTGGCCTGATGGCCAAGCCTTCCGGTGAGATTATTGAAACACCGATTATCTCCAACTTTAAGGAAGGTCTGTCGGTTCTTGAGTACTTTAACTCAACCCATGGTGCCCGTAAGGGTCTGGCCGACACCGCGCTGAAAACTGCGAACTCAGGTTACTTGACACGTCGTTTGGTTGACGTTGCGCAGGACTGCATCATTACGGAATTCGATTGCGGTGCCTCAGAAGGTCTGTATGTCGAAGCCGTAATCGAAGGCGGTGAAGTGATCGAAGAATTGGGTGAACGTATCCTTGGCCGTCATGCGGCGAAAGATATTGTTGATCCGGTCAGTGGTGACATGATTGTCGCTGCCGGTCAGGAAATTGACGAAAAGGGTGTTGATGGTATCGAAACCGCAGGGCTGCAGGGTATTTATATCCGTTCAGTGCTGACGTGCGAAACCAAGACCGGGACATGTGCGGCCTGTTATGGTCGTGACTTGGCCCGCGGGACGCCGGTGAATGATGGCGAAGCGGTTGGCGTTATTGCTGCGCAGTCCATTGGTGAGCCGGGCACACAGCTGACCATGCGTACCTTCCATATCGGTGGTACTGCGCAGGTTGCTGAACAGTCCTTCCTTGAATCAAACCATGAAGGCACCTTGCGTATCGATCATGCCAATGTGGTGAAGGATTCGTCCGGTCGCCTCGTGGTTATGAGCCGTAACTGCCTGTTGGTTGTCATCGACGAACATGATCAGGAACGCGCCTCTCATAAGGTGCCTTACGGGTCACGTCTGTTGATCGAAGATGGTGGGGCAATTGCCAAGGGCCAGCGTATGGCCGAGTGGGACCCCTATACCATGCCGATCATCACGGAACGTGAAGGTACGGCCAAGTGGGAAGACGTTGTTGACGGTGTGTCTGCACGCGATGAGGTGGATGAAACCACCGGTATCGCAACCAAGCATATCGCTGACTGGCGTGCCTCCGCGCGTGGTAATGACCTGAAGCCTGCTATCGTTCTTGTGGATGATGACGGTGAAGTGCTGAAACTTGCCAATGGCAATGAAGCGCGTTATCCGCTGGCTGTGGACGCCATTTTGTCGGTTGCCGACGGCACAACGGTTCACGCCGGTGACGTGCTGGCGCGTATCCCGTCAGAAAGCGCGAAGACCCGTGACATTACCGGTGGTCTGCCGCGTGTTGCGGAATTGTTCGAAGCCCGTAAACCGAAAGATCATGCTGTCATCGCTGAAATCGACGGCACGATCCACTTCGAAAAGGACTATAAGAACAAGCGTCGCGTTCAGATCCTGCCCGTTGATGAAGATGCGGATCCGGTCGAATACCTTCTGCCCAAGGGCAAGCATATCGCCGTTCACGAAGGTGATTTTGTCCAGAAGGGTGAATATATCATCGATGGTAATCCCATCCCGCACGACATCCTGCGTATTATGGGTGTTCAGGCATTGGCCAACTATCTCGTTAACGAGATTCAGGAGGTCTATCGTCTGCAGGGTGTGAAGATCAACGATAAGCATATCGAAGTGATCGTCAGCCAGATGATGCAGAAGGTCGAAGTGACCGATCCGGGTGATTCAACCCTGCTGATCGGTGAACAGGTTGATCGTCTTGAGTTTGAAGAAGCCAATGACAAGGCGTTGGCTGAGGGCGGCTTGCCGGCCAAGGCACATCCTGTGCTGCTCGGTATTACCAAGGCCAGCTTGCAGACCCGCTCCTTCATCTCTGCTGCGTCGTTCCAGGAAACGACCCGTGTGCTGACCGAAGCGTCAGTAAACGGTAAGGTCGATAGCCTGCACGGCCTGAAAGAGAATGTGATCGTTGGTCGCCTGATCCCTGCGGGGACCGGTGCCATGATGAAGCAGTTCTCGAAGGTTGCGAAAGATCGCGATAATGCCGTGATCGATGAACGTCGCGCTGCGGCTGCCGCGGCTGTCCCGGTTGAAACAGATATCGACTCTGTTTTGAACGAGGGCGAAGAGGCTGCCGAAGGTTGACCCAGTCCTTGATGACTGACCGTTAATGACTAGAATCGGGGCGCGGCTTTATTGCTGCGCCCTTTTTCGTGAGCGCATAGATAACGCGGCAGGGCATTCGCGCCGCACCAATACATTAACTGCAATATTAGTGGGAGAATAGAAATTGGCTGACTCTGAAATCGACGAACGCGCCAAGGCAGTGGTCCTGACAACCGGCTATACGGTTGCCGGCGTGACAATTGAAAAAGAGCTGGACGTGATCTCTGCCGAGTGCGTCTATGGCATGAATATTCTAAAAGATTTCTTTGCCAGCGTACGTGACGTTGTCGGGGGGCGCAGCGGTGCAACCCAAAATGTCCTGCGCGATGCCCGCAAAATTGTACTTGATGAGCTTAGGAACGAAGCTGCCGCCCTTGGCGCGGATGCTGTAATCGGTGTGGACCTTGATTATCAGGAACTGAATGGCGGCCAAAAAGGCGGAATGATTATGCTTGTGGCATCCGGGACGGCGGTAACGACTCGCTAAACGGGCGGGAAATCGCGAATCTATGGGCAGCGATGCGGGGAATCACCCTGAAATGACTGCACTTTTCAGAAAGAATCAGGGGGCAATCACGCGATGGCTCCCTTTTTCAAGGGCAGCAAGGTCAAATTTGCAGGGTAAAATGGGGTCAGTAGACCGAATTTGTCGAAAAACTGCATGATTCACCCCTAAATGCCAAGATGTCGCTGTTTTTTGGGGGGTATTAGTGTTGACCCGAACGGCATCCGGGGCCTATAACGCCCCACCGATAAGGACAGGCAGTAGTTCATAGGCCTGCAAACCCGACCTCTGGGTAGCAGCAAGATGACCTAAACGTTGTTCAAATCGACCAACAGATTCTGAGACATGATCCAGTCTACGGACAACTTGACTGGATCCTCTGATGTAAGATCGTGGGTGTACGCTGTCCGGCACACGCCTCACGATCTCTTTCGCGTCTTTAGGGTCCTCATAAAGCGCGCTTTTGCGTGTCTGAATGGGCCTAAAGGCTAGAGATTAACGAAGGTAAGCAGCTCATTTTGGGCGTTACCGATAGGACGAACGGCAGGCGGAAAGATCATATGCCTACGATCAACCAGCTAATTCGCAAACCGCGCAAAGCGCCGGTCAAGCGTAACAAGGTTCCCGCGCTAGAGGCATGCCCTCAGCGTCGCGGCGTGTGCACTCGCGTGTACACAACAACACCGAAAAAGCCGAACTCGGCGCTGCGTAAGGTTGCCAAAGTGCGCCTGACGTCTGGCTACGAAGTGATCGGTTATATTCCGGGTGAAGGTCACAACCTGCAAGAACACTCAGTCGTGCTGTTGCGCGGCGGTCGTGTGAAGGATTTGCCGGGTGTGCGTTATCACGTTCTGCGTGGTGTACTCGATACCCAGGGTGTCAAGGATCGTCGTCAGCGGCGCTCCAAATATGGCGCCAAGCGGCCGAAGTAAGGATAGGGAGGACAGCTTATGTCTCGTCGTCATAGAGCAGAAAAGCGCGATATTATTCCCGATCCCAAGTTCGGTGATGTCGTGCTGACAAAATTCATGAACAACCTGATGGTTGACGGTAAAAAATCCGTCGCTGAACGGATTGTTTACGGTGCGCTTGATCGTGTGCAGGAAAAGTTGGGCGCAGAACCGCTGCCGCTTTTCCACGAAGCGCTCGACAATATCAGCCCGACTGTTGAGGTTCGCTCGCGTCGTGTTGGTGGTGCCACCTATCAGGTGCCGGTTGAAGTCCGCACAGAACGCCGTCAGGCACTCGCCATCCGTTGGATGATCGAAGCTGCCCGCAAGCGTTCCGAGCGTACGATGGTTGACCGTTTGTCCGCCGAGCTGATGGACGCCGCACAAAATCGCGGTACCGCAGTTAAGAAGCGTGAAGATACGCACCGGATGGCTGAAGCCAACCGTGCCTTCTCACATTATCGTTGGTAGCAGCCGGATCTGGAGTGAGCAATCATGGCACGCACAACCCCCCTCGATAAGTATCGCAATATTGGCATTATGGCCCATATTGACGCCGGTAAAACTACTACGACCGAGCGTATTCTTTACTATACGGGCGTAAGCCACAAAATCGGTGAAGTTCATGATGGCGCCGCCACCATGGACTGGATGGAGCAAGAGCAGGAGCGTGGTATCACCATTACCTCCGCTGCAACGACTTGCTTCTGGAAAGACTGCCGTATCAACATCATTGACACGCCCGGTCACGTGGACTTCACCATTGAGGTGGAACGTTCCTTGCGTGTGCTTGATGGCGCGGTTGCCGTGTTTGACTCAGTTGCTGGCGTTGAGCCGCAATCCGAAACAGTATGGCGTCAGGCTGACAAGTATGGCGTGCCCCGTATGTGTTTCATTAACAAGATGGACCGTACCGGCGCTGACTTCTATCGCTGCGTTGACATGATTGTTGACCGCCTGGGTTCAAAGCCCTGCGTGTTGCAATTGCCCATCGGTTCCGAAGCTGAATTCGAAGGGTGTGTTGACCTTTTGAAGATGCAGGAAATCGTTTGGTTGGACGAAGGTTTGGGTGCTGAATATGAGTACCGTGACATTCGTGACGAGCTGAAGGAAAAGGCCGAAGAATATCGCGCCACTTTGATCGAAACAGCTGTTGAGATTGATGATGATGCGATGGAAGCCTATCTTGAAGGCGAAGAGCCTGCCGAAGATGCGCTGAAGGATCTGATCCGTCGCGGTACGCTGGAAGGCGCTTTTGTGCCGGTTCTTTGCGGTACTGCCTTTAAGAACAAGGGTGTGCAGCCGCTTTTGGACGCCGTTCTTGACTACATGCCGTCACCGCTCGATGTGCCGTCCATTAAGGGCGTGGACATGGACGATGAAGAAAAAGCGATTGAGCGTAAGTCATCAGATGACGAGCCGTTCGCTGCTTTGGCCTTCAAGATCATGAATGACCCGTTTGTTGGTTCTTTGACCTTCGCCCGCGTCTATTCAGGTGTTCTTGAAACCGGCACATCGGTCATGAACTCTGTTAAAGACAATCGCGAACGTGTTGGCCGTATGCTGCAAATGCATGCCAATTCACGTGAAGACATTAAAGAAGCCCGCGCCGGTGACATTGTTGCTATCGCTGGTCTGAAGAATACCACAACTGGTGATACGCTTTGCGTTGCTACCAATCCGGTTATTCTTGAGCGCATGGAATTCCCCGATCCCGTGATCGAAATTGCCATTGAGCCGAAGACCAAAGGCGACCAAGAAAAGCTGGGCCTTGCCCTGTCTCGCTTGGCACAGGAAGATCCCTCATTCCGCGTCGCAACCGACGAAGAATCAGGTCAGACTGTGATTGCCGGTATGGGTGAATTGCATCTAGACATTATCGTTGATCGCCTGAAGCGTGAGTTTAAGGTCGAAGCGAATGTCGGTGCACCGCAGGTTGCTTATCGCGAAACATTCGCTCGTGCGACCCGCGTTGACTACACCCATAAGAAACAGTCCGGTGGTTCCGGTCAATTCGCCCGCGTTATTCTGGATCTTGAACCGCAAGAGCCCGGTACAGGCGAATTGTTCGAAAGCGCCATCGTTGGTGGCTCAGTGCCGCGGGAATACATCCCTGGCGTTGAAAAGGGTATCGCAAGTGTTGCCAAATCTGGTGTGCTGGCTGGCTTCCCTGTCATCGACTACAAAATCACGCTGGTTGACGGTGCTTATCATGATGTTGACTCATCAGTTATGGCATTTGAAATCGCCGGTCGTGCCGCCTTCCGCGAACTTGCGGATGAAGCGGGCGCCCAACTGCTTGAGCCGATTATGAGGGTCGAAGTTGTTACCCCTGAAGATTACATGGGTGACGTTATCGGCGACCTGAACTCACGGCGCGGTCAGGTGACCGGTACCGAACAGCGCGGCAACGCGCAGGTGATCGGTGCCATGGTGCCTTTGGCCAACATGTTTGGTTATGTGAACAATCTTCGCTCAATGAGCCAGGGTCGTGCGCAGTACACCATGCACTTTGATCATTACGAGAAAGTTCCGCGCGCGGTGCAGGAGGAAGTCGTCGCCAAAATGGCGTAACGACCGAAATTGAACCATCGCTTGCGATAAGAGTTAGACACAAAGGTTTCTTCGAAGGAGACGATCATGTCGAAAGAGAAATTTGAGAGGACGAAGCCGCATTGTAACATCGGCACGATTGGTCATGTTGACCATGGTAAGACGACGTTGACGGCTGCGATTACAAAGACGCTTGCAGAGATTGGCGGCGCCGAGTTTTCTGATTATGCAGATATTGACAAGGCCCCTGAAGAGCGTGAACGCGGTATCACGATCTCCACGGCTCACGTTGAGTATGAGACGGACAACCGTCACTATGCGCACGTTGATTGCCCCGGCCATGCTGACTATGTGAAGAACATGATCACCGGTGCTGCGCAGATGGATGGTGCCATTCTGGTATGTTCCGCTGCTGATGGCCCCATGCCCCAGACGCGTGAGCATATCCTGCTTGCCCGCCAGGTTGGTGTGCCCGCACTTGTGGTGTTCCTGAACAAGGTTGACCAGGTTGACGATGAAGAGCTTCTTGAGCTTGTTGAGATGGAAGTTCGTGAACTGTTGAGCGAATATGAATTCCCCGGCGATGATATCCCGATCGTGTCAGGCTCCGCGCTTGCCGCTTTGGAAAGCCGCGACGACAACATCGGCAAGGAAAAGATCCTTGCGCTGATGGCCGAAGTTGATGCGTATATCCCGCAGCCCGAACGTGCTGTTGATGGTGACTTCCTGATGCCGATCGAAGATGTGTTCTCCATCTCTGGTCGTGGTACGGTTGTGACCGGGCGTGTTGAACGTGGTGTTATTCTTGTTGGTGATGAAATTGAAATCATCGGCATCAAAGACACAACCACAACAACGGTTACCGGCGTTGAAATGTTCCGCAAGCTGCTTGATCGCGGTGAAGCAGGTGACAATGTTGGTATTCTTCTGCGCGGTACGAAGCGTGATGAAGTTGAGCGCGGTCAGGTTCTGGCCAAGCCCGGTTCCATTACCCCGCATACGAAGTTCAAGGCAGAAGCCTACATCCTTACCAAGGATGAAGGTGGCCGTCATACACCGTTCTTCACCAACTACCGTCCGCAGTTCTACTTCCGTACAACTGATGTGACCGGTGTTGTGTCCCTTCCCGAAGGGACCGAGATGGTTATGCCCGGCGATAACATCGCTATGGATGTCGAGCTGATTTGCCCGATCGCCATGGACGAAGGTCTTCGCTTCGCGATCCGTGAAGGCGGCCGCACCGTTGGTGCCGGCGTCGTCTCCGCTATCGTAGAATAATCAACACGGCGTGCTGCCTGCTCATGGGCAGCACGTCATTTGCTTTTAACGATAAGGAATGTAGTCGATGGAAAGTCAAAATATCCGGATCCGCCTAAAGGCGTTCGATCATCGGGTTCTTGATGCGTCGACCGGCGAGATCGTGAACACGGCAAAACGGACAGGCGCACGCGTGCGTGGTCCCATCCCTTTGCCGACAAAGATTGAAAAGTTCACTGTTCTACGCGGGCCGCATATCGACAAGAAAAGTCGCGAACAGTTTGAGGTGCGTACTCATAAACGTATGCTCGACATTTTGGATCCAACACCACAGACGGTTGATGCGCTGATGAAGCTCGACCTTGCTGCCGGTGTTGATGTTGAAATTAAGCTCTAAGCCTTTTTGTAAGGCCCTGAGTATTTTTGTGAACGAGCTTCCCGGTAGGGGAATGCTCAACGAAGGGATAGACCAATGCGCTCCGGTGTGATCGCACAGAAAATTGGCATGACCCGCCTCTTCACCGAGGATGGGCGTCACGTGCCTGTCACTGTGCTGAAGCTTGAAAACTGTCAGGTTGTGTCCCAGCGGACCGAGGACAAGGACGGCTATAGTGCCGTGCAACTCGGTGCCGGGACAGCAAAAGTGAAAAATGTAACCAAGGCGTTGCGCGGACATTTTGCCGTTGCCAAGGTTGAACCGAAACGCAAGCTCGCTGAATTCCGGGTCGCCCCGGATAATTTGATCGAAGTTGGTGCGGAAATAACCGCCGATCACTTCGTTTCAGGTCAGTATGTTGATGTGTCAGGCACATCAATCGGTAAGGGCTTTGCCGGTGCTATGAAGCGTCATAACTTTGGGGGCCTGCGTGCGTCTCATGGTGTGTCGATCTCTCATCGCTCGCATGGTTCAACTGGTCAATGTGAATTTCCGGGCAAGGTTTTCAAAGGTAAGAAAATGGCCGGTCATATGGGTGCAGCCCGTGTGACGACCCAGAACCTTGAAATTGTCCGCACGGACCCCGATCAAGGCTTGATCCTGATTAAGGGTGCAGTGCCCGGTCATAAGGGTGGTTGGGTTCTGATCCGCGATGCGGTGAAGAAGGCTATTCATCCTGATGCACCGTTGCCTGCCGCGTTGCGCGCCAGCAATGAAGACGCTCCCGCTGAAGAAGCTCCTGCAGAAGACGCAGTAGCCGAAGAAGTGGTAGCAGCGGCCGAAGCGCAAGCCGAAGCCTCTGACGAAGGGAAGGATGCTTAATCATGAAGTTGGATGCAATTTCCCTCGCTGGTAAGAAAGCAGGTTCTGTCGAACTGTCGGAAGACGTGTTCGGATTGGAACCGCGTGCAGACATTCTGCAGCGTGTTGTTCGTTGGCAGCTTGCAAAGCGCCAGCAGGGCACACATGACGTGAAAAATCGGTCAGAGATTGCCCGTACTGGTGCCAAGTGGGGTAACCAGAAGGGTGGGGGTCGTGCGCGTCACGGTTCACGCCGGGTTGGTTCGATTGTTGGTGGTGGTCGTTCATTCGGTCCTACACCGCGCAGTCACGCCCATGATCTGCCGAAAAAAATCCGTAAGTTGGGTTTGAAGCTTGCACTGTCAGCCAAGGCAAAAGACGGGTCAGTGACCGTGTTGGATGCCTATGAAGGTGACGGCAAGACCGCCAGCCTGCGCCAGGCGCTTGCGCCTTTGGGCCTTGAAAACGCCCTGATTATCGATGGCCCCGAAGTAAGCGCAGATTTTGCGCGTGCTGTGCGCAATATCCCGACTGTGGATGTGCTGCCCAGCCAAGGTGCCAATGTCTATGACATTCTGCGTCGTGAGCGTCTTGTGCTGACGAAGGCAGGTTTGGAAGCGTTGGAGGCGCGCCTGAAATGAAGACGGTACGCTCCTATGACGTCATCAAGTCACCGGTGATCACTGAAAAGTCCACCATGGCCTCTGAACATAACCAGGTTGTGTTCAAGGTTTCTGATGACGCCACAAAGGTTGAAATTAAAAAAGCTGTTGAAGAACTGTTCAACGTTAAAGTTGAAGCAGTGAATACAGTACGGGTCAAAGGCAAGGTAAAGCGTTTCCGCGGTGTCGTGGGTAAACGCGCAGATGTCAAAAAGGCATATGTGACCTTGGCAGAGGGTGAAACGCTTGACGTTTCAACCGGGATCTAAGGCGCAGGAAAGGGAAAACCGATGGCTTTGAAGCAATACAAGCCGGTAACACCTGGTCAGCGTAGTCTGGTTCTGGTTGACCGGTCAGGTCTCCACAAAGGTGGTCCGGAAAAAACACTGACTCGCGGTCTGACAAAGACCGGTGGTCGTAATAATCATGGTCGTGTGACCGCACGCCGTCGTGGTGGTGGTGCCAAGCGTTCCTATCGTATGGTTGACTTCAAGCGTACAAAGCATGATGTCACCGCAACGGTAGAGCGTCTGGAATATGACCCGAACCGCACAGCTTTCATCGCGTTGATCCGCTATGAAGATGGTGAGCTGGCATACATTCTGGCGCCGCAGCGCCTTGCAGTTGGCGACAAAGTCGTTTCAGGTGCCAAGGTTGACGTGAAGCCGGGTAATGCGATGCCGCTGTCAGCCATGCCGATCGGTACGATTGTGCATAATGTTGAGCTGAAGCCGGGCAAGGGTGGCCAGATGGCCCGTTCTGCCGGTGCTTACGCCCAGCTGGTTGGTCGTGACGGGCGTTATGCAATTATGCGCCTGCCTTCAGGCGAACAGCGTTTGGTTCTTGGGACAGGTATGGCAACAGTTGGTGCCGTGTCTAACCCCGATCATCAGAACGTCAAGCTTGGTAAGGCTGGTCGTAGCCGGCATATGGGTCGTCGCCCCTCCGTTCGTGGTGTGGCAATGAACCCGGTCGATCATCCCCACGGTGGTGGTGAAGGTCGTACGTCAGGTGGTCGCCATCCGGTGACACCTTGGGGTAAGCCGACTAAGGGCGCCAAGACCCGTAACAATAAAGCGACAGACAAGTTCATTCTACGTCGTCGTAAATCGAAGAAGAAACGGTAGGTTTAGTCGTCATGGCACGTTCTTTGAAAAAAGGGCCGTTTGTAGACGGCTATTTGTTGAAAAAGGCTGACGCAGCGCGTGAGTCTGGTCGGAAAGATGTGATCAAGATTTGGTCACGCCGTTCGACCATTCTGCCGCAATTCATTGGTCTGACTTTTGGTGTATATAACGGCCAGAAATTCATTCCCGTTCTCGTGTCGGAAGACATGGTGGGTCACAAGTTCGGTGAATTTTCACCGACCCGGACCTATTACGGGCATGAGGCCGACAAGAAGGCGAAAAGGAAGTAGCCGTCATGGGCAAGAAGAAGCAGGAACGCCGGCTTGCTGATAACGAGGCGCAGGCAATTGCACGCTCATTGCGTGTCAGCCCGCAGAAGTTGAACCTCGTTGCGGCAACCATTCGTGGCAAAAAAGTTGATGCAGCCTTGGCTGAATTGACGTTCTCTAAGCGTCGCATTTCTGGCGATGTGAAGAAGTGCCTACAAAGTGCGATTGCCAATGCAGAAAACAATCACGATCTGGATGTTGACAGCCTGGTCGTAGCCGAAGCCCATGTTGGTAAAAGCATGGTCATGAAACGTTGGCGTCCGCGAGCACGTGGTCGCGTCGGCAAAATTCTTAAGCCGTTCAGCCACCTTACCATTGTGGTGCGCGAACAGGCTGACGCGAGCTAAGAGGGAAAAAGATGGGTCAGAAAATCAATCCGATCGGTCTGCGCCTTGGGGTGAACCGCACGTGGGATTCTCGCTGGTATGCGAATTCTGCTGAATACGGTCCCATGCTGCAGGAAGATCTGAAGATCCGGGGCTTCTTGAAAGACAAGCTTAGCCAAGCCGGCGTCTCCAAAGTTGTGATCGAGCGTCCGCATCGTCGGGCACGCGTGACCATTCATTCGGCTCGTCCGGGTGTGATCATCGGCAAGAAGGGTGCAGACATCGAAAAGCTGCGCCGTGAAGTGGCCAAGTTCACCGATTCAGATGTTCATTTGAACATTGTTGAGGTTCGCAAGCCCGAACTTGACGCAACGTTGGTTGCCGAAAGCATCGGTCAGCAGTTGGTTCGTCGTGTGGCTTTCCGCCGTGCGATGAAGCGTTCGGTTCAGTCTGCCATGCGTCTTGGCGCACAAGGTATTCGGATCAATGCCGGTGGCCGTTTGGCCGGGGCCGACATTGCCCGCACCGAATGGTACCGCGAAGGTCGCGTGCCGCTTCATACGCTACGTGCCGATATTGATTACGGTACAGCTGAAGCGCTGACCACCTATGGCCTGATTGGCCTGAAGGTGTGGATCTTCAAGGGCGAAATTATGGAACATGATCCTTCGGCTTCTGAGCGTCGTGCGCTTGAAGGTCAGGGCGGTTCTGAAAACAATCGTGGACGTGACCGTAAATAATACGGCCAGTCCGATGGAAACGGTCGGCAGCTTGGTCTGCTGACATAAAGTGAGGCAAGCGATCAAGACGGATAGGGCAATTATTAGCTCCTGCGTCAAGACGCGAGATGGAAACCGGAATTAAACGATGCAACAACCTAAGCGCACGAAATTCCGCAAGATGCATAAAGGCCGTATCCACGGCAATGCGAAAGGCGGCACCAGCCTAAATTTCGGGTCCTATGGCCTTAAAGCCTTGGAACCTGAGCGTGTCACAGCACGGCAGATCGAAGCTGCTCGTCGTGCCATGACCCGTCACATGAAGCGTGCCGGCCGAGTGTGGATTAGAATATTCCCGGATGTACCCGTGTCGAAGAAGCCGACCGAAGTGCGTATGGGTAAAGGTAAGGGTTCGCCCGAATTTTGGGCATGTAAGGTCAAACCTGGCCGGATCATGTTTGAGATTGACGGTGTGCCGCAAGACGTGGCGCAGGGCGCCCTTGAACGTGCAGCCGCAAAGCTGCCGATCAAGACTAAAATCGTCACCCGTTTGGCCGACTAAGGCAAATGGTAGGGAAAAGGGTTTAGGCTATGAACGCCGCTGAACTGAACGATAAGACGCCGGATCAACTCATTGATGAGTTGAAGGTGCTGAAAAAGGAACAGCTGAATTTGCGGTTCCAAAAGGCAACCGGTCAGTTGGAAAACACGGCTCGGGTACGGGATGTGCGTCGCGATATTGCGCGTATACAGACCGTTCTGTCCGCTAAGAAAAACACAGACAGCTAAGCTGTCGAAGTTAAGAGTGAGGCGAGAGCATGCCGAAACGAATTCTTCAGGGTGTTGTGGTATCAGACAAGGGCGACAAAACAGTCGTCGTCCGCGTTGATCGCCGCTTTACGCATCCGTTGTTGAGGAAAACAGTGCGCCGGTCCAAAAAGTACCACGCACATGATGAGAGCAATCAGTTTAAGGCTGGTGACATGGTCCAGATTCAGGAATGTGTCCCCGTTTCTAAACTAAAGCGGTGGGAAGTGATCACCCAGGCATAGGGCCTGGAGCGATATCGTCCAACTTAGAAGGGTAGGGTCTATACATGATCCAGATGCAAACAAATCTAGATGTTGCTGATAACTCTGGCGCACGCCGGGTTCAGTGCATCAAGGTGCTTGGCGGGTCCAAGCATATGGTGGCAGGCATTGGCGATACTATTGTCGTGTCTGTGAAAGAAGCTATTCCGCGTGGCCGTGTAAAGAAAGGTGACGTGCTTAAAGCCGTTATCGTTCGTACGGCAACCAACATTCGCCGTAATGACGGCAGCGTTATCCGGTTTGACCGGAATGCCGCTGTTCTGATTAACAATTCAGGCGAACCGATTGGCACACGTATTTTTGGGCCGGTGACCCGTGAATTGCGCGCGCGCAATCACATGAAGATCATCTCGCTCGCACCGGAGGTGCTGTGATGGCTGCAAAAATTAAAAAGGGTGATCAGGTCGTTGTTCTGGCCGGTGCCGATAAAGGCAAGCGCGGCGAAGTTCTGCGCGTGCTCCCCGATGCTGACAAGGCCGTTGTGCAGGGCGTAAAAGTTGCGACCCGTCACCAGCGTCCGACCCAGTTTGATCAGGGTGGTATCGTGAACAAGGAAGCGGCTGTTGAATTGTCAAACTTGGCGGTTGTAGACCCCAAGGAAGACAAGCCGACCCGTGTTGGTTTCAAAATCTTGGAAGATGGCCGCAAGGTTCGTTTTGCCAAGCGTTCTGGGGAGGTTCTCGATGGCTGAGGCAACAAACCCGCGTCTTAAAGACCGCTACCTGAATGATGTTGTTCCTGCAATGCAGGCAGAATTTGGTTACGCCAATGTCATGCAGATGCCCAAGATCGATAAAGTCGTTCTGAATATTGGTGTTGGCGAAGCCACCAACGATACTAAGAAGGTCAAGTCTGCTGAAGCTGCAATGGAAGCCATTGCCGGTCAGAAGCCCGTCGTGACCCGTGCCAAGAAGTCCATCGCTGGCTTTAAGGTGCGTGAAGATATGCCGCTTGGTGTGAAGGTTACGCTGCGTGGTACGCAGATGTATGAATTTCTTGATCGTCTGGTGACGATTGCGATGCCCCGTATTCGGGACTTCCGCGGTCTGAACCCCAAAAGCTTTGACGGCAATGGCAACTTCGCCATGGGCATCAAAGAACATTTCATCTTCCCTGAAATTGATTATGACAAGGTCGATGAAACTTGGGGTATGGACATTATCGTCTGCACCAGCGCCACAAATAATGACGAGGCACGGTTCTTGCTGAAAACAATTGGCTTCCCGTTCCCCACTGACGAAGAACAGGCTGCTTAATCGCATCAGCGAAGCAACCCTTATTGGATTTCGAGGAAACCACCGGTCACAATCCCCTGATGAGCAGGGGGCTGCCGGACAGGTCCAAAGGAAGGAAGCATGGCTAAAAAAAGTGCTATAGCGAAGAACGAGCGTCGTAAGAAGCTCGTCGCTCAATATGCCGAAAAGCGCGCAGCGCTTAAGGCAATTGCCGAGGACGAAAGTCTGCCGATGGAAGAGCGTTTTAAGGCGCGTCTGAAACTGGCTGAACTGCCGCGCAACTCTGCCGCCAATCGTGTGCGCAATCGTTGTGAAGTTACCGGCCGTCCGCGCGGTTACTACCGCAAATTCAACATGTCTCGCATTTCGTTGCGTCAGCTGGCCTCAGAAGGTCAGGTGCCCGGCGTTGTGAAATCCAGCTGGTAAAGGGAGAGTAGACCATGACTATGTCCGATCCCTTGGGTGATATGCTGACACGTATCCGTAACGCACAGCAGCGTCGTAAGTCGTCCGTGACGACACCGGCGTCCAAGCTGCGTGGACGGGTTCTGGAAGTGCTGACGGATGAAGGTTATATCCGCGGTTACACCCGTACTGATTTCGATGGCGGCAAGTCCGAATTCGAAATTGAACTGAAATATTACGAAGGCGCACCGGTGATCCAAAAGATCGCACGGATTTCCAAGCCTGGCCGCCGGGTCTATACATCCGTTAAGGATATGCCCCGGGTGTCCAATGGTCTTGGCATTGCCATTCTTTCCACGCCGCGTGGTGTCATGTCTGACACACGTGCCCGTGACGAGAATGTCGGTGGCGAACTTTTGTGCCAAGTCTTCTAAGATCGAGCGGAGGGAACAATGTCACGTATTGGTGGTAAACCAGTTCCGGTCCCTAACGGTGTAACCGTTACGATCGCGGACAAATCCCTGGCGGCCAAAGGCCCCAAGGGTGAACTAAGTATGTCGATTGTCGATGAAGTGACAGTCGAATTTGCAAATGATGAAGTGACCGTAAAGCCGGCAGATGATTCAAAGCGTGCACGCTCCATGTGGGGTATGCAGCGGTCATTGATCGACAACATTGTTGTCGGCGTGTCCGAAGGCTTTGAAAAGAAGCTGCAAATTTCAGGTGTTGGTTATCGTGCACAGATGAAGGGCAAAGATTTGTCCCTACAGCTTGGCTTCAGCCATGATGTGACGGTTAAGGCACCAGAAGGCATCACCATTGCTTGCCCAAGCCAGACGGAAATTATCATTTCCGGTTCTGATAAGCAGAAGGTCGGACAGGTTGCTGCGGAAATTCGCGGCTGGCGTCCGCCGGAACCTTATAAAGGCAAGGGTGTTCGTTATGCGGATGAGTTCATTATCCGTAAGGAAGGTAAGAAGAAGTAAGGTCATGGCAAATTCAAATAAAACATTTGACCGTCGCAAACAGCGTGTCCGCACGCAGTTGCGCAAAGTTGCCGGTGAACGGCCTCGTCTGTCTGTCTTCCGGTCATCAAAACACATCTACGCTCAGGTCATCGACGATCTGTCCGGGGAAACAGTTGCATCAGCATCCAGTCTTGAAAAAGACATGCGCGGCAATCTGAAAACCGGCGCTGATAAAACCGCTGCTGAAGCCGTTGGCAAATTGATTGCCGAACGTGCCGTTGCCGCAGGTGTATCGGAAGTCGTTTTTGATCGGGGCGGCTACATCTTTCACGGTCGTGTCAAGGCTTTGGCCGACGGCGCCCGTGAAGGTGGTCTGAAGTTCTAAGGGGTCCTAATAATGGCACGTAATCAGAAAGAACGCGGCGGCCGCAACGATCGGGATCGCCAGGAATCAGAATTCGAAGACAAGTTGGTCTTTATCAACCGTGTCGCCAAGGTGGTGAAAGGTGGCCGTCGTTTCGGCTTTGCCGCCCTTGTCGTGGTTGGTGACCAAAAAGGCCGTGTTGGCTTTGGTCATGGTAAGGCACGTGAAGTGCCTGAAGCGATCCGTAAGGCAACCGACGCTGCGAAGCAGAACCTGATCCGGGTTCCGCTGCGCGAAGGCCGTACACTGCATCATGACTGCACAGGTCATCATGGTGCGGGCAAGGTTGTGCTGCGTGCAGCACCTCCCGGCACCGGTATTATCGCAGGTGGCCCGATGCGTGCTGTCTTTGAAATGCTGGGTGTGCAGGACGTTGTGACCAAATCAATTGGTACGTCCAATCCCTACAACATGGTGCGGGCAACATTTGACGCCCTGCAGAACCAGTCCAGCCCTCGCCGGATTGCTGCCAAGCGCGGCAAGAAAGTGGCTGACATCCTGTCCAACCGTCGCGGCGGTGGGGAAGATGCAGCGGCTGCTGATGATGCCCAGACAGCGGAGGCTTAATCCATGGCTGATAAGACTTTGACCGTTGTTCAAACCGGCAGTGCAATCCGCCGTCCGAAGGACCAACTGGCTACCCTGAAGGGGCTTGGCCTTGGCCGGGTCGGCAAACGCCGTGAGCTTGAAGATACTGCCGCCGTGCGCGGTATGATCAAAAAAGTCTCTCACCTTGTACGGGTAGAAGACTAAAAGAATAAAAAGGGCGGCTTTTGGGCTGCCCTTCTTTTACCGAGTGGGCTTCCTAATAGGGGTCTGCGTTTGATTGAAACCACACCCGTTTTTTGATAGGGGTGTCGGCCAATAGAAGAGGTCTATTATGAAACTTAATGAATTGCGCCCTAATGAAGGCTCCACCAAGAACCGCAAGCGCGTTGGTCGCGGTATCGGTTCAGGCACTGGCAAGACTTCAGGTCACGGCCACAAAGGTCAAAAGGCCCGTTCAGGAGTAGCCATCAAGGGCTTTGAAGGCGGCCAGATGCCCCTTCACATGCGTTTGCCCAAGCGTGGCTTTAACAAGCCGAACCGTCTTTCATTCAACGAAGTTAATCTTGACCGCCTGCAGCGCGCTGTTGATGCTGGCAAGCTTGATGCCGGTCAGCCGGTAACTGTTGAAGCATTGGTCGCTGCCGGTGTATGCCGCCGTCCGCTTGATGGTTTGCGTGTGCTGGGCAAGGGTGAAATCTCTGCCAAGTTGGATCTGACGGTTGCCGGTGCCTCCAAAGGCGCGATCGAAAAGATCGAAGCTGCCGGTGGTTCTGTCACCGTGAATGCTCCGCGTAAGTCAGCCGACGCTGCCGACGCGTAAACAGATATTGACAGGCCGGGGCGTTCTGCCTACGGCCTGTTAGACCCTGTTGGGCGGTGCGCCGCCCACTCGCTGAAGGACCCTGCAATATGGCATCTGCTGCCGAACAGCTTGCTGCGAATATCAATCTTTCTTCCTTCGCCAAGGCGGATGATCTGCGTAAGCGGATCTGGTTCACGCTGGGCGCATTGATTGTTTACCGGCTTGGCACCTATATTCCGCTGCCCGGTATTGATCCGTCCTCTCTGGCTGCTCTTGTTGAGCAGAACCAGACCGGTATTTTGAGTATGTTTAATGCCTTCGCCGGCGGTGCCGTGGCACGTATGGCGATCTTTGCGTTGAACATCATGCCGTATATTACCGCTTCAATTATCATGCAGCTTATGAGCTCGGTATCTCCGCAGCTTGAGGCATTGAAGAAAGAGGGCGAGCAGGGCCGTAAGAAAATCAACCAATACACCCGCTACGGTACGGTGTTGTTGGCCTCGGTTCAGGGCTTTGCCATCGCTGTTGGGCTTCAGAATGCCGAAGGCGTTGTGATGGACCCGGGCTGGTTCTTCCTTACCACGACTGTGATTACACTGGTCGGCGGGACGTTGTTCCTGATGTGGCTGGGTGAACAGATTACCGCGCGTGGTGTCGGTAACGGTATTTCCTTGATCATCTTCGCCGGTATTGTGGCAGAGCTGCCCAGCGCGCTTGCCTCAACCTTTGAATTGGGCCGCACGGGCGCCTTGCCGACCTTGGTTATCATCGCTCTGCTGGTGATGTCCGTTGCCGTGATTGCCTTTGTGGTCTTTATCGAACGGGCGCAGCGCCGCTTGTTGATCCAGTATCCCAAGCGTCAGGTGAATGCCCGTCAGATGACAGGTGGCGATAGCTCTCACCTGCCTTTGAAGTTGAATTCAGCCGGTGTGATCCCGCCCATTTTCGCCAGCTCAATCTTGCTGCTGCCGATCACAATTGCCAATTTCAGTGGTGAAGGCGGGCCTGAATGGCTGACGACCATCACCGCAATGCTTGGCCGTGGCCAGCCGCTTTATCTGGCCTTTTATGCTGCCGGCGTGATTTTCTTCGCGTTCTTCTACACAGCGTTGGTATTCAACCCCGAAGACACAGCCGATAATCTGCGCAAGCAGGGCGGCTTTGTGCCCGGCATTCGCCCTGGCAAGAAAACCGCGGAATATATTGATTATGTTCTGACCCGCCTGACTGTGGTCGGCGCAGGTTATTTGACAGCCGTGTGTCTGCTGCCTGAAATTCTGATCTCGTCCTATGCTGTGCCGTTCTATTTTGGTGGCACCAGTTTGTTGATTGTGGTGTCAGTGACGATGGATACGGTTGGCCAAATTCAAAGCCATTTGATTGCCCATCAATATGAAGGGCTGATTAAGAAATCGAAACTAAGAGGGTCTCGTCGATGAGTGACGCCGCTGCCCAGAATATTATTCTGATTGGTCCGCCCGGTGCCGGGAAGGGCACTCAGGCCGAACGCTTGGTCAAAAGCCGCAATATGGTACAGCTGTCCACAGGTGACATGTTGCGCGCCGCTGTGGCATCTGGGTCGCCGATCGGCAAGAAGGCCGGTGCGCTGATGGAAGCGGGCGAATTGGTGCCTGATGAAGTCGTCGTCGGCATTATTGATGAGCGACTCGATCAGGACGATATCAAGGCTGGTGGCTTTATTTTGGACGGTTTTCCGCGGACAACCGGCCAGGCTGAGGCTTTGGACCAACTTTTGGATGCCAAGGGCGTTTCACTGGACCATGTGATTAATATGGAAGTGGACATTGCCGCCTTGGTTGAGCGAATCACTGGTCGATTCGCCTGTGGCGATTGTGGTGCCGGGTATCACGACACCTTCAAACCGACAAAAACCGCAGGAATCTGCGACGAATGCGGCGGAAAAGAGTTCAAGCGCCGCGCTGATGACAATGAAGAGGCAGTGAAAACTCGCCTTGATGCGTTTCATAATCAGACTGCACCTTTGATCAATTATTACGCCGATCGTGGTTTGGTGCGGCCTGTGGACGGGATGGCCTCGATTGATGAGGTTTCCCAAGCAATTGAGGCACTGTTTGCCGCAGGGTAAGGGCCAGAAGGCGGCTTGACCCTGTGTGGTTGACGCCTATAATCGCGGCCCTTATGAGGCGATAAAGCAGAGTCTTAAACCCAGCCGGTCAAATCAACCATTTGGTTGCCAGATCGGGTGGTTTCGTTCGTTTCAAAATGGAACGCACGAAGGCGGGATTATCGATGGATGATCCAGTATAAGCCGGTGGCTTGACAGAAAAGATTAGGGTTCTGATGGGCGGAAACCTGATCGAGACACAAGCCGGGGCAGTTCATTGGCCGCACAACGCGGCCGGGCTGACTTGGCAACCGGTGCCCCTTATAGTTGGTGAGTGCGCGTGGCGCCTTCCAACCGTAATTTGGCACAGGACATTGCAGGAATTGCAGGTGATTAGTCACCTGCGGAATTGAATTTGCGCGTCCAAACAGGGCCAATATCGGTCTGGACGCATTTTGGGAGCATAAGCTGGTGGCACGTATTGCAGGCGTGAATATCCCGACTTCTAAGCGGGTGCTGATTGGTCTGACCTATATCCATGGGATTGGGTCGACGAAATCAAAAGAAATCCTCGAAAAAGTCGGTATCGAAGATACCCGTCGGGTTAATGAGCTGTCGGACGACGAAGTGATTCGTATCCGTGAGACCATTGATGCTGATTATCTGGTTGAAGGTGATCTGCGCCGTGAGGTTAAGGCCAACATTAAGCGTCTTCAGGATCTGAAGTGCTATCGTGGTCTGCGTCATCGTCGTGGTTTGCCGGTACGTGGCCAGCGCACGCATACAAATGCGCGCACACGTAAAGGCCCGGCAAAAGCAATTGCCGGCAAAAAGAAATAATTGGGTTAAAAGGCGGATTACATGGCTCGACAGGCACAGACCGGACGTATCCGGCGTCGCGAACGCAAAAACATCAGTTCTGGTGTGGCGCACGTAGCGGCAACGTTCAACAATACCATGATCACTATCACTGACGCACAGGGGAATACGATCTCTTGGTCATCAGCGGGTACCATGGGTTTCAAGGGGTCACGTAAGTCGACTCCGTTCGCAGCGCAGGTTGCCGCAGAAGATGCGGGCAAGAAAGCAGCCGAACACGGTATGAAGACACTTGAAGTTGAAGTGTTGGGCCCCGGGTCCGGTCGTGAATCAGCACTGCGTGCCTTGCAGGCAATTGGTTTTACCATCACCTCCATTCGTGATGTGACACCGATTCCGCATAATGGCTGCCGCCCGCGTAAGCGTCGGCGCGTCTGATCCATTTTTCGAATTTGGGGGACGGGCGCTTGTGCCTGTCCTTTCCTGTTTCCTGCGTCAGCGCCAATCCACCCCATTCCCACAGGGGTAGCGACTGATGCCCAATAAGCGAGGGCCTACCGTGATTCAAAAGAATTGGCAGGAATTGATCAAACCGACCGGCCTTGAGATTGAGCCGGGTGCAGACCCGCTGCGTATGGCGACTATTACCGCCGAACCGCTGGAGCGTGGGTTTGGCCTGACGCTCGGCAATGGTCTGCGTCGTGTTTTATTGTCTTCATTGCAGGGTGCTGCAATCACCTCTGTACAAATTGATGGTGTGCTGCATGAGTTCTCCTCAATCGAGGGGGTTCGCGAGGATGTCACAGACATCATTTTGAACTTGAAAGAACTTGCTGTTGCCATGGAAGGTACGGGCCCCAAGCGGCTCGTGCTGGCAGCCGAAGGGCCCGGTGTTGTCACCGCAGCCCAAATTGGCGATGTGGCAGATGTCACCATCCTGAATCCAGAGCATGAAATTTGCACACTGGATGATGGCGCACGTATCCATATGGAACTGACCGTTAATATGGGCAAGGGCTATGTCCCGGCAGAGCGTAACCGCCCCGCCGATGCCCCCATTGGTCTGATCCCGATCGATAGTGTCTACACACCCATCCAGCGTGTATCATACAAGGTTGAAAAGACCCGCTCAGGTCAGAACCTTGATTATGATAAATTGGTCATGCATGTCGAAACTGACGGTGGTCTGAGCCCGGATGATGCGGTTGCCTATGCAGCACGTATTCTGCAGGATCAGTTGCAGCTGTTCGTCAACTTTGAAGAGCCGCAACAGGTTCAAGAAGAAGTCGAAACACCTGAGCTGCAGTTCAACCCCGCCCTTCTTAAGAAGGTTGACGAGTTGGAACTGTCTGTCCGTTCAGCAAATTGCCTGAAAAACGACAACATCGTTTACATCGGTGATCTGATCCAGAAGACCGAAGGCGAGATGCTGCGCACACCGAACTTTGGCCGCAAGTCCTTGAACGAGATTAAGGAAGTGCTGTCACAGATGGGTCTGCACCTCGGTATGGAAGTGCCGGATTGGCCGCCGGACAATATTGAAGAGCTGGCCAAAAAGCACGAAGACGCCATTTAACGAATTTGCGGGCTTGCATTTGATTGCTGGCCCGCAGTGAACCGCGTCGCACCCGTAAATAGGGGCGGCGTCATTGGAAACCGGCGAAAGATCGGGGATAACCCCGGCCCGGCATAAGGAGAAAGACTATGAGACATAGAAAAGCGCATCGCCGCCTTAATCGCACAAGCAGCCACCGTAAGGCCATGTTGGCCAATATGGCTGTGTCCCTGATCACGCATGAGCAGATCAAGACAACATTGCCCAAGGCAAAAGAGTTGAAGCCCTATATGGACAAGCTCATCACCCTTGGTAAGCGTGGCGACCTGCATGCCCGCCGTCAGGCATTGGGCAAATTGCCTGATCAGGCTGCTGTGCAGAAACTGTTCGACACATTGGCCGAACGTTACACAGAACGCCCCGGTGGTTACACCCGCGTTCTGAAGGCCGGTTACCGTTATGGCGATTCTGCACCCATGGCTGTGATTGAGCTTGTTGACCGTGACGTCGATGCCAAGGGTGCAGCTGATCGCGCCCGTGAAGAGGCAGACTTGGACGAAGCAGTCGAAGCATAAGTCTTCTAAAAAATTACGGCTGACGCCCTGTCCTTCTTGATTGAGGGGCAGGGCGTTACCTTTTGGGGCTGTGTGACCGTGGGGTCTTGTGCGGGTGTCGTGAAATTGCCAAATTTGGGGCGCAGATGATTGCGGTGCCCATCTATATTGAACGATCCTATCTACTAGGCCGCACCAATCTGAACAGTGTATAGTGTGATTATGAAACAGCTACGATCCGTCATCATTTCCGCCCTTGTGGCATCGTCTGCCTTGTTAATTGCCGGTCCGGGTACTGCCCAGCAGGCAAGCAATGACCTGGTGCCAGAAAGTCAGGCGGAAATCACACTTAGCTTCGCGCCGATAGTACGGCAGGTGGCACCGTCCGTCGTCAATATCTATACCAAGAAAGTGGTGCGTACGCAGCAGCGCCGCTCCCCCCTGTTTGATGACCCGTTTTTTCGACGTTTTTTCGGCCAGCGCCCGAATGGCAGCAATGGCCAATCGGTGCCGCAGGAACGGGTGCAAAGCTCGCTTGGGTCCGGTGTGGTGGTCGGCGCAGACGGTGTGATCATCACGAACAATCATGTGATCAAGGGCGCGGACGAGGTGATCGTGGCCTTGTCTGATCGGCGCGAGTTTGAGGCTGAAATCGTGCTGGCCGATGAACGGACGGACCTTGCCGTGCTGCGCATCGATACCGCGGGGGAGACACTGCCCGCCATTCAATTCGGTGACCCTGATGCAATTGATGTCGGTGATTTGGTCGTGGCAATCGGCAACCCCTTTGGTGTTGGACAAACCGTAACAAGCGGGATTGTATCAGCCTTGGCCCGGACCCAGGTTGGTGTTGCTGACTATCAATTTTTTATCCAGACAGATGCGGCTATCAACCCCGGCAATTCAGGTGGTGCCCTTGTGAATGTGAGGGGTGAGTTGATCGGCGTGAATACGGCAATCTATTCCCGGTCCGGTGGGTCGGTCGGCATCGGCTTTGCCATTCCGTCCACGATGGTGCGGTCTGTTGTTGCCGCTGCATTGGGTGATGGCATGTTAAAGCGGCCCTGGCTTGGTGCAAATGGGCAGCCTGTAACCAGCGAAATTGCGACCGGCCTTGGGCTCGACCGTCCCGGCGGTGTGTTGTTGAATGAACTTTACCCCGATGGGCCTGCTGATCAGGCTGGCCTGCGCGTCGGTGATGTGGTTTTGACCGTTGATGGTCAGGATGTGTTTGATATGCAGGCGATTAAGTTCCGCCTTGCCGCGTCTGAAAAATCCAAACCTATCAACATTGCCTATTGGCGAGACGGGGCAACAAAATCAACCCGGCTACAACGGGCAACGCCGCCCGAAACCCCGGCGCGGGATGAACGTCAGTTGGTGGGGGACCATCCGTTGACCAATGTCACGATAGCAAATCTGTCACCGGCCTTTGCTGAAGAGTTGGGGCGTGATCCGCTTGAAAGCGGTGTGGTCGTGGTGCGCCTGTCCCGTGGCTCCTACGCAGCGCGGCGCGGCTTGCGCCCCGGTGACGTGCTTGCCAGCTTGAACGGCCAGTCGATCAAGACCAGTGTGGAACTTGAACAGAAGTTGGCAGCGCATCAGGGTGATTGGCATTTTGCCGTGTCGCGCGGTGACCGTATTCTGAATTTCAAGACGCGCGCAAAATAGATATGACATAGGGGATGGGGTGAGCGATCTTTTCGAAAATTCTGACATGGGTGCGGATGCCCCCCGTCCACTGGCTGATCGCCTGCGCCCTGCTGCGTTGAACGATGTCGTCGGGCAGGACCATTTGCTGGGGGCTGATGGCCCCTTGGCACGTATGGTTGCGGCAGGCCGGTTGGCATCATTGATCCTGTGGGGCCCGCCCGGTACGGGCAAGACAACGATTGCGCATTTGTTGGCCCATCATGCGGATTTGGAATTTCGCAAAATCTCAGCCATTTTTTCCGGCGTTGCAGACCTGCGTAAGGTGTTTGAACAGGCCAAGGCTGATCGCACACATGGACGCGGCACGTTATTGTTTGTGGATGAAATTCATCGGTTCAACAAGGCACAGCTTGATAGCTTCCTACCCTATGTTGAGGACGGCACAATTGTGCTGGTGGGGGCGACGACGGAAAATCCCAGCTTTGAGTTAAACGCCGCACTGTTGTCTCGCTGTCAGGTTTTGACATTGAACCGCCTGTCTGATCAGGCAATGGATCAATTGTTGACGCGCGCCGAACATTTGATGGGCTTTAAGCTGCCGGTAACAAAAGACGGGCGGGCAACCCTGTGCGGGTTTGCCGATGGGGATGGCCGCTTTTTGCTGAATTTGGCAGAGGAGCTGTTTGCCCTGCCGCCTGATACGCCGCTTGATGGCAAGCAGGTGGCCGCGCGCGTGCAAAAACGTGCGCCGGTCTACGACAAGGGCGCGGATGGTCATTTCAATCTCGTTTCCGCCTTGCACAAGGCTGTGCGGGGGTCAGACCCTGATGGTGCCCTATATTGGTTCCAACGGATGATCACGGCGGGCGAAGATCCGTTATACATTGCCCGCCGCCTGATCCGCATGGCATCAGAAGATATCGGTCTTGCTGATCCACAGGCATTGCCGCAAACCATTGCGGCCCGTCAGGCATTTGAGGTGCTGGGAAGCCCGGAAGGTGAACTGGCATTGGGTCAGGCGGTGCTATATCTGGCAACGGCGCCCAAATCAAACGCGGCCTATATGGCATTTAAAGGGGCAGGGGCTGCGGCGAAGCAGACAGGTTCCCTTATGCCCCCGAAACATGCGATGAATGCACCGACAAAACTGATGAAGTCGCAAGGCTATGCTGACGGCTACCGCTATGATCATGATGCGCCGCATGGTTTTTCAGGGCAAAGCTATTTTCCCCCTGAAATGACGCGTGCCCGTTATTACGATCCCGTCAATCGCGGGTTCGAAAAGGAACTGGCCAAGCGCATCGCCTTTTGGGATGAACGGCGCGAAGCCGACGATAATGAAGGAAACGGTCATGATTAAGCTGATGATGCTTGTCGGCCTTGGTGGCGGGTTGGGCGCGATGTTGCGCTTTGCCACTGTCAATCAGGCTGCCCGTTTGCTTGGGGCTGGGTTTCCTTTTGGGACGATGGCGGTGAATGTCGTCGGGTCACTGTTGATCGGGCTGCTCGCAGGCTTGATCCTGCACCGGCTCCCGTCAGAGGCAATGTCGGTTGATCAATGGCGCGCTTTGCTGGTTACGGGTTTTTTGGGCGGCTTCACGACATTCTCGGCCTTTTCGCTTGATGCGTTATCATTGTGGGAACGGCGTGAGGTGATGGCCGCTGCAAGTTATATTGGCGGGTCGGTTATTTTATCAATTCTGGCAGTGGTCATTGGACTGGCACTGGCACGTGGTATGGGTGGTCCTGGATTATGAGCGGCGTACAAACCATAGAAGTGTCGGCAAAGGATGCTGACCAGCGGTTGGACCGATGGTTCAAGGATGCCTATCCGGGCCTGTCATTCGGACGGTTGTCAAAATTGCTGCGCACCGGGCAGGTCCGCCTGAATGGGAAACGTGCCAAGCCGGGCGACCGCATCCAGAC
>SPJN01000002.1 GCA_006844605.1 Hyphomicrobiales bacterium | reverse complement strand
GGCACGCTGGCAACAAGGTCATCAAAATCATCAACCTGATTGGCCTGAATATCGATAAAGAAGAATGATGGCGCGGTGTCCGGCACTTCATTGGCGATCTGTTGATTGATGTTCCCTTCCATCAGGGCAACCATGCTTAATAATGTCAACCCAAGCCCCATTGACAGCACAATACTGGCGGTGGGGGCACCGGGCCGATAAAGGTTACTGATCGCCAGACGCAGGATCACGCTGTTTGACCGGGGCGCGCGGCGGGCCAATGCCGTAATCCCCTGCCCCGCCAAACGCAGGATCAGGAACGCCGCCAAAACGCCGCCTGCGAACAATGCCGCGAACAACATATTTTCAGCCGTGAACAAGGCCAGCGCCAACAACGCTGCAAAGGCCAGCCCCGCCATCAATTGATAGCGCAGGCGCGGCCACGTCCGGTCAGGTGACACCAGCGCCCGGAACAGGCGCGCCGCCGGAATATCCCGCGCCTTGGCCAATGGCCAAATGGCGAACAGGAAGGCGATCAAAAACCCGTAAAGCGCCGCCGCGATCAATGGCAGGGGGTAAAGACCGATGCGCGCCGGCACAGGCAACACACCTTCAAGCGCCGCTGCCGCCCCAATGGGCACCAACGCGCCCAGGGCAACACCGCCAACAATGCCAATCCCGGCAATCACAAAAATCTCAGACAAATAGACCGCAAAGATAAAGCCGCCGGACGCGCCCATACATTTCATGGTGGCAATGGTATCGCGCTGACGGTCCAGCCAACTGCGCACCGCGTTCGATACGCCCACACCGCCAATAATCAGCGCGGTCAGCCCCACCAATGTCAGGAAGGTGGCGGTTCGCAGGACAAAAACTTTCAATCCCGGCGCAGCATTGCTGCTGGTTTGGATGCGCCAGCCAGCCGCAGGAAATTGTTCAAGCGCTTGAGCAGCCTTCACGTCAGGGTCAACACCGGGGTCCAAATCAACCCGATAGTGATAGCGCACCATACTGCCCAACTGGATCAACCCCGTATCATCCAACGCCTGCATGGGGATCATCACACGCGGGCCGATGGAAAACCCTTCGGCGGCGCGGTCAGGCTCAAACTTAATAACAGCACGAACCGGCACCTGCAGGCGGTTCACTTCAACCAAATCGCCAAGTTCCAGCCCAAGGCGGACCATCAATGCCTCATCCACAACGGCACCCCAATTGCCTGGGATGCCCAATGCCTCTTCAAGGGTGGCAGAGCCGCCGGGCTGCAACAACATCTCGCCATATAGCGGATAGGCATTGTCCACAGCCTTCAACTCAATCGGTGTGCGCTTGTCTGTGCGGGGCGACTTGCCCATCGCCCGCATGGTGGCAATGGCGCTGAACTGTTCGGCATCGTGTTGCAGGAAGGCAAGCTCATCATCGCTGATTGTCCGATAGCTTAATCGTGCCTCAAGCTCCCCCCCCAGGATCGCCTGCCCCTGTTCGGCAATTCCGGCAAGCAGGGCTGCGGAAAGCGAGCCGACGCCGGCGATTGCAGCAACGCCCAATAACAGCGCCGCCAAAAAGATGCGGAAGCCGCGCAGACCGTGACGCAAATCGCGCATGGCATAGTTCAGGGCAAGACGCCAACTGCTCATGATCACAAACCCCGGTTACGCGACTTTGCGCTGATCATCAGCGATCAGGCCATCACGGATCGACACCATGCGTTCGCATGATTTTGCCAGCCCTTCATCATGGGTGATCAGGATCATTGTCGTATTGCGTGTTTCGTGAAGACCCATCATCAAATCGACAATCGCCTCACCCGTTTTACCGTCAAGATTGCCCGTCGGCTCATCCGCCAGCAGGATTGCGGGGTCAGATACAAGCGCGCGGGCGATGGCAACGCGTTGCTGCTCCCCCCCCGATAATTGCGCCGGATAATGGCTGCCCCGATGGGCAAGCCCCACCGCCTCCAACTCCGCCTGTGCCTTGTCGCGGGCATCATTTGCCCCGGCAAGTTCCAATGGGATGGCGATATTTTCCAGCGCCGTCATGGTTGGGATCAGATGAAAACTTTGAAAAATAATGCCGACATGATCACGGCGGAAACGGGCGCGGCCATCCTCATCAAGGGCCCCGATATCCGTCCCGGCCAGCGTCACGCGCCCCCCGGTCGGCAGCTCAAGCCCCGCCATCACCATCAACAGGGTTGACTTGCCAGACCCCGATGGGCCGATCACCGCCACCTGCTCGCCATTACCGACAGACAGGTCAACACCACGCAGAATGTCTACCGGCCCTGCCTCTGACGGCAGGGTCAAGGTTACGTCCGAAAGCTCAATCATAGAGCGCCCCCAAATTTCGCCGCAATATTTTGCAATTCATCATTAGCCTCTTATATAGGGAGGGAACGGTTCAATAACCAGTGCAGGACTTGCATGAAATATCTGATTTTAGCCATTATCGGCAGCTTATCCTTTGTATTTTACGCGCCCATCGCGGCCGCGGATCAATCCGGTGCAGCTGCGGTGCCGCAACAGACTATTCTGGCATTGGGGGATTCGCTCGTTGCCGGCTATGGCCTGCCGCCCGGTGATGGCTTTACCGATCAGCTTGCAGACGCGCTGAATAGCGATGATGGCAACAGCCCCGCCGTGTCGATCATCAATGCGGGGGTATCTGGCGATACGTCCGCAGGTGGCCTTGCCCGATTGGGCTGGATTATGGATGACACAATTGACCTGTTGATCATCACATTGGGCGGCAATGATGTGCTGCGCGCCCTGCCGCCGGAACAAACCTATGCCAATCTGGGCGCGATTATCACACAGGCACGCGCACAGCTGCCCGACCTGCCCATATTGCTGACGGGGATGATGGCCCCACCCAATTTGGGCGAGGAATATGCCGCCGCCTTTAACCCGGTCTATCAGAAATTGGCTGCCGATTATGACGTTGCGCTTTATCCGTTCTTTTTAGAGGGGGTCGCAGCGGACCCGACACTTAATCAGGCAGATGGCATTCATCCCAACAAGGAGGGCGTGGCAGTGATCATCACCAAGATCCTGCCGCATGTGAAAGCCGCGCTTGCCGAAACGCCGTCTATCCCATAAAAATCATTCCACCACTTCATTCTCACTGCATTACCAATAAGGGGGCATATCCATGCAGATGACAGAACTTGGTCGCACAGGCATTCAGGTGACACGCTGCTGTCTTGGCACCATGACATGGGGCGAGCAGAACACCGAAGCTGAAGGCCATGAACAAATGGATTATGCCGTTGATCGCGGCATCAACTTTTTTGACACCGCCGAAATGTATGCGGTGCCGCCCAAGCCCGAAACCCAAGGGTCAACAGAATCCATTATCGGCACATGGTTTGCGGAACGCAAAAACCGCGACAAGATCGTGCTGGCGACCAAGGTTGCGGGCCGCGCGCCGATGGACTGGTTGCGCGACTGGGACGGCACGACCGCGCTTGATGCCAAGAATATCGAATACGCCGTTGAACAAAGCCTGAAGCGGTTGCAAACAGACTATATCGACCTATACCAGATGCACTGGCCCGACCGTCCCATCGCCCTGTTTGGCGCCATCCCCAATACCTATAAGGATATGGGGGGCGAGATTGTGCCGATTGATGAAACTCTGCGCGCCATGGAAAATCTGGTGACGTCAGGCAAGGTTCGCCATATCGGCCTGTCCAACGAAACCCCGTGGGGCACTATGAAGTTCCTGCACCATGCCGAAGCGTCGGGCCTGCCGCGCGTTGAATCAGTACAAAACGCCTATAACCTTGTGAACCGCGCCTATGAAATGGGCCTTGCCGAAGTTGGCCTGCGCGAAGGCGTGGGGCTACTGGCCTATTCACCGCTGGGCCAAGGTTATCTGACAGGTAAATATCAGCGCGGCGCATTGCCTGAAGGCTCTCGCAAGGCATTGTTCAATCGCCTGCAACGGTATGAAGCTGACGCGATGGAAGGCGTGATTGACCAATATATGGCCGTCGCGCGTGAGTTTGATACGACGATCACCAAGCTGGCGATCAAGTTCTGCGATTCCAAGGATTTCGTTGATTCCACCATCATCGGCGCCACAACGATGGCACAGTTGAAAGAGGATATTGACGCCTTTGACCTTGATTGGACGGACGAGATGGATAAGGCCGTTAACGCCATCCACATCCAAAACCCGAACCCGTCCAACTAGCTGGAACGCCCCCAACTAATAAGCGTCAATAATTCAAACACTTAACACCCCGGCCCGACAAGCGCGGCTGGGGTGTTTTCGTTAGTGCAAGATCAACCCAGCCTGCAAACAACACGCAACACATTCCAATTGTCATATTTTGCGGGTAAGTTTGAAGGATCATTGATTCGGGAGGCTCGATTATGGCTCGACTGTTTATCGCTTGCGATTTACCCCCGCTTATCAAACAACGGCTTGACCTGATTGCCAGCGGCCTGCCCGGTGCCAAATGGGTCAGCCCGCACAGCCATCACATAACATTGTGTTTTCTGGGCGATGCGCCGCCGCCGCAACTAAGCGATGTTGTGGCCGCCCTTGCGCCGATCAAATGCCCCGAAATGACATTGAAGTTCGATGGCTTCAACACGTTTGGCGACAAAAAGCTGCGCAATCTGCATATCAAGCTGACCATGACGGAGGAGCTGAAAGTCCTGCAACGGTCGATCAGCCACGCCATGCGCCAAATCGGTTTTGAGATTGAGGCCCGCCGCTTTGTTCCCCATGTCACATTGGCCCGGCTGAAGACAACCGATGCGCTGTCTGTCGCCCGCTATGTTGAGGCGATGAGCCCGCTTGCGTTACCGCCATTAAAAGTGCGCGGCTATACCCTGTTTGAAAGCCACCTTGCCCATACAGGCGCAGTCTATGACCCGGTTTGTGAATTTGGCGGCGACAATGACATCGCCAATGGTGAAATCGATCATCAATCCCTGAAGACCGGCCCCTATCTTGCCGTGGACAACAGCCCGTCGACCGCCTCCTCCAGCATATCAAGAACCTGATCAAAGCCGTCCTCACCACCATAATAAGGGTCGGGGACTTCGCGGCTGTCAAATTGCGGGGCGTAGTCCAGCATCATGCGCAGGTCGGCCCGGCCATCATCAGGTGCGATCCGTTGCAGATCGGCCAGATTGTCCTTGTCCATCGCCAGAATCAAATCAAACTCATAAAAATCACCGGTGCTGACCTGCCGCGCCCGCAGATAGGTCAGCTCATACCCGCGCGCCAACGCAGCCGCCTGTGCCCGGCTGTCAGGCGATTTGCCCACATGCCAGTCCCCCGTCCCCGCAGAATCAAATGTGAAACGGTCAATCACGCCCTGTTGGATGGCGCGCGCACGGGCCACCCCCTCGGCTGAGGGGGAGCGGCAGATATTTCCAAGACAAACGAATAGAACTTTCATAGTCTTTGCCTAACCTGTTTCGCTTTTTCTAACAAGCCATGTGGCACAACCTCATCAGCCAATCAGCACATTGAATGGATCATGACCAAAAGCAGCTATCGCAACATTGTTATTTTGACCGGGGCCGGGATCAGTCAGGAATCGGGCCTTGGCACCTTTCGCGGGCCAGACGGCTTGTGGGAAGATGTGCCTATCGAAGACGTCGCCACCCCCGAAGGGTTCGCCCGCGACCCGGTAAAGGTGCTGAACTTCTATAATGACCGCCGCGATGGCGTGCGCAATGCCATACCCAATGCCGCCCATGACGCGCTGGGCCACCTACAACAAAAGTTTGATGGACAGCTGATGCTGGTCACGCAAAACATCGATCACCTGCATGAAAAAGGCGGCGCATCCAATGTGCTGCACATGCATGGGGAGGTCGGCAAAATTCAGTGCAATCACTGCGATCACGTGCAGGACCATTGGGACGCGTTATACATCGACATGGCCTGCGGTCATTGCGGGCAAGATGGCGGCTTGCGCCCCCATGTGGTTTGGTTTGGCGAAATGCCGCTTTACATGGATGACATATATGCTGCGTTGACCACATGTGACCTGTTCATTTCAATCGGCACATCAGGGAATGTCTACCCTGCTGCCGGGTTCGTAATGGAAGCCCGCCGCAATGGTGCCCATACTGTTGAGCTGAATTTGGAACCGTCCGAGGGGGCCACGCAGTTCCTTGAAGGCCATTACGGCCTTGCCAGCGCGGTCGTACCCGCCTATGTGGAACATCTATTGACTGGGGCAGCCATGCCCGACTTTAACGATTGAAGGATAAAGCCATGCCGCAAAAACTTGACTCCGCAACACGCGCCGCCACCATTGCCGGTCTTGACGGCTGGACAGAAGTTGAGGGCAAGGACGCCATCTTTAAAAAGTTTCAGTTTGCAGATTTCAACGAAGCGTTCGGCTTCATGGCGCGCATCGCCCTAATCGCGGAACAAATGGATCACCACCCTGAATGGTTCAATGTCTATAATCGTGTGGAGGTTACGCTGACCACCCATGACGCCGATGGCGTGTCAGAACTGGACGTCAAAATGGCCACCAAGATGAATGCGCTGGCGTCCTAGCGACAGGCGTTAAAGCCCGGCCAGTTTTCCGGCCATATTCACAGCCATGTTAACTGGCCGCGGGTTGAATGCCTGATACAAGGCTTCGTCACAATCACCGCCGGGCTTTTCAATACGGACGAATTCCAGCAACCGACGGCCCTTTGCATCCTCGCCGGACATTTCAAAGCTGTAATCTATCAGCGCCTTTTCTGATTTCAGGTGGGCGTTGTAATGACCGCCATCGACGCTATAGCTCGTCAAGCTCCACCCATTATACATTTGCGGTTCAAGATTATTGGCGCGGCCCAACAACAATGTATTGACCCGATGGCTTACGCGCGGTTGACCGAATGTTTGACGCACCTGGCCTTCACAGCCGATGCGGCGCATGGATTTTTCAGTGACAAACATTGCCGTGCCGTTGCCTGATTCAGACAGGCAGCGGAAGGTATAGCCCTGCTTGCGGGCCACCTGATAAACCGAATAGGCATTGACCTTACAAATCACCAGATCATCTGGCGGAATAACAAAATCCGCAACCGCATAGGATGCCATCATCAAGGCCCCCACCGTTGCACTAACCGCGCTTTTCATACTTTTTCCCTTCGGGCGCTTATACCTGTTCTGGCGACATAACTGCCGCTCTTCTTAGGCCCCGCCAGCGCCCCTGTCGTTTTTCTTCTAATAATGTAAGCCTTTAGACCGCCGCCGACAAGGCACCTGTCGCTCACAATATTGTGCAAACTCGCCCCATTTTGGACAAAAACCCGACCCGCATATTTTTGCGAGCCGGGCTTTGTTCTTACCGATTGGCGCTGCAATCACAGCGCCTAACCATCGCTGTCAGATCAACATTCCTGTCAGATCAACATTCCTGTCAGATCAACGGGGTGCCATACGGATGGCGCCGTCCAGACGGATGGTTTCGCCGTTCAGCATGGTGTTTTCCATGATCTGCGTGGCGAGTGAGGCATATTCCTCAGGCTTACCAAGACGCGACGGGAACGGCACGGATGCTTCAAGCGCCTGTTTCACGTTGTCAGGGGCACCGGCCAGCAGCGGGGTTTCAAAGATACCCGGCGCAATGGTGCAGCAACGGATGCCGTCGCGTGACAGGTCACGGGCGATCGGCAAGGTCATGCCAACAACACCGCCCTTGGATGCTGAATAAGATGCCTGACCGATCTGACCGTCAAATGCAGCAACAGATGCTGTGTTGATGATCACACCGCGTTCGCCTGATTCATTGACCGGCTCCAGCTTTGAAATCTCGGCAGCGGCCTTTGACAAAACACGGAATGTGCCGATCAGGTTGATCTGGCAAATCAGGTCAAAGATCTTGATGTCATGGGGCACGCCCTTTGACTGTGTTTTCATGGCGGCACCTGTACCGGCGCAGTTCACGACAATGCGTTCCTGACCGTTGGCAGCGCGGGCCTTTTCAAAACCGGCAACGACTGAATCTTCGTCGGTTACGTTCACTTCACAGAAGGTCACGCCCAGTTCTTTTTCAATGGCTTCGCCGCGGTCTTTGTTCATGTCAAAGACGGCAACTTTTGCGCCCTTGGCAACCAGCGCGCGAACGGTGGCTTCGCCCAGACCGCTGGCACCGCCGGTCACGATGGCGGCTGTATCTTTGGTAATTTCCATGAGATTGCTCCCCTTATGGTTCGACTGAAATATGAAACGGCGGCACCCTATCAAAGCGAATGGGGCGCGTCTTGTGATTTTTTGTAAAATTCCCATATGATTAGAACAATCACAGGCAAACGGCAGATGTCGTAACGTCAAGCATTGCAAAAGGTAAACCACTGATGAGCGATCAGCAGACCATCAATGAAAAAGAAGCCAAGGTCCGCAAGGGGTTTTGGCCCAAAATGCGCAGCGCGATGTCCCGCGTGCCCTTTGCCGAAGATGCGGTCGGGGCCTATTATTGCGCAACAGACAAGCAAACTCCCCTGTCCGTTAAGGGCACATTGTTTGGCGCGCTGGCCTATTTCATCCTGCCAACCGACCTGGTTCCCGACTTCATCGTGGGGCTGGGCTATATCGACGATGCCTCTGTCCTGATGCTGGCCTTGTCCTCTGTGCGCGGGGCCATGACACAGGATCATAAGGATCGCGCAAAAAAAGCGTTGGCCCGCACGCCTGTTGGCGGGGACGAGCCGCCGCAACCCCCTGAAACATCATCATAAATCACGCCTCTCTGTGTTATTTTGACAAACCTGTCAACAGTACTTGACAATCATGTCAATAGCACCATATAAAGGACGTGATCAGACGGCATAGACCGTCACTATTTGAAAGGCAGGGCCATCGCCCGCCACCAAAGTTAGGGAAAACCAATGTCTGAGATGACACAAACAATTGCCCCCGAAGAAGCAATCCCCGCAGCCGCACAGGAATCTCAAAGCCTGTCCGCCAAGGAAATTATCCCGCGCAATATCGATTTCGGCTTTGACGAAACCGTGCATTATGACTGGCTTGACGGTTGCCCGGGCCGCTCCAACCTGTTGAACGCAATGTCATTGCTGTTCCCGGCTGGCGAAACATTCTTCATTGATTCAACCCGCCCCTTCCTGAAGGACGTGACGGACAAGAAGCTGAAGAAAGAAATCAAAAACTTCATGACGCAGGAAGCAATCCACACCCGCGAACATGAAGCCTATAACGAAATGCTGGAACGTGACGGCCTGCCCGCCAAAAAAATCGAAGCTGAAGTATGGCGCGATTTGGAAATGGGCAAAAAGGTGCTGAACAAATATCAGCAGCTGGGCATCACTGTTGCCCTGGAACATTGGACCGCCGTTCTGGCCAATGGTCTTTTGTCCAACCCTGAGGCGCTGGACGGCGCGCACCCTGCCATGCGCAGCGTTTGGCTGTGGCATGCAGTTGAAGAAAGCGAACATAAGGCTGTTTGCTTTGACCTGATGCGCGTAGCAATCAAAGACAAGAAAGAATTTGAAAAGGCCCGCAAGCGCGCCCTGCGCATGGTGTCCGTACCGTTCATGGCACGTACATTCATGTACTACACCCGCTTGATGTATGCCTCTGGCAACCTGTTCAACTTCAAGGCCCATTGGTCAACCATGACCTATGCTTGGGGCAAGCCGGGTATCTTCCGCAAGATGTGGCCCGAATTCAAAGCATTCTTCAAAGATGACTTCCATCCGTGGGATTTCGATAACAGCGAATATATCGAAAAGTGGGATGCCGAGGCCAACTCAAAAGACGAAGCACCTGAAGCTTTCCTGATCGCCGCTGAATAACAGCGCATCAAAACCGCTTAAAGAAAAAGCCGTCCTCATTCAGTTGAGGGCGGCTTTTTTGTGTTCAAATTATCGGGACGCAAGGAGGTTAGAACCGCACCTCGCCCGCGATGATCCGGTCATATAATGCCTTGTCGAGCGGCACGTAACTGCCCGTTTCGCTATCGCGGAAATAAAGCGGCTCCGCAATTTTGTCAGGGTCAAACCCGTCTTTCACAAGGTCAACCTTACGGTGCTTGAACGTGCCTGTGATTTCGATTTCCGGCTGCATCCGCAAGAATAAAGGCCGGGCATAGGCTGCCAAGTCCTTTTGTGTCTGCGCATGGAATGCCGCAAGGTCGAACCCGTCACCGGCAACAATAGACGCCATGCCCGCACGGCCATCGGCACCGGGGATTTGCACGCCATAAATATTCACCTCGTCGATATGATCCATCACGGCAATGACTTCGGCAACTTCCGATGTCGCTACATTCTCACCCTTCCAGCGAAAGGTGTCGCCGATCCGGTCAACGAAATACCAGTAGCCATCCTTATCAAAGCGCAACAGATCACCGGTGCGGAAAAAGGCATCGCCCTTTTCAAAGACGTCGTTCAGGATTTTCTTCTTGGTAGCTGATTCATCTGAATAACCTTCGAACCGGCCCGTCTTGGCGTCAGACGATGTCGGCAAACGGCCCACAGCCTCGCCCGGTTCACCCGGCTTACATTCAATACACAGGCCATCGGGGCCGCGCATCACTTCATCATTTTCAACATCATAGCGCACGCATGTGACGCCGGTTGCCTTGCGCAAGTAACCGGGCAAGCGACCAACCGTGCCGCGCTTGCCTTCAAGGTTCATCAACGCGACATTGCCTTCGGTTGCGCCATAAAACTCAACCACCTTATTGATGCCAAACCGCGTCTCGACCGTTTCCCAGATTTCCGGGCGCAGGCCATTGCCGATGCAACGTGTGATCTTGTGCATTTTTTCTTCAGGCACTGCGGGGCTGTTGACCAGATAACGCAAAAGCTCACCAATATATTGGAAGCTGGTCACATCATATTTAACAGCATCGGCAAAAAAGCGACTGGCTGAGAATTTGGGCACCAACACGGCGGCGGCACCCATTGTCCACGCCGCGCCCAGCGCCATGACGCCGCCCGCGGTATGATAAAGCGGCAGGCAAATATAGTGCCGGTCACTGTGTCCCAGCTTCAGCGCAGTGCCCGATCCGGTTGCCGTCATCATAAATCGTAGATGCGAGAAATGCGCCGCCTTGGGCAGGCCTGTTGTGCCAGACGTATAGATATAGAACAGATCGCTGTCCCCCAACGTCATCCCGGCGCGGCATGATTTGTCCGGGCGGGTGGTTGGCTGTCCATCAATCGCATCTGACAAGGCACCTGCCCCATCAATCAATGCCCCATCGCCATCAACCAATATAGCGGGCATGGGATCAAGCGCGTCACGGGCGCTGTTGAACTGGTCCGCCAATTCAGCGCCCAGCACCAGCAATTTGGCCTTGGCCACATTCAAACAATGGGCAAGTTGTGCCCCGCCCAGATTGGTATTGATCAGGGCAGATGTCGCGCCAATTTTCGCCGCACCCATCCATGCCGCCACATAGGCGGGGCGATTTTCCATATTGATGGCGATGACGTCACCCTTGCCGATACCCTGGCCGGTCAGGTAATGGGCGAACTGGTTGGCCCAATCGTCAATCTGGCGGTAGGACAGTATGTCGTCTTCGAAATAGAACAAGGGTGCGTCCTTGCGACGATCAACCATTTGTTCAAAGTAATCAGGCACGGTCGCGGCCTTGCTGACGTCGAACTTTGAAATGGCGATGATTGCCCGTCCCATATCGCGCAGATATTTCGCTTCCCTTAGAAGGCCCATTTGGCTTCCCCTCTTCCCATAAAAAAGACCACCCTTGCTTTCGCAAGGGCGGCCAATGCAGTCAATAGTCTCGTCGTCTAGTCAACGGATACGTCATCCGTTCCAGCCGGCATGTGATAGAATGTGCCATCGGTTGAAACCACAACCGGCCCACTATAGGCGTCTTCAACGCCGCGCAGGAACAACCCTTCCATCGGCTTCACCAGTAATGGCGGGACAATATGATAAAAGCCCAGCATCTTGGCCCCGGCGGTTTCAGCGCTTTGCGCCGCCTCAACCGGGGTGGCGTGATAATCCTGAATATCAAAGAAAATCTTGGCCAGATTATCGCGACCTGCCTGACGGGCGGATTGTTCCATAATCTTGACCAAATTTGCGGCCAGACCTTCATGCATCAGCAGGTCGGTGCCTTGGGCGAACTTTTCCAGATTGGCCGATTTGGCCGTATCGCCTGATATCGTGACCGAACGCCCCTTATAGTCAAAGCGATAGCCAACTGCCGGGCTGACTGGGCTGTGATCAACTGAAAAGGCAATGACCGTCAGGCCACCTTCTTCTAGCACGGTTACTGCCTGCCCCTGCGGCGGCACCGCAAACGACACCGCACTGCCCCCTGCACCGCTACGCGGCACGATATCTTCGCCATGATGGGCAACGCGGTAACCGAAGTCAGGCGTATAGGCCATGTTGAAGCCATCAACGATTGTCCCAACCCCGACAGGGCCATAAACGGGCAATGGCGCGCTATGCGTACCGCCAACCCAACGCTGCAACATCATCTCACCCAAGCCATCAATATGATCTGAATGGAAATGCGTCAGGAACAGCCCCTTGACGGCACCGGGATTAACCCCGCCCAGCGCCATGGTGCGCGAGCCGCCGGTGCCCGCATCAACCACATAAACATCCTGCCCGGCAATAACCACAAGGCAAGGGCCGCCCGCATTCGGGTTCGGCATGGGGGAGCCCGCGCCACAGACAAAAACATGCAAGCCGTCGGGCAAATCCCGGACCACGTCACGTTCCAGATTCTGCGCCACAATATTCGGCATCATGCGTTCAACAATTGCTTCCTGCATGGCAACGCCAATGGCCACAAAAACCAGCAGCACACCGACAATAATACCCAATATCTTTTTCATGCGAGACACCCCCTTAACGATGCGTCAGCTTAGCCGGTGACCAAGCAGATTTTGCCCTTGGCGCGGCGTTCCATCAAATCACGGATGGCCTGCGGCGCGTCCGCAAACGGATAGGTTTTTGACACCAACGGCTTCAACGTTCCGTCTTCAAACATGGCTTGCAGCTCTGCCAGATTCTCGGCACTTGCTGCAGGTTCTTCACCATTAAAGCGACCCCAGAAAACCCCCATAAGGGAACAGCCCTTAAGCAGGGCAAGGTTCAGCGGGATTTTCGGGATGTCGCCTGCTGCGAACCCGACAACCAAATAACGGCCATTCCACGCCATTGACCGCACGGCGGGTTCGGCGAACCGATCACCGACCGGATCATAAACCACATCGACACCCTTGCCGCCTGTGATTTCCTTGATCCGTTCCTTCATGTCTTCTGTTTCGTAATTGATCAACTCATCCGCGCCATACTCTTTACACACAGCAAGTTTTTCATCTGTGGAGGCAGCGGCAATAACCTTGGCCCCGGCAGCTTTGGCCAGATCAACAGCGGCAATACCAACACCGCCCGCCGCACCCATCACAAGCACGGTTTCGCCGGGCTGCAATTTCGCACGGTCTTTGAGCGCATGGTGCGAAGTGCCGTATGTCATCATCGACCCGGCGGCCTGCACAAGATCCAGCCCCTTGGGCACGCGGATCGCGGTGGCGGCATTCACCGCAATTTTCTCCGCCATGCCGCCCCAGCCTGTGCCGGTAACAATCTGATCGCCAATTTTCAGGTCTGTAACACCGTCACCAACCTTGCATACCGTGCCCGACACTTCACCACCGGGTGAAAACGGGAAGGGCGGCTGAAACTGATATTTACCCTGAATGATCAACGTGTCGGGGAAGTTCACCCCGCAGGCTGCCACATCAATAATCACCTGACCCTCTTTGGGTTCGGGATCGGGCAATTCCTCAACCTTTAGGCTTTCGGGGGGGCCATACTCACGACAAACCACTGCTTTCATCGGTTTTTCTCCTTAACAATCAATGGGAAATACTGTGGCGCGATGATAGCAGCCTTCATGCCCAACACAATCATTGTTAATGAGTGACGGGCAAGATTTTCAGCTCCCTTTATATTGACATGGTAAATGCCATTACATGTCCGGTGCAAGGCCGAAACAGGTAATTTAATGCCGCCCTGCCCCACCCCGTCAAATTGCAGACAAATTCTTGCCGCACGATCAGGGTATCAACCGAATAGATGCGGGAAAGTTGGGCTTGCCTGTTTACTTTAGACGCCAGAAAGGCAATCTGTAGTCCAATGATTCAGCGTTTTCGCAACAGCCAGATATTATGAGCGTTATGACCCGAACCTTGTCCTTCTTCACATCATTCAGAGCCCTGCTTTTGGGGGCCGGATTGCTTGCGGGCCTGTCCGTCAGCGCACAGGCAACAGAAACCGATTTGGGCACGCACAAGGATTGGACCGCCGTAAAGGTCACGGAAAACGGGCAAACCTATTGCTATATGATTGCCGCTCCCAAGGACACAAACCCCAAGGGCGTGCGCCGTGGTGCCATCAATTTCTTTGTGTCAAAGGTGCCCAGCAGCAAACAGACCGAAATCAATGTCCAAATGGGCTATCCCTTGGCTGAAAAGGCGTCAGGGTCGTCACTTTCGGCACGGATCGGCAGTACCGATATCGGCTTTACTACCCAGCATCAGGATGGCTGGGCCCCGTCAAACAAGGTCAATGCCTTGATAACAGCCATGAAACGCGGCTCAAAAATGACGGTAAAGGGTAAAAGCCGCCGGGGCACCAATACAACGGATGTTTATTCGCTAAGTGGATTTACTGCGGCGTATAACGCTATTTCCAAAGCCTGCAAGTTGTAATAAGTGTCCGGGCATGACAAAGCCCAACCCCAATGTAAAGGACTGGCTGGCCGACGACGCGCCAAGCTTTGATGATTTTGCCTCTGGCAAGGTTGGGGCAGACCCGCGCCCGCAATTGATCGGGATGAGCCGGGATGAATTGGCCGACGCCCTGTCCAAGATTGAGGCAGGCCCCAAAAGCATCAAGATGCGCGTCCAGCAAGTCTGGCATTGGCTGTATCATCAGGGCGCAACCGAATTCGCCAACATGACAAATCTGTCAAAGGCGTTGCGCGCGGCGCTTGAAGAAAATTTCATCGTTGGTCGCCCTGAAATCGTGACCGAAGAAATTTCCGAAGACGGGACGATCAAATGGTTGTTGCGCTTTGGCGACGGGCAGGAAGCTGAAACCGTCTATATCCCCGAAACTGATCGCGGCACGCTGTGTGTTTCTTCGCAGGTTGGTTGCACGCTGAACTGCACCTTCTGTCATACCGGCACGCAAAAGCTGGTGCGCAACCTGACCCCCGGCGAAATCGTCGGGCAGATGATGATCGCGCGTGACCGGTTGGCCGAATGGCCCACCCCCGTTTCAGGTCGCAAGCTGACCAATATCGTGCTGATGGGCATGGGGGAGCCGCTGTATAATTTCGACCATGTGAAAGCGGCCATGAAGATCATGGCAGACGAAGAAGGCATCAGCCTTTCGCGTCGCCGCATCACCCTGTCCACGTCCGGCATTGTGCCGATGATGGATCGCTGCGGCGATGAAATCGGCGTTAACCTCGCCATTTCGTTACACGCCGTGCGCGATGATATTCGCGACCGTCTGGTCCCCATCAACAAGAAATATAATCTGGACGAATTGCTGGCCGCCTGCCGCCGCTATCCCGGCCTGTCAAACGCACGCCGCATCACCTTTGAATATGTGATGTTGAAGGGTGTGAATGACAGTAACGCCGATGCCAAAAAGCTGGTGCAATTGTTAAAGGGCATTCCTGCCAAGATCAATTTGATCCCCTTCAACCCGTGGCCCGGCGCACCCTATGAATGTTCTGACTGGGACCGGATTGAAGAATTCGGCGCCTATGTCAATCGCGCAGGCTATGCCAGCCCGATCCGCACACCGCGTGGTCGCGATATCATGGCCGCTTGTGGGCAGTTGAAATCCGAAAGCCTGAAAAAGCGCAAGTCGGAAGTTTTGGCCGAAATGCGGTCAAAGGAATTACAGAATCCTGTTTCTGAATAATCGCGACCGGTTTCAAGGGTGACCAGTTAGATGGGCACAACACCCTAGCCGACCGACGCGCCGCCCACGCCAAGGCATCAGCGGCAACGCCATTGCGTGCCTTGATCTATCCTTTATCTATCTTGGGCATCCACAACAGCCATCGCCGTCATATTCACCAGTCCACGCGTGGATATTGCGGTCGCGACCACATGGGCGGGCTTTGCTAGACCCGTCATGATCGGCCCAACGGACAGGCCCTGCGTTACCTGCTTCACCAGATTAAAGCTGATATTCGCCGCATCAATATCCGGCATCACCAACAGGTTTGCCCGCCCGCTAAGGGTTGAGCCGGGCAATAAACGCTTGCGAATATTTTCGTTCAGCGCCGCATCGACCTGCATTTCCCCGTCAATTTCCAGATCAGGGTTTTGCGCGCGGATCAAATCGGTTGCCCGCCGCATCTTACGGGCGGAGGCATCATGCTCTGTCCCGAAATTGGCATGAGAACACATGGCGACTTTCGGCGTCAGGCCAAACCGTTCCACAACCTTGGCAGCCTGCGGCACCATCGTGGCAAGGTGATCGGCTGACGGGTCAAGATTGGCATGACTGTCAGTGATAAAGATTGTGTCATGCTGCGTCAGCACCATTTGCACGGCGCTGTAACGGCTGACCCCATCGGCAAGACCGATGACATTGAACACCTCACGTAAATGTTTTGAGAAGCCGCCGACAGCCCCACATAACATCGCATCCCCTGCCCCGGTATCAAGCAGCATGGCCGCCAACACTGTTGCATCGGATTTCAGCATCCGTTCCGCCGTACCGGGCGACACGCCTGCACGGCCCAGCCTGGCATGTAGGGCATCAACCAATTTGGCCAGCGCACCCGCATCCATTGCGTGGGGATCAACGATAGACACAGACCCCAGCATATCGGCAAGGCCAAGGTCCTTTGCCCGTGCCTCAATCAACCCCTTATCGCCAACAAGGATCGGGCTGGCATAGCCGTCCTCAACCACGATCTGCGCTGTACGCAGGACGCGGGGGTCTTCCCCTTCGGCATAGATCACGCGCTTGGGACTTTCCTTGGCGCGTTCAAAGATCGGGCGCATGGCCTGCCCGCTTTCATAGATGAACTGCTCAAGCTTTTTGATATAGGCGTCCATGTCCGTGATCGGACGGGTGGCCACACCGCTATCCATCGCCGCCTGCACAACCGCCGGGGCGATATGCACAATCAGGCGGGGGTCAAACGGTTTAGGGATCAAATAGTCCCGGCCATAGGTCAGCTTCTCGCCCTGATAGGCACTGGCAACCACTTCGGATGGCTCCGCCAATGCCAGATCGGCAATGGCCTTTACTGTGGCAATTTTCATTTCCTCATTAATAACAGTCGCACCGCAATCAAGCGCACCGCGGAAAATGAAGGGGAAGCACAGAACATTGTTCACCTGATTGGGATAGTCCGACCGCCCCGTCGCCATGATCACATCATCACGGGCAGCCTTGGCTTCCTCTGGCAGGATTTCAGGCGTCGGGTTGGCAAGTGCCAGCACAATTGGGTCCTTGGCCATTTTCTTGACCATATCGCCCGTCATGGTGCCGGGGCCTGACACGCCCAAAAACACATCGGCCTGATCAATCGCATCATCAAGGCTGCGTTCGTCTGTTTCAACGGCAAAGCGAGACTTGAACTGATCAACCCCTTCGCGCCCCTGATAGATCACGCCCTTGCGGTCACACATGCGGATATTTTCAGCCTTGGCCCCCAGTGACAGGATTTGCATGGTGCAGGCCTGTGCCGCCGCCCCTGCGCCCGACACCACAACCTTCACATCCTCGATCTTTTTGTTCACAAGGCGCAAGGCATTATAGATTGCCGCTGCCACGCAAATTGCGGTGCCGTGCTGGTCATCATGGAATACCGGAATGTTCATGGTTTCCCGGCACTTTGCCTCAATAATAAAGCATTCCGGGGCCTTGATATCCTCAAGATTCACGCCGCCGAATGTCGGCTCCAGCGCGCGAACAATCTCAACCATCTTGTCGGGGTCGGTTTCGTCCACTTCGATGTCGAACACATCAACCCCGGCGAATTTCTTGAACAGGACGGCCTTGCCCTCCATCACCGGTTTGGAGGCCAACGCCCCAATATTGCCCAGACCAAGCACCGCCGTACCGTTTGAGATAACGGCAACCAGATTACCGCGGGCGGTCATATTGGCCGCCTCTTTGGGATCATCTGCGATCAACATACAGGCATCAGCCACACCGGGCGAATAGGCCAGCGCCAAATCACGCTGGTTCGCCATCTTCTTTGTCGGTGTAATTTCCAACTTCCCCGGTCGCGGAAACCGATGATAGTCCAATGCCATGCTTTTCAGATCGTCGGCCATATGCCCCTCCCCATATGGGGCTTCCGGCGATTGCCAGCCGGTTGAGTGCCCCTGATTAACGGACCCATTGCCCACCCGTGGGTCCAAATTCAGACAAAGTGTATCACCTATTTCAAAAGATGCGACTGTCAGACAGCTTGAATCTTGCCCTAACCCCCCTATAGTGCGGCAGTTTTCCGAAATTCTGACCGCAGAAAGGGTGCCAAGATGGCCCAGATCGACAAATCGACAGTCAATAAGGTGGTGCTGGCCTATTCAGGTGGCCTCGACACATCCATCATTTTGAAATGGCTGCAGGAAGAATATGAAGCAGAAGTCGTCACCTTCACCGCTGACCTTGGTCAGGGTGAAGAGTTGGAGCCTGCACGCCAAAAGGCCGAAATGGCCGGCATCAAGGAAATCTATATCGAAGATTTGCGCGAAGAATTTGTCCGCGATTATGTCTTTCCCATGTTCCGCGCCAATGCGTTGTATGAGGGCGTGTACCTGCTCGGCACCTCCATCGCACGGCCCTTGATCGCCAAACGGCAGATCGAAATCGCAGCCGAAACCGGTGCCGATGCAGTCAGTCATGGCGCAACAGGCAAGGGCAATGACCAAATCCGGTTTGAGTTGGGCTATTACGCCTGCAACCCGGAAATCAAGGTGATTGCCCCGTGGCGTGAATGGGATTTGGACAGCCGGACCAAGCTGATCGACTTTGCTGAAAAGCATCAGATCCCGATCGCAAAAGACAAGCGCGGCGAAGCCCCGTTCAGCTGTGACGCCAACATGCTGCACACGTCATCAGAAGGTAAGGCACTGGAAGACCCTGCGGTTGAGGCACCCGAATTTGTGCATCAACGCACCGTGTCGCCCGAAGATGCGCCTGACAAGCCGACCATTATCGAAATCGGCTTTGAAAAAGGTGATGCTGTCAGCATCAATGGCGTGGCCATGTCGCCCGCCACGATCCTTAGCCAGTTGAATGATTATGGCCGTGACAATGGCATTGGCCGTCTTGATCTGGTGGAAAACCGTTTTGTCGGCATGAAAAGCCGCGGGATTTACGAAACCCCCGGCGGCACCATTTTGCTGACCGCCCATCGCGGCATTGAAAGCCTGACGCTTGATCGCGGCGCAGCGCATCTGAAAGATGAGTTTATGCCCCGCTATGCAGAGCTGATTTATAACGGCTTCTGGTTCAGCCCCGAACGGGAAATGTTGCAGGCCATGATCGACAAAAGTCAGGAACATGTCACCGGCACAGTGACCCTGAAACTGTATAAGGGCGGCGTGCATCTGATCGGGCGCGACAGCCCCAACAGCCTGTATTCAGAGGAACATGTGACCTTTGAAGAAGACACCGTGTATGACCAGCAGGACGCCGAAGGCTTTATCAAGCTGAACGCGTTGCGTCTGCGTCTGCTTGGCACGCGTAATCGGCGGATCGGGTCATGAGCGACGACACACAAGACCAGCTTGACCCCGTAGCCGAAGCCATTCTGACCGTGCTTGAAGCTGCGCCTGACAACAAGGCACAGCCCAAGGCGGTTGCGGAATATTTGGCAAACGCCCGCCGCACCAAAAAAGATCCGCCCGATTTGTGGCGGCGCTATATGATGGCGGTACGCCAGCAGGCAAAGTTCCTTGCCCGCAGCGGCGTGATCGAAATATTGCGCAAGGGCAAACCCGTTGACCCCCATGCCCCGATCAAGGGTCTGGTGGTACTGCGGCTGACCCAAACCGATTAAACCTGCTGACTGATCTGGCGGACTGTTCCGATGACCACAAAAAAGTCACTCTACCTGATTTATAATCCAAAGGCGGGGGGTCGACATCGGGACAAGCTGGATGCACTTGTTGACCTGGCGCAGGATCATGACTTCACCGTAACATTGGCCAAGACCGAACAGGCAGGCCATGCCACGACCCTTGCTGGGTCTGATGCCGCAGACGCGGCCCACAGATTGATTGTGGCGGGCGGTGATGGCACCGTGAACGAAGTCATCAATGGCCTGACAGAAGACAGCCCCCCAATCGGTTTTGCGCCCTTTGGCACCGCCAATGTGCTGGCCCATGAACTTAACTACCCCAAGGGGTTCAAGGCCCGCGCCAAGTCCATTTTGACGGGCAAGGTCCGGCCCGTGCGGTTGGCCAGCGCGAACAAGCGCGCGTTTATGTTGATGGCCAGCGTCGGCTTGGATGCCTATGCGGTTGCAGGCGTCGACAGCAAGGTGAAGGACAAGATCGGCCCCCTTGCCTATATCGTGAGCGGCATGAAGGCACTGTCGCTCTATTTTTCAGGCAAGTTGAAATATCGCGTGCGTCTGGATGATGATGCGCGCGTCTATGAGACTGTTACCGTCATCGTCACCCGCGCCAAAAAATATGGCGGCCCGTTCACCATCGCCCCTGAAGCGGGGCTTGATCAAAATGACCTTTACGTCGTGATGTTCATGAAGGGGGGGCTGGTCGCCCTGTTGCAATATGCATGGGGCATTCTAACCAGTCGCCTTGATCATCAGCCGCCGATTGTCATCCGCAAGGCCAGCCGGGTTGAGATTGACAGCGACCATGCCGACCCGGTGCAGGTGGATGGCGATGATGCAGGCACGCTGCCCCTGTCTGTCACCATGACAGATCAACAGGTCGGGCTTGTCTGGCCATCGTGACGGCGCGGCTTTGCCGCAACCTACTTCTCCAGCTCAATATCCCAATAAAGGAAATCGTACCAACTTTCGTGCAGGTAGTTGGGCGGAAACTTGCGGCCATTATTATGCAACTGCATCATGCCGGGCCGATAGGGTTTCTGGCGTGGGATCATATGTGCCTGTTGCGGCATCCGCCCGCCCTTTTTCAAATTGCATGGCGCACAGGCGGTAGTGATATTTTCCCAACTTGTCACCCCGCCTTTTGAGCGTGGAATGACATGATCAAACGTCAAGTCCTGCCCGCTGCCGCAATATTGGCATTGGAACCGATCGCGCAAAAACAGGTTAAAGCGCGTGAACGCCGGCGCACGCGCAGGCTTTACATATGATTTCAAAGAAATAACGGATGGCAGCCGCATTTCAAAGCTGGGGCTGTTGACCGTTTTTTCATATTCGGCCAGCACATTCACCCGGTCCAAAAAGACAGACTTGACCGCTTCCTGCCACGGCCATAGGGACAAGGGATAATAGCTCAACGGCTTGTAATCAGCGTTGAGGACCAAGGCATGGCATTGTTCCAGACGCGGTAACGCGACGTCCATCGGGATCCCCCTTTGGCAATGGTTCAAGGGTCTGACAACCAAACCCTTACCCCGAACATGTTACCGAATTTAGTCAATCTTTTGAAAAAGTCTACCAGATGATGAAAATTTTTGGGTGCCAGCCCCATCATCTAGTGGTCAGGACTGATAATCCTTGGACCGCACATGGTTGATATAGGTCCACAACACGCGGGCGGCGACCCCGCGCCACGGACGCCAATCCTCTGCCATCGCAGCCAATTCCTTGGTTGAAGGGCGGTCCCCCGTCAACAGGCGCACTGATTCCTGTAGGCCCACATCATTGTCCGGGAAGGCATCTGGGCGGCCCAAACAGGACAGCAAATAAACCTCTGCCGTCCAGGGGCCGATTCCGGGCAGGGATACCAGTGCGGCGCGCACTGTATCATCATCCTTGTGGTGCAGCCCGTTCAGCTTGACCTGTCCTGTCGCCAGCATGTCAGACATGCCATGCAGGCTTTTGATCTTGGGGCGCGACAACCCACAGGCCCGCAACTCATCCACTGATAATTCAAGGACCCGATCGGGGGTCATGGGGCGCACGCCTGCCTTGACCCTTTTCAGGATGGAGGCGGCAGCAGCCAGCGACACTTGTTGATGGACAATCATGCTGATCAGGGCTGAAAACCCACCGGGGCGCAGGCGCAACTGCACGCCGCCGGTTTCCTGCAATGCCTTGTCGAACATGCCATGTTGCCGGGACAGCCAGTGCAGCCCCTCATCCATATCCTGCTCGATGCGCAACCGCTTTGGCGGCTCTGGCACTTGGGCCATCGGTAAGCTCCCCCCTTGATTGCAATCACCTTATGGTGTTTTGCTGCGCCCCACAATGTTGAGCCTGCCTGAAACGATTCTGTCCCTGCCGCCACAAGTGACGCGCTTTGCCCCGTCACCGACCGGGCGTTTGCATTTGGGCCATGCCTATTCTGCGTATTTTGTACTGTCATGCGCGCGCGCCACGGGCGGCAGCTATTTGCTGCGCCTTGAAGATACCGATCACACACGCTGCCGCGCGCCGTTTTATGATGCCATCAGGGATGATCTGGCCTTTTTGGGTCTGTCGCCCGACCGCGAAACCCCGGCGCAATCCACACGTATGGGCGCGTATCAGGCCGCCCTGTCCCAGCTACAGGACAGCGGCTTGCTCTACCCGTGTTTTTGTACACGCAAGGATATTGCCCGATCTGTCACCGCGCCCCACGGGCCTGATGGCAGCTTCTATCCCGGCACCTGCCGCCAACTGTCGGATGATGAACGGCAGGCCCGCATGGCAGCACAGCCCTATGCCCTGCGCCTCGACACAAAAAAGGCCGCTGCCCGCGCCGGACCGCTGGCATTTCAGGAACTGATGCATAAGCCCGGCAGCCAGACCGTCGATTACAACGCAATTGATGACGTCGTGCTGGCACGCAAGGATATCGGCACGTCCTATAATCTGGCGGTTGTCGTTGATGACGCCGCCGATGGGGTCACATTGGTCACCCGCGGGCAGGATATTTTTGCGGCAACGGGCCTGCACCGCTTGCTACAGGCGCTGCTTGACCTGCCAGCGCCGCGCTATGCCCATCACCCGCTGGTGGTGGATGATCAGGGCCGTCGCCTTGCCAAACGGGCCGATGACGTGGCGTTAGGCACCCTGCGCGACGCGGGCTGGAGCGCAGCGCAGATAATGGCGGAAGCCTTGGGTCGGCTATTGCAGGATGGGGCAAAATCGCCATAATCCCGCCCACCGCCATTTTATTTCTATCACCTAAAGGATGATCCCATGATTGAAACACGCTTCACCAAAGAATTTGGCATCAAATACCCTATCGTACAGGGCGGGATGCAGTGGGTCGGCAAGGCTGAACTGGTTTCAGCCGTTGCCAATGCTGGTGGTCTCGGCTTTATCACCGCGTTGACGCAGCCGACACCCGAAGACCTTGCCAAGGAAATTGCCCGCACCAAGGAAATGACCGATCAACCATTTGGCGTGAACCTGACAATCCTGCCTGCCATCACACCGCCCCCCTATGCGGAATATCGTCAGGCCATTATCGATTCAGGCGTCAAGATCGTCGAAACTGCCGGGAACAACCCGCAGGAACATATTGCTGAGTTGAAGAAGGCCGGCGTCAAAGTCATGCATAAATGCACCGCGGTTCGTCATGCCCTGAAGGCTGAAAAAATCGGTGCCGACGCTATTTCAATCGACGGTTTTGAATGCGCAGGCCATCCGGGCGAAGATGACATTCCCGGCCTGATCCTGATCCCCGCCGCTGCCAACAAGGTTAAAATACCCATGATCGCCTCTGGCGGGTTTGGTGACGGTCGCGGCCTCGTCGCTGCATTGGCACTGGGTGCTGAGGGCATCAATATGGGCACACGCTTTATGGCCACCCAAGAAGCCCCCATTCATAACAATGTGAAGCTGCAAATGGTTGAAAATGACGAACGGTCTACCAACCTGATTTTCCGCACGCTGCACAACACTGCCCGCGTTGCCAAGAACGATATTTCTGCACAGGTTGTTGATATTGAAAAACGTGGCGACGCCAAGTTTGAAGACGTCAAAGATTTAGTCGCCGGCGTCCGTGGCCGCAAGGTGTTTGAAGATGGCGATACCGATTACGGTATTTGGACCGCCGGTCTGGTGCAGGGGTTGATCAATGACATCCCCACCTGTGATGAGTTGATCCAACGCATCATGGGCGAAGCCGAAGACCTGATTAACGCCCGCCTGAACGGTATGGTCGCGTAAGCAGCCTAAACGACTTAAAATAAGGAAAAAGCCAATGGCCGAAGCATTTATCTGTGACAGCGCCCGCACGGCCATTGGCCGCTTTGCCGGGTCCCTCAGCAAGGTACGGGCAGACGATCTGGCCGCCGTACCGATCAAGGCATTGCAGGAACGCAATCCCGATGCGGATTTCAATCGTCTGGACGATGTGATCTTCGGGGCCACCAATCAGGCCGGGGAAGACAATCGCAATGTCGCCCGCATGGCAACATTGCTGGCGGGCATTTCTGCTGATGTGCCCGGCGCCACCGTGAACCGCCTGTGCGGGTCCGGCATGGAATCTGTTGGGCAGGCCGCCCGCGCGATCAAGGCAGGCGACGCCGACTTCATCCTTGCCGGTGGTGTCGAAAGCATGTCCCGCGCGCCCTATGTGATGGCAAAGGCAAACAACCCCTATGACCGTAATGTCAAAATGTATGACACGACGATCGGGTGGCGTTTTCCCAACCCCGTCATGGATAAACTTTACGGCACAGAAGCGATGCCCGAAACGGCTGAGAACGTGGCGGAGGATCATCAGATCAGCCGCGCCGATCAGGATAAGTTCGCGTATTGGTCCCAGCAAAAGGCAGGCCGCGCCATGGAAAATGGTCGCCTTGCCGAAGAAATTGTGCCCGTCACCATCCCCCAGCGCAAAAAAGACCCGATCATCGTTGATCGTGATGAACACCCCCGCCCCGAAACCACATTGGAACAATTGGGCAAACTGGCCACACCGTTCCGCGATGGCGGCTCCGTCACGGCGGGGAATGCCTCTGGCGTGAATGATGGTGCAGCGGCCCTGATCGTGGCGTCAGAACAGGCCGTGCAGGATCAAAACCTGAATCCCATTGCCCGTATCATCGGCATGACCTCAACCGGGGTATTGCCGCGCGTGATGGGCATTGGCCCGGCCCCGGCAACCGAACGGCTGCTTGGCAGGCTGAACCTGACCATCGATGATCTTGATGTGTTGGAGTTGAACGAGGCGTTTGCCGCGCAGGCATTGGCCGTCACCCGCAGCTTGGGCATCGCAGACGACGATGACCGCATCAACCCCAATGGCGGGGCCATTGCACTGGGCCATCCGCTGGGGGCGTCCGGCACCCGGCTTGTGATGACTGCGGCGCGTGAATTGCAACACACCGGCGGCAAATATGCCCTGACCACCATGTGCATCGGCGTGGGCCAAGGCATCGCCATGGTGTTGGAGCGCGTCTAATCATGACTGCCACATTGTTACGCGATGCAGCAGCGGCCCTGACCGCTGTTGACGATTATGTTGCCCGCGCGCGCACGGCGCTGGTGGCGCGGTTCGGTGAGGATGGCACCATCAGCGCCAAGACCATCGATGCCAATCAGTTCACCATTCACGGCTTTGCATGGGTTGCCACCTATGCCGAAGCGTTACGCCAATTGCACAATTGGGCCGCCGCCCTGCCGACGTTGAATGACACTGACGCCCTGCTGCTTGAAATTGGTTTTGGTGAGTATCTTAACCAATTCGTTCACGGCGTGATGATGAGCCAGAACGAAGTGATCCGCCCCCATCAGCTGGGCCTGACGGATGATGATCTGGCCCGCTTCAAAACTGATGACGTCTCGCGCCTGATTGCGGCGGGCACCGACCCTGACAAGGTGATCAGCCTGTCTTCATCGCTGGAACATCACCGGTTCGGCTCCCTTGCGCTTGATGACACGATGGGCATGGTGCAGGACCAATTCCGCCGCTTTGCCGATGACAAGGTTGCCCCCTTTGCCCATGGCTGGCACTTGCGCGATGAACTGATCCCGATGAGTGTCGTTGACGATATGTGTACGCTGGGCGTGTTTGGCCTGACCATCCCTGAACAATTCGGCGGGGCCGGGCTTGGTAAAATGGCCATGTGCGTTGTGTCCGAAGAATTAAGCCGCGGCTATATCGGTGTTGGCTCGCTTGGCACCCGTTCGGAAATTGCCGCGGAACTTATTTTGGGCGGCGGCACTGATGCACAGAAGGCCCATTATTTGCCCAAGATTGCCAGCGGTGAAATTCTACCCACGGCGGTCTTTACAGAACCGGACATCGGCTCAGATTTGGCGCATCTTAAAACCCGCGCCACCAAAACCGCGACGGGCTGGTCTGTTACCGGGAACAAGACATGGATCACCCATGCCGCCCGCGCCAATATGATGACCATGCTGGTTCGCACCAATCCAGATGAGACAGGCTATAAGGGTCTGTCCATGTTGCTGGGGGAAAAGCCACGTGGCACACCCGGCAATGATTTCCCCGCTGATGGTATGGAAGGCGGCGAAATCGGCGTCATCGGCTATCGCGGGATGAAGGAATATGATTTACGGTTCGACGGCTTTGCCGTGCCTGACAGCGGATTGTTGGGCGGCGAAGAAGGCCAGGGTTTCAAACAATTGATGCGCACGTTTGAAAGCGCACGCATTCAAACCGCCGCCCGCGCCGTCGGTGTGGCGCAAGCTGCGATGGAAAACGGTCTTGGCTATGCGCTGGACCGCAAACAATTCGGCAAGGCGATTTTCGGCTTTCCCCGCGTGGCGCATAAACTGTGCATGATGGCGGTGGAAACCATGATTGCCCGCCAGCTGACCTATTTTGCAGCCCGCGCCAAGGATGAAGGCAAGCGCTGCGATCTTGAGGCTGGCATGGCCAAGCTGCTGGGCGCGCGCATCGCCTGGGCCAATGCAGACAATGCGCTGCAAATTCATGGCGGCAACGGCTTTTCCATGGAATTTGCCGCATCGCGTCTTTTGGCTGATGCCCGTATCTTGAATATATTCGAGGGGGCCGCTGAAATTCAGGCGCAGGTCATCGCGCGCCGTGTGTTGGAAGGTAATAATTAGATGGAAACCATCCTTACTTATCTGATCCCTGTCGCGATGGGCATCACATTGATTGTGTTGGGTATTGGTCTGTTCAACATGTTCAATAATAATGCCGCGGCACGGACACGTTCCAACAAGCTGATGCGCCTACGTATTATTGCGCAATTTGTTGCTGTGGTGCTGTTGATGACCCTGTTATACGTCAAGGGCGTATAAGGCAGGAACAGATGGTCAAGCTGACAAAAATATATACCAAGACGGGCGACAAGGGCACCACCGCCCTAGCCACCGGTGATCGTGTTGCCAAACATGACCCGCGCATTGACGCCTATGGCACGTGCGACGAAGCCAACGCCATTTTAGGTATTGTCCGCCTGCACCTTGGGGCGTGGCCCACACTCGACCACACAATCGGGCTGATCCAGAATGACCTGTTCGATTTGGGTGCCGACCTTGCCACCCCTGACAGCCCCGACCTTGGATGGACGCCGCTGCGAACGACCGATGCACAGGTGACGCGACTGGAAACTGACATCGATACAATGAATGGCGCGTTGAAGCCGCTCGACAGTTTTGTCCTGCCCGGCGGTCATCCGGCAGCAGCCTATCTGCATCAGGCCCGCACCGTCGTGCGCCGGGCGGAACGACAGGCCACGTTGCTGGCTGAACAGACCCCTGACAGCGTTAATCAGGCAGCGATTCGCTACCTTAACCGTCTGTCTGACCTGCTTTTCGTTGCCTCCCGCTGGGTGAATCTGAAAAGCGGCGCAGGTGATGTCAAATGGGTGCCGGGTCAAAACCGCGACTGACGGCCCCCTACGCCGCCTGAAAAACTGCGCCTTTCCCGCTAATTTCGACTGATTTTCGCTGCTTTTCGGCATTTGTGCGACATTCCGTCCGAAATAGGGACAGGGTGCCGCACAGATTCATCCCCTCGGCACATTGACCCCCACACCCGCGGCAAGTAGTCTCCGGCGGTCTAAAAAAGTTCACCCCACAAATACGGAGACGACAGTCCATGAAAGTACTGGTCCCTGTGAAGCGGGTCGTTGACTACAATGTCAAAATTCGCGTCAAGTCTGACAAGACCGGCGTAGATCTTGCCAACGTAAAAATGTCAATGAATCCGTTTGACGAAATCTCGGTTGAAGAGGCAGTCCGCCTTAAAGAAGCCGGTGTCGCAACTGAAGTTATCGCCGTTTCCGTCGGCCCGCAGCAGGCGCAAGAAACCATCCGCACGGCGCTTGCCATGGGTGCCGATCGCGGCATTCTGGTTAAGACCGATGCTGAGGTAGAGCCGCTCGGCGTTGCCAAGATTCTAAAAGAACTCGTCGGTGCTGAAAGCCCCGATCTTGTGATCGCCGGTAAACAGGCCATTGACGATGACAGCAATCAGACAGGCCAGATGCTGGCCGCCCTTTTGGGGTGGAGCCAGGCAACATTCGCGTCTGAGCTTGAGATCGCTGACGGCAAGGCAAAAGTCACCCGTGAAATCGACGGCGGTTTGCAGACTATCGAAGTCTCAATGCCCGCAGTTGTCACCGCTGACCTGCGCCTGAACGAGCCGCGTTACGCTTCACTGCCGAACATCATGAAGGCAAAGAAGAAGCCCATCGACGAAAAAACCGTCGAAGAGCTTGGCGTTGATATCGCCCCGCGCTTGACCGTTCTTGAAGTGACCGAACCCGCCGCGCGCGAAGCCGGCGTCAAGGTTGAAACCGTCGCCGAACTGGTCGACAAACTGAAAAACGAAGCAGGAGTGATCGGATGACAACCCTATTGATTGCCGATCATCATGGCGATGGTCTGAATGATTCCACGCTCAAAGCCTTTTCCGCTGCCAAGGCCCTTGGCGGTGACGTGCATGTGCTCGTCAACGGTTCAGGCTGCCAAGGTGCCGCTGATGCGGCTGCAAAGATTGATGGCTGCGGCAAGGTTCTGCTTGCTGACGACGCAATCTATGCCAACCGTTTGGCAGAGCCGAAAGCTGATCTGATCGTTTCACTGGCTGGCGACTATGACGCCATCGTGGCCCCTGCCACGACGTCCGGTAAAAACGTCATGCCCCGCGTTGCAGCCCTGCTCGACGTGATGCAGATCTCGGAAGTTGTTGCCGTAGAAAGCGCAGACACATTTGTACGCCCGATCTATGCCGGTAACGCAATGGCCAAGGTTCAGTCCGCTGATCCCAAAAAGGTCATCACCGTCCGTACAACTGCCTTCCCAGCAACTGCTGCTGAAGGTGGCTCCGCCTCTGTTGAGGCTGTTGCCGCTGCGGGTGACCCCGGTCTGTCAACTTTCATCGGTGAAGAGTTGAGCAAGTCTGAACGCCCTGAGCTGACCTCAGCCAAGATCGTCGTATCGGGCGGTCGTGGTATGCAGTCAGGCGACAATTTCCCGATGTTGGAAAAAGTTGCTGACCTGTTGGGTGCCGGCGTTGGCGCCTCGCGCGCTGCTGTGGACGCAGGCTTTGTGCCCAATGATTACCAGGTCGGTCAGACCGGTAAGGTTGTGGCCCCTGAGCTGTATATCGCCGTTGGTATTTCCGGCGCGATCCAGCATCTGGCCGGCATGAAGGACTCAAAGGTGATTGTTGCCATCAATAAGGACGAAGAAGCACCGATCTTCTCTGTCGCTGATTATGGCCTGGTCGCTGACCTGTTCAATGCCGTTCCTGAACTGGAAGAAGAGCTTAAAAAAGTTCTGTAATCGCGTCATTGCCGCTATAGAGTAGAACGCCGTCGCCATGTTGCGGCGGCGTTTTTCTTTGCGTCAGGACAACCAGACATGAGCGCCACCAAATCGCCAAATCGCCCCCGGACAGACAAGGCAGCCAACGCGGCCAAAACGGCACGAGCTGATTTTGAAATCCATCACCAGCGCATCGCGCCGGGCAAACGGCAGCAAATTGAAATCCCGGTCGCCAAGACTTACGACCATATGGATGTCACTATGCCTGTCGAGGTGGTCCACGGTGCCCATGACGGCCCGGTCCTGTTTGTTACCGCCGCCATTCACGGCGATGAAATCAATGGGGTCGAGATTATCCGCCGCCTGCTGGGCAGCCGCCGCATCAATCCCCGCCAGCTTCATGGCACCTTGATTGCGGTGCCGATCGTCAATGTTTTTGGTTTTAATCGGCAAACCCGCTATTTGCCTGATCGGCGCGACCTGAACCGGTGCTTCCCCGGCTCCGCCACTGGCTCGCTGGCGGGGCAGTTTGCCCATATCCTGACCAGTGAAATTGTCGCCAAGGCAACCCATGGCATCGACCTGCACACAGGTGCAAACCACCGCACAAACCTGCCGCAAATTCGCGGCTGCTTGGACGACCCGGCAACCGCCAAACTGGCCAACGCCTTTAATGTGCCGGTGATCATAAATTCCAGCCTACGCGACGGGTCGTTGCGCGCCGTGGCAATGGACCGGGGCATTCCGATGTTGGTGTTTGAAGGCGGGCAGGCCCATCGTTTTGAAGACAAGGTGATACGCACCGGACTGGCAGGCGTACTTGCCGTCATGGAAACCATCGGGATGCTGACACCGCAGGCGCACAAGCCACTGGCCGAGGATCATGACATGCACGTCGCCCGCTTTACCAAGTGGGTCCGCGCACCGCAAAGCGGCTGTTTACGCATCCATAAACATAGCGGCGCTGCGGTTAAAAAGGGCGATCGGCTGGGCACTATTTCAGACCCGTTCGGCCACAACAAAGAAACCGTCTATGCCAATATTTCCGGCATTATCATCGGGCAAAGCCTGCTGCCGTTGGTGAATAATGGCGATGCGCTGTTTCACATTGCGGGCTTTGATGACAGTGACGCTGTGATCGACAGTATTGACCTTTATGATGCGTCATTAGGCGTGGATCAAAGCCCGGCATAACCCTTGGCAGCACTGGGCACGGGGCTTATATTTCAGGCACATTCAGGAGCAAAATCATGACAAATATCGGAACAGTTGGTGTTATCGGTGCCGGTCAAATGGGCCGCGGCATCGTGCAGGTCTGCGCAGATGCGGGCTATCAGGTCATTGTCTCTGACGTGAACGAAGACGTCTTGAACACTGTCACCGCGACGATTTCCAAGGGCCTCGACCGCATGATTGCCAAGGGCAAAATGGACGAAGCGGGCCGCGATTCCCTGCTGGGCCGGATCAGCACCACAGCCGATTATGCCGGGTTTTCAGACGCCGATATCGTGATTGAGGCTGCTGTGGAAAATGAGGGAATCAAGACCGCGATTTTCAAATCGCTGTACCCCCACCTGAAATCCGATGCAATCATCGCCACCAATACCAGCTCCATCTCTGTCACGCGCCTGGGCGCAGCAACCGACCGTCAGGACAAGTTTGTCGGTATGCACTTCATGAACCCGGTGCCCGTCATGCAATTGGTGGAATTGATCCGCGGCATTGCCACGTCTGATGAAACATTCGATGCCGTTGCCGCCATGGTCAAGCAGTTGAACAAAACCGCGACCTTCGCACAGGATTTCCCGGCCTTTATCGTCAACCGTATTCTGGTGCCCATGATCAACGAAGCGATCTATACCCTGTATGAAGGTGTTGGCGGCGTTGAGGCCATTGACACAAGCCTGAAGCTGGGGGCCAATCACCCGATGGGCCCGTTGGAGCTTGCCGATTTTATCGGGTTGGACACCTGTCTTGCCATCATGCAGGTATTGTATGAAGGTTTTGCCGACAGCAAATATCGCCCCTGCCCGCTTTTGGTGAAATATGTCGAAGCAGGCTGGCTGGGTCGCAAGACAGGTCGCGGCTTCTATGATTATTCAGGTGATGCGCCCATTCCTACACGCTAATGGCTCACTCGCTAATGGCCCACAAGGTAGAGGCCCACAAGGTAAAACCCAAATAGGGTAAAGGGAAATACTCAGGGCGCTAATCGCCCTGCCCGCTTTTGGCCCATGCCAGCAATCTGTGTGCAGCGGCGCTGTTCCAGTCCGTCGCGCCCAACAGGCGGCCAATCTCGCGCCCTTCGCGGTCTAGCAGGACTGAGGTCGGCATGGCAATCACGCGATAGGCACCCGCCATACGGTTCGTCGGCTCCCGATACACCGTCAGCGCAGTGGCCCCAACATCCTGCATAAAGCCATCGGCCCGCGTTCCGCCATCACGGTCAACATTGATGGTCACGATTTCAAACCCGTCACCACCGCGCGCCAGCTGCAAGTCATTCAGGCTGGGCATTTCGTGGCGGCATGGGGCGCACCATGTCGCCCAAAAATTCAACAGCACCACCTTGCCCCGGAAAGACCCCACCCCATAGGTTCGCCCATCAGGGCCCTGAAACCCCGCATTGGGCGGCGGGGCAAGGCTTTCGGCAAAGACAAATCCGGCCATTTCATCGGTCGAAAACCGGGCCGTCAGCGCCGCAACATCCTGCGAAGCGCCATTGGTCGCGCTGGTCAGGGGCGCGCCATTATTGCCATTGCCGCCAAATATGGCGTATAGACCAGCACTTAGGGCCACGAACAGGATCAGTATCAGTGCGATTGAACGCATGGGTCTTGGGTCTCCGACACAATTGAAGAATGAGACAGGAATATGAGCAGCGCGGATAATAGCGGCAATCAGGATCAAAAGGCCAATCAAACCAGCACGATCTGGGGTGGCCGTTTTGCCGCCGGTCCTTCAGCCCTGATGGAGGCGATCAATGCCTCAATCAGTTTCGACAAGAAACTGTACAAGCAGGACATTGCCGGATCACGCGCCCATGCCACCATGCTGGCAGCCACAGGCATCATCACCGATGCTGACCGGGACGCCATCTTGCAGGGGCTTGATCAGGTAGAGCAGGAAATCGAAGGCGGCAGCTTTACTTTTTCTGCTGCCCTTGAAGACATCCATATGAACGTGGAAAGTCGTCTGCGGGAAATTGCCGGTGATGCCGCAGGACGGCTGCACACAGCACGTAGCCGGAATGATCAGGTCGCAACGGATTTCCGCCTGTGGGTGCGGGCCGAAACGGACGAGATTATCGACGCCCTTGCCCGGCTGCGCGGCGCGCTTGCCCGGCAGGCCGCTGCAAATGCCGATACGGTCATGCCCGGTTTCACCCATTTGCAGGCCGCCCAGCCCGTCACATTCGGGCATCACATGCTGGCCTATTTTGAAATGGCCGGGCGGGATCGGTCACGCTTTGTCGATTCACGCAAGCGGTTGAATGAAAGCCCGCTGGGCGCAGCCGCCCTGGCCGGGACAGGCTTCCCCATTGATCGGCACATGACCGCAAAGGCATTGGGCTTTGACAGCCCGATGAACAATTCCATCGACGCTGTGTCAGCGCGGGATTTCGCGCTGGAATTTCTGGCATCGGCTGCCATCTGCGCCACCCATCTGACACGGCTGGCAGAAGAAATTGTCGTCTGGTCATCAGCGCAATTCGGTTTTGTGCAACTGTCTGATCAGTTCACCACCGGCAGCTCCATCATGCCGCAAAAGAAAAACCCGGATGCCGCTGAACTTAGCCGCGCCAAGGCGGGCCGCATCATCGGCTCCCTCGTTGGGTTATTGACCGTGATGAAGGGTCTGCCCCTTGCCTATTCAAAAGATATGCAAGAGGACAAGGAACCTGTCTTTGACGCCGCCGAAACATTGCTGATCGTCATTCAGACCATGACCGGCATGATCGACGACATGGTGCCCGTTAAGGATCGCTTGCGGGAAGCTGCGGGCGCAGGCTTCACCACCGCAACGGACCTTGCCGACTGGCTGGTGCGCGAGGCTGACCTGCCGTTCCGCGACGCCCATCACGTGACAGGCACGCTTGTCAAAATGGCCGAAGATAAGGGCTGTGATTTGGCGGACCTATCGCTTGATGACATGCAGTCCGTCAACAGCGCCATCACAAACAGTGTTTTTGACGTGCTGACCGTTGAGGCCAGCGCCATGAGCAGACAAAGCTTTGGCGGCGCATCGCCCTTGCGGGTTGCAGAACAGGCCAAGGAAGCCTTGTCTGCGGTTGAAAAGGAATTGGCAGAATGAACCGGATTGTTGTTTTTACGCTCGTCGCGCTGATCGGCCTTGCTCCCCTGACCGCCTGCGGCAAGAAGGGCAAGCTTGAACGCCCCGGCCTGACCTATAGCGAGATCCGCTAATGCATCATTTTGAGTATCACAATGGTGAACTACATGCCGAAGACGTGCCCCTAAGCAAGATCGCGGCTGAGGTTGGCACGCCATTTTATTGCTATTCCACCGCCACGCTTGTGCGCCATTACAATGTTTTTGCGGGCGCGTTTGACAATCATGCCGCCCAAGACAAGCCGCTGGTGTGTTTTTCTGCCAAGGCCAATGGCAATCAGGCAGTGCTGACCACCCTTGCCCGCGAAGGCGCAGGCATTGACGTTGTGTCAGGCGGAGAGCTGGCCCGGGCGCTGGCGGCCGGTGTGCCCGGCGAACGGATTGTGTTTTCCGGCGTTGGTAAAACACGCGAAGAAATGCGCGCCGCGCTTGAGGCAGGCATCTATCAATTCAATGTGGAGAGCGAGCCTGAGTTGGAGGCCCTGAACGATGTTGCAGGGTCAATGAATGTAAAGGCGCCCATCACCATCCGCGTGAACCCGGATGTGGATGCCCAAACCCACGAAAAGATTGCCACCGGCAAGGCTGAAAACAAGTTCGGCATCTCATGGGGTTGGGCACGGGATGTGTATGCCCGCGCCGGTGCCATGGACAATATTCAGATTGTCGGCGTCGATGTTCATATCGGCAGCCAGTTGACCAGCCTTGATCCGTTTGCCGCCGCGTTTCGGCGGGTGGCGGAACTGGTGCAAACCCTGCGCGATGACGGTCATACGATTGACCGGCTGGACCTTGGTGGTGGCCTTGGTATTCCTTATGACGAACTGACCCCGCCGCATCCCGATGACTATGCCCATATGGTGGCGCAGGTGGTTGGTAACCTTGGGTGTCAGTTGATTTTTGAACCTGGCCGCATGATCGCTGGTAATGCAGGGATCCTGGTCAGCGATGTGATTTATGTGAAACAGGGGGAAAATCGCCGGTTTGCCATACTTGATGCGGCGATGAATGATTTGATTCGCCCGTCGCTTTATGACGCCCATCACGGCATCATTCCGGTAAAAGCGCCCGATAGTTCAAGCACTTACGAGACCTATGACCTTGTTGGCCCGGTCTGTGAAACAGGCGATACATTCGCCAAAAACCGCGAATTACCAGTGTTGCAATCAGGTGACTTGGTGGCATTTTTGTCCGCCGGGGCCTATGGCGCGGTGATGTCTTCGACCTATAATGCCCGTCCATTGATACCTGAGGTGTTGGTTAACGGTGATCAGTACGCTGTGATCCGCCCGCGCCCCAGAATTGAAGATTTGATTGGGCTTGATCGCATCCCGGATTGGTTAAAAGACTAATCTGAACGCACTTGCCCACACAGTCTTCAGCAACAAGAAGTAGGGGCCAGTCTAGATGCCGCAACAGGCACGACATCCATTGGACCGTAAGGAGGCTGCCGCAGGGCGCGGCCGCCCCTTGGCCCTTGGTCTTGCCGGACTGGCACTCGCTGGTGTGGTCGGCTGGTTTGCGATGGATCGGACGCCCCCAGCCCCGCTTGAAGTTGACGCCCTGATCGCCCCGCCGCTTTATACAAACGGCGCGCTGTTCCCGTTGACCGCCGCTGGCACATTGCCTGCCGATCCGCCGCGTATCCTGACGTTGGAGCCGGGCGCGCGGCTGATGCTGCGGATCAAGAATGCGCCCGATACGCCCGAATTGATTTGGCGTCAAAGCACGCAATCCTTCAGTCATGATCAGGACGGCACCTATTGGCTGACACTGACCATTGATAATCCCGGCGTCCTTTCCTTGCGGCAGGGCAATGGGGTGGGCCATGACTGGCTTGTCTCCCTCACCCCCGATGATCCGCCACGGGCGGGATTTGTCGGCAAGCCATTTGTCACCGCGCGTCAAATGTTGCGCTTTGACATTGCCGCAGAAGACGATTTCGGCCTTGCCGGGTTGGAACTGACGGTCGCGCCGGCCTCTGACACTGACCTTGGCGGTGTTGAACCGGTTAGCATCGCACTGCCTGCTGCCGACCTGTCCGGCCCCTATCGCGATACGATTTATGCTGATTTGCGTGACCATCCTTTGGCCGGTCATATGGCACGGGTATGGTTGGCCGCCACTGATCGACGCGGCCAGAAAAGCCTGTCTGAGCCGCAATTCATCCGCCTGCCCGAACGGCGCTATCGCATGGCAGAAGCACGCATTCTGGCATCCCAACCGGCCAAGCTGCGGGGCAATCCGGGCAAAACGACCGAGGTCGCCACGATCCTGCACACCATCGCCACACGGCACATGGAAGATAACCGCATTGATGCGGGGCAGTTTTTGGCTTTTGCCATCGCCTATCAACGTTTGACCGGCATGGCGTTGCTGACCGACAGGGCCTTCCGCCCCCCGATGATGCCAGCCAGTAAACGCCAAATTGCAGCGGCAAGCCCCTTGATCATGGCACTGGCAACCGAAATCGAGGACGGCAGATTGGCCGCATCCGATCCCCTATTCATGCAGGCCGACAAGGCATTGCAGGATTTATTGGGGCCTGAGGCTGCACCGGAAGATCAGGAAATCGCCTTGTGGCAATATCGCTATGCCCTGTCACGTCATCTACCCACATTGCTGCTGACAAGCCTGCAGCAACATCGGGCCTTTTTGCCCGCCCCGTTGGGCAGCGACCCCAAACAGATCATGACCAGCATTGATCGGCTGTCACGCAAGATCGGGCAGGATATCGAAGATGGCGACTGGCAGCGGGCACGCGGCCGCTTGGCCGCCATTCGCGACGTGATCCACAACGCACAGGCCGGCACCATTACTGCTGAACGATCTGACCTGCTGGGTTTGATTGTTGAATCGGGCGCGCTGCTGTCCCAGATCAAGCAATTGCAGAAAGAAGCTATGGGCGATGCTTCGCGCATGGCATCGATGAACCCTAATGCCAGCTCAAACGCTGTCACGGTGCTACCGTTTAAACCGCTGACAAATACCACCGCCATCGGCAGGGCTGAGGCACTGCACTACCGCGCTGGACGTCGCCTTTCAGATGCGCGCATCACCGCATTGTTGCCGACCATTGCAGAACGCAAAAAGGGACACCATCAAATGGCACGGCAGGCACTGAACCGCGCCCAGTCTGCCTTTGCCAAGGGCAAGACCACCAATGCCATCTCTTATCTTGGACAGGCAGAAAAACATGTCGCCGCGCTGACACAGGCTGCAATCGGCAATCTGATTATTCAGGCAAATGCGCTGCCTTCTACGCCTATCGTGGCACGTCAAGGCCGCGCCCTGCCATCAGACGATTATGATCGTTTCTTGTCACTACTATCCGCCCATCGGGATTTTGTCGCCAGAAGCAAAAACGTTTTGGCAGAGGATCACGCCGCCATCGGCGCGCAATTTACACAGGCGATGAACCATACCGCAATTCTGCCGCCGCCTGCCCAATCTATTCAGGCTATCCAGCCAGCAGCACCATCGCCCGCCCCGCAGGATAAGTAGGCAGCCCAAAACCTATTCAAGTGTGATGATCAGCCCATGCGCGCTGTCTGGCAGCGTTGGCAATGCTATGGCAAAACGCGCACCATGCGGATCGGCCTGCACCTCATCCATGCTGATCACAGTCTGATAAAGGGCGGCACCGGCAGCATCTTCAATTCTGAACCCGATCGACGCCATCATGGCCTGCGCGGGCGGTCCGACCACCAGCCCGCTTAACACCAGCGCCGCTTCAGACCCTGACACGCGCACATCGCGCAATTGCAGAACCGGGGCAAGTGGCACTGACGCCTGCTGGTCTGCCGCTTCAAGGCCCAAACCCTCATACACCGCGCGGGCCGGGGGCCACATATCAACAATGCGCGCCCGTTCCACATAAAGCCCAACGCTGATTGCCCCGATAGATAATAACAACACCAGCGACAATAACAGTCGCCACCCGGGGCCGCGTACTGACACGGGCACAGGCAGGCGACTTTGATAATCGTCCTCAGGCGCGATGGCGGCGCTGGCATCGGGGACCATCTCCCGCACAGTGGGGCCGGCAGCCTGTTCGATTGCCGCGCCGGAGGCCTGTTCGAATGTGTCAGGTGCGGACCGTTCTTCGGCAGATGCGTCATCGGGCGCAACCGGTGCGACGCTTTCATCCGCGTCGCCGTTCAGTGCCCCTTCTGATGCCCCGTCTGACGACGAAGGCGCAACATACCATTGATAATCACAGCGGCTGCACCGCACATCGCGGCCATCCGGGATAATATCCGCATTATTGACCAGAAACTGGGTTTCGCAGTCAGGACAGGTGATAATCATAAAAGCGGTCCGTTTGGGGGCTTCAACTTGGTCACTAGGGGCTTACCCTGATTGTGGTCTTTTTGCAATTATCCCCTGCGCCCAACGCGAATTTTGATTATGCTGCGCCCATGATTCGCTTTGAAAATGTCGGCTTACGGTATGGGGCGGGGGCAGAATGTCTGTCTGACCTGTCTTTTCATTTGGAACAGGGCAGCTTTACTGCCCTGACCGGACCATCAGGTGCGGGCAAAACATCCCTGCTAAAGCTGATTTATCTGGCTGAGCGCGCCTCACGCGGGCTGGTGACGTTGATGGACCGCGATGTCGCGACCCTATCGCGCCAAGAACTGCCCGCGCTGCGCCGCAATATCGGCATCGTGTTTCAAGACTTTCGCCTGCTGGATCATCTAAGCCTGTTCGACAATATCGCCCTGCCGCTTTATTTGGATGGGCAACAGCCCAAAGACTATCAGGACGATGTGATGGAAATGCTGGACTGGATCGGCCTGAAAAACCGCGCCCACGCCCTGCCCCCGGTGTTGTCGGGGGGCGAACAACAACGGGTTGCCATCGCCCGCGCCGTCGTCACGCGCCCTAAATTGTTGGTTGCGGACGAACCCACAGGGAATGTCGATGCCAAAATGGGCCACGACATTTTCTCGCTATTTGAAGCGATGAACAAAATCGGCACCACAGTTGTTATCGCCACCCATGACGAGCATTTGGCTCATACCTTTGGGGAGCAGATTATCGCGCTCGACAACGGGCAGATGCGGCTGGAAAAAACCTCGCCAGACAATCAGCCCGCGGCAGAGGCACAACAGGCAGGACAGTCAACCAAAGACGGGCCAGAACCGTTCAGCCTGCCGCTTGACCTGCACGATGACGCACATGAGGACGGGCATTCTTCATGACGCAAAAAACGCACACACCGACATTGTTTTTCATGCATGATCAGGCCACCGCGCTTCCGCTTGTCATGGCGGTCATGGGTTTTTTGGCAACGCTGGCGCTGATCGGCGGGCTTGCCCTCAATACAATGGCGCGCGATTGGGCGCGCGGGTTGCAAGGCACGCTGACCGTTGAAATCACGGCGGAAGCATTGGACGCCTATAAGGCTGAACATGGCAGCGCCCTGACCCCCGCGGTCGTGACATTGCTTGAGGCACATCCCGCGATTGGTGCTGCAACCCCCCTGACGGATGAGGCAATGGCCGCCCTGTTGGCCCCGTGGTTCCCTGATGCAGCTACTGTCACCGCCCTGCCGCTGCCGCAGTTGATTGACGTCAAGCTGTCCCACCCGGACAAGATGGATGTTGCCGCACTCAACACCCAACTTGCCGCCCTGCACCCGGAAATTCGCGCCGATGATTATCAGGCCCTGATTGCCAAACAGGTCAGATTGGCCCGCAGCCTGTCATGGCTGGCAGTGGGGCTGATCGGTTTGGTCGGGTTTGCCACTGCGATGATCATCAGCTTTGCCACGCGCACCAGCTTTGCCGCGCACCGGCCCACTGTTGATCTGGTGCATTTGTTGGGCACCGACGACAAGAAAGTCATTGGCATGTTCGGGCGGCATTTTTTGATCCACACATTGTCCGGCGGCACATTCGGCATGGGAATTGCCGCGTTGGTTGCGGTATTACTGGCGCGCAATACCGCGCTGGGCGTCGATAGCCTGTGGGCCGGTTTGGGCACAATTGGTCTATGTCTGGTGGTGGGCACGCCGCTGATAATGGCAATGCTGGCCCATTTCATGGCCCGGCGCGAAGTCCGGCATCAGCTTGCCGCAATGGTTTAGGGTGCGCAAATCACCTGATTGCCCCTTGTCTCGCCCGCCATACGCCCCTAAAACCGACCAATATCAAACGAACAAGAAACGCATATGCTTGATGATGATGACCTGATAGTCGGCACCAAGACCGTTGTCCGCCCCTTTTGGAAGCGGCTGGTGACGGCCCTTGTTACGCTGACGCTTGCCGGATTTGTGGGCGGCTATGTGTGGTTCGCACAATCCATTGCCACCACGACTGCTGCGCTGGACGATATTGGCCCTGCTGACGGGATCATGGCACCGACCGGGGGGCAAAGTCGCCTCAGCACTGCGTTTGATCTGTTGCTGGCAGGCAAGGCCAAACGATTGCTGGTTACCGGTGCAGATACCGATTTGACCCCGGCGATCCTGATTGACTATTTGAACATCCAGCCCAATGAAAATATCAAGAAAACAACATTTCATTGTTGCGTCGATATTGAAAAAGAGGCGCAGGACACCATCGGTAATGCGGCCGCAATGGCCAAGTGGGTGGCGGCAAACAACTATACCGATGTCATCATCGTCACGTCTGCCTATCACATGCCGCGCACCATGTTGTTGGCACAGCACAATATGCCAACCACCACATTGCACCCCTATCCGGTGATCAGCCCCTCTGTCCCGACACAGGACTGGTATAAAAAACCGCGCACCGCGCTGTTGATCGGCGAGGAATACGCTAAAACCATCGCCGTTTGGGTAAGCGTGCAATGGCAAGGGCTGATCGGTCGTTAGTCACATGCTTGAGGATGACGACCTAATTGTTGGCACAAAATCCGTCATCCGCCCGGTTTGGCGCTGGGTCTTTTTAGGTCTGTTCATCGGCGCGCTGCTGGGCGGCGTGGGGGGCTTCACCCTGTTTGCCGCTCACATCGCCACCGCGCCACCACCTACCGCCCAACTTGATCGGGCTGATGGCATTGTCGTACTGACTGGGCGGCAGGGCGAGATTGAGCGCAGCTTTGAACTGTTGATTGACGACCGGGCAAGCCGATTATTGCTTAGCGGTGTGGGGGTCTGCATCACAAAGGAAGGCATTCGCCACATTGTGGGCGGTGATGCGACGGATGCGGCGGTTGAACGCTTTAACTGTTGTGTTGATGTTGATCGCGAGGCCCACGACATCCCCGGCCATATAAATGCCACAGGGCTTTGGATCGCTGACAAGGGATATGAGCGCGTGATTATTGTCGCCGCAGCCCATCACATGCCGCGCACAATCATGCAGTTCCGCGCCGCCCTGCCCGCAACAGAAATTACGCCCTACCCCGTTGCCTCAGGCGCGGTTCCTGCCCATGAATGGTGGCTGCATCCGCGCACAACCTTGATACTGGCGACAGAATTCGCCAAAACGCTGGGAACATGGTTAAATATTCAGCAACGAATCATACTTGGAAGCGCATTGGGGGATTGATGCCATGCAAGCTGTACGCTCATTCCTATTTAATATTGCCCTTTGGGTGACCACAATATCCCTGATCATATTGGGGCTGCCCATCATGCTGGGCCCGCCAAAATGGATTTTCTTCATTGCCCGCACATGGGGCCGTGTGAATTATTTCTGGCTGCGTGTTCTGGTCGGCATCAAATATGAAGTGACCGGGCATGAAAATCTGCCTGACGGCCCTGCCATTTATGCGTTCAAGCATCAGTCCATGTGGGAAACCATGTTGATGTGCCTGATCACCCGGCACCCTGCCATTGTCTTGAAAAATGAACTGGCGCTGATCCCCGGCTTTGGCTGGCTGGTATTGCGTGTCGGGTCCATTGCCGTAAAACGCGGCAAGGGGCGCGAAACCATGCAGAAAATGTTGGATGACGCGCAGGATCGACTGAACGATGATTATTCATTGGCGATCTTCCCTGAGGGCACGCGCAAAGACCCGTATGACGAGCCGCATTACAAAATCGGCATTGGCGAGATGTATGCCAATTTGAATGTGCCTTGCGTGCCGATTGCCTTGAACTCTGGCATGTATTGGGCGCGCCGCAGCTTCATCAAACGGCCCGGCACGATTAAGGTTGAAATTCTGCCCATTATCGAACCGGGCCTGCCCCGTGACGAGTTTATGGAAGTATTGCAGGACCGGATTGAAACCCGCGCCCTTGCCCTGCGCGCAGAAGCTGAAGAAGCATTGGGCATATCCAAACCCGTCTGATTTTCATCCCTAGTTTCGCACCCGAATTCGTGCCCAATTTCGTACATGTGGCAAAGCGGACAGCTTGGCAAAGACTGTCACACAGTTTATCTAATGGACTATCTGTTGGGCTATCCAATGGATGTGTTTTTGGTTGGTCGGGATAATAGTGATGCGTAGTAGAGTAAATTTTTCCTGCCCCGCTAATGGGACCACCAGCGGCGGATCGGATACCGCTATATGTTGATCCTACGCATCCTGCGCTCCCTCACCTTCAACAGTTTGATGTGGCTTTGGACGGTTTTTACTGCCTTGCTATGCATTCCGTTTTTGATCGCCCCGCGCATTACACTGGTCTACGCGATGGAAATATGGGCCGGCGGCATCATGTTTCTGCTGCGCTATGTGGGCGGCATCAAATATGAAATCCGGGGCCGGGAGAACCTGCCGGACAAGCCGGCATTGATTGCCCTGAAACATCAATCCATGTGGGACACGATCATCCTGCACCTGCTGATCAAGGACCCGGTCATTATTCTGAAAAAGGAACTGGCTGGCATCCCGGTCTATGGCTGGATTGCCATGCGTCTGGGCATGATTGCGGTAGATCGCGATTCGGGTGCCTCTGCCCTTAAGAAAATGGTTCAGCAGGGCAAACAACGCCTTGCCGGCGGGCAACACATCGCAATTTTCCCCGAAGGCACCCGTGCCGAGCCGGGGGAAGCACCCGACTATAAGCCGGGCATCGCCGCGCTTTATAAACAGTTGGACGTCAATTGCGTGCCCGTTGCGCTGAACTCTGGCCTGTATTGGGGGCGACGCAGCTTTACCAAACATACGGGGACAATTGTGATCGACGTTTTGCCACCGATTCCGCCGGGCCTGAAACGCAAGGCGTTTATGGAACGGTTGGAAAATGACATTGAAACGGCGACCGCCAATTTAGTCGCAGAGGCCAAGGCAAACCGGTAATGCCCCTTTGTGAATTATGGGGATAAGTGAAATTTCCCTGTCATTCTGGTCCTTTATGATCTGGATCATTGTGTATTAATCTGCCGATAAGGTATGAGTACATAATAAGAACTTTTACTTCAATTTGGGCGTGTTTCTGTTACACTGAATGCCCTTCAATCTTCGACCTGAAAAGCGGACCTGACTATGACAAGTGCTGCCATTGCCCCGATTTCCCGCCAAATCTGGGACATGAAATATCGATTCAAATCTCCTGACGGCACACCGATTGATCAGGGCATCGAAGATTCGTGGCGCCGTGTGGCGGCCGCGTTGGCCGCACCTGAAGCAGACGACAAGCGCGCCGCCATCGAAGAAGAATTCTATGACGCGCTGGATGATTTCAAATTTCTGCCCGCTGGCCGCATCCTGTCCGGCGCAGGCACCAAGCGTAAAGTCACCCTGTTCAACTGTTTCGTCATGGGCACCGTGCCTGATGATATGGGCGGCATCTTTGATCATCTAAAAGAAGCGGCCCTAACGATGCAGCAGGGCGGCGGCATCGGGTATGACTTTTCAACCCTGCGCCCCAAGGGGGCACCGGTTAAGGGTGTGGGGGCTGATGCCTCTGGCCCGCTGACCTTTATGGATGTGTGGGATTCCATGTGCCGGACCATCATGTCCGCAGGATCACGCCGGGGCGCGATGATGGCAACCATGCGCTGCGATCACCCCGATATTGAAGAATTCATTACGGTGAAGCGCGCGCCGGGCCGGCTGCGCATGTTCAACCTGTCCGTATTGGTGACAGACGCCTTTATGGCAGCGGTCAAGGCGGATGAGCCGTGGGACCTGACATTTGAAGGTATTGTTTACAAGACCGTGCAGGCGCGCGACCTGTGGGGCACCATCATGCGGTCCACATTTGCCTATGCGGAACCGGGTGTGATTTTCATCGACCGGATCAACCAGCAAAACAATCTATATTATTGCGAATCCATCACCGCGACCAATCCCTGCGGTGAACAGCCCCTGCCCCCTTATGGGGCGTGCCTGCTGGGGTCCATCAATTTGGCGCGTTTGGTCATCGACCCGTTTGAAGAAGGCGCGACGATTGACGAAGACGCCTTGGCATCATTGACCCGCACCGCCATCCGCATGTTGGACAATGTGGTTGATGTGTCCGGCTTCCCCTTGGAAGAACAGGCCCATGAGGCACAGGCCAAACGCCGGGTCGGCCTTGGCGTCACCGGGCTGGGCGATGCGTTGATTATGTGTCGGTCACGCTATGGCTCTGACCACGCAGCGGCATTGGCCAAGCGTTGGCTGAAAGTCATCGAACGGGCCGCCTATTTGGCGTCCGCAGATTTGGCCGCAGAAAAGGGGGCCTTCCCGCTGTTTGACAAACAGGCCTATCTGGCTGGCCTGCATGTCGAAGGGTTGGATGATGATGTGCGTGACGCAATCGCCACAAAGGGCATCCGCAATGCGCTGCTGACCTCCATCGCGCCGACGGGCACAATTTCGCTGTTTGCCGACAATGTTTCCAGCGGGCTGGAGCCTGTGTTCGCCTATACCTACACGCGCAAAGTCTTGCTGAATGATGGCAGCCATCAAGAAGAACGGGTCAGCGATTATGCCTATCGGCTGTTCCGCAAAAAATATGGTGATCAGGCTGAACTGCCTGCCTATTTCGTCAATGCCATGACATTGACACCGACGGATCATGTGAAGATGCAGGCCGCTGTGCAGACGCATATTGACAGCTCCATCTCAAAAACCATCAACTGCCCTGAAGACATCAGCTTCGAAGCCTTCGAAAAAGTGTATGAGATGGCCTATGAAACAGGCTGCAAGGGCTGCACCACCTATCGGCCCAATGACATCACAGGGTCTGTTCTTTCAACCGACGAAGACACCAAAAAGGCCGAGGCGGCAAATGATGATCAGTCCAGCCTGCCGTTGGATGAACCTGAAACACGTCCCGAAGATGAATTGGATGGCGGCGCGGTTGTTTACATGACCCAGCCACTTGACCGTCCCGGCGTCTTGCCCGGCACGACCTATAAAATCCGTTGGCCCGATTCTGAACACGCCATGTACATCACCGTGAATGACATCATCGCCGATGGTCGTCGTCGTCCGTTTGAAATTTTCATCAACACCAAAAATGTTGATCATTTCGCCTGGATCGTGGCACTGACCCGCATGATCTCTGCCGTGTTCCGGCGCGGCGGCGATGTCAGCTTTGTCGTGGATGAGTTGAAGGAAGTGTTCGACCCCCGTGGCGGCACATGGATGAAGGGCAAATATGTCCCCTCATTGCTCGCCGCAATCGGTGACGTCATTGGCCGGCACATGGTGGATATCGGCTTCATCAAGGATGAGGACGCGCCCTTGCTTGATCAAGACCGGGAGGAGCAGGAATTGCCCCGCGCCGTGAATGATGATCAGGCCCCTGTCACCGGGATGCAAAGCTGCCCCAAATGCGGCGCACCAAGCCTGATCCGTTCAGAAGGGTGTGACAAGTGCCTGTCCTGCGGCCACAGCAAATGCGGGTAAGGTGAAAGCCACCTTACTGGCTTTCCTGTCCTCTTGACTTGCCTGTCCTGCTAGCTTGTCTATCCTCCTGACTTGCATATACAGGGCGGTGGGCGCACAATTGCGCTGACTCGCCACCTTCAATAGCGGATTATATGCAAATCTATCTGCCCATTGCCGAAATGTCCGTCAGCATCTTTTTGCTGCTGGGTATGGGCGCGGGTGTAGGATTTCTGTCTGGCATGTTCGGGGTTGGCGGCGGCTTTTTGATGACGCCGCTTTTGATCTTTGCCGGTGTGCCCCCGGCTGTCGCGGTTGGCACGCAATCAAACCAAATCATCGCCTCCTCTGTCACCGGGGTCATGGCCCATTGGCGACGCGGCAATGTTGATTTCCAGATGGGCTTTTTGTTATTGGGCGGCGGTGCCGCCGGGGCCTTTATCGGGGTGTTTGTGTTCAAGTGGCTGCGGTCACTGGGGCAGGTAGATCTGCTGATCTCGCTGTCCTACGTCATATTTTTGGGCATTGTCGGCGGGCTGATGCTGGTGGAAAGTTTCAACACCTTGCGCAAGACCCGCGCGGGCACACCGCCCAAACAAAACCGGCGGCGGCGCGATTGGGTCCACACATGGCCGCTCAAGATGCGGTTCCGCAAATCCCGGCTTTATATCTCGGCCATTCCCCCCGTGATGTTGGGGGTCGGCGTTGGCATCCTGTCAGCGATTATGGGGGTTGGCGGCGGTTTCATTATGGTGCCTGCCATGATCTATATTCTGGGCATGCCGACCAATGTGGTGATCGGCACATCATTGTTTCAGATTATATTCGTGGCCGCGATTGCCGGGCTGTTACATGCAGGCACAAACCAAACGGTTGATGTCGTGCTGGCGCTGCTGCTGGTGGTTGGCGCAGTGATCGGTGCCCAATTCGGGACGCGCGTTGGCCTGCGCATGAAGGCTGAACAATTACGCGCCCTGTTGGCGCTGCTGGTGGTTGTTGTCTGCTTCAAGCTGGGGCTTGATCTTGTATTGACGCCTGCTGATCTGTTTTCACTGGCGGTCATTCAGTGATGCGCCGCGCCGTGCTCATAACACTCGCTCTACTGACGGGGTGCCTGTTTGTCAGTACCGGTGCGCGCGCCCAACAACCGCTGGTCGCAGATCTCGACACCCATCAAATCGCCATCCGCTCCACCTTTACCGGGACGGAGCTTTTGTTGTTTGGCGCCATCGAAGCGGCCCCGGGGAAAAGTCTTGCGGGTGATGAACGCGGTGACGTGATCATTGTTGTACGTGGCCCCGCAAGCGACATCACCGTCCGCAAGAAAAGCCGCGTTGGCCCCATTTGGGTCAATACGGAGGCTGTCACCTTTGACACAATCCCCGGCTTTTACGCGGTTCTGTCAACCAGACCGCTTGACCAGATCGCTCCCGCCCCCCTGTTGCGGCGGCATGACCTGGGGATAGAGCGCGTGTTGGCAGGCACCAAAATTGACGAGGCTCATCAGGAATTTCGCAGTGCCCTTGTCCGCACACGAAAAGCTGACGGCCTGTTTATTGAGGATCATCAGGGTTTCCGCTTTGTGGGGGGCAAACTGTTCCGCGCCCGCATCTCGCTACCTGCCAATGTGCCTGTCGGCACCTATAAGGTGCAGGCCTTCCTGATCCGTGATGGACAGGTGGCAGGGGCGCAATTTTCACCCCTATTCGTCGATAAAGTGGGGGTTGAGCTGCAAATCTATCGCCTTGCCCACAATTTGCCATGGCTGTACGGGTTGATGGCGGTATTGCTGGCGGTTGCTGCCGGATGGGGCACAGCCATCCTGTTCCGCGAACGGTAAAGGTCAAGGCGGTAACAAGAACGTGACAGATCGCATCTTGGCCCGCCATGCGCGACAGGGCATAAACACATTATGACAGCAGAACTTTCCTATACCGCCGCCTTTTTGGGTGGCTTGATCAGCTTCCTATCACCGTGCGTCTTACCGCTGGTGCCCGGCTATCTATGTTTTGTCGGCGGCACCAGCCTTGATGAGCTGACCGATGACACGGCTGAAAAAACCACCGCCATCCGCAATCGCGTAATGATGGCAGCTGCGTTTTTTGTGCTTGGCTTCTCCACCGTGTTCATCGCATTGGGGGCCAGTGCGTCGGCCCTGAACGCCTTAATAGCGCCGAACCTGCACATTCTGTCGCCCATCGCCGGGGGGCTGATTGCCCTGTTCGGGCTGCACTATATGCATATTATCCGCATTCCGTTTCTGGATCGGGAGGCACGGGTCCAAACCCAGTCGCGCCCTGCCAGTTTGGTTGGCGGCTATGTTGTGGGGCTGGCATTCGGTTTTGGCTGGACGCCCTGCATCGGCCCCATTCTGGCGGCAATTCTGGCGATCGCCGCAGGTCATGATTCCGTCAGCGAAGGGGTGCTGCTGTTAGGCGTTTATTCCGCCGGGTTGGGCCTGCCGTTCCTGTTGTCTGCCTATGGCATGCGCCATTTCATGAGTTTCGCAAAACGGTTTCGCGGGCACACAGGCACGTTGGAAAAAGTCACGGGCGGGCTGTTGGTGCTGACCGGTATATTGATCAGCCTTGGCACCTTGCAAACCATGTCCTTTTGGTTGATCGAATATTTCCCCGCCCTTGCTGAGCTTGGCTAGGCCAAAGCATTGGCATGATGTTAACGCTTTAACAGGCGCGTCGATTTCACTGGCACGATCCGCTCCCGCCCGATCATATGGGCATGAAACGGGCCGCCGAACAACGGCGCAAAGGCCGGGTCTGTGACCTCAAGCCCGCCTGTCAGCGCACCGAATGCAGGCAGGATCAGCCGCTGCCCGTCAGACGCAAAGGCCCGTCGCCGCAGCGCCCGCCCCCGTACACGCACCATTCCAACCGGATGCAGATGCCCGGCAATCTCTCCCCGTTGTGGCCCCTGCTGCGGTTCATGCCGAAATGTTAACGGCCCCTCATTAAATTCACCCAAGACCTGCCCACCAAGATCTTGCGGCGGATGGGGGTCGTGGTTCCCCTCAATCCAAATCAGCTCAACCTGATCAGCAATTGCCTTAATGGCAGCCCGGTCCTTTTCCGCCAATCGATCAGCAGCGGCAGCATCATGGAAACTGTCCCCCAAAGCGATAAAGCGGTCAGGCTGATAATGATTGATCAGACGCATGATATGACCCAGCGTGCGAGCGGTATCATAGGGCGGCAATAACTGCCCCCGACGCGCCGCAAAGCTGCTGGCCTTCTCAAAATGAAGGTCACCGGCGACAAGCGTTTTGTGCGCAGGCCACCAGATCGCCCCCAACCGATCAAGGGTCAGGCGCGCCCCGGCAACTGAAATCATATAGGGGGCGGTCATAGGGGCAAGACCCCTGTGTCGCGGTCATCGCCCATCGCCTCTGCTATCAGGGTATCGGCAACCTCACCCAACAGATCATCCGTTGCCTCGCCCGACACAGGCTCACGCCCGATGTCGAGCAGGACCGGCACAGCAAGCGGTGATACGCGAGACAGGTTGCGATGAAGAATGCGCCCCGGCGCGTTCAGGCGGCGCAGCAAGTCTGCCAATCGTTCCAAATCAATCAACCCGCTGCCTGCGGTGGCCCATGAGGCCTCCAACAAAATATGCTCAGGCTCCTCAGCCTGAAGCACGTCATATATTAGGTCTGAGGAAACGGTCATTTGCCGCCCGGTTTTTTCCTTGCCAGCGCGCTTACGTTCGATCAATCCCGCGATTGTCGCGCAATCACGAAAGGTGCGTTTCATCAGATAGGATTCCGCCAGCCAGCTTTCCAAATCATCACCCAGCATGTCTTCGTCAAATAAGGTGGCGAAGTCCAAATCGCTCATATCACGCAGGCCCCATATGGCGATGGCATAATCGGATGCGACAAAGCCCAGTGGTCGATAACGCATTCGCTCCAACCTGCGGGTTAACAACATGCCCAGTGTTTGATGGGCCAAGCGTCCCTCAAACGGGTAGCACACCATGTAATGCCGATTGCCGCGCGGAAATGTTTCGATCAACATTTGGTCAACTCGCGGCAGGACAGACCGCCATTGCTGTTGCGCCAACCAATCGCGCACCTGCCCCTGTAATTCAGACCAGCGTGATGGCGTGGCAAGCAAATGGCGCACCCCTTGTGCCAGAAATGTGGACAGCGGAAACTTGCCCCCGTAATAGGACGGGATGCGTGGTTCGGTTGCCTTACCCTTTGTGACAATCACATCGGTTTCGACCATGCCTTCAAATTGCAGAACGTGACCTGCGAACAAAAACGTATCACCCACCGCCATTTGTTCGATGAACATTTCCTCAATCTCGCCCAAATAACGCCCGCGCCCCCGGCCCTGTGGGCGACGGGCTGAACCGCCCGCCTGCTTGACAAGACGCACCTTCAACATGGGCGCTTCGATAATGGTGCCCAGATTTTGGCGATAACTTTGCGCGTGATTGGGATGGGACAGGCGCAACCAGCCTTTTTCGCCAATCGGCGTCAGGCGCTTGTACCGATCATAGGCACGTAGCGCATAGCCGCCCGTCGCGACAAAGTCGATGATGCGATCAAACTTGTCCCGCGTCAGGCTGCGATAGGGCGCGGCGCTGGTCACTTCGCAGAACAGCGCATTGGGGTCAAACGGCCCATGCACCGCCACGCCCATCACATGTTGCGCCAACACATCAAGCGCGCCGATTTTTTCCGGCACGCCGTCAAGCAGACCTGCCTCAATCGCGGAAACGGCCGCCTGACACTCCAAAACCTCAAACCGATTTGACGGCACGAATACGGCTTGGCTGGGGTCATCCAACCGATGATTGGCCCGACCAATGCGCTGCATCATCCGGCTGGCCCCTTTGGGTGCCCCGACCTGAATGACCAGATCAACCGCGCCCCAGTCAATTCCCAGATCAAGGGTTGAGGTACAGACCACCCCGCGCAGCGCCCCGCTGATCATCGCCTGTTCAACCTTGCGCCGTTGTTCAACCGACAGCGACCCGTGATGCAGGGCAATGGGAAGATTGTCGCTATTCGCTGCCCACAATTCCTGAAACATGCGTTCGGCCTGACTGCGCGTATTGACGAAGACCAACGCAACCGTGGCACTGTCAATCATGTCCAGAATGTCTTGGACCGCATAGACCGCCGAATGACCCGCCCAAGGCAGGTCATTGGCCGACTTTAATATCGTAACTTCGGGCACCGCCCCTGCCTGCCCGCGCACCAACGCGGCCTGTTTTTCTGCGGCGTCATCTTGCGGCACAAGATAGCGACGCAAACGGTCAGGTTCCGCCACTGTCGCAGACAGGCCGACCCGCCGCGCATCGGGGGAAAAATGCGTCAGCCGCGCAAGGCCCAGCGCCAACAGGTCGCCCCGTTTGGTGTTTTCGATGGCATGAAGTTCATCCAAAATCACGCACTGCAAATCACCGAAAAAACGGTCAGCATCAGGGTAGGATAATAGCAATGCCAGCTGTTCAGGCGTGGTCAGCAGAATATCGGGCGGATAGCGCCGTTGCCGTTGGCGGCGCGATTGCGGCGTGTCGCCGGTCCGCGTTTCAATCCTGAGGTCTAGGCCCATTTCAGACACCGGGTCGATCAGGTTGCGCCGCACATCAACGGCAAGTGCCTTCAGCGGCGAGATATAGATTGTGTGCAATTTATGGGGACGCACCTTGCCCCCACGCGCGGCATCCACAGCAGCAACCAAATCGGTTAGCGTCGGCAAGAACCCGGCCAGGGTCTTGCCCGCCCCCGTTGGCGCAATCAACAGGGCTGACTGACCTGCCTGTCCGTGGGACAGCATTTCCAGCTGGTGTGCACGTGGCGCCCAATCACGGCCAATAAACCAGTCATCAATAACTGGCGGCAACATCCCATCCGGTGCTGTTTGCGCTTCCCTTTTGTTCATACCCTGTTCTAGCATGACGATAGGAATCGGCGCACCCAAAATTCTTTCCTGTTGGATCGCCCGAACGACCGTACCCTGGGGGAGCCCTGCATGGCCATTACTGCATCCACAGAACTACCTGCGGAAGATCACGGATTGATCCATGCCGGGCCATTGAATGATGATGGGCCCCATTGGGTGCATCTGGAACGGGGCCACGACAATCTGAAAAACTGGTTGCAGGATCAGGCAGGGGTCCCTGCGCTTTATGTCCCTGTGATGGTCGAAGATGCAGCACGTCCGCGCGCCGATCTTGTTGATGATCACGCGCTGATCGTGCTACGCGGTGCCAACACGAATGACGGGGATGCCCCCCATGATTTGATCGGCTTACGTCTGTGGGTGACGGAAGGGTCGCTCGTCACAGTCAGGCTGCGCCCTGTGCGCACCATCAACGCCATCCGGCAGGATTTGGAAATCGGCAAAGGGCCGGCGAACGCTGCTGACTTTTTGACCCGCACGGTGACGGGGCTAACCGAACGGTTGCGCGAACTGGTGGATGAATTGGAAGTCAAAATCGACGGCCTTGAAGAGCATGCCGAAAGCGGCGGCCCCAGCAATTTGCGCGAGCAAGTCGTTTCGACCCGCCATGTCATTGCGGGCCTGCGCCGTTACATGGCCCCGCAACGCGATGCGTTGTTTGCGCTTGCCAAATTGAAAGTTGATTGGCTGGAGGACAGCCATCGGGACCACATCAGGGAACAGGCACAGAATACTGTACGTATTGTCGAGGTGCTGGAGGAATTGAAGGAACGCACAGGCGTCATTCATGATGATTTGATGGCCGATGTGAATGAACGCATGAACCGCACCATGTATATGTTGGCGCTGGTATCTATCCTGCTATTGCCGCCATCATTACTGACCGGATTGTTCGGCATTAATGTCGGCGGGATGCCGATGGTTGAAAGCGGCTTTGGCTTTTGGATCGTCCTTGCCATGGTGCCCGGACTGATTCTGATTTTTCTGGCCTTGCTGAAAAAGTTACGCTGGCTTTAACCGTTCAGCGTCACAACCGTTTTGCCCAGTGCTTGACGTGTGTCAAGGTTGCGCAGGGCATCCACAGCCTGTTCCAGCGGGAAACTGGCCCCAACCGGGGGTTTGATTACGCCATCATCTGCCAATTGCATAATCGCTGCCATTGCCTTTGCCCCCTTATCCGGGTTGCGGCGACCATATTCCCCCGCTCGCACGCCAACGACGGAAAACCCCTTGATCAGGGGCATGTTGGCCGACACGGTTGGAATGCGGCCCCCCGCAAACCCAATCACCAACAAGCGACCGCCCCAATTGATGCAGCGAACGGATTCGTCAAACACATCGCCGCCAACGGGGTCATAAATCACATCAGCGCCGCGCCCGCCTGTTAGGTCTTTGACCTGTTCACGGAACCCGCCGGTAGGGCTCAACACATGGTCGGCCCCTTTTTCAAGGCACAAAGCGCGTTTTTCTTCGCTACTGGCGGTGGCGATGACGGTCGCGCCCAAATGTTTGCCCAGCTCAACCGCAGCGATGCCGACACCGCCTGCCGCGCCATGCACCAGCAGGGTTTCGCCCGCCTCCAGATGGCCGCGCGGGACCAGCGCCACATAGGCGGTCAGGGCAACGGTGGTATAGCCCGCCGCCTCCTGAAAGTTTAGCCCCGTTGGTTTTTTACGCAGGCCCGCCGCTGGTACACATAGCTGTTCAGCCATCAGACCAGCGCGCCCACCAACGATCACCTCGTCCCCGACATGCCAGTCGGTCACGTTGGCACCAACAGCGTTGACAACACCGCTACCTTCCATCCCGACGATATAGGGCAAGGGTGGCTTGAACTGGTAGCCGCCCTTGACCATCAACACGTCGGGATAGTTGATTGCCACCGCCTTCATAGTCACCCGCACCTCATCCGGCGTGGGGGCATCAAGGGGCAGGTCAACAATTTGGACGGAGGAAAAATCGTCGCTCAACGCTGCGACCTGTGCAGCGCGGATGGTTTGTCCGGTCATTTATTCAACCGCACTGCTGTTTGTTGCGCCAATGTGGTGATGGCCTGTTTCGCAGCAGGCAACACACCGGACATGGCGGTGAATGAATGGGTCAAAGATTCATAACATTTGAATTCAACCGGCACGCCGGCGGCCTTCAACTTTTCGGCATAGGCCTGGCCCTCGTCACTGATCGGGTCAAAACCTGCTGTTGCAATCACAGCAGGCGCAAGCCCGGAACAGTCTTCTTCATCAAGGGGGGAGCAACGATGATCGAACGACATTGTTTCCGCGTCCGGTAAATATTGTTCCTTAAAGAAATCCATCGTCGGTTTGTCGAGCGGGTAGCTTTCGCCAAACTCTTCGCGTGAGGGTAGCTCCTGCACAGTTGTGGTCCACGGATAGACGAGCAATTGCACCAAAGGTTGGGGGCGGTTTTGCTTTTTCAATTCATGGGTGATGGCTGCTGACAGGTTACCGCCCGCGCTGTCGCCACCAATGCCCATGCGGGCCGGGTCGGCACCAAGGGCAGCGGCATTGTTGACCGCCCAGTCATAGGCGTTCAACGCATCATCAAAGGACGCAGGGAACACATGTTCAGGTGCCTTTTGATAGTCAACCGATACAACAATCGCCTTCGCCTCATCAGCGATATAGGTACAGAATGTTTCGCACCAATCGGGGTTACCGATGACGCAACCACCCTGATGATAATAGACCATCAGCGGCAAGGCGCCGTTGCCACTATTGGGCGTATAGATGCGAATGGGCGTTTCACCGAAAGGTCCGGGGATCGTGCGATGTTCAATCGCCTTCATGGCGCGGGGCTTGCCTTCAAGCATCGCCAACCCGGCATTTGCTGCCTCACGCCGTTCTTGTACGCTGGGGTTGGCGGGGCCATCTGCCATCGCCTTTTTCGCCATTGTCGCGATGAAATTCATACGCGGGTCCAGCACACGACCCCGAACGATTGTCTTGCCGCCAGCGAACCAGTTCAGAATAAACCCCGGCAGCATCAGTATCAATTTTGTAATCAAGGCTTGCATCGGTCAGCCCTCCCCCACTTTAGATCAAAAATAGAATATTATGATTTACCTGTCATAGAGCGCAGCCCGCCCAAAAACAGGTCAGACGCAAATTTGGCCGCATTGTCCACATCAATCGGTTCGCGTTGCAACATGCGGTCACACACCTCAAACGCCACGCCGATCATCGCCCCGGTCAAATAGCTGGGATCAACATCGGGCAATAAGCCTTGTGCGATCCCGTCACGAATGTCCTGCTCCAGTTCGTCAAACCCGGCGACGATTTCGGGCGTGTCCATACGCACCCGCAAGGCACCCGTGTTGCGGCGCATGACATTGAAATAGTCACGGTCACTTTCCGCATATTCAAAGAAGGTACGGAAACTACCGATGATAAAGCCTTCAAAATTTTGCGCCTTCACTCGTTCGTCACGTAAACGGGGGCGCACACGCAAGGCAGACTGGTCGGACAGCGCCTCGAACACCTCTTCCTTGCTTTTGAAATAGTTATAAAAAGTGCCCGCCGCCAAATCGGTCTGGCGAATAATATCGCGCACCGTTGTGGCCCCATATCCCAGCTCCGCAAAAACCTTGGCGGCGGCAAGCAATATCGCCTCCCGATTCGCTTGCTTGGTCCGTTCACGCTTGCCCGGCTGGGACGCGGATGGGGTAACCCCTTCATCTTCAAGACGTTTTGGCTCAGCCACTTTGGAATCTTTCATGCTATAAAGACATTCAATAAAGATGTGGACCAAAGTTGACGCCCCGTCAACAATTCAGACAGTTTGAAGTGATAATATGAGCGACAATCCCGACATTGAAGAAGCGGCCGGTCAATTGATTTCCCACGTGCCCTTTGCCAATGCCATCGGCATTCGCATCATCAGCGCCGAAAAAGGCAAAGTTACCGCCAAGGTGCCCTATGCCGATCATCTGATCGGTGACCCGGACTCTGGCATTATTCACGGCGGTGTCATCACGGCAATGCTGGATAATGTTTGCGGGTCGTCCGTGATTTCAGCCTTGCCTGCGCCAATGGCCATTGCGACGATTGATCTGCGCATCGATTACATGCGCCCGGCAGAGGCTGGGAAAGATATATTCTGCACCACTGAATGCTACCGCCTGACCCGCGCGGTCGCCTTTGTGCGCGGGGTTGCCTATACCGACAGCCCGGACAAACCTATCGCTCATTGCGCCGGCAGCTTTATGCTTGCCGCAAACCGTTCTGATCCGATCGGCGCGAATACCACCGCCTCCATGATTGGTGAGATGCTAGCCAAAAATGATGGAGACGCATCATGAGCAGCCTTCATCAAGACCTGATTAACTATTTTGAACGCGGTGCGCCCGAAGATGGCAGCGGCAAGGCGTTGATTGAAAGCCTGCCCTATCTGAAATTTTTGGGCATCCAGACCAGCCCGCAACAGGACGGCACGGTGTTGACCACCCTGCCCTTCAAGGATGAGCTGGTGGGCAATGCACAACTGCCAGCCATTCACGGCGGCGTCATTGGCAGCTTTTTGGAAGTCACCGCCATTGTACAATTGATCTGGATCGGTCAGGCGCAATTTATGCCGCGCACTGTCAACATGACTGTGGACTATATGCGTTCAGGCCGAGCGGCGCCGTTATATGGCCGCGCCATCGTGTCAAAGCTGGGTCGTCGGCTGTCAAATGTGCGTGTTGAATGCTGGCAATCGGACCCTGAAAAACTGACCGCAGTCGCCATTGGCAATTTCCTGACCACGCAGGACAAAGGCTAGGCATGGCGCAGGCCAAGTATAAGCAGCAGACGCACACCCTGGACGTCAGTCACCGCAACATCGCCGGGATTGCCGGGCCGATCCTGCTGTCTAATGCCATGGTGCCCCTATTGGGGGCTGTGGACACGGCGGTCGTCGGTCATCTGGGTACTGCTGAACCCATTGGCGCGGTTGCCATTGGTGCCCTTGTGTTCACCTATGTTGTATGGGCGCTGGGGTTTTTACGATCCGGCACAGCGGGGTTAAGTGCCCGTGCCCTTGGCAGCGATGATGGGGGCGAGGTTATTGCGCAACTGGGACGCGCCATGTTGTTGGGCGGCGCAATCGGCGTTGTGTTGTTTTTGGCACAGGATTTAATCTGGCTGCTTGCCGATAAGGCCGTTGATGCCAGCGCACCGGTCAAAAACCTGGCACAGGATTACATCACCGCCCGGTTCTGGGGCACGCCCGCGCAACTTGCCAATTTTGCCATTCTGGGATGGTTCATGGGACAGGGGCGCACCCGCGCCGTGCTGGGCCTGCAATTATTTCTGAATGGGCTGAACATGCTGCTGGACCTGTGGTTTGTCATGGGCCTTGATTGGGGTGTCGGCGGCGTTGGGGCGGCAAGCTCTGTCGCGGAATGGATCACGCTGGGTCTTGGGCTGCTACTGGTCAAAGGCCGCATACCGCAACTACCGCGCCATGAACATATCACCGGGTTTTGGGACAGCAAAAAATGGCGCGAGGTCGGCATCGTCAATACCGACCTGTTTGTCCGCGCGCTATTCCTGACCACCGCCTTTGTCTGGATTACCATTCAGGGGGCCAAGGCGGGCGACATCGTTCTGGCTGCCAATGCATTAATGCTACACGTGCTGACCATTACGGCCCACGGGCTGGACGGGTTTGCCATCGCAGCTGAAAGCCTGATCGGTCAGGCCATCGGCAAGCGCGATGACAAAAAGCTGCGCTTGGTCATTCGCCGCACATTCATATGGGCTATCGGTGCGGGCGTTACAATCGCGCTATTGTGGGTCTTGGGCCGTGACCTGTTCTTGACCATCATGACCAATGTTGAGGACGTACAGACCGCCACCGCTGCCCTGTGGCATTGGGCGATTATTCTGCCGCTGGTGTCGCTGTGGTGCTTCCAGCTTGATGGGATCTATATCGGGCTGGGCGGGACGCGCATCATGCGTAACGCCATGATCATCTGCTTTGCAGCCTATATCGGTCTATGGGCAGTGCTGACACCAATCTTTGGCAATCAGGGCCTGTGGGCGGCCTTTACAATCTTTTTCGGATTGCGGGCATTGTCACTTGCCCTTTGGCTTAACCGGACGATTACAAAATCTCTAACACCTGCTCCGGCGGGCGGCCAAGACGCGCCTGCCCATTCTTAATCACGGCAGGGCGTTCCAATAATTTGGGGTTGTCGGCAATGGCAACAAGAAGCTGCGCTTCGCTGGCATCTGCCAAGCCAAGGTCCTTATAGGCATCTTCCTTGGTGCGCATCATCTTGCGCACATCATCAAAGCCAAGCTGACCTTGCAGCGCCTTCAACTCGTCAACGGACAAGGCGTCCTCAAGATACAGACGCACTTTGGGGGCGATACCTTGTTCTTCCAGCAGGGCCAGTGTCTGGCGGGACTTTGAACAGCGCGGGTTATGCAAAATGGTGACGTCGCTCATACTCATCTCCTATTTGTCGTCTTCTTTTATTTATAGTCTGCGCCAACCGCGTCTGACACATTGGTGAAGCCATCGGCTTTCACCAGTGCAGCAAGATCGGCAACGATGTCGTCAATCAGGGGCGGGCCGCCATAGGTCAATGCGGAATAAAGCTCAACCAACGATGCGCCTGCCTTGATCTTGGTATAGGCATCTGCGCCCGACGCGATGCCGCCAACGCCAATCAATGGCATGGCCCCATCAAGCGCCTGATAAAAATTGCGTAACATTTGGGTTGATGGTTCAAACAAGGGCCTGCCGGACAGGCCACCTGCCTCACCCTTGGCGACGCTTTGCAAACTGGCGGGACGGTCGATGGTGGTGTTCGACACGATCAACCCATCAAAGGCACTGCGCTTCAACAAATCAGCAATGTCGCTGACCCCCTGCTCATCAAGGTCAGGGGCAACTTTCAACAAAAGCGGTGGGCCATCATCGCCGCGCGCATCAGCCGTCAGCGCCAACAGGGCGGCCAACTGATCCTTATCCTGCAAACCCCGCAGGCCCGGCGTATTGGGGCTTGAAATATTGACGGTGAAAAAGTCAGCCAGATGCTTGAACCGTTCCACCCCCAACACATAATCATTGATGCGGTCGTCAGAATCTTTATTGGCCCCGATATTGACACCAACAATGCCCAACCGTCCGGCGCGCGCGCGCTTTTCCAACCGCGTCAACGCAGGGCCGTGGCCGCCATTGTTAAAGCCCAACCGATTGATCACCGCGCCATCTTCAGGCAGGCGGAAAATACGCGGCTTGGGATTGCCCGGCTGCGCCAGCGGGGTCAACGTGCCCACCTCAACAAAGCCAAGGCCCAGCCGCAACATGGCATCCGGGACCAGCGCATCCTTGTCAAACCCGGCGGCAAGCCCGACGGGGTTCATGAATGGCATACCGAACAATGTGGTTTTCAAAACCGGATCAGACGGCGTCTTGCTGCGCCCAGCCATCCCAAGCGACAGCGCGCGCAAGGTTGCCTTATGCGCCGCCTCCGGCGATAGCTTGCGCACCAGTGCTGTACCAAAATTTGAAACGAAACTAGATGACATGGGCCATATCTTTGATCAGCGTGACGGTTGTGGCAAGCGCGGGACTGAACGTGCCGTAATAATGCGGGAACAACGCCCCACCCCGGCTAACTTCCCACTTCAGCGCATCGCCAAGTTTTTCTTCTTCGATTGCCACCAGCAACAGGTTGCGCTGCCCGGCGAAATGTTTGTCACAGGTTTCCTGCACTTGGTCGGCGCTGGAAAAATGGATGAAGCCATCAGCCAAATCAACCGGCGCACCTGCAAACACACCTTCACGCAAGGCGTCTTCCCACAGCGCGCACGGCACGATTTTATAGATCAATGCCATCAGGCCGCCAGCTCACCGGCCAGTGCCTTGTCAATCAACCCGGCAGTATTCTCAACCCCATAAATGGCGATGAAACCACCCATGCGTGGACCTTGTGATTGCCCCAGCAAGGTTTCGTAAAGTGCCTTGAACCAATCACGCAAATTTTCAAAGCCATGCTCCTTGCCAACAGCAAAGACCATATCCTGCAACGCCTTGCCATCATGCAAGTCAGGGTCCAACGCCAACAGACGATCACGCAGATCGGTCATGGCCTTTGCCTCATCCGCGCTGGGTGCCCGGAACGATTTTGTGGGCTTCACAAAGTCGTCGAAATAGGCAATCGCGTTCGTCACCATCGCCGCCAACATGGGATGGGTTTGTGGTGACACGCCATCGGCATACCGGTTGATAAAGCCCCACAACGTGTCTTCATCTTCCGTATTTGCCGCCGACACCAAATTCAGCAACAGGCCAAAGCTGACGGGCACATCAACATTGGGCGGGTTGCCGCCATGAATGTGCCACACCGGGTTCTGCAACTGCTTTTCCGGCGCTTCACCAGCGAATTTCTCGCTAAAGGTGATATATTCATCGACCGCCTTGGGGATCACATCAAAGTACAGCCGCTTTGCCTTGCGCGGGCTTTGATGAACGTACAGTGCCAGACTTTCTTCGGTAGCATAGCGCAGCCATTCGTCGATGGAGATGCCATTGCCCTTGGACTTTGAAATTTTCTCGCCCTTTTGGTCAAGAAACATTTCATAGATCAGCCCTTCTGGCGGCTTTTGCCCCAGAATTTGCGTGATGCGACTGCCAAGCTTGACCGAATCCGTCAGGTCCTTGCCCGACATTTCATAATCAACATCCAGCGCCGCCCACCGCATGCCCCAATCGCACTTCCATTGCAGCTTGCAGGCCCCGCCTGTCACGCTGGTTTCGCGCTTGGTGCCATCTGGCATCTCATACACAATTGTGCCCGCGGCGACATTCCGTTCAACTGTCGGCACCTGCAACACTTCGCGTGTTTCAGGATCAACCGGAAAGAACGGAGAATAGGTTTTACGGCGTTCTTCACCCAATGTCGGCAAGACCACATTCATGATCGCATCATAGCGGTCCAGAACACGCAGCAACGTCTCGTCAAACTCCCCGGCCTGATAGGTCGCTGTGGAGCTTTTGAACTCATAATCAAAGCCATATTGATCCAAAAAGGCACATAGGCGGGCATTGTTATGCTCGCCAAAGCTGGGATGCGTACCGAACGGGTCGGGCACGGATGTCAGCGCCTTGTTCAAATGACCGGCCATCATCTCCTGTTCGGGGATATTATCGGGCACCTTGCGCAAACCGTCCATATCATCGGAAAAGGCAATCAGCTTGGTGGGCACATCTGACAGTGTGGAAAGGGCATGACGGACCATCGTCGTGCGGGCCACTTCGCAGAACGTACCGATATGCGGCAGGCCAGAGGGGCCATAGCCTGTTTCAAACAGGATATACCCCTTTTCGGGCACGCCGGACTGTTCGATCCGTTTCAGGATCTTCCGTGCCTCAACAAAGGGCCAGGCGTTGGAGTCCATTGCGATGTCACGAAGGTCTGTCATTGATCCATAATCCATAAAAAAGGTCGGGGGACATTATGCGCGCCCTGACGCCCCGTCAACGGTGTCAGACGCCGCATGCGGGGCTATAGTAGGGCATGAGCCAATCCGATTCGATAGACCCGCCGACAAAGGGCGGTCAGGTGCTTTTGCCGCCCGTTCCTGCGCTGGTCGCGGGGCCACGTGGCGCGCATATATTGGATGATACGGGCAGTTTGGAGTTCATTCCCCGCGAAGACCTGCCCAATTATGTACGGGATGAGGGCGCGCGGGGCCTGTTGATCTGCCATACACTGCAAACCATGCGGCGGCTGCATCTTGACCCGCGGGAGCCTGACCGCGCGCCGCTTTACGACATAATTGAGTTGTTCTCGTTTACTTACCCCACCCGGTTTTGCCTACCCACCCCAGATGGGGTGGCCGCAGCCTTGGGCCTGAAAGTCGATCTTGACCCGGAATCTGCGCCGCTATTGCTGGTGGATGCCGCCACTGACCTGCTGGCCACCCTGTCCAGTTGGACCGGGGACAAGCAAGAACAGGCCAGCCGGGTCGCCAAAACCATGATGGATGGGGGCTGGCATTGGGGCCAATCTGTTATGGCCGCGCTCGGTCTGCCCAAACGCCGTGGCGGTCTTCATCAGGGTTATGACATTTGGAACCAAGTGCCAGAGTGGGAGGACCGCGCGCCCCCCCTGCCCCCTGCCGACAATGCCGTGACCCGCGAAGCGGCGGTTGAACAATTGCGCGGCCTGTTGGGGCCAAACGCCGAAGAACGCGGCGAACAGATTGAGTTTACATCTCGCGGTGCCTATGCCTTCACCCCCCGTCAAATCGAAGACATGCCCAATATGGTATTGGCGGAGGCTGGCACAGGCACGGGCAAAACGCTGGGCTATGTCGCCCCGGCGAGCCTTTGGGCCGAGATGAATGACGGCACGGTCTGGCTGTCCACCTATACCAAAAACCTGCAACGGCAATTGGATGAGGAACTGATCAAGCTTTACCCCGACGACAAGATGCGCACCGAAAAAACCGTCATCCGCAAGGGGCGCGAAAACTATATGTGTCTGCTGAATTATCAGGACGCGGTTGGCGGTGCCATGCAAGGGGGCTTGGGCGCTGGCTTTACCAGTCTGATCGGGTTGGGGCTGGTCGCGCGCTGGGCATCGGAAAGCCGTGACGGCGCGATGGTTGGCAGCGATTTTCCGCCCCATGTGCCGCATTTGTTTCCGCCCGGCAGCACAAGCAATCTGACCGACCGGCGGGGGGAGTGCATCCATTCAGCCTGCCCCCACCATCGCCGTTGCTTTATCGAAATCGCCAATCGCAAATCCAAATATGCCCGGCTGGTTGTCGCCAATCATGCGTTGGTCATGTTGCGCGCCGCACAGGGGCACTTCGGCGTGTCACACGGTAATATGGCCCCGCCGACACGGTTTGTTCTGGATGAGGGGCATCACCTGTTTGATGCAGCGGACAGTGCCTTTTCCGCCCATTTGACCGGCATTGAAATGTCGATGATGCGGCGCTGGGTCAGGGGCCGCGAAAAAAGCAGCAAGCGGCGCGGGCGCGGGTTGTCCGAACGTGTGCTTGAATTGTTGGTCACAAGCGACTTGCCCGAAGATGCCGATGACCAGGCAAAGGCCGCCCATGAGCAGCTTGCCATCATAATTGGCGAGGCACGCGACGGCTTGATGGAAACACAGTCGCTGGCCAATGGGCTGCCGTCAGAAGGCTGGTTGCCCCGCATTGGGGAGGACCGCGCCAACGGCCCCGGTGAAGTCTTCCTTGCCCGCCTATATGCCCATGTAAAGGCCCGCACCGCTGACATTCGCCATGGCCATGACCTTGAAGCGACGATTAATGATCCCGCAGAGGAGTTGATTGAAACTGCCAAGGCGTTGGCCATACATCTGCATCAACTTGAAAACGCCATGAACAAGGTGGCCCACGGCCTTGCCGCACGACTGGATGGGGAGGCTGATACACTCGACACCATGCTGCGCAACGGCCTTGAAGGGTCGCTACAAGGCATCGAACAACGCTGCAAGATGACCCTGCCCGCGTGGCGCGCCATGTTGATGCATTTGATCGACACCAAGAAAATGCAGGCAGAAGACTTGCCCGATCCGTCATTGGGCACCATCGATTGGGCCGGCGTTGAACGCAATGATCGGCGGGTGTTCGATATCGGGTTACATCGTCATGCGATTGACCCGACCCGTTCGCTTGCCGAAATATTGTATAAGCCCGCCCACGGCGTGTTGATCGCGTCAGCCACATTATCCGACCACACGATTGAGGATGAGGCTGATGACTGGCAGGTCGCTGAGGTACGCACCGGTGCGCGCCACTTGATACACCCAGCGGAGCATTTGTCCGTCCCCTCCCCCTTTGATTATGGCAAGCAGGCACGCGTTTACATTGTGACAGATGTGGACAAGAACAGCCCCGATCAAATGGCAGCGGCCTATCGCGAGCTGTTTCTGGCAGCCAATGGCGGGGCGTTGGGCCTGTTTACCGCCATCGCCAGATTGCGAGAGGTCCATAAACGCATCGAGGACCCATTAACCAATGCCGGGTTGGAGCTATTGGCCCAACATGTCGATGCGCTCGACAACAGTGCCCTGATCGATATGTTCCGCGCCCGTGAACATGCCTGTCTGTTGGGGACCGACGCCATGCGTGACGGAGTTGATGTGCCGGGCAATGCCCTGCGCCTGATTGTGTTTGATCGTGTCCCCTGGCCACGGCCCAGCCTGTTACATAAAGGGCGGCGCAATCATTTCGGTGGCCGTTCCTATGAAGAGATGCTGACCCGCCTGAAGCTGAAGCAGGCCTTTGGCCGTTTGATCCGGCGGCAGGACGATCATGGCTGTTTTGTCATGCTGGACCGCAGCACCCCATCACGTCTTTTAACGGCATTTCCCGAAAATGTGATCGTCGAACGGGTCGGTTTGGCAGAGGCTGTCAGTGGTGTTCGCAGCTTTCTTACTCTAGACTAACAGGCATAACGACCACCACAGAAGGAAACGGCTATGTCTACTGGCTCCCCCCTTGATCCGCAAACTTCCCTCATCGCCATAATGGTGATGCTGTCCGCCGCCGACAGCGACATGACCGATCAGGAATTGTTTGCGATTGGCGAAGTGGTCCGCACTCTGCCCATCTTTCGCGGGTTTAACGAGGATGGCTTGGTTCATGCCACAGATCATGCCGCGACCATCATTGATGAAACAGACAGTCTGGATGATGCCGTGGCCGTGGCCCGCGCGGGCCTGCCCGACCATTTATGCGAAACAGGCTATGCGCTGGCCTGTGAAATCGCCGCCGCAGACGGCGCCGTCGCGGAAGAAGAAGTCCGCGCCCTTGAAATCATCCGCTTTGGCCTTGGGCTCGATCGGCTAACCGCCGCTGCTATTGAACGGTGTGTACGCGCCCGGCACCAAACCTTGTAGTCCTGCAATGGCAGACTGGCTTTTATCAAACGAACAAACGATCCGCCTTGTCAGCTATGCCGGGGTGATGGGCATCATGCTGTTGTTGGAGGCGGTGTTTGCCCGCCGCAACCGCACGGCCCCCCGCCTGCATCGTTGGATCAACAATCTTGGCATTGCTGCCCTGAACAGCGTGTTGCTTGGCCTATTGGTGCCTGTGCTTGCCGTTGGCATGGCGATGATCGCCGCAGACCGGGGATGGGGTTTATTCAATCTTGTCGCCCTGCCGGTTTGGATTGAGGTAACGCTGGCCATCATCCTGCTGGATTTCGCGATTTGGGCGCAGCATGTGATTTTCCATAAAGTACCACCATTGTGGCGGCTGCACGCCATGCATCATGTGGACCGCGATTTGGATGCGACCAGCGGGGTCCGCTTTCACCCGGTCGAGATTTTGCTCTCCATGCTGCTCAAACTTGGCCTTGTCATTTTAATCGGACCGGCGGCAGTTGCGGTTATGCTGTTCGAAGTGATCCTGAACGCATCGGCCATATTCAATCACGCCAATCTGCGCCTGCCCCGCACAGTAGATGCCGTGTTGCGCACTGTGATTGTGACCCCTGACATGCACCGGATACACCATTCACCCAATGTCATTGAAACCGATTCAAATTACGGGTTTTGGTTAAGTTTCTGGGACAGGCTATGGGGCACCTACCGGGCGCAACCATTACAAGATCATGAAAATATGACCTTGGGGCTTGACGAGGCTCCCGAACTGGACGACACGCTGTATCTGAAAATGGTGACCCTGCCATTGTGGCTGGGACGGGACAAAGGCTGATCCATCATGCGAACGCTATACCTTATGCGTCATGCAAAATCAGACTGGACGGATGAGCATCAGGATGATTTCGACCGCACTTTGACCAATCGGGGGCAGCGGGCGGCCAGCCTGATGGGCATTTTTATGACGCAAAAGGGCCTGGCCCCGCGTGGCATTCTGTGTTCCACCGCAATGCGCACCGAACAAACTGCCCAACGGGTCGTGGCGCAATTGCCTGCCCCGCCTGATATTGTCAGCCTGCCCGACCTCTATATGGCCAGTGCAGATACCGTGTTTGAACGTGTCACCAGCCTTGGCGATGCACCCAGCCCGATGATGGTCATCGGCCATAATCCCAGCATGGCAGATTTCATCCCATTGGCCCTTACGGAAGAGGCACTGACATCTGAAGCCGCGCAGCAGGCCATGCTAAAATTCCCGACCGCCGGGCTGGCCATCATTCAGTTCGATTGTGATCGCTGGGCCGACATCAAACCCCGGACCGGACAATTGAAACGCTTTGTTGCGCCCAAAGGATTGGTCTGACGTGGATGCCGCAACCGGCATTACGGTTCTGATTGATAACAGTCTGGCGCAGGACGGCACCGGGACACAGCTTTTCACGACACCTGACACGATCCTGACCGCAACCTGTCTGTCGGAAGTACCGGATATAATCAGTGCCGCTGAACGTGCCGCGCACAATGGCAAATGGGTCGCGGGCTTTATCGCCTATGAGGCGGCGGGGGCATTTGATGCAGCGCTGACCACCCATGCGCCGGATGACCGGCTGCCGCTGGTCTGGTTTGCTGTTTTCGATTCGCCGCAAGACCTGTCACCGACCGCGGCGGATCACCTGTGGGCTGACGAGCCACAAAGCGCAGCCCATGATTTGACCCTGCCGTTTGATCAACAAAACTACACCCGCACAATTGACAAGATTCACGCCTATTTGGATGCGGGCGACGCCTATCAAATTAACTTCACCATGCAGGCATCATTCCGCTGGGACGGCAGCGCCAAGGGCCTTTACCGCACATTACGGCAGGGCCAACGCACAGCGCACAGCGCGATGATTGAAACGGATAACTGGTCCATCCTGTCCGTGTCGCCTGAATTGTTTTTGACCAATGATGGCACCACATTGCGCACCCGTCCGATGAAGGGCACCGCCCCGCGTGGGCTGACATTAATGGCCGATAATGACGCCGCAACCGCCCTGCGCGACGACCCCAAAAGCCGCGCTGAAAATCTGATGATCGTTGATCTGTTACGCAACGATCTTGCCCGCGTGACACAGGCAGGCAGTGTCAGCGTCGATCATTTGTTTCAGGTTGAACATTACCCAACCCTGAACACTATGACATCAACCATCAGTGGGACATTACAGGCTGATCAGGGCCTTGCCGATATTATGGGGGCGCTGTTCCCCTGCGGGTCGGTGACCGGCGCGCCCAAAAAAAGGGCGATGGAAATCATCCATGAATTGGAAGCGGGTCCCCGCGGCCCCTATACAGGGGCCATTGGGGTGCTGAACCCCGATGGGACTTTCAGTTTTAACGTAGCGATCCGCACGCCCATTGTGTTCCCCGGCGGCGAAGGGCGCATCGGCCTTGGGTCTGGTATTGTTGCTGATTCAAATGCCCAATCAGAATATGAAGAATGCCATTTGAAAGGCCGCTTCCTTACTGATCCACGCCCTGCGTTTGATCTGTTTGAAACAACGGTCTGGCGACCTGACAGCGGCTTTCTATTGCTGGAGGCGCATCTGCAACGGCTGGCAACCTCTGCCACTTATTTTGGCTATCGGTTTGACCGGGATGAGATTAGCGCATCCTTGGCGCGGGCCGCCCAATCTCTTCCCCACCAGCCGCACCGGATACGTTTTGCCATTAACCGCTATGGCGCGATTGATTTACGGATTGTGCCACTGGACGACAGTGCCTTTCCCACACAGGGCGTCGTTGCCATCGCAGAAGACCGCACCCGTTCAGATGATTTGTTTCTGCATCACAAAACCAGCCTGCGCCCCGTTTATGACAGGCTGATGGGGCAGGCAGCCAAAGAGGGCCTGATTGATTATCTGGTGATGAATGAACGCGGTGAAATCACCGAAGGGTCAAAGACCAACCTGTTTATCATCCGTGATGGTGTGTGGCTCACCCCGCCCCAATCCAGCGGTCTATTGCCCGGCACCATGCGCGCCGAAGTGATGGCAGACAAACAGGTGCGTGAACAGGTATTGACCCGTGATGATTTAAAATGTGCCGACGCGCTTTACGTATCGAACAGCGTGATCGGTCTGGTGCCTGTCAGCTTGCGCGACTAGGCCACATACTAGGCATAAAGCCGCGCTAGGCTACGGGCCGGCACGCCGACAAGATAAAGCGCCAACAAGCCGATATTTTTCAGCGGCCTGAACCAATAGCCATCGGTCCGATAACGCGCAGGACTGGTCCGTGCCTCAACCGGCAGGATCGTCAAATCACGCTTGCGAATGCGGCGGATCAGGGCCACATCCTCCATCAAGGGCAGATCGGGGAAGCCGCCAATTTCCTGATAATGTTGCTTATGGATCAACAAGCCTTGATCCCCATAGGGCAGGCCAAACCAGCGGGCACGACGGCGCGCCCATTTTTCAACACGGCGCGCACGTGGGTCAGGATCGGCCAAGGCAAATGTGAAACAGGCTGCCTGCCCCTGATGGGCCTCAGCCACAAACTGGCTGACCGCATCAATCCACCCATCCGCCAAAACAGTGTCTGCATGAAGAAACAGCAGCCACGGCCCCTTTGCTGTTGCTGCCCCTCGCGCCAACTGACCACCGCGTCCCTTGTCGCCTTCAATAAATTGTGCGCCGCTGCCATCCGCTATTTTCGCAATATCATCGGTGGACCCACCGTCGGACAAAATCAGCTCACGCACCTGTCCGGCAACCGCGCCGGGCACAAGGGCACCAAGGCAGGGGCCGATTTGCGCCGCTGCATTATATGTCGGGATAATGATACTGATCACGGAAGCAGGCCCCTACAATATCAGCACCAAGCCAACGACAAACAACAAACCGGTGCTGACTGCCGCCCATACCGGATCGATTGCCAGAAAATCACGTTGCCCCTCATAGGGGTCATAGACAGATGGCGAGGCATCATTGGGCATTGCAGACCGTTGCACCGGGCGCTGTTGTTGGGCCTGTTGGGCTGATTGCTGCTGGGGTTGCGGTTGGGCTTGGTGTTGGCCTTGTTGTTGGGGGGCCATCACAGGTGCCGGGGCCACATAAGGTTGCGGCGGCGGGGCACGGCGCGTCACATTTTGCTGGTTCATCCGGGATTGAAATATATCGAATGTTTCATCCTGCGCGGTCCCGTCTGCTTGCGCGCCTGTGGCGGTCAAACCGGCCAGCAAGACCGCAACCAAAAGGCCCAAAGTCGCGTTCTTTACCGTCGGTATTGTTGTTCGGATAGCCATTCGATATTCCACCCTGTGTTCCACATGCAGTCTTATCCCTACTAACACAGCCACGGCCCATGCCAAACCACGCAATCCCAAAAATCCCCTTCATTTTAGCCATTTATGCATTAATCGGGCCGCTTTGCCGCGCTTGACTATCCTATGGATCCATCATAATGTTCCTATTATGTTCTCATTTGATGAGATGTGGAGGTAAGTGATGGCCCTTTCAAGCGCCCGAAAATACGACACGCAGCATGGCAGTAGCAGCCGCACGCAGGCACCAACGCCGCGCAGCACCCGTGCGGTCAACTTAATTGATCGTGTGGACCCTGCCCCCTTTGCCTTCCGCCCAAATGGCTATCGCCCCCCAGCTGTGCGGCGTGGACGCGGCACTTTGTCAAACCTGACGGGCCGGTTTGAAACCGAAAAGCGTGAATTGGTCGATGATGGCTGGGTTAGTGACCCCTTCGCCATGCCCCTAAAGACCGAAGTAACGATCGAAAAGCCGCGCACCATCATCACCAAAAATCAAAGCCCTGATTTAAGTTTTGACCGCTCCATCAATCCTTATCGGGGGTGTGAACATGGCTGCACCTATTGTTTTGCACGTCCCACCCACACCTATCATGGTCTGTCAGCAGGACTTGATTTTGAAACCAAACTGTTTGCCAAGCCTGATGCCCCGCGCCTGCTTGAAAAGGAATTGGCAAAACCGGGTTATCAGCCGCGCGTGATCGCCATGGGCACCAATACAGACCCTTATCAGCCGATTGAGCGTGAGCAGAAGATCACCCGCCAATTGTTGGAGGTGCTGGCCGCCCACAATCACCCCGTCGCCATCGTCACAAAATCGGCACTGGTCGGGCGTGACATTGATATCCTCGCCCCCATGGCTGAAAAGGGCTTGGTCAAGGTTGCCCTGTCGATCACCACCCTTGATCGCAAATTAAGCCGGGCGATGGAACCGCGTGCCGCCACCCCTGAACGTCGCCTTGCCACCATCAAGGCCCTGTCTGATGCGGGTATCCCCACGGTCGTGATGGCAAGCCCCATGATCCCTGGACTGAATGATCATGAGCTTGAGGCAATTTTGACCGCCGCTGCAGACAATGGCGCGATCTATGCCAGCTTTATTCTGCTACGCCTACCGCTTGAGGTGCGCGACCTGTTTGTCGATTGGCTGCATACCGCTGTGCCTGATCGGGCAGACCGGGTGATGTCATTGATCCGGCAAATGCGTGACGGCAAGGATTATGACGCAACTTTTCATAAACGCGCCCGTGGTTCAGGCCCCTTGGCCCAAACCTTGCGGCAGCGATTTGTGCTGGCCTGCAAGCGGCTGGACCTTAATCGACAGATACTGGACTTGCGCTCCGACCTGTTTTCTGTACCGTCGGATCAATTGTCCCTTTTTGCTGATGCGTAGATGCCCAAACCAAAACCCAAGCCGGTCTCCCCTTCTGACCTCAGGCCAGACTTCAGGCCAGACTTTAGTCATGAACAAGACCTGATCGACCGTCATGGCGGCCCAATCGCCGGCATTGACGAGGTTGGGCGCGGCCCCCTTGCCGGGCCTTTGATTGCTGCCGCTGCCGTCATTGACCCTGCGACCTGCCCTGATGGCCTGCATGATTCCAAAAAGCTGACACCCAAACGACGCGACACCTTGTTCGCTGCCCTGCAGGGCACCGCCCATTATGGGCTTGGCGTGATTGAGGTGGCAGAGCTGGACCGCATCAACAATATTCACACTGCCAGTTTGTTGGCCATGCGCTGCGCCTTTGATGCGTTAAGCGAAAAGGTGCAACCAGCCGCCGCGCTGATCGACGGACGGTTCGTGCCCGATTTGCCCTGCCCGGCTGTGGCATTGGTCAAGGGCGATGCCCGTGCGCTGTCCATCGCGGCAGCGTCCATCATTGCCAAGGTCACACGCGACCGCATCATGACAGAGCTTGCAACAGCGTTTCCCCATTATGGGTGGCACACAAATGCCGGATATGGCTCCAAACTGCATATGGAGGCACTGAAAACCCACGGCATCACCCCCCATCACAGACTCAGTTTTGCGCCTGTCGCCGCCGCAGCCACTATATCTAGTAGCAGCGAATCCAAATAACCCCTTGATTCAAAATAACTATTGACGGCGACTCTCGCTTGACTCACCATGCGCGCCTTTCGATTAAGGCAGACAGGCTGGGAACTGGCGAAGATGGCGCGCAAATCCGATACTAAAAAGACCGATATACCGACAGATGTCATTTTGCCGGGCGACTCTATTGAAACATTGCGCAGCCTGCCCGATGAATGCATCGATGTGATCTTTGCTGATCCGCCCTATAACCTGCAATTGGCGGGCGATCTAAAGCGACCCAACAATACCAAGGTTGATGCCGTTGATGATGATTGGGACAAGTTCGCCAGCTTTGCCGTTTATGATAAGTTCACCCATGACTGGTTGAAGGAAGCCAAGCGCGTCTTGAAACCCAGCGGCACAATCTGGGTCATTGGCTCCTACCACAATATTTTCCGCGTTGGTGCCATCCTGCAGGATCTGGGCTATTGGATCCTGAACGATATTATATGGCGCAAGACCAACCCCATGCCCAATTTCCGTGGCAAGCGGTTCACAAACGCCCATGAAACCATGATCTGGGCCAGCCGTGATGAAAACGCCAAGGGCGTCACATTCAACTATGAGGCCATGAAGGCGCTGAATGACGATCTGCAAATGCGCTCTGACTGGACATTGCCCCTTTGCACAGGCGGCGAACGGCTGAAGGGGGATGACGGTCAAAAACTGCACCCAACGCAAAAGCCTGAAAGCCTGCTGCATCGGGTGATCCTGTCATCCACCAATCCCGGCGATGTCATACTTGATCCATTCTTTGGGACCGGCACCACGGGCGCGGTCGCCAAACAATTGGGCCGTCACTATGTCGGGATTGAACGGGACGAAACCTATATTGAAGGTGCCAAAAAACGCATCGCCAAAATCAAGAAGATCGACCCCGAAGGGTTGGCCACAACACAATCAAAACGTGCCCTGCCCCGCGTGCCTTTCGGCAATGTGGTTGAACGCGGCATGATCAAGCCGGGTAGTGTGCTGACAGACGCACGCGGCAAACTTTCTGCCAAGGTGCGTGCAGATGGGACATTGGCTGCAAGTGACGCCACAGGCTCCATCCACAAAATCGGTGCCCATGTTCAGGGTGCAGAGGCTTGCAATGGCTGGACCTTCTGGCATATCAGCCAAAAGGGTAAACGCGTACCGATTGATTTGTTCCGCCAGCAAATCCGGGCTGAATTGAACAGCTAATCTGTCAGGCTGCCGCGCATATGCCCGCTAGCCCCCTTCAGAAAGGGCAAGCCGCGCGACCTTGCGCATGACGCTGGGCAAGCCGGCATCTGCCAAATCATCTTCTATGATCCAGTGACCAAGGGCGCTATCCCCCTTGGTCTTCAGGCGCAATGCCTTGATCTGCAATCGCAATTCAAAATGGGTAAAGACGTGGCGCACCTCGCCATCCAGCGCGCGCCAACCACCCTTAGGCAGGCCAAGCGCGACCGGGTCGGCACTGCCATCACTGGTCGCGGTTTCCCACCCCATTGTCGGCAGCCCCATCATTTTCGCGAGCAGGCCCTTTTCGGGCCGCCGCACCAACAGGATTTTGCCCTGCCCATCGCGCACCCAATAGGCTGTGCCAGTGCGCACCGGCTTGGGCTTTTTCTTTTCCCGCATGGGTAAATCAGCGGCGCTGCCAGCCTTGCGCCCGGCGCAATGATCCGTCCACGGGCACAGTGAACACGCAGGCTTGCGCGGGGTGCAGATTGTGGCCCCCAAATCCATCAACGCCTGGGCATAATCGCCCGGCCTCTCCCTATGCACCAACGGCGCGGCCAATGCGGCCAACTGTTTCTTGGCCGATGGAATGGGCGCATCACTGTTATGAAGCCGCGCCATAACCCGTTCGACATTGCCATCGACCACATTCGCCGGACGGTTGAACGCAATCGTCGATATCGCCGCGGCGGTATAGGGGCCGATCCCCGGCAGGCCAAGCAGATCTTTTTCATTGTCGGGAAACTGGCCCTGCCAATCGTCTGCGATAGTGACAGCGCAGGCATGCAGATTGCGCGCCCGGCTGTAATAGCCCAGCCCCGCCCATGCGGCCATCACGTCCTCTAAACTTGCGGCAGCAAGGTCAGTAACGGTTGGCCATTTTTGTGTGAACTTGTCAAAATAGGGTGCCGCGGCCTTCACCACGGTTTGCTGCAACATAATCTCAGATAGCCAAACACGGTACGGGTCCGGCACCACGCCCTGCTTGCGATCATTGGGGCTAACCCGCCACGGCAATGTCCGCGCATGGCGGTCATACCAGCCAAGCAAATCCTGATGCAGCTTTTTGATGGGAACCGGTGGCTTTGTATCGGACACGCGACAAACCTGTTGAAAAAGTTTAAGCTTCTGTGTGCCCCGCGAATGGTAGCCAAGCAAGGTGAAAATGGCCAAATCGCCAGACAAATCAAAAGACCGGAACAAAGACCCTGAGGTGAAGCCCGTCACGCCGCGCAAATTGCGTCGTAGCCGGGGTTTTGAGCCTGTGGCCGATCGGCTGCCGGGTCTGACCGATCAAATCTTGCGCAAACGCGGTTTCGTTAAGGCTGAGATTATCCGCCAATGGCAGGATATCGCCGGGCCTGAGCTGGGGCCCCTGTGTCAGCCCATGGAAATTCGTTTTCCCGGTTTGGCGGCCCGTGACGGTATCCTGACCTTGCGGGCCAGCGGTGCAGCAGCCCCCCTTATTGATATGGAGGCCCCCCGCCTGATAGAGCGGATCAACCAATTTTATGGGTATAAGGCCATTGCCAGACTGAAAATTGCCCAATCGGCACGTAAAAACAGTCCACCAAGCACCCACAAAAGTGGTCTTGCGGGGCTGTTCGGGGACGAAAAAGCGCCCGAACCACGCCTGTCAGAGGCCCAAAAAACAGAATTGAGCAACAGACTCAAAGACATAGAAGACCCAGAGCTGCGGGCGGCCCTTGCCGGGCTGGGAGAGAAGATTCTTGTGGATAAGTAGGGATTCAGCTTGATCAGGAATTGAGAGATGTTGTGGTTCGACCTATAATGACCCCCAATATGTAGTAGGGGATAGGTAAATGAACCGTAATCTTGTGATTGGCCTTGTCGCGCTTATTTTGGTTGCCGGCGGCGCAATTTTTTATGCAACCAACCAGTCCGGCAGCGCAACTGCGCCCGTAAATGGCGGCACATCCGGCACCGCGGACCTGTCTTCCGGCACTCTGCCTACCTCGGCAGAGGGATATCAGGCCATTGTTGCCTATGGCGACCCTGATGCGCCCATCAAAATCGTCGAATTTGCCTCCATGACATGCCCGCATTGCGCGACATTCCATGCCGAAGACCTGCCCGCCCTAAAACGGGATTATATAGACACCGGCAAAGTCTATCTGGAGCTGCACCCCTTCCCGCTGGATATGTTGGCGGCGAAGGCCACCATGCTGGCAGCCTGTGGCGGCGACAAAAACGCGGCCTTCACACAGGTCCTGTTTGTCCAGCAAGCACAATGGGCCACCAGCAACGCCCCGATCGAAGCATTGGCACAAATTGCCCAGCTAGGCGGGATGAGCAGAGCTGATTTTGACAAGTGCATGGCTGACGAGGAACTGTTCAATTCAATCGTCAAGGCACGCTATGACGCGCAGGCCAATTACAAAATTCAAGGCACGCCCAGCTTTGTCATCAATGGCAAGCTGACGAGTGAACCTTTCACAAAATCAACTTTCGACAAGTTGCTGGCGGACTAAGCCACCCGGCAACCAAAACGCTATAGCGCCCAACACTATGGCGACCAAAACACTATAAAAGGGAACGTCACATGGTTGAATTCAATGCCCTACGGCTAAGTGGATTTAAGAGCTTTGTCGAACCGACCGAATTGTTGATCGAACCGGGCCTGACCGGTGTGATCGGCCCGAATGGTTGCGGCAAGTCCAACCTTGTGGAAGCCCTGCGTTGGGCGATGGGGGAAACCAGCCCCAAATCGATGCGCGGCACAGGCATGGAAGATGTAATCTTTTCCGGCACTACAAATCGTCCGGCCCGCAACATGGCCGAGGTGACATTGGCGCTTGGCAATTCGGATCGCACAGCCCCCGCCGCGTTCAATGACAGCGACGACCTTGAAATCACGCGCCGTATCGAACGGGGTGCCGGGTCCGGCTATCGGATCAATGGCAATGATGTGCGCGCCCGTGATGTGCAGCTTTTATTTGCAGACAGTTCAACCGGGGCCCACTCCCCCGCCTTGGTCAGTCAGGGCCGCGTCGGTGCCTTGATTTCTGCCAAACCGAAGGACCGCCGTTCCATCCTTGAAGAAGCTGCCGGGATCACCGGGCTTCATTCTCGTCGGCATGAAGCGGAATTGCGCTTGCGCGCCGCTGAAACCAATCTAACCCGCCTTGATGATGTGATGGCCCAGATTGAAACACAATTGGGCAGCCTGAAACGTCAGGCTCGTCAGGCCAATCGTTACCGCAATTTGCAAGGCCATATCCGCCGCCATGAAGCCTTACTTCTGCATCTGAAGTGGACAGAGGCACGCCTGCAAGTTGAAGAGTCGCGGGCAAAATTGAAAAAGACCGAGGCTGAGGTCGCCACCGCCACACAAGCTGCCGCCGAAGCAGCCCGTGTTGAGGCATTGGCACAGCATGGCCTGCCGCCTTTGCGCGAAAAAGAAGCCGAAATGGCCGCCGCCCTGCATCGCCTGTCTGTTGAACGCGACGGCCTTGCCAAAGAAGAAGAACGTGCCCGCCAAAAAATGGCGGAACTTGAAGGCCAGCTAACCCAAATTGACACTGACCTTGAACGCGAAGGCACATTGGCCAAGGACGCCGCCTCCGCCCTTGAACGGCTCGACGCTGAAAAGGAAACATTGGACGGCGCTCGCGCGGGCGAGGCTGACCGCATTGCGGAGGCACAGGCCGCGGTCACGCAGGCGCAGGAAACTCTGCGCACCGACGAAGATGCCTTGCATGTTCTGACCGAACGGGCCGCCGCCCTTGCCGCGCGCCGCAGCGGGTTTGAGCGCGAGATCCGCGAAACCGGTGGCCGTCTGGAACGGTTGGTGGCGCAATTGTCATCAATCGAAGAAGAAAAGGCCAAGATTGAACGCGAATTGCGCGAGGATGAGGCGCTGGCCGCGGCCCGCACACGCCTTGCTGAATCAGAAGCAGCCCTGACCGCTGCACAAGAAGCGCAGATCGCTGCTGAAGAGGCCACGCGCACCGCAGAACAATCCGAAAGTGCAGCTCGTGACCGGATGAACGAGGCACGCAATGTCGCCCATCGCATCAAGGCCGAAGAACAGGCCCTGACCAATCTGCTCGACACCGGGTCGGCTGGTGACTACCCGCCCATGGTTGACGAACTATCGGTTGAACCGGGCTATGAAAAGGCGCTGGGTGCCGCATTGGGCGATGACCTTGATGTGTCATTCGACCCTGACGCCCCGGCACATTGGGCCAAGCTTGGCGAATATGCCGACAATGCCCTGCTGCCCGACGGTGTTGTGCCGCTGTCTGACTTTGTGAAGGCCCCTGCCGCATTGAAACGCCGGCTTAGCCATATCGGCCTTGTCGAAGACCGCGCAGATGGTGGTCGCCTGCATGGCTTGCTAAAGCCCGGTCAGCGGATTGTCACTCGCGATGGTGATTTGTGGCGTTGGGATGGTTTGACATCTGCTGCCGACGCCCCCTCTGCTGCTGCCAAGCGGTTGGAACAACGCAACCGGCTATCCGACCTGATCATGGAACGGGAAGTTGCCGAACGGACCGCCGAAGACGCAACCAAAAATCACGACGGGCAAAAGCAGGTTCTGGACGCCGCCAAGGCTGCTGACCAGAACACGCGCAAAGCCCGCCGCAGCGCCGAAGACAATCTGTCCAACGCGCGCCGCAAATTGGCTGAATTCGAACAGGTAGAAGCAAAGCGCCAGACCCGCCTGCAAAGCCTGACTGAAAACGCTGAACGGCTAACGCAGGACCGCACGGATTCAGAAAGCCGTCTGGCAGAAGCCAAGGAAGGTTTGGGCCGGCTGGAGCCGCAGGAAACGCTGGATGGCGAAATTTCCGCCAAGCGCACCCATGTGGACAGCCTTCGTGCTGGCCTGGCAGAGGCACGCTCAAACCAATCTGGTCTGCAACAAGAAGCGCAGGCCCGCGCCACCCGCCTGTCCACCATTTCACGTGAACGGCAGGCATGGGTTGACCGGTCCGGCAACTCCATCAAACAGATTGAGGCGCTGAACAATCGTAAAAAGAATGCACTGGCCCAGCAGGAAGAACTGCACAATCTGCCTGAGCATTTGAAATCCAAGCGGACCCTATTGCTTGATAAAATCGGCGAGGCTGAACAAAACCGCCGCGATTCTGCGGACAAGCTGGCTGAAGCTGAATCCCTGCTGGCAGAGGCTGGCAAGTGGGCACGCGCGGTGAATGAGGCACTCGGCACCCATCGCGAAGACCGCGCCAAGATCAGCGGCCATCTTGAAGGAGCCGAAGAACGGCTGGGTGATTCGGCAGCACGCATTCACGAAGTGCTGCAATGCCCGCCGCAAAAGGCGCTTGAACTTGCCGAATTGAAGGAAGGCGAAACACCGCCCCCCGCCAATGACGTGGAAGACAAGTTGGAAAAACTGAAGCGCGAGCGAGAAAATATGGGCGCCGTGAACCTGCGCGCTGAAGAAGAAAGCCGCGAGCTGACAGAGCAGCTTGAAGGGATGGAGGCGGAAAAGGCTGACCTTGAAGGGGCCATCGCGCGCCTGCGCGGCGGTATTCAAAGCCTGAACAAGGAAGGGCGTGAACGACTGCTAACCGCGTTCGAATCAGTGAATGAAAAATTCACCCGTCTATTCGGCATTTTGTTCGGTGGCGGCACCGCCCATCTGGAACTAATCGAATCAGACGACCCATTGTCAGCAGGCTTGGAAATCTATGCCTCGCCCCCCGGCAAGAAACTGCAGGTCATGACGCTGCTGTCAGGTGGTGAGCAGGCATTGACCGCTTTGGCGCTGATTTTCGCGGTTTTCTTGACCAATCCGTCACCGATTTGCGTCCTCGATGAGGTTGATGCCCCGCTTGATGACGCCAATGTCGAACGGTTCACCAATTTGGTTGAGACAATTGCCAAGGAAACCGGGACCCGGTTCCTGATCATCACCCATCACGCGGTGACGATGGCAAGAATGCACCGCCTATTCGGGGTCACGATGGCCGAACGGGGCGTGTCACAACTGGTTTCGGTCAGCTTGGAACATGCTGAAGAAATGATCGCAGCCGAATAGCCTGCCCAAAGGACCACGCAATCAGCGCGGCGGATCGACGCGGAGTATGTTTTCCGTTATAAAACATGCACTTATGCCCCTGATGCGACATGGTGTTTGCTTGACCCTTTGGCGATGTAAAAGCTAGGTTGCCAGCGCCTTGTTAGTGGGGTGTTTGCATGTCTATTGATGGTGCCTGTCAGGAACCATCTGCATCCGAAAGTATCCGATTTGATCTTGCTGCTGCACAATGTGGTTGCAGTCAACTTGGTCAGATAGTTGGTTACGCCGATGCATGATGAAACTGATAAGCGCGCTAAGCGCGACCAGCCGGGAACGATTTCCGGGCGTACTGCGCGGCCCGATGGGCTGGATGGATTTGCAGATAAGCTACGCAAGGTCCGTGTAGAGGCGGGGTTAAAAGCAGAAACCCCCGATCCGCACGCGACCGGACCCAATGGTCAGGCCGATGATGTTGACGACGCACCGCGTCAAAACTCGTTCGGCATGGCAATGCGGCTTTCCACCGATTTGGTGGCCGCTGTTTTGGTCGGGGGCTTTATTGGTTGGATGCTTGACGATTGGTTGGGCACGAAACCGGTTTTGCTTCTGATCTTTTTTCCACTGGGTGTGGCTGCGGGGATTGTAAATGTGTTCCGCACGGCCAATCGAATGAATCAACAGTCTGAAGCGGCTAATAGTGATGCCGCTGACGACGGGTCAGATAATCGGTCCTAGGCAATTCCTGCCTAAGGACAATAAAAGAAGGAAAGTTGGCGTGTCATCACCAGATCATGGCGCAGCTGCAGCAGCGGAAGGTGGTTTCCACATCGATCCGATGCACCAGTTCGAGATTTCCCGGATTATCCCGCTCGAAATCGGTGGCATTGATGCCTCCTTCACCAATTCGGCTTTGTGGATGGTTATTGTGGCTGTCACAGCCACCTTGTTCCTGACCCTTTCCGTTGGCGCTTCCAAATCCCGCGCCTTGGTCCCCTCCCGCGCACAGCTTGTGTCCGAAATGGCCTATGAGTTCATTGCCGGCATCATGCGCGATATTGTTGGCCCTTCCGGCCAGAAATTCTTCCCGATCATCTTTACACTCTTTATCTTTATTCTGTTGTGTAACCTGTTCGGCATGCTGCCCTATGCCTTTACTCCCACAAGCCACATCATCGTGACTTTTGCCCTGGCATCCGTTGTTTTCATCGGCGTGACATTGGTGGGTATTTTCAAGCATGGCTTCAAATTCGTAAAATTGTTTATCCCCAGCGGTGTGCCTGTATGGCTGCTGCCGCTGATCTCAGTGATTGAGGTAATTTCCTACCTGTCACGTCCGATCAGCCTTTCAGTGCGTTTGTTCGCAAACATGCTGGCGGGTCACACAATGTTGAAAGTTTTTGCTGGCTTTATTGTCAGCCTAGGTTTTATCGGCGGTGGTTTTCTGCCGTTTTTCTTTGCGGTGGCGCTGACTGGTCTGGAGGTGCTTGTTGCATTTCTTCAGGCCTATGTGTTCGCCGTTCTGTCGTGCATCTATCTTAATGATGCACTTCACCTCCACGATCACTAAGGCATTCAGCGCCACAGTGGTTTTACATCATCGACTTGACGCATACGCCAAAGCTTAAAGGAGCATATCATGGAAGTCGAAGCAGCAACCCAATTGGGTAAGTTCATCGGTGCCGGCATCGCCGCCACTGTCGCACTAGCCGGTGCTGGTATCGCCATCGGTAACATCTTCGGCAGCTATCTTACAGCTGCCATGCGCAACCCCTCAGCCGCTCAAGGCCAGTTTGCAAACTTGCTTCTGGGCTTCGCGCTGGCGGAAGCCACCGGCCTGTTCGGCCTGGTGGTCGCGCTGATCCTGATCTTCGTGGTCTAATCGACCCCGTTTGGATTAGTTGAGTGTGGGGGCGTGTCTTTGGGCATGCCCCCCTCTCACCCCTTGCCCGTCGGAGCATTGAACCGGCAAGAATTAACAGCTGTGCTTTGTTTATGAAGTGCAGCAAGACAAGCGACCGTCAGCAAAAGTGGTATCCGGTTTTGTGTTCGACGGCGCGCTAATGAACGAAGGAATAGGCTTATGCCTCAGTTAGAGTTTGGCGACTTTGCCCCGCAGCTTATCTGGCTCGCCATCACCTTCATCCTGCTTTATATCGCCATGTCACGCGTGGCTTTGCCGCGTATCGGCCATGTGCTTGAAGAACGTCGCACTAAAATCGCTGACGATCTGGACAGTGCCGATCGTTTGAAGCGCGAAGCAGAAGAAGCATTGACCGCCTATGAGGCCGCGTTGGCACAGGCCCGCGCCGATGCACACGCCATCGCCGCACAGACGCGCGACAAGCTGGCCGCTGAATCCGCCAAGGAACGCAGCACGCTGGAAGAAAAGCTGGAAGCGCAACTGGCCGAAGCCGAAGCGCGCATCGCGGTTGTCCGTGACGAAGCCATGAACAATGTCCGCACCGTTGCTGCCGACGTCACTGCCGAATTGGTGACCAAGCTGACCGGTCAGGCTGCCGATCAGGCCGCCATTGACACTGCCGTTGCTGATGCCCTCAGCAGCCGTAGTTAAGGAAGGAATGACCATGTTACCTTTATCCGATACAGATTGGGTTGCTATTGCCTTTCTAGTCTTCGTTGGTTTGTTGATTTGGAAAAAAGTACCCGCAATGGTGCTTGGCGCACTGGACGACAAGGCAGATGCCATCCGGAACGAGCTTGAAGAAGCCGCCCGCATCCGCTCTGAAGCGCAGGCATTGCTTGCCAAATATCAGAAGGCCCAGGCAGAAGCAGAAAAAGAAGCCGAAGCCATCGTCGAACAGGCCAGCAAGGAAGCAACCGCACTGGCAGAACAGACACGGGTTCAGCTTGAAGAACTGGCGGAACGCCGGACCAAATTGGTTGAACAGAAGATCGCACAGGCCGAAGCGCAGGCCGTTGCAGAAGTACGCAACGTCGCCATTAACGCCGCTGTGTCAGCCTCCCGCTCTGTCGTGACAGGCAGCATGACCGGCGACAAGGCCGCAAGCCTGATCGACAACGGCATCGCGTCTATCAAGGACAACCTGCACTAAAGCAGACCCTTCATAGCCCTGCGTTACATTATTCATAGAAAACCCCGCTCTGCTTGAGTGGGGTTTTTTTATGTTCAGTCTTGGCCTAGCCTAATCACCTGCTTATTTTGGGGGAGGATGACATGTTAGGCACACCAATAATCAGAACGCATGGTCCGCTGAATCTGATTGGCATCACTGATCGACAGGTTTTTGGGGAACGATCAACCGCAGCCGATCAATGGGGGGCGTTCGGTGCCCGCGCCCATGAAATTCCCCACGCCTTACCCGACAGCTATGGGGTTTGTCGCCAGCCCGCCGATGGCAGCACAGGGTTCATCTATCTGGTCGCGCAACAAGTCACGACAATTGATCAAGTACCCGCCGGTATGACGACAGACCAGATACAAGCCCGCCCCTATGCGGTTTTCACCCATAACGGCGACGTTTCAACGATTGATGCAACATGCGCAGCGATTGATGAAGACTGGCGTCCACACACTGACTTGCAGATTGATACCGATTGCGACCTGATCCTGATCGAACATTATGGCCCCCTGTTCAACCCCGTCACATTGTCGGGGGACATTGAAATTTGGGTGCCGCTAATAGGCTAGGGGCTATTCGGCAGCCTCCAGCGGCTTCTGTGCCACTGACCAGCGCAGGTTCGGCTTACGGGCTGCCAATGTCTCGTCCAGACGACCTGTCGGGGCAAAATGCGGCGCGGCAGTGAACCGTTCCTTATCATTGCCCTTTGCGCCCTCAGCCAATGCCAACAGTGAATCGCAGAAGATATCCAGGCTTTGCTTGCTTTCCGTCTCAGTCGGTTCAATCAGCATGGCGCCATGAACAACCAAGGGGAAATACATGGTCATGGGGTGAAAGCCCTCGTCGATCATTGCCTTGGCAAAGTCCAAAGTTGTCACCCCTGTCCCTTCCAAGAAGCGGTCATCAAACAGGGCCTCATGCATACAGGGACCTTCAAACGGGGCGGACATATGATCCTTCAGGCGGGCCAGCACATAGTTGGCCGACAGCACAGAATCCTCTGCAACCTGCCGCAACCCGTCTGTGCCGTGACTTTTCATATAGGTCAGGGCGCGGGAATACATGCCCATCTGCCCGTGGAATGCCGTCAGGCGGCCAAAGGCTGGGGCGTCATCGCCCTGATCGCCATCATGCTCCACCAAATGCAACCCGTCCTTATCGCCCACTACCCACGGGTGGGGCGCAAAGGGGGCCAAGGCTTCCGACAGGACCACTGGCCCGGCACCGGGCCCGCCGCCGCCATGCGGGGTTGAGAATGTCTTGTGCAAATTGATATGCATCGCATCGACGCCCAGATCACCGGGGCGGACACGGCCAACGATGGCGTTGAAGTTCGCACCATCGCAATAGAAATAGCCGCCGACATCGTGAATGGCATCGGCAATCGCGCGAATATCACGTTCAAACAACCCGCATGTATTGGGGTTGGTCAGCATGATGCCTGCCACATCGGGGCCAAGCTTGGCCCGGAAGGCTTCAAGGTCAACGCGCCCTTCTTCGGTCGCGGGGATCGAATCAACTTTCAGGCCCAATTGCGCGGCGGTTGCGGGGTTCGTGCCGTGGGCACTTTCCGGCACCAGCACGCGGGTACGTGTTGCGCCCTCACCCGCAGCTTCATGTGCCGCACGAATGGCCATCATCCCGCAGAATTCACCATGGGCCCCTGCCTTGGGGCTCAACGCCACGGCGGGCATCCCGGTCAGCGTCGTCAACCAATGGGTCAGTTCATCCATTACTGCCAGCGCACCCTGTATAGTGCTTTCGGGCTGCAAGGGATGCACATCAAAAAAGCCGGGTTGCCGCGCCATCTTTTCATTCAGGCGCGGATTGTGCTTCATCGTGCAGGAGCCAAGTGGGAACAGCCCCATATCAATGGCATAATTCTTGCGTGACAGGCGCACATAGTGGCGCATCACGTCAGGTTCGGTCAGGTCGGGCAGGCCGATCTGGTCAGCCCGCGCAAGCCCGCCAAGACGGCTGGGAGCATCTGGTATTTCGGGCAAATCAACGCCGCTACGGCCTGGCACGCCCTGTTCAAAGATCAGCGGTTCATTGTGATCCAAGCCATAATGACCTGTCGCGGTTTCAATTCGTGCGGCGCTGCCTGTATCGCCTGCGTCGCCTGTATTTGTGGGGCGCCCCTGCTTGTTCATCATGATGACGCTCCTTCTACAATCGCGGACAAGGCTCTTGCCAGCGCCTCTACATCTTCATCAGTTGTGGTTTCTGTCACCGCGACCAGCAACAGGTCTTCGGCCTGTCCCGGCACCAAACGGCTGACAGGCACGCCTGCGATGATGTTTTGCTGCGCCAATTGATCAACAACCGGTGCGGCTGCCACGGGCAGCTGCAATGTGAACTCGTTAAAAAATGTGTCGTTCAGCACTGTCACGCCGGGGATGGTGGCCAAACGGTCTGCGGCCCGACTTGCCATCGCGTGATTAAGCGCAGCCAATTTCTGCAACCCGCTTTCCCCCAATAACGACAAGTGGATGGAAAAAGCCAAGGAACAAAGCCCGGCATTCGTACAAATATTACTGGTCGCCTTTTCCCGGCGAATATGCTGTTCCCGCGTTGAAAGCGTCAGCACATAGCCACGCTTGCCAGCGGCATCACGCGTTTCACCCGCCACACGGCCCGGCATTTGACGCACAAGTTTTTGTCTTGTGGCGAACAACCCCACATAGGGGCCTCCAAATTGCAACCCAACACCCAGTGACTGCCCTTCGGCCACAACGATGTCGGCGCCCATATCGCCGGGCGACTTCAACGCGCCAAGCGAGACGATTTCCGTCACCACGATGATCAGCAAGGCACCCTTTGCATGGGCGGCATCAGCCAGCGCCGCATAATCGTGCAAGTGCCCGAACAGGTCGGGTGTTTGGACCACAACGCATGACGTCTTGTCGTCGATCATGTCGGCAAGTGATTCTTGTCCGTCACTTACCAATGGTGCTTCAACAATTTCAGATCCGTCATATTGCAAGGTGGTTTTAACAACCTGTGCGTAATGGGGGTGAAGCGCGCCAGACAACACAGCCTTTTTACGGCGCGTGACGCGGTTTGCCATGATCACAGCTTCAGCCGTACCGGTTGATCCGTCATAAAGCGACGCGTTCGCGACCTCCATCCCGGTCAGCAGGGCAACCTGACTTTGAAACTCGTACAAATACTGCAACGTGCCTTGCGCGATTTCGGGCTGATAGGGGGTATAGGCCGTCAAAAACTCAGACCGTTGAATCAAATGATCAACGGTGGCTGGCACATGATGCCGATAGGCCCCAGCCCCACAAAAGAACGGCACAGATCCGGCAGCAACAGATTGTGCTGCCAGTCCTGACATATCCCGTTCCACTGCCAATTCGCCCTGATGGCGTGGCAGATCAATCAGATCGTCAAGCCGTGCTGCATCAGGCACATCAATGAACAGGTCATCGACGGAACGGACACCAATCGTGGCAAGCATTGCACGGCGGTCATCATCAGTTAGGGGCAAATAGCGCATAGGAAACGTCGCCTGTTTTTAGTCAGCAATATGATCGTTGTAAGCGGCCTGATCCATCAGTTCATCAAGCTCACCCGCGTCAGCAGGTTTGATTTCAAAGAACCAGCCATCTTCTTCTGCGCTTTCGTTGACCAATCCCGGTTCGCCCTCAAGCGCGGCATTCACAGCAACAACCTCGCCGCCGACCGGGGCATAAACTTCCGATGCGGCCTTAACGGATTCAACAACTGCCACTTCATCGCCCTTGGCAAAGGTGGTGCCCACTTCGGGCAATTCCACAAACACAATGTCGCCCAGCTGTTCCTGCGCATAGGCAGAAATACCGACGCGGCCTGTGATACCGTCCATTTCGATCCATTCGTGATCTTCTGTAAATTTTTTGTCAGCCATCCTTCTGATCCCTTTTCAGACTGGTTAGAACCTACGCGCTTGCGCGTTTATATGTGTGGGGGGTAAAGGGCATGGGCGCGACTTGCGCCTTATGCTGCTTGCCCCGGATTTCGAGCAGGACGTCCGTGCCCTCCTCTGCAAATTCTGTTTTCAGATACGCCATCGCCACAGGCCCGCCAAAGGATGGCCCAAACCCGCCGGAACAGATGATGCCGATTTCATCGCCCGCTGCGGACAATACCTTGGTGCCTTCACGTGCCGGGGCGCGCCCTTCGGGCAGCAAACCAACCCGCCGCCGCGCCGGCCCATCGAACAAGTCTGACATGATTTTTTCAGCGCCGGGGAAATCCTTGTCGATCTTGCGCCGCTTGCCAATGGCAAAGGTCAGGTTCGCTTCAACCGGATTGGTGTCAGGGTCAAGATCATGCCCATAAAGCGGTAAGCCTGCCTCAAGCCTTAGGGAATCGCGGGCACCAAGGCCAATGGCGGCCACACGTTCATCCGCAAGCAGGGCCTTGGCAAAGTCTTCGGCCTTGTCAGCGGGCACTGAAATTTCAAACCCGTCCTCGCCCGTATAACCTGAGCGTGAGATGAACAACGTCACCCCATGCCAGTCAAACACGCGGGACTGCATAAAGACCATTGCCGCCACTTCGGGGACCAATGATGCCAAGGCAGCTTCTGCCGCCGGGCCTTGCAGCGCCAATAGCGCGCGATCTGCCAGTTGGGTCAGTGTCCCCTTGCCTGCGATGCTTGCCTCAATCAGGGCAAAATCCTGCGCCTTACAAGCAGCATTCACAACCAGATAAAGCTGATTGTCAGATGTCGTGTCGGGCAACGGGTTCAGGGGGCGGGCCACCATCAAATCGTCAAGGATGCCGCCCTGGTCGTTCAACAACATGGAATAGCGTTGGCGTCCCGGCTTCAACTCCTGCAGGGCGCTGGGGGTCAATGCCTCCAACAAGGTCGCGGCGTCTTCGCCTTCGTTCGCCTCCAACACTGCTTGGCCCATATGGGACACATCGAACAGCCCGGCATTTTCCCGCGTCCATTGATGTTCCTTCATCACGCCCAGCTTGTATTGCACGGGCATGGCATAGCCTGCGAAGGGCACAATCTTGGCACCCAACGCTTCATGCAGTGCAAAAAGCGGCGTTTTGAAAAGGTTTTCTGTGTCAGTCGGGGAAGCCATGGGCGCTCCGCATTCTCAGGTTACAGTAAGGACATTGAGTCCGAGTCCTGCCAGACTCACTTTGGCGAAAACATGCCCCAAAGCATTGGTGTCTGACTGACCCCCTCTGTCCTGGACCTGAGAGATTTCATCAGCATCCCATAGGGGATAACGCTGACTTGCGCCCTTCGGTGGGGTCTGCCGTTTTACAGGCAATACCCGCTCACCAGAGTTTCATCATTTAGCGGTCCATGGGGCCTGAGAGTTTCCGGGGTCGGTTGCTCCTTCGGCGATGATCCATATAAACGCGGATCATGCTCTCCCGCCAAAATCAATTGATGGCCACCGATCTGCGTCTCCCGACGGGGAAAGGTGATGGGGCGAGTGTAGAGGCCGCCCCCACAGAGTCAACGATGGAGTCGGGGTCGCGCCACAAAAGCGCGCCTTTAGCGCAGCTTGTGCCGAAAATGGGTGGTTTTAACGCTGGCGAGAGCGGTTGTAGGCCAGTTGACTTTCTGACAATTGGAACCCGATCAGGATTTCATAAGATCGGGTCGAATCGCCCCGCTCAAGATAAATCTTGATGTCTTCCAACGTATCAGCGACCTGCGCTACCTCGGTGCCCTCGTCAAATTTCAAAAGAACCGGATATTGCCGCTTATCGACGATTTCCCCGCCTGCAGCAACGATAGCAACGAAAATCGGCAGCTCAATCTGGCTGTTGCGGGCAGCAGGGCCACGGCGCGCCAGAATTTTGAAGGATGCCTCAGCCTCTATCAGGCGGTCATCTTCGTCATAATCGCAAGAAGTGCCGACGCCGCGGAACTCCCCCTCATATTCTACATCAGTCAGGTCACGACCCTTGCCCGGTTGAAACACGGTAATATCAACCGCATGTTCCAAAACCCCGATCGCCGGACAGCCGCGGGCATCGCCACGCAGTTCGCCAATCAAGGTGCCGGGCCCCGTACTGTTGGGGCTACAGGCCGCCAAAACAAGCAGGCCAAGGGTCAGGGCTGAAAATCGCAGAATCAGTTTCATAAAACAAACCAGTCATTAATCGCTGTCCGCTTATAGCGCGCCCACCCAGACCTGCCAAGCCATCTAACAGCCTCAAGTCATCTGAAGGCACCATAAGGGGCAACAGCGGTTTTGCGACAGTCTGCCCATCCCGGCATGGTCAACAAAGGCTCGCCCCCCGTGGCTGAATAAACTATGCTGCGGCCATGACTGAAGGGCATGAAAAAACACCGCTGACCATCCTGCTGGCCGCCCCACGGGGCTTTTGCGCCGGGGTGGATCGGGCAATCCAAATCGTCGACGCCGCGCTTGATAAATTCGGCCCGCCCGTCTATGTGCGCCACGAAATCGTTCACAATCGCTTTGTTGTCGAATCGTTGGAAGCCAAGGGCGCCGTTTTTGTGGATGAGCTTGACGAAATCCCGACCGACAAGCCGGTCGTCTTTTCTGCACACGGCGTTCCCAAATCAGTGCCCGCCGCTGCAGAGGCACGCGAGATGGTGTTTGTTGACGCCACCTGCCCGCTGGTTTCCAAGGTACATGTGGAAGCTGAACGTCATTTTAACAACGGGTTGCACATTCTGTTGATCGGGCATGAAGGCCACCCCGAAGTTATCGGCACGATGGGCCAGCTTCCCGACGGCAGCATGAGCCTGATTGAAACGGTTGCCGACGCCGAAGCCTATACCCCATCATCGGATCAACAGCTTGCCTTTGTCACACAAACCACCCTGTCAGTTGATGACACGGCAGACATTGTGACCGTGTTGAAGCAACGCTTCCCCAACATTGTTGAGCCGCGCAAGGACGATATCTGCTATGCGACCACCAACCGACAGCAGGCGGTTAAGGCCATTGCGGACGAATCTGACATTATGCTTGTGATCGGTGCCCCCAACTCCTCAAACTCCATGCGGTTGGTTGAGGTTGGCGAACGTCACGGCGCTGATGATTCCATGCTGGTACAACGGGGCAACGAAATCGAATGGGATCGTTTACTGCCTGCCTTGAACGCCATTACTGACCGTGTACCTGTTGTGGGCATTACCGCCGGGGCCTCCGCCCCTGAAGTGTTGGTTGAAGAAGTGATCGACGCTTTCCGCGACCGCTTTGACGTCACTGTGCGCGAAGAGGCGATTGGCAAGGAAAATGTGCAGTTCAAGCTGCCCCGCATCTTAACGGCGGAGGCATAAACATGGCTGTTTATACCGAAGTCAGCGACGAGGATATCGCCACCTTTCTTGGCCATTATGATGTCGGCACGCTGGTCAGCATGAAGGGCATCGCCGAAGGCGTTCAAAATTCGAATTATCTGCTTGGCACTGAAAAAGAAGACGGCAGCGCCCAACAATTCATTTTGACCCTGTATGAAGCGGGCACGAACAGTCAGGAATTGCCTTTCTTTTTGTCTTTGATGGATCATCTGGCAGCCAAGAAACTGCCCTGCCCGGTCCCGATTAAGGACAAGAATGGCAACGCCCTGCAAAACCTGAATGGTCGCCCTGCGGCGATGGTGTCATTCCTGCAGGGGGTTTCGGTGCGCACCCCGCAGCCCCACCATTGCGAGGAGCTGGGTGCAGCACTGGCCGATTTGCATTTGGCCGCCGCTGATTTTTCCATGACCCGCACGAACGACCTGTCGCTGGACGGGTGGATTGATTTGGCTGACGACCAATTGCCCCGGGCGGACCGCGTACGTCCTGACCTGCCCGATATTATCCGGGATGAACTGGCCCACCTGAAAGCGGCGTGGCCAACGCTCAACGCCCTGCCGCGCGGCATCGTTCATGCCGATCTGTTTCCCGACAATGTTTTCTTTAAGGGACAAAACCTCAGCGGATTGATCGACTTTTATTTCGCAGCCACAGACATACTTGTTTATGACATTGGCGTTTGCCTGAACGCATGGTGCTTTGAGGCTGATGGCAGTTTCAACGTGACCAAGGCCGGTCGCCTATTGGCTGGCTACCTGTCCCACCGCACATTAAGCGATGCTGAACTTGCCGCCCTGCCTTTGTTGGCGCGCGGTGCGGCCATGCGGTTTTTGTTGACGCGGCTGCATGACTGGTTCGCCACCCATGACGGGGCGCTGGTACGCAAGAAAGACCCGCTGGAATATTTGCGCAAGCTGCGCTTTCATCAGGCTGTTACCGGCCCGGCTGACTACGGACTTTAGGACATGGCACAAGCGGTTATCGCCTATACGGATGGCGCCTGTTCAGGCAATCCCGGCCCCGGCGGCTGGGGCGTTTTGCTAACCGCTGGCGGTGCTGAAAAAGAACTGACCGGCGGCGCGCCAGACACAACCAATAACCGCATGGAATTGATGGCCGCGATTGAAGCCCTCAAAGCCATGAAAAAACCCGCTGACATTACGATTGTCACCGATTCCACCTATGTGAAACAGGGCATCACAGAATGGATCATCGGGTGGAAGAAAAAGGGCTGGAAAAACGCCGCCAAAAAACCTGTCAAAAACGCCGATCTTTGGCAGGAATTGGACGTTTTAACCTATGAGTCCGGCCACAAAGTGACATGGCAATGGGTCAAAGGACACGCAGGACACCCCGGCAATGAACGTGCCGACGCCCTTGCGCGGGCGGGGCTGGCCCCCTATACAAAGTAAAGCGAAAAGCGGCACTTAACAGCCGCATGGGGCATTTCACATTGAGCGGGAGGCGGCATGGCACGCGATACCAAGCAGACACGCATTCATTCATTCTTTCCGCGTGACTATGGGTCCATCAAGGCTGCGGTTGCAGCACTGATCGGCGCTGCAGGTGGCGAAAAGGCAGCAGCCGAAAAATGCCGTGTCGGCAAATCCATGCTGTCAGATTATGCCAATCCCAATCACGAAAAAACCCACATGCCTATTGATGTGGTCTCGCAGCTTGAAAAGGCGACCGGCGCGATGCCCGTCACCGAATTTTTGGCAGCGGCGCAAAATTGCCTGATCCTGCGATTGCCTGAAGCAGAAGTTGACTATGAATGGACCCTGCATCTGACAAAGATCGGCAAGGAAGCAGGCGAAGTATTCGCGCGAAGCCATACCTTTTTGGAAGATGACAATGACATCGACGAAAAAGAAGCGCCCATCTTGTTGCAGGAGCTGGACGAGCTGTTGGCGGTGACCGCCGAAATGCGCGCCGCTGTTGTGACGCGTCTTAAAACTGACGACTAAAAACGCGCTGCCCGGTTACGACAGATTCACAACCGGGCGACACTTTTCACAATTATAATTTACAGATCGCCAAGCATTTTTTCCGCGCCGGACTCTTCTGCGCCGCCGGGATTGCTTTCGATGTTCAGCGTCTTCAAAACGCCATCATCGACCAGCATGGAATAGCGCAATGAGCGTGTACCCATACCAAAGCTGGAGCCGTCCATCTCAAGCCCGACAGCCTTGGTGAAATCTGCATTGCCGTCTGCCAGCATACGCACGGCATCACCGGCATTTTGTTCATTGCCCCATGCACCCATAACAAATGCATCATTGACGGACAGACAGGCGATTTCATCAACGCCCTTTGCCTTCAGCGCATCGGCATTTTTCACAAAGCCGGGCAAATGCTGGTTGGAACATGTGGGCGTGAACGCGCCGGGCAGCGCAAACAGAACGACCTTTTTACCGGCAAAGAAATCTGCGGATGGCACGGGGGCCGGGCCTTTATCTGTCATTTCCATCAATGTGGCTTCAGGCAGTTTGTCGCCTACTTTAATTGTCATAATCGTCGCTCCTTCTAGCGTGGTGTTCTTACTGGTTAGGGATTTCGCGTTTTGTATTGTCGAAGTCGAGGATAAAGTCTGCGCCATACACATTAGAAGGCGTCTGGAACCCCGGATTGAATTCGCCTGCGCGGGCGCGCTTTGCCACTTCCAATCCTGACAGCATCGTTAGGGTATAGCCATCAGGCGTGGTCAAACGGGCGGTGAATTTCTCACCTTTGGCATTTGTCGCCTCCCCCAACAACACAGTATAGCCTGCGGCGCGCTCTTCATCGGTTGGGCCTGCGGGCATTTTATCGATCTGTTTCTTGAGCAGGTTTTGCACGAACTTCCGGCGCAGGACTGATCGCGAAACCGGGCCAAGTTTGCTCATACTCGCAATGGGGCCTTGCGCTTCGAAATAAACTTCAATGTCAGGAATACCGGTTGAATAATAGGCCGTAGACACATCGCCCCAACTGATGGCCGCGCAGTCCTTTGTACCCTGCCCGAAATCACGTTGTGCAGAAAGATATTCAGTTTCAACGATCTTGCCGCCACGGCGAACCAGCGTTTTCTTACCAAGGGATTCAACGCCAGATTTCATCGTGCCTTGCGATGCGCCACCAAGACCTGAGATAAAGATTTTCAAGTCAGTGGCGTCCGGCATTTGTTCGCCGACATATTTGGCCAGACAGTCAGACGGAATGACGTCAAACCCGGTGCCCGGCATCACCATGATGCCCGCATCCTTCGCGGCCTGATCCTGCGTCGCGCAGTTTTCAAAGACGGCAATTTCACCGGTGATATCGAGGTAATGGGCTTTCGCTTCAATGCACGCCTTGACCATCGGCGCGCTAGTTGCCGAAAACGGCCCCGCGATATGCAGGACAACGGCGCAATCCGCAATATTGCTGACGATGTTTTGATGGTCAGATAAATCAAACGCACGATGCGGCAGGCCCAATGGTTCCGCCACGGCCCTTACCTTGTCAGCGTTACGCCCGGCCAGAATGACATTCTCGCCCTGTCGCGCCGCTTCCTTGGCAACCAATTGGCCTGTATAGCCGGTGGCGCCGTAAATCATGATCGGTTTTTGTGATGCTGTGTCGGTCACAGAGAATCCCCCAAAGAAAAGTTGCGGGATTATGCCGTTGTAACGCCCTTGGAATCAAGCGCAGCAGCGGCCTGTTCAGGACTTTCGAACAAAACACCATGAATGCCGTGCTGTTCGGCTGCTGCAATGTTGTGGGGCATATCATCCAGAAAGGCCAGCTGGCCCCCCGCCAGCCCGGCGCGGGCGATTGTTAGCTCATAAATTGCCGGGTCGGGCTTTGCCAACCGCTCCACCCCTGACACGACAATATCGTCGAACCCGTCAAAGACGCCGAACTGCGAACAGATATCGTCAAACTGTTCTGCCGGGCAGTTGGTCAGTCCGATCAGCTTGTACCCGTTTGCTTTCAGGCGCTGTGCCAAGGCAACCGACCCATCGATCCTGCCGGCAATCGTCTCAAGCCAGCGGTCGCCCCAGGCGCGGATCAGCGCTTCATGTTCAGGATAAAGGGCAACAAGCCGGTCTGCATTGTCTTTGAACGGCACACCAAGGTCATGGGCCTTGTGCCATTGCAAGGTGCAAACCGTCGTCAAGAAGTGTTCGCGCGCAGCGTCGTCCACAATGAGTTTACGATATAGATGGCGCGGGTCCCAATCGACCAGCACATTCCCCAAATCAAATATGACGCCCTTAATCATCGCGGTCCCGGCTCACAATCTTTCGACAACAAAAAAGCCGCCCTTTACTGTGGGGGCAACAAAAAAGCCGCCCTTTCCGGACGGCTTCTTAGCATAATCATGCAACAGCGATAACCCGCAGGTTATTCATCCAAAGGGGAATGGCCCAAACAGGGCCAAGCCTTATTGGATTAACCCTGGCGCGCCTTAAGGCGGGGGTTACGCTTGTTGATCACGTAAACGCGCCCCTTACGACGGACGACGCGGCAGTTACGGTCACGCTTTTTTGCGGACTTGAGTGAGTTGACGACTTTCATCGACTTATTCCTTGTTACTACAGACGGACACGCTGTCGCTTGCGGCGCGACAGTGGATCAACACCTGTCTAAATGAGCGTGGCGCGGACAATATGGGCCAAGCCGCGCGCTGTCAACCGTCCTTTGTGGCTGAATTTCGCGCTTTTGTGCGGCATAGCGTCCACAGCAAAAAGCGCAGAATTAGGCGGGTTTAGGACTGGTTTTCGCCAGCGGGTACCCCACCTGTCAAATGATCGCTGATCAGGCTGGCAAACCATGTGCGGAAATCTTGCTGCACTTGGGGTTGATCATCCGGGTCTATGCCGAATCCGTCAATCAAAGGCAGGCCGAAAACGGCGTCACCAAAGGCAGCGGCAGCCACCAAATAGACGATAAACATTGTGTCCTGCGGGTTCCCGGCGGGAATATCATGATCCTCTGCCGCACGCAGGCGCAGGGCATGAATGGCGTCTGAAATATCCTTTAGAAGCTCCGCCTCCTCAGAATTGCCAACAGCATCAGGCACCAAGCGACCGGACAAAACCACCCACGCGATCAAACGCGCCAATCCACGATCTGACAACACGCCGAATACGCTGGCCAAAACAGCCTCGACATTCGGGTTTTGTAAATCCACTTCGGCCAATACTTCAAGCAAGCCATCACGCAGGCTTTGCAGCGTGCGGACGGTCAGCGCCAACACAAGGCCATCGCGACTTTCAAAATGGTGCAAGATGGCAGGGTGCGAAATCCCAACGTCAGCAGCAATATCCTGCAAACGCAAAGCTTCTGGCCCGCCATTGGCAAGCCGTTCTTCTGCAGCGTCAAGGATCAGCCTGCGCGCTTCTTCCGCCGTGCGGCGTATCCGTTTTTTTGGTGCGTCCGACATGATTGCCTTTGCCGTGCTTTCTTGGTTGAAGTGATTCGTTAACCCCGGCCCCGATAGTTTGGCACGTTCTGATCGGGAAGCGAAACCCCATCAGGTAGCGCGCCCAACGCACAGAACACGTCAATGGGGATACCGCCGCGGGGATACCAATAACCACCGATACGCAAATATTTTGCGTCAGTTGCCTCGAATATCCGTTTGGCGATTCCCACGGTGCAGGCCTCATGAAAGCCGGCATGATTGCGGAATGAATGAAGGTAAAGTTTCAGCGACTTTGATTCCACGATGCGCGGCCCGGGCACATAGTCGATCATCAAATGCGCAAAATCCGGCTGGCCCGTTACAGGGCAAAGGCTGGTAAATTCAGGACAGGAAAAGCGGATAACATAATCCGTATCAGGATGGGGATTGCCAACGCATTCCAGAACAGCCTCGTCCGGGTTTGCAGGCATGGCATTACTGCCGCCTAGCTGGCCCAAATCCTGATAGGAATTTTCGCTCACGCCTGTGTCCCCCGATAGGTCGCGCCTTCGTTACACGAATCGCGATGAACACCAACCGCTGCCACTTCAGGCACGGTGGGTTTCAAACCATCATAGATGAAGACGGCCAAACGTTCCAATGTCGGTGTGGCCAGCCCGTCAATCTCGTTCAGCATATTGTGGTCAAGCAGCTCGCGCATATCATTCATGGCTTGTTCAATCGCCGCAAAGTCACGGATCCACCCCTTGTCCGGGTCAACCTCACCACGCAAGGTCACGACCGCGCGGAAAGAATGGCCATGCAGACGTGCATTAGGGTGCCCCTTTGGTGCGTGGGGCAGGTAATGCGCCGCTTCGAAGCGGAATTCTTTATATATTTCAACGACTGGCATCGTTTTGAAAACCCGGGCTTTTATTCGTATCTGCGCTAAAAGCCTGTTTTACGCGCAAAAGGCAATGGGACTTAGCCGCGCGGGGGGCATATGACAGCCATGCCAAGGAAAACAGCAGAGAATCAGTCGTTTGCGGTCCATTCGCGATAGCCATTGGCACGCAGCTCACACGCCGGGCATGTGCCGCAACCATAACCCCAATCATGCAAGCCATCACGCACGCCATTGTAACAGGTGTGGCTATCCTCGCGGATCAAATCGACCAGCATCATGCCGCCCAAATCATGGGCCAGTGCCCATGTTTGCGCCTTGGTCAAAAACATCAGCGGGGTCTTAACCTCGGTTGGGCGGGCCATGCCTGCGCCCAAGGCAGCTTCCATCGCCGCCATTGTGCTGTCGCGGCAATCGGGATAGCCGGAATAATCCGTCTCGCACATACCGCCGACAAGCACATCAATACCGCGCCGATAGCCAAGCGCCCCCGCCAACACCAGAAACAACAAGTTTCGCCCGGGGACAAAGGTGGTGGGTAGGCCATCTTCGCCCATGCGAATTTCCGCATCATGGGTCAGTGCTGTTTCGCCCAAGGCACCCAGCACGCGGGCATCAAGCATATGGTCGGGGCCAAGATGCACTGCCCATTCAGGGAATTTTTCAACCAGCGCATTACGCACCTGATCGCGGGCCGTCAGCTCAATCTTATGGCGTTGCCCATAATCAAAGCCGACGGTTTCCACATAATCATACCGGTCGAGCGCCCAGGCAAGGCAGGTCGCACTGTCCTGCCCGCCGGAAAAAAGCACCAGCGCCCGACTTTGTTTCGCCATATGCCGCTATTCAGCCGCTTGGGGCAGCAATTTAGCTGCTGCGTTCTGATCAGCAATCGCGCGCGGTTTCGCACGCTGATGACCGCGCACAAACAACCCGATTTCATGAATGGCCTCGCGACCCTCAGGAATGAAGCGGGCCAATGCCTGCCAGACATGGGGCAGCTTGTCATAGGGATCAAGTACGACAGGCACGCCTGCGGCATCAATCTTGGCTGCCAAACGACGGCTGTCATCATACAGCACTTCGGTCTTGCTGCACTGGATCAGTGTTGGCGGCATCCCCGTATAATCACCATAAAGCGGTGACGCCTGAGGTGTCATCGGGTCGACATCGCCATAATACATTTTGGCGGTCTCTGCGATTTTCTCACCCGGGATCATGTAATCGGTATTCAAATTTGTGCGCAGGGTTTCACCCGTGCCCAACAAATCGGTCCACGGTGACAAACCAACAGCACAGGCGGGAAGGGGCAAATGCTCATCCTTCAACTGGAACAAAGTTCCGAAGGTCAAGCCACCCCCGGCGCTGTCGCCGCCGATACCAATCGCGCCGGCGTCATAGCCCTGATCCAACAGATAGCGATAGCCTGCCACGCTGTCCTCAATCGCGGCGGGAAACGGATGTTCCGGCGCAAGGCGGTAATCAAGCGCAAACACCTTGCATCCGCAGGCCACAGCCAAACGCCACAACAAATCCTTATGGGTTGTGTCGGGATGGCCGAAAATATAACCACCGCCATGCAGGTAATAAAACACCTTGTCCGGATGGGCATCCGGCGGCGTAATCCACAGGCAGCGCACGCCGTTTGCTGTTACTTCCTCAACCTCAATAAAATCCGGCCATTTCATGCGACCTGACTGTTTGTCGATTTGATTGCGCAATACCACAGGATCAATCTCTGCATCCTTGTGAATCTGCGGACGTAGGAACGCGCGCATAAAACCGCGCACCATAAAGGCCCCAAAGCTCATAATCTTGCCTCCAACCAAAAAAATACATGCAACTGGCGCTCCTTATACCCGGTTTTTGGCGCAATCGGAACCAGCGGCGGATTTGTCGCCTTTTATTTGCCAGCTATTTACATTACTGTAAATGACATAATTGGAGGAGCAGGGATCAGCCTGCGCACAAATGGGATGTCAGCCCGCACACTTTGGTCAGCCGCCGCATTGACTGCGAAAGCCGCGTAAAGTATTTGGGTGATAATTTATCAGATTAAGCGTCCCGCCCTGTTTTGTTAGGGGGTGGGATCGGATTATGGATCGTTCCGGCCCGGCATGATCGGGCCGCCTTAGATATTGAGGGTAATTTCATGACACAGATTAAAGATCAGGTCGCCTTTGTAACCGGCGCAGGTTCAGGCATTGGTCGGGCATTGGCGTTGGAACTTGCCAATCGCGGTGCCAAGGCCGTGGTGATTTCCGATGTAAACGAAGAAGGTCTGGAAGAAACCGCCCAGATGGTGCGTGCCAAGCAGATCAATGTCATTTCACGCAAATTGGATGTCGCCAATCGCGAAGCAGTTGAAGATTTGATGGCAGAAACCATTCAAACCCAGGGCGGCATTGATCTGGTGTTCAATAATGCCGGTGTGGCGCTGGCTGCCAACACAGACACCATGTCATATGAGAATATGGAATGGCTGATGGACATCAATTTCTGGGGTGTTGTGCATGGCACAAAAGCGTCGCTACCCCATATGCTTGAAAAAGATCATGGGCATATTATCAACATCTCGTCTCTGTTCGGCTTTATCGGCGTGCCGACGCAATCAGCCTATTGTGCCTCAAAATTCGCAGTGCGTGGCTTTAATGAAAGCCTGGCCCACGAAGTTGAAGGCAAAGGTGTCAACGTCACAACCGTGCATCCGGGCGGGATTAAAACCAACATCGCCCGCAATGCCCGCATGGAAGCCGATGTTGCAAGCGCCCGCGGCAATGAGGATCCGGGAGTAGCATTTGAAAAAATTGCCCGCACCACACCTGAAGAAGCAGCCAATGTGATTCTGAACGGTATTGAGAAGAACAAAAAGCGCGTCATGATCGGCCTTGATGCCCACATCATTACACGCATAGTGCGTTGGTTCCCCAATCTCTACTTCCGCATTTTGGGCTTTATGGGCAAACGCTCCAATAAAGAATTGGCAGCTTAGATCCATTCTGATTATTCTGCCCCCAAACAAATGCAAACTGGGGGCGGAATAATGACTGGCTGGCAAGACGGCACAATATGGGTTGAGGGTTTGCGTTTTGGCGAAGGCCCGCGCTGGCGCGACAACAGCCTGTATTTCTCTGACATGCATGACGGCAAGGTCTGGCGCATCACTGTGCCCGGCGCGCCGCTAGAACTGGTCGCTGAAGTGCCCGCCCATCCCTCCGGCCTTGGCTGGTTGCCCGATGGCCAGCTGCTGATCGTATCCATGCAGGACAAGAAACTGCTACGGCAGGAAGCAGATGGCAGCTTATCCATCCATGCTGATCTGTCTGACCTTGCCGACCATATTTGCAATGACATGTTGGTGGACCCCAAGGGCAATGCCTATGTCGGCAATTTCGGCTTTGACCTTTATGACCACCCTATCAAGCCCAAGCCAACCTGCCTGATCCTTGCCACACCGGATGGCAAGGTACGCAAGGTTGATGATGATGTTTTCTTTCCAAACGGCACCGTCATGACTGCTGATGGCAAGACCTTGATCGTCGGGGAAAGCTTTGGCCAAAAGTTGACCGCTTTCACCGTACAAGATGATGGCAGCCTGACCGAAAAGCGCGTCTGGGCTGATCTGCCCGGCATGACGCCTGATGGCATTTGCATGGATGCCGAAGGGGCGATTTGGATCACCTCGCCCGGCTCCCGCACGGTTAACCGCATCGCAGAAGGTGGCGATGTTCTCGACACGATCGAGATTGAGTGTGATGGCGATGGCATGACACCCTTTGCCTGTATGTTGGGCGGCGAAGATGGACATGACCTTATGATCCTGATTGCAACGGAATCAGACCCCGGCAAGACCACGGCACGCACAGGTAAGCTGATCAGTTTTCGTGTTGCAGTGGGGCGCGGCAACGCCCTTCCATAAGGGGGCTTCTGATTGTGGTTTAGAACGTCACGGTAACGGTCAGCGTATCGTCATAACTGCCGGACGGCACAATTTGGCTTGCCGGGATCCGTCCGTAAAGGGTGTAGTTTCGGATGATCACCAATCCCAACAAAAATGAATAACCATCAGATACCGTGACCGTTCCGCCGCCGCCATCACCCCAAATCTGGGTGCGCCCTGAATCTGCGAACAGATTATAGTCCACCGTGTCGCCACCATTTTCTAGTGTACGGGGACTGAAACTGCCTGCAGACCCCTGATCAATGTCGATCTCATAGGCCACCTCGCCACCCAGTAACAATGCGGTGCAGGTCACTGTGACGGTTCCCACCCCATCATGCGGTGAAAGGTCTTGCGGGTCATAAGTCCCGAACGACATTGTGCCAACGCTGACACCGCAACTACAGCCCAATGCCGTACATGTGGCATTCGCCCGATCAGCCCAAAACATTGAGGCCAGCAAGGCAAACAATCCTACAACAAGAAAACGGCCTAACGACATATCACCTCTCCCAACATGATTTGCGGCACATCATTGGCTGGCAATGAAAGCTGCGCCTGACACGACCCGTTGGGCCACGCTACCGTTACGGATGTGGTCTGCGGTAAACTTGCGACGAAGGAATACCCCTCCTCACCCACAAAATAGGTATCTTCACTATCATCGAATGTGATGCGCGCACCCACCGGGGGGCTGGTGCCATCCACCAAACGCAAGCTCATCACGGCGGATCGGCCAACGCTGCCTTCAATCTTCAGGAAATGCCCTGTGCGATTTGCGGGAACAATATCGTAATCAAATTGTGTGACGGGCCAATCCAGTGGCAAGTCGGCCCCTTCGATGCTGATCACATTCTTTTCCCACGGGCGCAACTGGGTAACAGCAATTGTTCCGCCAGCGCCGGTCCGACCAGCCAATCTGCGGTCGGCATAAACACGCACACCTTCAATATCTGCAACATCGACAATCGCAAAACTGGACGTGACATAGCGAGACAATCGCACGTGACCATCGGCCATCACCAAGCCGCCGCGTGCCGTACCGCGCAATTGTGTTTGACGCTGCGCATCAGACCAGCCAATTGAACTTTCAATAATGTCACCACGATAACTTAACGTGCCGTCGGAAAAGCGCGCCTTGTCATCCTGCCCAACGCGCAGCCGATAGCCGAAGCCACCTTCTACCGGTGCTGATTCCTGCACAGAGGCTGAGATGCTATATTGGCCTGCCCTGTCCTTTTTTGCAGACAGGCCGCCAACCCGTCCGGCACCGAATGCAGCGGACACAGACAGCAACACCGTATCAGACCGGGTTGGCTTTATCTGGCGAAAACCATTGACCGATACAGAAAAACGCCGGGACAACCGGGTCGTCAGCCCCAAACTGATAGAGCGGAAATCCGACCGCCCGCGCCTTTTCAGATCGACATAGCTGGCAGATAGATTGCCATCACCGATCCGCACACCGCCGCGCACGCGCCACCGATATTTATCTGCATCGCGGGTCAAGTCCTGCCCCAAGGCCCTGAACGGCGCACTGGCTGTTTCAATATTGGTTGAAAACGACACCGCCCCATAGGACCAGTCCCACCCGGCACCAAGATAACTTCCCATATCCTCATCGGTTTTGGACAAAGCCGCTGCCAGGCTGAACACGCCAAAGCCCGGCTTGGCATAGGTAACACCGGCCCCTGCGCTACCGACATCAGAAGACAACTGCCCCTGCATTTCGACCGTCAATTCGGTGGATATGCCCTGCGCATAAATCGCATCAACAAACCCGTCTCCATATGTGCCGGAGCGGACGGCAAAATCTTCGCGCAACACACCTGCAGAGATTGACCAGTCAGACAGACCCGGGCGTAACATTGCCCGCCCCAACGCATAAGATTCTGTATAAACCTGTTCGCGCCCCAACACATCACGCACGATGATCTGCGCCTCGCCCGTACCGCTTAACACAGGCAGATCGCGCACCTGATAAGGTCCGGCGGGAACCTCAGATGTAAAGCGCCGCACGCCATCAACAAACACATCGATGGTGGATGGCAAGGCTGCCTCGCCCGCGAAATCAGGTGATGGCAGGCTGACAAATCCGGGGGTCATAGAAAATTCATTTCCATAGCGCACGCCAGCAAAGCGGACGGGTTGGCTCCACACCGCGTTGCGGGAAATCGAATCCCCCAACACAAGCCTGCGTCGCTGCGCCTGATCATCAATGGTGAAGCTGGTTTCCAACCGCAGGGCCGTGGCGCTGTTGGCCAAATCCTGTGCTGCAAATGTCGTCAGGAAGGAGCCATGCTCGTCAAAATATCCAACCTCAAACAGACTGGTAATATCAAAGTCGAAATCACGATATTCGACATTGGCATCATAATTCACAAAGCCGCCATTACCGATCTGGGTTGGCGTTGCCGTTATGGCTGTATAGCGCGCCGACAGCTCAGTGATTTTGAAACAGGCCGCCGCACAGGCGATATCAAGTTGCAGGGCCTGACGGTCAATTTCATAGACAAGACCGGGCACCAGATGAATGGGGTGAAACCCTGCCACCACACCCTTTGGCAAGCGCCCAGCAGGGGGCGGTACAATCCGCATGGATTCAAGCACATCACCGCGCACATAGGCGCGGCCATCGCGGGTGACATAGACAAGATCAAAATAATTAAGCGATGTGCCGTTCACTGCAAATGACAACAATAAACTTTCCGGCCCGCCCAATAAAAGCGACTTGTCATCGGGCACATCATTGCCCCAAAAGGCCGCCAATTCATCAGGCGGCAATTGGTCTGCCCCTTCTTCAAGCAACGCCATAACCTGCCAGTCTTCGCGCACAGGCCTTTCGCCGCCTTGCTCTTGCGCGGCGGCGAAAGTGCCGCCAAACATCACCATGGCAGCTACAACGGACCATAGGCCCCTATTTGTGGCCCAGCGGCACAACAAGATCAGTAACCTCTTTCGACACATGATTGCGAACGGTCAGGCTGATATGGGTGGCCTGTCGCAAAGCCTGCGTTTGCTCATCATCTTCTGTGGGAATCGTCAGCAAGGTTTCGTTCCGCTCTTGCGGCAAGACATAATGCGACAGGTTGCGACTGACGATGGCATCACCATTGGCATCAAGCAGCGTTGCATCAACAATATGACCATGACGGTTTGAATTATTTTCGCACGAAATCTTAATGCTTCTATCGTCCTGCCATGTGGCAGTTGTGGCGACGTTAATCGGTTGGGGGTTATCGGCAGGTAAGAATACCGGCATTGAAATATTCATACGCACAAACATTGTTGAGCCACCGGCCTCAGGCTTGGGTGAAATATCACGCAGGATCACACGCCAGGTCTTTTCCTGTGCACTTGTGTCGACAGGGCCTGTCAACCCAAGGCGCACGATCTGCGTTTCACCACCCTTGATCTCAAACACAGGCGGGGTAACGATCATGCCGCTCTGTACCGGTGTCAGCGTGGCTGTGCCGTCAACGACATGCCATTCACGCAAGTCCACCTGAAATAATTGTCGTTCATCGCCGCTGCTTTTGATGGTCATCGAAACGATTGGACGGCCCTTGTCGATGACATATTGCACCGGCGTAACCTGCACTGGCGCGGCGGCGCGCGCCCAGCTACTGATCAGGATCGTCACGACCGCGATCGCAGCGGCTTTCAACCAAGCGTGAGACCAAATACTCATAACCTTTTCCTTATCGCTGATTAACCATAGTGCGGCGGGCCTGAAAAAGCCCCACCCATAAGGTGGGGCAACTTCAGACCGTTGGCGGATCAGAAATTAATCGTTGCAGTAACGGTGTCTGAATAGGCACCTGAAGCAACCTGTTGGTTTGCAACGATTTGTCCAAACATGGTGGTGGGGACTGGCAGGCCGGTCCCAATGCCGCTCACTTCGAGCGTGTCAATAGCCAGCCCCCACAACAGCAAGTGTGTTACGTCTTGGAAGATGGAATATTCCAGCTGGTCACCACCTGCATTTTCCATCTGACGTGCTGTTGTCGTCGCGCTATCGCCAACACCGGCATCAAGCTCAATCGTATAAGGGGCCAACAACGTACATGATACAGTCAGGTTAGATGTCCCAACCGTCGGTGTTACCGACAGGGGGTCATAATCACCGAACGCCATATCAGCGGCAGAAATTGTGCAAGTATCCACAACATTCGCTGTGACCGAAAATGAATCATTGCCCGAACCGGCAAACGCGCCGGGGGCTGTCAGGCCAACCGCGCCAACCGCAAATGCTGCGCCCGCTGTTGCCAGTTTTTTCGAAAAGAACTTCGACATAAGTCAACTCCACTCCCAATTTTGCCCTTACCGGGCTGTGTCCACTGATCAGCAACGCCTTGCCAATCACAGTTAGGACTATGGCGAGAAAGGTTTAACAATAAGTTAGCTGTGGAAATCACTTGAATCCGCCACTCCGACCAGTGACTATGCCCTTGAATTTAGGGGGAAATAACCATGACCAGCAGCACTATCAATCGCGCCGCCATCGCCACGCCCGCGCTCATCCTTAATCTGGCGCAGTTTGAAGCGAATCTGGACCGCATGGCAGCCCATTGTGCGCAACACAATTTGGTGCTGCGCCCCCACGCCAAGACCCACAAATGCAGCACCATTGTGAAGGCCCAGCTTGCCCGTGGTGCGCAGGGCATATGCACGGCCAAATTGGGCGAGGCTGAAGCCATGGCCGCCGCTGGTATTAATGATATTCTGGTGACCTCTCCACAGGTTACGGATCAATCCTTCAGCCGCGCCATCACGCTGGGGCAACAGATGGATCATCTATGTTTGGTGGTTGATCACCCTGACTGTGTTGCGCGCCTGAACCGCGCCTGTGCAGCGGCGGATTACACACTGTCTGTCATGGTTGATCTGAATGTCGGCACCGGGCGCACAGGTGCAGATGTGGGCAAACCTTCGACTGAGCTGGCCATGATGGTCGAAAGCGCCAGCAACCTTAGCTTGCGTGGATTTCAGGCCTATGCCGGACACGTCATGCATATTGAAAGTTTTGAGGAACGCAGGGCCGCCGCCGCAGCATCTGCCAAGATGATCAAAACTGCATTGGATAGCGCCGCCGCAGCTGGCCTCAACATCACCATCATATCGGGTGGCGGTACCGGCACCTATGATATTGAGCCTGCGCTTGGTGTTATCACAGAATTGCAGGCAGGCAGCTATTGCGTGATGGACCGCGAATATCTTGACCTGTATGGCCCCGAAGGCAGCAGCCCAGACTTTGACCCCGCGCTGTTTGTTGATGTCACCGTTATCAGCGCCAACCAGCAAGGCTATGTCACCACCGACGGCGGCTTCAAAAGTTTCGCCACCGATGGGCCACGACCTGTTGTTCATAACGGCGCGCCTGACGGGTCAAAATATTTCTTCATGGGGGATGAACATGGCGGCATCAAATTGCCTGATGGCGCGAATGGGTTACCGCTTGCCTCTCGCGCAGCAATCACCGTCCCGCACTGCGACCCAACGGTAAATCTGTATGATCAAATCCATGTGGTGCAGGACGACCGGCTAATCGACATATGGCCTGTTGAAGCACGTGGCAAAAGCCAATAGGGAACCGATTGATGAGCTGGCAAAACTGGTCAGGCAAACAGGTGGCCCGCGATGCCACCATATTTACGCCGCGCGACAGCACGGCGCTTACACGCGACATGCCCAATCTGAAAACACCGCTTCGCCCTGTGGGGTCCGGCCATTCCTTTACCCCCCTTATCCCGACCGATGGCACCATAATCGACATCAGCAAGTTGTCAGGCGTGATCAGCGCCGATGCGGCATCCGGGCTGGCAACGGTGCAGGCAGGCACACAGTTACGCACGCTGGGGCCGCAATTACGCGATCGCGGATTGAACCTGCCCAATCAGGGCGACATTGACCATCAGACATTGGCTGGGGCTATCGGCACCGGCACCCACGGCACCGGGCGCGGCCATGGCAGCCTGTCGACCTTTGTCCAAGGCATTACCCTTATCACTGCCACGGGCGAGGTGATGCGCATTGATGCGGACAGCCCCGACGACATGCTGAACGCCGCACGCCTTAACCTTGGCCTGTTGGGTGTGATGACTGAAGTAACGCTGTGTTGCGATACTGCCTTCGACCTCGCCGAAGAAAGCCGCGTTATGCGGGCGGATGAGGCATTGGAACAATGGGACGAGATTGCCAGCGCGCATCGCCATGCAGAGCTGTTTTGGTTCCCCTATGATAATCGTGTCATCCTAAAAACGCTCGACCTTGTTACAGACACCCATGCCGATTGGCCTGAGGCGCAGCCCCTGCCCGCTATTGATACGCAAACGGGCGAAGATGTGATGTTTGAGGCGGCGGCCACCACGATCCGTTTTTTCCCATCGGTTAAACAATCCATCCAATCGGCATTGATGGATAATCTTGCCGGCGCGGTTGAACGCAGACGCGGACCAGCCCAACTGATCTACCCCAGCCCGCGCAACGCCCGCTTTAACGAGATGGAATACGCCGTTCCTGCCGCCATAGGTGTCGCAACATTGAAGGAAACAATCGCCGCCATTCGCAAGGCTGACGTGCCGGTATTGTGGCCACTGGAATTTCGCACGCTAAACGGTGATGGCATTTGGCTGTCCCCTGCCTATGGCCGCGACTGCACCACCATTTCTATTCATCAATATGGTCCGGTAAAGCCTGAGCCATTGTTTAACGTGGCCGAACCTGTCTTGCAGGATGCTGATGGTCGGCCCCATTGGGGCAAACTGCACACAATGAAACAGGCGGACCTGTCAGCCCGCCTGCCCAAATTCAATGAGTTCTGCACATTGCGGGACAGGCTGGACCCTGAAGGCCGCTTCCTCTCCCCCTATTTGCGCGACCTATTCGCTGCCTAACATACCGCTGGCCGTAGCACGTTTGATCATGGCGCGCGCCCATTCCGGCTTGATCCCCTTAATGCGATCAATCAGGCCAATCCCTTTAGGCACATACCAGTGCAAACGCTTCTTGTCAGTGTGATAGGACGCCCAAACTGCTTGCGCCACCTCTTCAGGTTCGATCAGACGCATGGGGCCTTTCTTGGGGGCGACCGCCTCAAGGTCTGCCTTTGTCATACCGGGCCCCTCAGCACTATCAGCAGAATGGTTTGGGGTGTTCAGCAACAAAGGCGTATTGATCAAACCGGGTAGCGAATCTGCAACCCGCACACCATATTCTGCAAACTCAATCGACAGGGCTTCTGTCAGGCCCTTCACCCCATGCTTGGTGGCTGAATAAACCGCCAGTCCCGGCATCCCGTATGTCGCGGAAGAAGATGAGTTATTGAACAACAATGAATCAGGCGTGTTCTTAAGCAATGGCAAGCTGGCATAAACCCCATTGATGACGCCGCGCAAATTGATATCTACAACATTCATCGCGCGGTCATAGGGCACATCACCAAACTTGCCCGTTTCGCCAATGCCCGCATTGTTGAACATGACATCCATCGTGCCGCCGGTTTTCTCGCCAAACTCAGCAACAGCGGCGTTGAATGCATCCATGTTGCGAACATCAAGCGCGCCGGTCATGCATTGATTGTGGCCCAACTCCTCAGCCAAGGTGCCAAGGCCAACTTCGTTCACGTCGAAGCCGCCAACGAACCAGCCCGCGTTTGCAAACAAATGTGCCGCCGCACGCCCCATGCCGCTGGCAGCCCCCGTAATGAAAATGGATTTTTGTCCCCCGCTCATACCGCTTATCCTTCGTGTACTGGTTTAGCTGAAATAATTATGCCGTCGCGATCGGCATACAGCCATTCGCCCGGGTTGATCGTCAAACCGCCAAAGCGGACAGTGACATCCTCTGTACCCAGTCCTGACTTGACGCTTTTTCGTGGACACAGGCCAAGGGCACGTAGACCCAAATTTTCCGCATCGATTTCGTCGGCGTCGCGGGCGCAGCCATTGATCACCACACCGGCCCAGCCATTATTTGCTGCTAGCACAGCTAGATTGCCGCCAAACAAGGCACAACGGCGGGAGCCGCCGCCGTCAACCACCAGCACGCGTCCTTCACCCGGCGTTTCAACCAGTGCCCGGACTTTCGTGTTGTCTTCAAAAGTTTTCAGTGTCTTGACCGGGCCGTGAAAGGCGGTCACGCCGCCCAGCGCAATCATCGCGCATTCAAGAACGCGCACATCATCGCCGTGGTCATCACAAAGATCGGTTACTGCATAAGTCATAAGGGTCTCCCAAATTTTTCTACCCTTCATACCAATAAAAAAAGGCCCGCACCAGTTGGCGCAGGCCTTTTCAATAATTGCATGGTCGGCTTGTTGATTAGCCGATCATCAACTCTTCAGCGATCGTATAACGAACCAGCGCCGCGTGGGGTGCCTCTGTCAGGCGCTTCCACTCAGCCATTGCTTCGTCACGGCGGAAGTATGGCCCGGCCACCAAACCTGTTTCAGGTTTGATCGTATCGAAATTCGTATTGGTATATTCACCACCAACTATCCAGAACTTCTTACCAGCCATGGTCATACTCCATTATGCCGTTACGCCAGTTCTAAAATTAGAACTGTGCTGATTCGGTTGATTCACCCAATGCAGTGGTTGAGCTTTCGCCACCAGCTGCTGCGGTTGCAACCATGTCAAAGTAGCCGGTGCCAACTTCACGCTGATGGCGTGTTGCGGTGTAACCGTCTTTTTCGGCACCGAATTCGGCCTGCTGCAACTCAGAGTATGCAGCCATGCCGCGATCGCGGTAGCCTGACGCCAACTGGAACATGCCGTAGTTCAACTGATGGAAGCCGGCCAGTGTCACGAACTGGTACTTATAGCCCATCGCACCCAGCTCGCGCTGGTACTTGGCAATCGTGTCTTTGTCCAGATTTGCTTCCCAGTTGAATGAGGGGGAGCAGTTGTAAGCAAGCAGCTGATCAGGATGTTCTTTACGAACTTCTTCAGCGAAGCGCTTGGCATCGTCAAGGTTCGGTACTGATGTTTCCCACCACAGCAGGTCAGCATATTTGGCGAACTCTTTACCGCGAGCGATACAATGGTCAACGCCGGTGCCTTCTTTCAAACGGTAGAAGCCTTCGGCTGTACGGCCAGCATCGAAATCGATGAAGGCGTGATCGCGCTCGTCAATGTCAGACGTGATCAGCTTGGCTGATTCGGCATCTGTACGGGCCATGATCAGGGTCGGTGTGCCCATGACGTCGGCGCCCAGACGGGCAGCGTTCAGGTTACGCTCATGCTGCTTTGTGGGGATAAGAACCTTACCGCCCAAATGACCGCACTTCTTTTCAGAAGCAAGCTGATCTTCGTAGTGGACGCCAGCGGCGCCAGCTTCGATATAAGCTTTCATGAGTTCAAAGCAGTTCAGCGGGCCGCCGAAACCGGCTTCGGCGTCAGCAACGATCGGCAGGAACCAGTCGCGCTTTGCGCCACCTTCAGAATGCTCAACCTGGTCGGCACGCTGTAGGGTTTTGTTGATTTTCCGGGCCAGTTCCGGGCCTGAGTTGGCCGGGTATAGTGACTGGTCAGGGTAGGTTGTGCCGGCGGTGTTGTTGTCCGCAGCAACCTGCCAACCTGACAGGTAGATGGCCTTCAGGCCAGCGCGGGCCATCTGCATGGCCTGGTTGCCTGAAAGGGCACCAAGTGAATGCACATAGTCTTCTGTGTGGATCAGATCCCACAGCTTGTTCGCGCCACGCTCAGCAAGCGTGTACTGAATGGGGAATGAGCCGCGCAGCTTCAATACATCTTCTGCTGTGTAGTTGCGCTCAACATTATCAAAACGGCCCTTCGGGGCACCGGGGACAAGATCGTAGAACGTGGTCATTGCCAGTTTCTCCTTTAATGGCCCCCTGATCTGACCGGCGCTGTCAGGGAGTGCCCTGAGTTCAGGTCGCGCAGCCAAGGAGCAGGTCCATACAAGCCCCCATTCACAGGGGCAAGTCATACCAAAATTTGTCAAACTGCCTAAATACAGGTCTGCTGCGTTGCCTTGCTGCAAGCCTGCCTTCGGACAAGTCAAGCGGCTTATGGCTGACAAAACCGCGATTTACGAGTCGCAACATGCCACACCCCCCGAAAAAAGGGTCGATTTGTGTTGAATTTGACAAAATCGGTCTGTAAATTTGTAAAACTTGTAAATATTTGAGCTACAGCATTCAGGACACTAAAAATGGCAGAACGTAAGGCTGATGGCCGCAAAATCTTTGCCGGACCGGCAATTCGGCGCTTGCGCCGGGAGCTGGGCCTAACCCAAGTCCGCATGTCGGAGGAGTTGGGCGTCTCCACAAGTTACCTCAACCTCATCGAACGCAACCAGCGCCCCCTGACTGCACAGATATTGCTGCGGCTGGCCGAAACCTATGATGTTGACCTGAAAAGCCTGGCTGGCGACGAAGAACAACAGGCCATCGCGCAACTGCAAGAAGTCTTCTCTGACCCGGTGTTGGCTGGCGCTGACGTCATGCAGCAGGAACTGCGCGACCTTGCAGCGGCAAGCCCCACCGCCGTGCAGGCGATCTCGCGGCTTCATCGCGCCTATCAAGATGCCCTCGCCAGCGCCAATGCGATGGCCGAACATTTCGCTGACCGTGATCTGGAACCGCCAAGTGTTGTGGGTGAAGACCTGCAACGGGGCGAAGGGTTACAGTTCCCGGTTGAAGAGGTGCGTGACCATTTTCATGCCAAGCGCAATCATTTTGCAGACATCGATGACGCCGCTGAGGCACTTTACGAGGACGCCAAATTTCATAAGGACGAGCCTTACTTTGCCCTGCGTGACTATTTGAAATCAGTTCACAACACCAATGTGCGCGTTATGCCCGTTGATGTGATGTCAGCCACCCTGCGCCGCTATGACCAGCACAATAAGACGATCTACCTGTCAGAACGGCTACCCTATTCTGCGCGCGTGTTTCAATTGGCGAACCGCGCGTTTTTGTTGGCCCATAGCGACTTGATCGATGCTGAGGTTGAGGCCAGCAATCTTGATCCCATCAGCGCCGCGCCCTTGTTCCGCGTGGGGTTGGCAAACTATGCTGCCGCCGCATTGATGATGCCCTATTCCCGTTTTCATAATGCGGCAAAGATTTTACGGTATGATGTCGAGGCATTGTGCGACCGCTTTTCAGCCGGGTTTGAACAGGTCGCCCACAGGCTGACCACGATGCAACGACGCGGTGATCGGGGCATCCCGTTCTTTTTAATCCGTGTTGATACTGCCGGGAATGTGTCCAAACGCTTTTCCGCGGGTGGTTTTCACTTTGCCAGACAGGGCGGTACCTGTCCGCGCTGGAACCTGCATGAGGCGTTTCGCTTGCCCGGCCAAACTTTCAAACAGGCGATTGAGCTGTCTGACGGCACGGAATATTTCTCTATCTCACGCACGGTGGACCGGGTCGGCGGTGATACTGCCATCCCCAACCAGCAATTTGTGGTCGGATTGGGTTGCGAGCTTGATTACGCAAAACGGCTTTGTTACGCCGATGGGATGGACCTTGAAAACCCCAAACTGCCAACACCGATTGGTGTCACTTGTCGGCTGTGTGACCGGGCAGATTGCACCCAGCGCGCCTTCCCGCCATTGAATCGGCGCTTGACCGTGCATGACCATGTGCGCGGGGTTTCACCCTTCACATTCGCGCTCGAATAGAAAAAGCCGCCGCCATCACAACCCGTTAATCACAGAAATGCCCCAATCTGCGGGTAATTTGATTTGCTGCAGATATATAAGCCCATTAAGATATTGGTAACTATAGTTGGAGGTAGTCGCACCATGCCGCGCACAAACACATTCGGGCAATTGAAGAACAGTATTTCAACAGGCGCATTGGCAGCAGGCTTGCTGTTGGTCAGCGGCAGTTTTGCTGCACAGGCGCAGGACAACATCAGCCAATCTGATTGGGACATGTTCTATGGCAACAACGCCCCGGCACAAAGCACGGCGCCCGCACCTGCTGCGACGCCTGCCGCGCGCACAACCACCACGCCCGGCACTGTCAGCGACGCGGATATGGAAGCGTTTTTGAACGGCACGATGAGCGCCATGCCAACAACTAATGGCAACACTTCAGGCTCAGCCTACTTACCCTCTTCCGATCAAATTGATCAGGCCCCGGTTACCAGCCTGCCGCTGACGGCAGGGGTTATGGGCTGTACCTTGTCCTTGGAACAGGAAGATGAATCCGGCCTGAACAGCAATCTGGAAAATCAGCGCTGCCGCCTGATCGGTGCAGAAGCCGAACACAAATCACCGAAAGATCCCATCATTCCCAGCGTATTGCCGGTTGTGGGTCAATCAGTTGCTGCGGTAACCGTGGGTGATGTTGCCAGCTTGCAAAATTTTGGCACATCAGACGCACCGGACAGCTTGGTTCAAGTTTCCGCTGGCACGCCCGCAGAAAACCCGAACACAGACGGTCGGCCAGTGGTCGGCATCAATCTTGCGGACAATCTTGTGACGGATGAAAACGGCAATGAAGCAGGCATGACCCTGACCGTTTTGGAAGTTCTGGATGATGACGAACCCGGTGATGGCACATTTGGCCCCCTAAGTGATCAGGGCGTTGCCAACCTTGCCTCATCAGGCACACCGGCGGGCATGGCCGAAACCGAAGAGCCGGATAATCTGGTCATCCTGAACCTTGGTCCAGAAGCATTTCAAAATGATGGCTTCAACGCTGTTATCGTTGACCTTGTGCAAGATGGCGCCCCCGCCCAACAGGTTGGCATCCCCACAGATCCCAGCGCGTTGGCTGGCGAGGATGACGGCACAGGCGCAGGCACCACTGGCACACCGCTGGATGTTGTGATTGATCCCGTTGCGGACGCACTTGGCCTTAGCGATGATGGCACGACGCCGCCGGCAGGCGGCAACCGGACGATTGTTGGGTCGTTGGACAGCACCGCTGACAATGCGGGCGCCGGCGACACTGATCGTGACGGCGACAATGATCAAACCGACCTAAGCAACAATTTGCAACTGGCTGTGACTGTCCTGCTGGCAGAGCTGACAAATGCAGATGTTGAAAATCACGTCCTTGCCAGAACGCTGGCGGACCTTCAGGACGGCGGCGCTGGGCTACAGGCTGATCTGCAACGTTTGCTGGTTGGCGAAGCGCCCCTGAACAATGATCTGGCAACCGACCTGCAAAATATTCTTGCTGGCCTGACAACACCTGATGGCAGCGGCACAGGCGGCACAACGGGCACGCCCCTTGATGTCGTAATTGATCCGGTCGCCGGCGTCCTTCTTGGCACCGACACCCCCCCGCCGGGTCAGGGCGAACGGACCATCGTCGGTTCACTCAATGACACGACCGATTTTGCCGGGGCTGGCGACATCGACGGTGATGGCGATAATGATCAAACTGATCTGACAACCAACTTGCAACTGGCCCTTACTATTTTGGTGCTGGAATTGACCAATGCGAATACCGAAACGCATGTTTTGGCAACGACATTGGCTGATTTGCAGGGCGGCGGCGATGACTTACAGGCCGATTTGCAAAACCTGCTGGTTGGCGGGCCCAATGACAATGATCTGGCAACAGACCTACAGAACATTGTCGAAGGGCTGACAACGCCTGATGGCGCAGGAAATGGCGCAGGACCGACAGGTACACCACTTGACGTTGTGGTCGGCCCTGTCGTTGGTGCGCTTACTGGTGGTGGTACAGGCAACCCCGGCCCGTCAAACAAAACCATTGTCGGGTCAGCTGATAACACAACCGATGCGCTGGGCGCTGGCGATACCAATGCTGATGGCAGCAATGATCAAACCGATCTGTCCAACAATCTGACCAGTGCGCTGACACTGTTAGCCGCCGATTTAAGCAATCCGGACCCCAGCACACATGTGCTGGCCACAACATTGGCCGATTTGCAAGGCGGCGGCACGAACATACAAGCGGACCTGCAAACCCTGTTGCTGGGTGATGGGGCGCAGAACAGCAACCTTCAGGACAATCTGGTCAACATCTTGAACTCGTTGACAACACCCGGCACGGGCGGCACAGGGCCAACAGGCACACCGCTTGACCTGATCATTGGTCAGGTCGCGCCGTAATCAACGATTTCAGGCTTCAAACGCGTTTAGAATCTTTGCAACAGCAGCGGACGGGGATTCAGCCCCGTTCCTGACGGCTTCCTCAAGCAGCGGCAACATCTTGGCAACAGTCTCGTCTGCCTTCAGGTCAGCCATCAGCTGATCCCGCAGCATAGACCACATCCACCGGATTTGTTGTTCTTGCCGCAACAGGTCAAGCCGCCCATCGCTGGCCAGCAGGTCACGATGTTTGCAGACCTTTACCCACATCTCATCAAGACGCAGATTGCCAAGACCTGAGACGGTCATGACAGGCGGTTCCCAATCAGGTTCCTTATGGGTCATGATGTGGATGGCGGCCCTGTATTCAGTGGCGGCGCGGTTCGCCCGCAGCTCATTATCGCCATCGGCCTTGTTGACCGCGATCAGATCGGCAAGCTCAAGCACGCCCTTTTTGATGCCCTGCAATTCATCTCCCGCACCGGGCAACATCAGCACCAAAAAGAAATCAACCATTTCGGCAACGATGGTTTCGGACTGACCGACCCCCACCGTCTCAACCAAAATCACGTCAAAGCCAGCAGCTTCGCACAACAACATGGTTTCGCGCGTCACGCGGGTGACCCCGCCCAGCGTCCCGGAAGAGGGGGATGGCCGGATAAAGGCGTTAGGATCAATACATAGCTGCGCCATGCGTGTCTTATCACCCAGAATTGACCCGCCGGACCGTGCCGAAGACGGATCAACCGCCAGCACGGCAACCTTGTGCCCCATCGCGGTCAGGTTACTGCCCAACTGATCGATGGTGGTGGATTTGCCTACGCCCGGCACGCCCGTGATCCCCACGCGATGTGCCTTGCCCGTATGAGGCAATATCGTTTGCAACAGATCATGGGCCAATGGCCGATGCTTGCGCGCCGTTGATTCAATCAACGTAATGGCGCGCGACAGGGCCGTCCTGTCGCCGGACAACAGCCCGGCGGCAAGGTCTTCAGCAGGTGGGAAGCCGCGTGCCATTAACTGACATCTGCCAGCTTATCAAGCAGCAGATTGGCCGATTCAGCAATCACCGTGCCCGGCGGGAAGATGGCGGCGGCACCGGCGTCATAAAGCGCATCGAAATCCTGCGGCGGGATCACCCCGCCAACAACGATCAAGATGTCTTCACGGCCAAGTTTCTTCAACTCTTCCTTCAGTTCGGGCACCAAAGTCAGATGACCGGCAGCAAGCGAGCTGGCCGCCACAATATGCGCATCATTTTCCACAGCCTGTTTGGCCGCTTCTTCCGGTGTTTGGAACAACGGCCCGATATCAACGTCAAAGCCCATATCGGCAAAGGCAGTCGCGACCACTTTTTGGCCGCGGTCATGACCGTCCTGCCCCATCTTGGCGATCAGGATACGGGGGCGACGCCCCTCATCCTCAGCAAACTGGTTCACACGGCCTTGCACCTTATTGACTGCATCAGACATTTTGCCGACCTCGCTTTTATAAACGCCGGAAATGGATTTCACTGTGGCCACATGACGACCATAGACCTTTACCAACGCGTCGGAAATCTCTCCCACGGTAGCACGTGCCCGCGCTGCATTCACTGCAAGATCAAGCAAATTGCCTTCGCCTGTTTCAGCGGACTTGGTCAGCGCTTCAAGCGTGGCTTGGCAGGCAGCCTCGTCACGTTCAGCGCGCAATTTTTTCAGCTTGGCAATCTGTTCGGCGCGGACTGTCGCGTTTTCAACCTTCAAGACATCAATATCATCCGGGTTATCAGGCTGATATTTGTTCACACCCACAACAGTCTGCGTCCCTGAATCGATACGCGCCTGCGTGCGGGCCGCGGCTTCTTCGATCCGCATTTTGGGGATGCCGGCCTCAATCGCTTTTGCCATGCCGCCCAATTCTTCAACTTCCTGAATATGCGCCCAGGCCTTATTGGCAATTTCATGGGTCAGCTTTTCAACATAGTAAGAGCCGCCCCACGGATCGATCACGCGCGTGGTGCCGCTTTCCTGTTGCAGGAACAATTGCGTGTTCCGTGCAATACGGGCAGAGAAATCTGTCGGCAGCGCCAACGCCTCGTCAAGGGCATTGGTGTGCAGGCTTTGCGTATGACCCTGGGTTGCGGCCATTGCCTCAACCGCCGTACGGGTCACATTGTTGTAGACATCCTGCGCCGTCAGCGACCAACCACTGGTCTGGCTATGCGTACGCAAAGACAGTGACTTGTCGTTCTTGGGGTCGAACTGTTTGATCAGCTTGGCCCACAACAAACGCGCTGCGCGCATTTTGGCAACTTCCATAAAGAAGTTCATGCCGATGGCCCAGAAGAAGCTGAGGCGGGGGGCAAACTTGTCAATATCAAGTCCGGTTTCAAGCCCGGCGCGCACATATTCAACACCATCTGCCAACGTATAGGCCAATTCCAAATCGGCTGTCGCTCCCGCTTCCTGCATGTGGTAGCCGGAGATAGAGATTGAGTTGAACTTGGGCATTTTCTCTGACGTATAGGCAAAGATGTCAGAGATAATCCGCATCGACGGGGTCGGCGGATAGATATAGGTGTTGCGGACCATAAACTCCTTCAGAATATCATTCTGAATTGTCCCGGTCAGTTTTTCGGGGCTAACCCCCTGCTCTTCAGCAGCAACAATATACAGTGCCATAATCGGCAACACAGCGCCGTTCATGGTCATGGATACGGACATCTCATCAAGCGGAATGCCGCCAAACAAAACTTCCATATCCAAAATTGAATCGATGGCCACACCGGCCATGCCGACATCACCCGCCACACGGGGATGATCAGAATCATAGCCGCGATGGGTGGCAAGGTCGAATGCAACGGACAGACCCTTTTGCCCCGCCGCCAGATTACGACGGTAAAAGGCGTTCGATTCCGTTGCGGTTGAAAAGCCCGCATATTGGCGGACGGTCCACGGCTTGTTTACATACATGGTGGGATACGGCCCACGCAGATAAGGCGGGATACCGGGGAATGTGCCCAAAAAGTCCAGCCCCTCAACATCCTTGTTGGTGTATAGCGGCTGCACCGCGACACCTTCAGGTGTCATCACCTTTTGGTCATCGCCCTTCAGGCCGGTTGCCCCTTCGTAACTGGCGGACCAGTCAGTGGTTGCTGCATCTGCGGACTTATACGCAATCGTTGAAAAATCAGGTAGCTTGCTCATCACTTCGCCTCCATCAGGCGGTCATAGGCGGCGGATAGAATATCCAGCAAATTGGCACCCATGAAAATATAGTCGGTCACACCGGCACCGGTCAGTGCAGCTTCATTGTCCCCGCCCTTCCCGGCAAGGTAAATTTGTACAGCACCCGCAACCTTTAGCGCGGTGGCGGCATCTGCCCCCATAGAAGCATACTGATCATCAGCGCCACAAATTACAGCCAGTGACGCACCTGACGATTTGAACGCATTGCCCAATGCGGCCATGTCATCAAAGCCATCTGTGCTGATGGCTTCGACACCGCCAGCTTCAAAGAAATTTTTGGCGAATGACGCCCGGGCGGTATGTTTGGATACCGGGCCAAGATTGGCAAGGAAGACCTGCGGGCGTGTGCCCGTATCTGCCTTGATGGCATCAGACCGTTTGCGCAGACTTTCAAAGGCCGCCCCCACGGGACGGGGCACCAACACAGGTGCGGTTTCTGCTGCATCAGTGTTGAGCGCGGCGGTCAAATCCTTCAGCAAGGCACCTTGCTGCAACTTTTCAATCGCTGCGGCGACACCTTCGGGCGGCGTGTCGAAAGACACCGCACCTGATTTTTGTGCCGGGCGCACCACTTCATCAACAGCGGCCACCTCATCAAAAATATTTGGAAACTCGCTCAACCCTGTCAGCTGTTCCTTACGGCGCGCAACATTCACCGCGCGCGCCTCTGCCGTGCGGGTCAATTCAGCCGCCCAGTCGCCAGACTTGATCAATTCAACAATCCCGCCACGGGCTTCAATGGATTGGAAAAGCGTCCATGCGCTTTCACACAAATCATCTGTCAGGCTTTCAAACAATCCGGCACCGCCTGCGGGGTCATGCACCCGGCCCAAATGGCTTTCTTCTGCCAAGACAATTTGAATATTGCGCGCATTGCGGCGACCGATTTCACCGTCAGCCCCTTGCGCCTCGTCATAGCCGCGAATGGCAATGGAATCGGCACCACCGATTGCCCCGGCAAACCCGGCGGCGGTTGTGCGCAGCATATTCACCCACGGATCATAGGCTGTCATCATGCGCGAGGCTGTCTCAGCCTCTATCACCATAGGCAGGGGCGCAATGTCCGCAGCTTCCAGCACACGCGCCCACAGGCGGCGGGCTGCACGTAATTTGGTGATGCCCAAAAAGACATCTGCATCCAGCGCGAAAGTGAATGTCAGATGTTTTGCTGCCTTGGCGACATCAACACCCAAGTCATCCAACGCACGCAAATAGGCCACGGCTGTTGCCAATGCGGCTGCCAGCTCCTGCGCCTCAGATGCGCCGGCACTGTGATGAAGGGCTGCATCAACACCGATCAACCGGGCATTGTCCCACTTGCCATCAAGATAGCCGATCATCACGGCCAACTGCTCAAACACGTTGCGCAGGCTGCCGGGCAATGCGCCATCGCTGGCCAAAGTCCCGATCGGGTCAATATTGAAACTTGCAACTGCCTGATCAGCAGGCACATCACGGCCTTCCCAAACCGCAAGCAAGGCGGTTGCCACAGCAACGGCGTGTGGCCCGGCCTTGAATGACACCGGGGCCAAATCAAGCATGACGTCATTCAACACAGCTTCAAGGTCTGCAACGTCCTGCACGGCAATACCGCGCGCCTCATTACCGCCCGCATCTGCATCAACCAGCAATTCTAGCGCCGTTGCGCCATTCACCAGATCGGTCAACGCATCCTTGTTGGCACCCTTGGGGTCAACCTTGGAGATACGCGCACGAATATGCCATGGCGGGCCCAGCGGGTCGCGCCATGCACCACCACGGGTGAAAGGGGCCGCGCCGGGCACACCATTTTGGTCTGCCTGCTGGTCCCAGTCCGCCTGCGTATAAAGCGGTTTCAGCGGGATGCCATCATAGGTTTTGCTGACCAGCTTTTCGATCGGTGCGCCTTTCAGGGTCGCATCGACCTTGGCGAGCCAGTCTGCTTCGGTCACGGCAGGGAATTCCGCTGCCAGTGCCAAGCCCTCAGCGTCTTGTGCCATAGGGTATTTCCTCGGTTTCATGCGCTTTTGTGCGCATTTTTGGTTGCAATCACAATATAGGTGGCGCTCTTATGCCATGAAGCGGGGCGGGTTTCCAGTGATCCAAAGGCGCAATTGGACCCTGTCGGCCTATTCGGGGGAAGTGATTGATATTATGGAATTTTTAACCCAAGAGATCGGCGGTTTGGCGCTATGGCATTGGCTGGCCAATATGACCGCCATTATGGGGGCTGCCTTTATGCGCAGCTTCACCGGATTCGGCTTTGCCATGATTGCGGTGCCTGTTTTGGGTCTTGTCATGCCCCCGCAGGAAGTTGTGCCGATTATTTTGACCCTTGAAATTGTCACCGGGTTGCAACTAACCCCCGCTGCATGGCCGGTCGCCAATCGTCCGGCCCTGAAGGGCATGGTTATCGGGTCAGTCCTATTGGTAGCGCCGGGTGTTTACGTGCTGGGGTCCATCACAGATGATCAAATGCGCCTGTTATTGGTGGCCGTTCTGGCCCTATCGATCATCCTTTTCGGTTGGTCTGCAAAACGCGCCAACACCGATCAACAACCCGGCGGCGCAGGTTCAGTTGTTGCGGGGGCTGGCGGCGGCTTTATGGCCGGGCTGTCCGGCATTCCCGGCCCACCTGTCCTGTCCTATCTATTAGGCACCAACCTGACACCGGATGTGCAGCGCGCGACTTTGCTGGTCTATTTCTTCTTTATCGACTTTCTGGCCGTTGCTGGGCAATTCATTGCCGGGGCCGATATTACATCGACAGTAACGCGTGCCGCGGTCTTTTTGCCTGTGTTGATCATCGGTAATATTATCGGCACACGCACCTTTAACAAATATGGCGAAGGCAATTACAAGCCCATCACGTTCGGGTTGTTGCTGATCATCGGTGCCGGGTTATTGTGGCGGGCCTTGGCCTAATCGCCAATCAAACAAAATCACCTATCAAAAAAGGGGGCCGCAAAGCCCCCTTTTCCTTAGTCATCATTGGCAATGCCTAGTCGAGTTCAGCTGACGTATAGCCAAAGATTTCACGCGCGATAATCAAACGCTGAATCTGACCGGTGCCTTCATAAATGTCTGAAATACGGCCATCACGCAGCCATTTTTCGACCAGATGGTCATGGGTGATCCCCACAGCACCCAGCACCTCAATCATGCGCTGCGGGCCTGTGCGGGCAACTTCGCCGCCCTTCGACTTCGCAACAGATGCTTCAAGATTGTTGGGCTTTTTCTGGCCGCTTAACCACGCCGCCCGATAGACGGTCAGCGTTGCCGCTTCAAGGTCTGCTTCGGTTTCCAGCATGGTCTGCTCAATCGTTGAGCGGTTCTGACGACCCTTTTCCCAATCAACTTCAAAGCCCTGCTCTGCCAGTTGTTCGGTGACATGATCATGCGAGGCCAAGGCCTTGCCGATACCGCCTGCGCCAACCGCAGGACGGGTCATGTTAAAGGTCTTCATCACACCCTTAAACCCGCCTGAGCCTGCCTTGGGCACAGTTTCATCACCACCAAGCAGATGATCGCGCGGAATGCGGCAATCATCGAAACGCAGCGCCGCTGTATCGTCGGCGCGGATGCCAAGCTTCTTCTCCTTGCGGACAAGTTCAAAACCCGGAGTGCCTTTCATAACGATAAAGCTTTTGATCCCGGCACGGCCTGCTGACTTGTCGATGGTTGCCCACACAACAACGCCATCGGCGCGCACACCTGTGGTGACAAAAATCTTGTCGCCGTTCAAAACCCATTCATCGCCATCAAGAACAGCGGTTGTCTGCACAGCCTTTGAATCAGAACCGCAGCCGGGTTCTGTAATTGACATGGCAAGGCGGGTATTGCCCCAACGCTCTTTCTGCTCTGGCGTGCCGGCAGCAGCAAGCGCCGCATTGCCAAGCGCACCGGGCCCCATTTTCATGGAAAGCGTGTCACCCCAACTATTATAGATGGTGACCATCATGCCCATCACGATGCCTGAGCTGTCGCCTTCTTTGTCGATGGCAAGTTTCAGCAATGGCGTCGGATTGTCTGCTGATTCAGGAAATTCCTCCGGCGGAACTTCTGACTCATGCTCTTCCCAATAGCGGGCGTGCTGGCGCAGGATCTTGCCCTGCCGTTTGTATTCCTCGATCATGGCTTGTTCGCCGGGGGAATATGTAAAATCCATTGTCGTGTCCTCCCTTCGATTAAGCCGCAACCGGGCCTTCAATGATAGTTAGTGTACGCATGTGGCGGAACCACATTTCGACCGGCAATTCACGGATAAAGCCGTGACCGCCAAAGACCTGAATGCCATCGTCAGCCACTTTCATAGCCTTACGCTGCACATAGTTTTGCGCCAGCGTTGTCGCCTTGGTCGCGTCGGGGTGGTTTTGCTCCAACAAGGCAGCAGCTTTCCACACCATCCAACGCATGGCGTCTACTTCGGTGTGCATATCGGCAATCATAAAGGCAATGGCCTGCTTTTGCGCAATCGGCTTGCCAAAGGCATGACGTTCTTTCGCATAATCTATGGCAAATTCAGTTGCCGCACGGGCACAACCAACCGCAAGCGCGGCTGCGCCAATACGGATTGAGTTGACGAGGCGCGCACCATCAATGCCCTGTTCACCACCAAGGCGCTGGCTGGCACCAACTTTTACGTTGTCGAGCGTAACCGTGTAATGGGGTACGGCTTGGAAACCGATCGTGCGTTCACGTTCATTGCTGATCGACAGCCCAGACGCATCACGCGGCACGATAAAGGCATCAAGCGTATCAAGGCCGATACCTTCACCCGTTTTGGCCAGCACCAGAATATGGTCACTGGATTCTGCCAGGGGCACCAAACGCTTCACACCGTTCAGCGTATATTCACCGTTTGACAATGTGGCTGATGTTTTGATGTTCGCCGGGTCAAAGCTGAAATCAGGTTCCTGCATGGCAAGCGTGCCAGCGGTGAAGCTTTCACCGGTAAAGGCGGGCAGATATTCTGCCTTCTGCTCATCTGTACCGAAATCAATCAGCGGATTGACGAACAGGCTGGGGCTCATCGCGCCAGAGGCAAGCGACGGGCACCCAGCGCCTAATTCTTCCAAAACCAATACATTGGTTGTCGGTGAACGATCCATGCCGACACCGCCATTGGCCTCTGGAATGGCACCGGCGACGAAACCCATCGCCCAGGCACCTTCGGTTACATCTTCAGGTAAATTAAACTCTTCATCTGCATCGCGGGCACGATCCACAAGCTCATTCTGCGCAAAATTGCGCGCAGCATCGCGGATCATCTCCTGCTCTTCAGTCAGGCTGAAATCTATCATCCCCACCGGCTCCCTTTTTGGTTTTAGGTTCAAGCTCGGCAGGACTCTATGGCCCACTGACATATTGTCAACAAGTTTGTCAGTTAGACAGCAGGATCAGCCCCCGAAAAGGCGGTTCCTACAATCCTTTTACCACCTCTGGCGCGATTTCATCCAAATCCCGGTTGGCGGTTTCGGGCAATAACAGCCATGTCACAAAGATGGATATCGGCGTGCCCATCAGCAGAATCATAAGGGTTTCCTGCGTCTCCAGACCGAACTGTGTATAAAGCACGCTTTGCAGCAGCAACCCGATTGACCCAGATACCGTATAGACAATCAAACGGAATGTTGATGCAGTTGACCGATAGGATGTGGGAAACAGTTCGGACCCAAGGGCGTTGTACATAATCTCGCCCGAAAAATAGCCAAAGATCGCAAACACCCAGATGACTGACACAGCCAGTACAGGAATATCAGACAGACCATAAAGCAGGAAGAACCCGCCTGTTGTCACGAATAGCGAAAATGTGATCGTTGGCTTGCGCCCAACCCGGTCAGACAGCCACCCCGCCAACAGATTGCCGAATATGGCGAACACGCCGCCCAGTAAATAGGTCGTCCCCACCTGATCGGGCGAAAACCCGTGCCCTTCCTGCAAATATTTTGACATGAACAGGACCGCTGGCGTCACCGCCAACCCAAAGGGCGCGACACATGCGGCCAAGGCCATTGCGCGGCCCGGATAGTCGCGCACCAATCGAACAACCGGTTGCAGGTGAACAAACAGCCCGCCCTTTGGCTTTTCCGCATCAGGGTGATCGGCGGCAAATTTCTGGGTTTCAGGTAGCGACCGGCGCAACCACGCCACCAATAATAGCGGCCCGATGCCCAACACATAAAGCGCGCGCCAGCCAAATGGCAACACATCCACAAAGCCAAAGGCGATGGACGCAAGGCCAGAGCCAAGCCCCCCCATTGATGCCAAAAATCCTACTGCCCAGCCACGCATATGCGGACGTACTGATTCAGCGACAACAACAATGGACAGGGCTTCTTCAGCGAAAGCAAAGCTTTTCGTCCAAAACTGCGCCATGACAAACTGTTCAGGGGTTTGCACCAATGATGTGCCCAGCGTCGCAACGGCGCTTAAGATCATGGTGGCGATCAACAATTTGCGGCGCCCGACCTTATCGGCCATTGCGGCCAATATAATCGCCGGAATGGCACCCAGCCGAATGATACTTAATCCTGCGCCGACATTATCATCGGACCAGCCAAGGTCTTGCTGAATCTGCGCCAACGCAATGCCATAAAGCGCGTGATCATATTGAATCAGAATAAAGGCAATGCTGACCAGCAACACAACACGGCGCTCTTCGGCGGTCATTGATTTGACCATGCCGAACAGGCCCGGACGTTTCGTCATTGGCTTGGCGCTCATTTAGCGTCCCCCAAAAGCGTCACCAAAAATTATGATCTAGATAAGCTCACAAACTGTTTCATAAGGCAGGCGGGCATGACGCTCGAACACCTTGCTGGGGTCGCCGTGACCAATGGTGCACAGGAAGTTGGATTTGATCTGGCCGTCGGGCCAAAATTCCTGATCAACACCATCATTGTCAAAACCTGACATGGGTCCACAATCAAGTCCCAAGGCACGGGCCGCAATCATGAAATAGGCCCCTTGCAGGGTCGAGTTACGGAATGCAGTCACATTGCCTGTTTTTTCTTCGCCCTCGAACCAGCTTTTTGCGGTCTCGTCATGGAACAGATCAGGCAGGTGATTGTAAAACAGGGTGTCAAACCCAATGATAGCCGTGACCGGTGCTTCTTTTACCTTTTGCTGATTTGATTCCATCAGATGGGGGTAAAGCCGCTCTTTCGCCTCATCAGTGCGGACAAAAATGATGCGCGCCGGTTCGCAATTCGCACTTGTCGGCCCGAAAATGAACAGGTCATACAGGGCCTTCAACGTGTCGTCACTGACGGGTTCGTCCAAAAAACCGTTCTGTGTCCGCGCATTACGGAAAATTTGGTCAAGGGCGGCGTCATTAATCGGGTTAAGCAGCATGGGTATCCTCAAAAGCTGTAAATCATAGATTGCCTTGTTTTAGGGGCCTTGTGATGCGGGGTAAAGCCTTGCTTTTGCCACAAGTAGCGCCTAAACGGTTTTCGGGGGGTAGCTAAATGAGTATGCGGCAAACAAATGACTGAACAAGACTCAGCAAACTCGTCCTCCTTACGCGGGCGCGCATCGCGTCCGGCGAATATCCGTTCGCAGAACGAACGACTGGTGCTGGATGTACTGCGCACTAAAGGCAAGGCAACCCGCGCCGAGTTGGCTGAAGCCACGTCGCTGACATTGCCCGCCATATCTTCAATAACGCAGGGTCTGGCAGATGAAGGTGTTGTGATCGAACATCGCGACCCCCGCGCTGATGGTGGCCGGGGCCGCCCGCCTGTTGTGGTCGAATTTTTGGCCAACTCACGCTATGTCGTGGCAATCAGCCTAAATCGCGTGAACACCCAGATCTTGATCGCCGATGCCTTGGGCAAGGACATCGCCAGCCGCACGATCCCTAACTTCGAAGACGCCAGCCCCGCCGCTGTCATCGCCACGTTACGCCGCCTGATTGTATTGTTGATGTCTGATGCCAACATAGACGCCGACCAGATCAGTGCCGTCGGCGTTACAATCGGTGGGTCGGTCGATGGGGCCAGCGGCATCGTCGCCTATGCCCCCCGCCTTAATTGGCGCGACGTGCCGTTACGCGATTTGTTAGCTGACGATTTCGCTGGATTGCTGGGCGATATTCCCATCCATGTTATCGACGCCGGTCGCGCGGTCGCTGTTGCAGAAGCAACCGAAGGCAAGGCGTTTAGCCTGCGCAATGTGATTGTGGTCGATGTCGGCGCCACAGTGTCCGCTGCCATCATTCAAAATGGCCGCATCACCAATGGCGCCAATGGGCTTGCCGGGCATTTAGGTGCCTGCCAGATCCCCGTGATCAACCTTGATCATAAGTGGGGCGACCCCGAACCACCGCGCCGCACCATTGACTATTACGCATCTACCCAAGGGATGTATGACCGCTACATCGAAAAACGCCCCGATCAGATCAAAACCAGCCAGTCAGTTAGACTTGTTCTTGATGCGGTCAGCGACCAGGATCAGGACGCCGTTGATGTGTTGGTGGAATCGGGCGTTTACCTTGCGCTTGGCCTTTCGTGGCTGGTTAATTTGCTTGATCCCGATCATATCGTACTGACCGGTGCGCTGGGCACATTGGATGACGTTTATCAAAATGCCATCATCGCCCTTATTCAGGACCGCCTGTCAGAAGGGCAGGCAGAACGACTGGAAATTCGTTACTCAGATCGTGGTATTGATGGTTGGTTACGCGGCGCTGTTATGGCGGCCCTGCAAGACAATTCCATTTCACTTGCCCACTTGTTTGATCGCGCCCTTATCGCCTAGTGTCGTGTCATTGAAAATTGACACTCACCAACTAGCGAACCCAAGGGGCAACCATGTCTAGCGATCAGAAGAAGTATGAATATACACGCCTTCCCTATGTCTCTGTCTTTACTGAACAGGCGGGCTTTAAGGACACCTATGGGGGCGAGGCAGGCTTTGTCGTCATCGAGGGACAGTTGGTCCGTCCCGTTGATCGCGATTCCAAAACACTGATCGTATTTTCGCACCCCATCGGTGGCGGTGCCTTCCTGCCAATCACAGGCGCGCTGGCGGAACAGGGCCATCATGTTGCCTATATCAACACACGCTATCGCGGTAACGACACCGCGCTGACCATGGAAAAATGTGTCTTTGACCTGAATGCAGGCATCAAGGACCTTAAGCGCAAACATGGCTATGAGACGGTCATTCTTGGCGGTTGGTCAGGAGGCGGGTCCCTCTCGCTTTACTTGCAGGATCAGGCCGAGAACCCGACCGTGACGGCAACCCCGGCAGGCGACGGTCCTGACCTGACCACGGCCGGGCTGGAAGCTGCAGACGGCATCATGCTTATCGCTGCCCATGTCAGCCGTGCGGTGACCCTGACAGAATGGATGGATGCGTCGATTCTGGATGAAAGCAAGCCGGACGAGCGGGATCCCGAGCTTGATCTTTATAATCCCGACAATCCCAACCAGCCCCCCTACACAGAGGAATTTCAGAAACGCTATTTTGAGGCACAGGTCGCACGTAATCGGCGGATTACCGCTTGGGTAAAAGACAAGCTGGCCGATTTGCGTGCCAAGGGCCTGGATAATGAAGAATATGGCTTTGTCGTGCATGGCACGATGGCGGCCCCTCTGTGGCTTGACCCGACTATTGACGCCAATGACCGCGAACCGGGCATTTGCTATTTGGGTGACCCCAAAACAGTGAATAATGGTCCTGTTGGTCTGGCACGCTTTTGCACGCTGCGGTCATGGCTGTCGCAATGGTCCTATGATGAAACCAACGCAACAGGCACGGGCAACGCCGCCCGCATCAGCGTCCCAATGCTGGTGATCCAAAACTCAGCCGACAGCGCCTGTAGCCCGTCCCATGCGAAACGGCTTTATGATGCTGTGCCCCATGACGATAAAGAGTTTTATGAGGTGAAGGGCGCAACCCATTACTATGCCCTGCAGCCCGATTTGGTCGCAGAAGCCGCACAAAAATGCACTGAATGGCTGGATCGTAAGGGTTTTGACCAAATTTGACACCAATCTTGCGCGGTGAAGTCCCCGGATCGGTGTAAGCGGGGGCTCGCCAAGTGGGAACTGATGGTCTAGTCTTTGCGCTTACGGGGAACAACAAGCGATTAGGGCTGGGTACGGCAAATGGATCGTGATCTGAATATTTGGACCTACAGCGATGTGGGCGAAGCGCCGTTTGACGGTGACCTTGCCACTTATGATGCGGTATTGGCAGAATTGGCCGCCGATCCGGTTGAGCTGATTTTGCCGGAACGTCAAAAGCTGCCCATTGTGATCAGCTCTCCCCATTCAGGTGATATTTATCCGCCCAGCTTTATCGAAAATGCTGTGTTGGACGAACGGACGCTGCGCAAATCAGAAGACTGCCACGTCCATCAGATCGCCGGTGCCGCCGCATCAGCAGACGTGCCAATTCTGTCCGCCCGCTTCCCACGCGCCTTTGTAGACCCGAACCGCGAGGCATATGAGCTGGACCCCACAATGTTTCGGGGCCGCGCACCATCGCATATCAAGGTCGGGTCGGCCCGCGCGCGCGGTGGCTTGGGCACAATCGCCCGCATCGTTGCTGACGGCCAGCCGATCTATCGGGATCGGTTGCATTACAACGAAGCTGAATGGCGCATTGATACGTTCTATCGTGCCTATCACAGCACATTGGAAGAATTGCTGGCAGCAACCCGCAGGCAGTTCGGCTATGCCATCCTGATCGACTGTCATTCCATGCCTTCAAGCGCTATTGCCCGTCAAAAGGCATTGGAAGGCCACGCCGCTGATATTGTGTTGGGTGACCGCTTTGGGCGCGCCTGCCGCCGCCCTATCATTCGGGAAGTTGAAAAATGCTTTGCCGATGCCGGATTTGATGTGGGCCGCAATGCTCCTTATGCCGGGGGCTATATCACTGAACATTATGGTCGCCCCAATAGGGGACAACATGCGGTGCAAATCGAAATCAATCGCGCCTTGTACATGAATGAACGAACGCTTGAACCGTTTCCCCTGCTCGACACTTTAGGGCAGGTCCTGACAATGATTGTTGATCGCCTTGGTGAATTGTCTCCTGAAGAATTAATGGGGCTTTAGTGGTCACAATACGTTCGGCGATACCCGACGATGCCGCAGCCATCGCCGCCATCTACGGCTACTATGTCGATAGTGATCTTGCCACCTTTGATGAAACGGCACCCCCTGCCGGCTATTTCGCAGATAAGATCAAGGCCGCCACACACCCCTATCTTGTTGCCATAGACCAAGACGACACACTGTGCGGTTATTGTTATGCGGCGCAGTATAGGGACCGGCCCGCCTATCGGCACACGGTAGAAACCTCAATCTATTTGGGGCCAACCGCACGGGGCAAAGGCGTGGGCAAGGCGTTGATGGTTGAATTGATTGCGCAGCTAAAGCTTGACCAAACCCCGATCAAGCAGTTGATCGCCGGCATCGCAACCGCTGATCACAACCCCGATGTGGGGCGGGCGTCCGTCGCGTTGCATGAAAGTTTAGGGTTCAGCCGTGTGGGCCTGATTGCCAATGCCGGGTACAAATTCGGCGAATGGCTGAACGTCGCCTATTACCAGCGCGCGCTTTAATACCCATCGGCATCCCTATATTTGGCCGCCTCATCGCTCTGGCTAAAAAAATGCCCGGATCAAAAATGACCCGGGCAATAAGTCAGGGAGGAAACGCCCAAGAAGGGCACCAGCATCTTGATTGACTAATCAAAAAAGACGCTAAATGACTTATTGTCAGTTTGGGCCATAATTGCAAGAGGTAAATTGGCAAATTTAGTGCCAATACACCCGCCAAACGGTCGCAGCCGCTGGCACGCCCCCTTAAACCATTGATTTAATGAATTATTGCGGCGGTCTGTCTTCTGACCAGGAATAGATGACCAAGGCAGCCAAAACCCCGAATGCAATGACCATAAAGACAATCCTGAAGGCTGATTCTTCAATCGGCCCGTCCAAGCGGCCCCCATTCAGGTCGATAATCCACCCGGTGACGCTTTGCAGAATGAAAACACCACCCATATTGGCCACGTTCAGCGTTGTGATCCCGCGTCCAACCAAATGATCAGGAAACAGGGCACGACCATGGGCCAGCGCAACGGAAAAGAAGCCGGATGACAACCCAAGCCCCCAAAACAGACCGATAACCACATAAAGCGGCGGGTCACGATAAAGGGCAAGGGTCAGGAACTGCACAAAGCACAAGGAAGCACCCCACAGAACCGGACGGCGGCGACTGCCGACAAGGCGGTCCAACCGCCCCCAACCGACCTGCCCGACCATCACAATCAAGGCCATGACGAACAGAATATTGGCCGCCTCATCCTTGGCCAAACCATGCACATCCTGCAGATAGGGCAGCCCCCACAGGCCCAACAGCGTCACCACGGATGAATAACCCATCAACTGAATGGCAACCAGATAGGGCAATTGCTTGTGCTTGAACACGGCCTTCAAACCGGGCCAAAGGCCAGCTTCATGCGCATGTTCTGCCGTCGGCACACTGCGCCCCTTGGGCATATCCTTCACACGCAAGGACAGGATCACCGCCATGACGATCATGGCAATCGCCACACCGAACAGGCTTTCGCGCCAGCCGAAATTCGACACCGCCATTTCAAATGGTGCAGTGGCAAGCAATGTGCCTGCCCCGCCACAGGCAATCACAAGCCCGCTCATCTCTGCAAAGCGGGCAGCGGGAAACCAGCGGGTGAATAAAACCATCGGCCCCATCAGCAATGCAGCGGTACCAATTCCGGTCAAGATACGCCCCACCACCAGCCCGCTATAGCCGTCCGCACCGGCGAACAAAAACATGCCCCCGGCCCCAATCAGCACCAGTCCCGCCATGGTCTTGCGTGGCCCCAAAGTATCCAAAGCGATACCTGCGGGGATTTGCATCGCCGCAAATGCCAGAAAAAACAGCCCGGACAAAAGGCCCACATCAGCTGCGCCCAATGACAGCTCTGCCATCAGGTCCGGGGTGATAACGCCGATTGTATTGCGGATAAACTGGCTGAAAACATAGCCTAAAGCCAATATCCAGAACAAAGCCCACGCCCCTTTTGCAGGCTGAGTCAGAATTTGCGGCGTGTTATTTGGCTGTGTGTTTGACATGCGAGACTATTTGCCACTTAGCGCCGGGCTTGTCGCCCCCCATTTAGCATGATAGCTGCGACCGCGCTAACAAGCCGCGCTTTTGCATTTCTCTTTTTCAAGGCCACCTCAATGACGCAAGCCGCCCATACCTCGCTGCGCAACATCGCGATTATCGCTCATGTTGACCACGGCAAAACAACGCTCGTGGACCAGATGCTTGCCCAAAGCGGCACGTTCCAAGCCCACCAACAGGTGGATGAACGCGCAATGGACGCCAATGATCTTGAAAAAGAACGCGGCATTACCATTCTGGCAAAATGTACATCTGTGCTGGTTGATGGCACCCGCATCAATGTCGTGGACACACCGGGCCATGCTGACTTTGGCGGCGAGGTGGAACGTATCCTGTCTATGGTTGATGGCGTGATCCTGCTGGTTGATGCCGCCGAAGGGCCCATGCCACAAACAAAGTTTGTTCTGGGCAAGGCGCTGCACCTTGGCTTGCGTCCCATTGTTGTGATCAACAAGGCTGACCGTCCCGACGCCCGCTTTGACGAAGTGCATGAAGAAATTTTCGACCTGTTCGCGGCGCTTGATGCCGATGAAGATCAGCTCGATTTCCCCATGCTGTTTGCTTGTGGTCGCGACGGTTGGGCGGATGACAGCCTTGAAGGTCCGCGCGAAAATCTTGTTGCCCTGTTTGATCTGATCAGAAGCCACGTGCCCGAACCTGTGCCCGTACGCGAAAACAAAAAAGAAGAACCGTTCTGCATGTTGGCCACCACGGTTGAGGCCGACCCCTATCTGGGCCGTATTCTGACAGGCCGTATTGAGTCAGGCATTGCAAAGCCGAACCTGCCGATCAAGGCCCTGACCCGTGATGGCAAATTAATCGAACAAGGCCGCCTGACAAAAATCCTCGCCTTCCGTGGGCTTGAGCGTATCTCGCTTGAAGAAGCAAGCGCCGGTGACATTGTTGCCATCGCCGGTATGACAGAGGCAACCGTGGCCGATACATTGTGTGACCCGTCAATCGACAAGCCGATGGACGCGCCCGCGATTGACCCACCAACCCTTGCCATGACGTTCTCCATCAACACCTCGCCCCTTTCCGGGCAAGATGGTGACAAGGTGCAGTCCCGTGTGATCCGTGACCGCCTGATGCGCGAAGCTGAAGGCAATGTCGCCATCAAGATCAGCGACACCGAAGACAAGGACAGCTTTGAAGTTGCCGGTCGTGGTGAACTGCAGCTTGGCGTTTTGATTGAAACCATGCGCCGCGAAGGGTTTGAGCTTTCAATCTCTCGCCCCCGTGTGCTGACCAAGGAAGACCCTGACACCGGCAAGGTGATGGAACCTATCGAAGAAGTTGTTGTCGATGTGGACGAAGCCTATACCGGCGTTGTCGTTGAGAAGATGGCCTCTCGCAAGGGTGACCTTGTGGAAATGCGCCCCTCAGGCGGCGGCAAGTCCCGCGTTGTCTTCCACGCCCCCGCCCGTGGCCTGATCGGCTATCATGGCGAGTTTCTGACAGACACCCGCGGCACAGGCATCATGAACCGCCTGTTCCTTGAGTATGGCCCCTGGCGCGGCAAGGTTGATAGCCGCCGCAATGGTGTGATTGTTTCGAACGAAACGGGCAAATCTGTTGCCTACGCCCTGTGGAACCTTGAAGAACGCGGCACGCTGTTCATCGGCGCCGGCGAAAAGGTTTATGAAGGCATGGTCCTGGGCGAAAACGCCCGCGGTGACGATCTGATCGTGAACCCGCTAAAGGGTAAGAAGCTGTCCAATGTTCGTGCCTCAGGCAAGGATGATGCGGTCCGCCTGACAACCCCCAAGACCCTGACACTGGAAGAAGCCATCGCCTATATTGAGGCGGATGAGCTGGTTGAGGTGACGCCCAACCATGTGCGGTTGCGCAAGGTTCACCTTGACCCCAATGAACGCAAAAAAGCCAAGGCAAAAGAATCCAGCGGCGGTTGATCCATATTGGGATAAAACCTGCCGAAATGTCGCATTTGCCTTTGACAATCAAAGAATCTGTGATAATTCTTGGTTACTGACGAGTTAGCTTTCGCGTCGGACCTTGGCATTTATAAGCCGGGGCTGGTTGGAAGTAAAACTTGTTGGCCTGTCAAAACATGTCGTGGTTGGCCTTGTGATGACAGTGGCAGTTGATCTTTAACTGTCGGGTAGAGTGGCGAAAGCCGAAATTGCGTATGTGTAGTTGCGTCCTTGTGGGTTTTGGGCGCGGTATACTTGTCTGTTGGTTGGCGTGGTAACCGATTAACAGAATTTCGGCACAGATATAAAAGCACTTTCCTGACATTGATCGCAGCTGCATTAGGTGTGTCTGCATAGCTTTTTGCATGCAGATTGGTCGGAAAGGAAATGATGCGCTATGGCACATCCAGTAGACAGTCATGTCGGTCAAAAGCTGCGGCAACGCCGTTGGCTGATGGGCATGACACAGCAAGAGCTTGGGTCTGCGGTCGGGATCCGGTTCCAACAAATTCAAAAATATGAAAGCGGTGCAAACCGCGTCAGCGCCAGCCGCCTGTGGGATATTTCCCAGGTGCTTGAGGTGCCTGTTGCCTATTTCTTTGATGGATTGGGCACTACAGAAGACGAAGAAGACAGCTTTCAGGGCGCTATGGCCCACGGTGATACACCCGTGAACGGCACCCCGATGAATGGCACCCGGGTGAACGGTAATGCCATGAACGGTGCCCATAACGACAATGACATGCCGTCCGATATTCTGGGCAGGCGTGAAACTGCGGACCTTGTCCGTGCCTATTACACAATTCCTGAATCGAAGCGGCGACAGTTCCTTGAACTCGCCAAAACGATGGGAGACGCGGGCTGACATCCCCCAATCCTCCAATACCCGCGTCTTCGGCCCCGCCTATCCCCCAATATGGCGGGGCCAATTTTTTGGCTGACCTCTGCCCCGTGATAGGGTAAGCCAAGATCATGACTTTGATTACTGAAATTGAATCCGAATTGATGGCGTTTGCTGATCGGCTTGCCGATGCTGCCGCTGATGCAGCCTTGCCATTGTTCCGCAATCTGCCCAGCATTGAAAACAAGGCCGCGCCGGGCGATTTTGATCCGGTGACCGCTGCGGACAAGGCAGCCGAAACTGCCATGCGCACGCTGATCACCGCGACCTATCCCGATCATGGCATTATTGGCGAGGAACATGCCGATGTCGCCAGCCAGAATGGCCTGAATTGGGTGCTGGATCCGATTGATGGCACGCGCGCCTTTGTTGCCGGGATGCCTGTCTGGGGCACATTGATTGCACTGGGTGACGACCAAGGGCCGCAAATCGGCATCATCGCCCAACCCTATATCGGTGAACGCTGGGCCGCCGGCCCCTCTGGCGGGTCATTCACAGACAGGTCCGGTACACGGCCACTGACAACAAGCGGCTGCACCCAGCTTGATCAAGCCACCGTCATGGCCACCCACCCCGCTATTTTTGCAGGTCCGGGCGAATGGGACAGTTTCCAATCAGTCGACGCGGCCTGCCAGCAAGTCCGCTGGGGCGGCGATTGTTATCAATATGGCCTGCTGGCACTTGGCACCGTAGACCTTGTTGTTGAATCAAGCCTACAGCCCTTTGACGTTCAGGCGCTGATCCCGGTAGTCCGCGCCGCGGGCGGCGTCATAACTAATTGGTCAGGCGACGACGCCAGTCAGGGCGGGCAGATCATTGCCGCCGCAACACCGGAACTGCATGCCGCTGCGTTGAAACTGCTTGCCCCTGCTGCAATCGGCTAAAGCGTTTCGCGCCAGTCATCAAAGTTCCGCCAATAGGCAACAACAACCTCGTCAATTTCACGCATCAGTTCATGCTGCGCGTCTGTGATGGCACATAAGCTGCCATTCGCCAAAAGCGCCGCATATTTTTCATGCGCCTCAGTTGGCACCAGCCGATCTGCTACTGCCGTTTGGATCAACACAGGCATGGACAACTTTTTAAGTGTGCTGCGCCAATGAAGGGCGCGCACAGCGGCACAGGCAGCGGCAAGCCAGCCATTGGTTGCCCCCTTCACCAAAATATCGGGGTCAATCTTGTAAAAGCTCGCATCACTGGCATAGCGATCAGGATCACGCGTTACACGCTGATCGTCAAAACTGTTGGGGGTCGGATCGGATTCACCACCCAGCGGATAGGCACCTGCCCGCCCAAGCAACAAATTGAAGCGCAACACAATTTCGAAAAACAGTGGATGGGTTGGCACCCGCATCCCAACCATTGGCGCGGACAGGGCAATCGCCTTTACCCGTTGGGGATTGCGTGCGGCGTACAATAACGACAAGGCACCCCCCATAGAATGACCCATCACCATTTTGGGCTGTGTCACACGCCGATCCACCATCGCGACCGAGGTCAACACACGTTCAAGGTCATCCAAATAGGTATCGAAATGATCGACATGGCCGCGCAGTCGATCAGGTAGCATCCTGCTGGACAGGCCCTGACCCCGCCAATCAAGGGTCAACACATCATAGCCACGCGAAAGAATCTGGCCGATAGGTTCGTAATATTTTTCGATATATTCGCCACGTCCGTTTAGCAATAGCAGCAAGGGACGCTCCATCCTTGTGGCCGAAGGCCCGGACAAAAACTGCGCCACCCGCATCTTCGCCCCTGCCTTTACCGGCATGAAGCAGGCCGCGCTATTGCCCGGCTTTGGGTATTGGCCCCCGTCATATAACGGCGCAGGACCAAATGGCAGATCAGTTAATGGCATAAAGTGTCCCCATTTCGATCAAAGATTTACTTCCACTTAATCACTTACATGATTAACCATAGGCTACACAGTCATACCAGCCGACCTGATGACACAGCAAAAAGGTTTCTCAATCGCCGATGTCCCTTCCCCTTGCCCTTCCCGACATGTCGCTGTTCCCGCCGCTTTACGAAATTGCGCTGGCGATGCTGGTCGGCGCATTGGCAGCACTGCCGTTGCAATTGATCGCCCATCGCTATGAAGCCAGCCCGCCATTACCGCTTTTGATCATCGGCGGTGCAGCGGTCGCAGCAATCGGCTATGCGTTCGGCGGCACAATGTCAGCAAGCGCAGGCATTGCGACTTTACTTGTCAGCATGTTGCTATTCATTGCCAGCCTGATTGACTTTGCCGTCCTGCGGCTACCCAATCCCTTGGTCTTGGCGCTGGCTGCGCTTGGCATAGGGATGAGCGCACTTGATAGTGGTGGCCCGGCCCTACCTGATGCGATTGCGGGGGGTGTGCTTGGGCTTGTCCTAATGGGCCTTACAGGTGCGCTTTACAAATTACTGCGACGGCAATCCGGTTTGGGCATGGGCGATGTGAAAATCGCTGGTGCGCTGGGCCTATTGGTTGGCGCACAGGGCATGTTGCTTGTGTTGTTGGCCGCCAGCCTTCTGCAAGCGCTGATTGGGATCATGACATTGCTGTTCGGGTCAGGAAAAATCCGGCAGGAGCAGCCCTTTGGCCCCGCGCTTGCGCTGGCAACCTGGCTTATGATGTTATTTGCCGCCTGACCAAAATATAACGCCCCACGCTGGGTAGCGCAGGGCGTTAATAAGGTGAGGTAGAAATGTGAGGCTGATTAGCAGCCTGCAGATTTCTTCAGCTGTGCTGACGGCTTGAACCGCAGAACCTTGCTGGCCTTAATCTTGATTTCTTCACCGGTCTGCGGATTGCGACCCTTACGGGCAGCGCGCTTCGAAATTGTGAAGGTGCCGAATGTACCGATTTGGTAACGACCTTCTTTCTTGCTGCGCTTCAAACCTGCTTCGATTTCACCGAATACGAGATCGACCATCCGCTTGGCTTCTGCCTTGGAGACCTTCCCCTTTTTGGCGACATTTTCAATAAATACTGCCTTGCTCATTTTTATTCCCCATATCTTGTGTGGAGCCATATATATAGCCTAAATCCCTGTTAAAATCTACAAAATGCTGCGATTAGTTCTTTTTTCGCGACAGTTTTTTTTCAGCGGTTATTATGCCTTCATTCGAAAAATCACGATGAGCGACAAGTATCATGAGCGACGCAAAAGACTGGTCAGACGACATTGCCGAAATCAAAACCCGCCGCAAATTGGCCAAGGGCCAGGGCGGCCCCGACGCGATTGACAAGCATCACGCCAAGGGGCGGTTGACCGTTCGGGAGCGGATCGACCTTGCCGTTGATGCCGACAGTTTTGCCGAAGTTGGCGAAGGTGCCGGCGCGCCTGAATTTGACGAAGACGGCAACCAAATCGGCTTCACCCCACCCAATTATGTATTGGGGTTTGGTCGCATGAATGGCCGCCCTGTCGTGCTGGGCGGTGAGGATTTTACCATCAAGGGCGGCTCCCCCACGCCATCAGGGTTACGAAAAAGCGTTTATTCTGAACAACTTGCGCTTGACTACCAGTTGCCCCTTGTGCGCCTGCTTGAAGGCGGCGGCGGATCAGTTGGTGGGGCGGCTGCCAATCAAAAGGGCAGCGGCAAGGGCCCGCCCCCACGCCCCAGTGGTGGCGATCCGGTGTTCACTGATCCGCGTTTTTTGTCGATCACACAGGTTTTGGGACAGGTGCCGGTTGCCTCCGCCGCGCTGGGTCCGGTCGCAGGCTTCCCCGCTGCCAGACTGGCCGCCAGCCACTTTTCAGTGATGACACGCAAGACTGCACAGGTACTTGTGGCCGGGCCGCAGGTCGTCTCTCGCGCCTTGGGTCGGGAGCTGACAAAAGAAGAATTGGGCGGCGCAAAAGTCCATTTGAAGGCAGGCACAGTCGATAATGTGGCCAAGGATGAAGAAGACGCCATCAATCAAGTCAGGCGTTTTTTGTCCTATTTGCCTGCAAATATCCACGAATTGGCCCCTCGAATCGAATCGGGTGATTCGCCCGATCGCATGGATGAGGCGCTGCAAACACTGATCCCACGTGACCGTCGCCAACCCTATGATGCCCGCGCCATGGTCAAGGCAATCGTCGATTATGACAGCTGGTTTGAGATGACGCGTAAATACGGCCCCGGTCAAATTACCGGGCTGGCACGCCTGAACGGGCAGCCCGTCGGCATTTTGGCCAATGACTGCCATTATTATGCAGGCTCAATGACCGCAGACGGGGCCCAGAAAGTCCGCCGCTTTGTTGATCTGTGCGACACCTTCCACCTCCCCATCATCAGTTTTGTCGATGAGCCGGGCTTCATGATCGGCCCCGACGCCGAACAGGCCAGCACGATCCGCTATGGCGCCAGCGCCATTGCAGCGGTTATGCAGGCAAAGGTGCCGTGGGCCAGCGTGATTGTGCGCAAGGTGTTCGGCGTTGCAGGTGCCGCCCATTTCGGGCGCAAATGTTATACGCTTGCGTGGCCCAGCGCCGAGATGGGCGCCCTGCCCGTTGAAGGCGGCGTCGCCATCGCCTTTGGCAAGTTAATTGCGCAGGCCGACGATCCCGAAGCCAAACGCGCAGAGTTGGAGGCCATGTTGGCCGCCCGCCAGTCCCCCTTCCCCCGTGCTGAGGCTTTTGGCTTTCATGAATTGATCGACCCGGCGGAAACACGCCCCTATCTGTGCGGTTGGATTGACAGGGTTACCCCCCAGCTATCTCGCGATTTGGGGCCGCGCGAATACTATTACAGGCCATAAACCGCTCAATTTCGCAGTAATCGCATCTTTGTCCTGAACCTGCCCCATTCTTGCCCGAATGCGGCAGACAATGGCGGTCAACCACTGCGCAGCATTGCGCCATGAAGGAGTTGAAAGATGAATTATTCGATTGGCAGATTTGGAACGCGCGGCAGCGCCATTGCAATCGCCCTTGTGCTGGGCAGCACAACACTTGCCTTTGCGGGCCATCATAAAGGCAGCGACGAGACAAGCGTGAGCGCCTACAGCTCCGTCAATGCACAGCTAGAAGCGATGGATGACAATCGCGATGCCGAGATTACCCGCGCCGAAGCCAAGGATTATTACGACAAGCTTTATCGCAAGTTGGCACGAACTGATGACAAGCCGGGCATTTCTGTCGAAGACCTTGTGAAAGGCCCGCAAAAGCTGGCCAGCAAAAAGAACGAGAAGCATGCCCGCGATAGACGCAACCGGCTACGCGATCACTTTGACGACCTGGACTATAATCGTGATGACATGATTGACCGTGGCGAATTTCTGGATGGCACGCATCCGCGCCATGACAATAAGGACATCAGCGCGGACAAGCGTGACACCAAACTGCTGAACCATTTTGAAGAGATGGACAGCAATGGGGATGGCTATCTCAGCAAGGATGAGTTCCTGCACAACCACCACCACGACAAGGCCAAGCGCGACGGTGACGACGACCGTATGTATGATCGGGCGAAGCGCGCATTACACAAAGCCGATAAAAACGGTGACGGCAGCCTGTCCCGTCTGGAATTTGTTGACGCCCAATGGGCACGGTTTAACCGCGCGGACAGCAACAAAGACGACAAATTGAACCGGGACGAAATCCGCTGGTCCATCCGCGCCTCAGGCAACGCCGGCGCGCACAACCATCAGCACCACAATTACAGCGCCCCCACTGACCTGCGTGGCCGCAGCGATTTCGAAGCAGACCTTGATGCTGAAGTCAGCACCTGGCGCAACCCGGACGAGCGGTAACCCTGCGCCCCTTACAAGGCATCGCTTGACCTTCGAAGGCTGGACCGCTACATGCGATCCAGCTTTCTTTTTATTTGATAGGTCTTTGCCCATGCCCGCTCCCGCACCTTTCGACTATCCCATTGATCAGGTTAAAGGTTTCCTCGACCCAGCTGAGGGCGAGGCGCTTTATAATGCTGCCTATGATGCAGCCCCTTTTGGGCCGATTTTGGAAGTGGGGTCCTATTGCGGAAAAAGTACCGTTTATTTGGGCAAGGCCGCTGCACAACAAAACGGGCAGGTCTATGCGTTGGACCACCACCGTGGATCAGAGGAACATCAGCGCGGCGAGGGGTATCACGACCCGGAACTGTTTGATAACGAGATCGAGCGGATGGACTCCCTGCCCTATTTCCGTCGGGCGATTTTCCGCGCCGGGCTGGAAGGCACCGTTGTGCCGCTGGTCGCTGATTCAGGGACCATGGCCCGTTTTTGGCAAACGCCGCTGGCCATGTTGTTCATCGATGGCGGTCATTCACTGGAACAAGCCCTTACCGACTGGCGGTCATGGGCGCATCATGTGCGCGTCGGCGGCACCTTGTGTATTCATGACATTTTTGAAAACCCTGATGAGGGCGGCCAGGCCCCCTACACAATCTATAAACACGCGATTGCATCCGGCCTGTTCGAAGATGTTGCAAGGGTGAAAACTTTGGGCGTCTTGCGCCGGGTTTAACCCCTGATGCAATCCATTTTTGTGCGGCTTTTTTAGTCGTGCCCGGCAATGCCCTGCACTGAAAAGCGCGATTGCATCCAGCCTGTTCGAAGATGTTGCAAGGGTGAAAACTTTGGGCGTCTTGCGCCGGGTCTAACCCCTGATGCAATCCATTTTTGTGCGGCTTTTTTAATCGTGCCCGGCAATGCCCTGCACTGAAAAGCGCGATTGCATCCGGCCTGTTCGAAGATGTTGCAAGGGTGAAAACTTTGGGCGTTTTGCGCCGGGTTTAACCCCTGATGCAATCCATTTTTGTGCGGCCTTTTTTAATCGTGCCGGTTCTGGCTACTTCGCCACTTTATAGGCAGGGTCAAAGGCATCTTCGTGTTCTGACAGACTAATGCTGGTAAACAGTTCCGCCGCACCCGTATGATGGGTCAGCGCGTCAGCAGCCAACAGAATGGCTGCAGCAGTCCATGTCGGGCGTTCTTCGGGCCACACAATGTTTTCGACATACTGATAGCCCATCCAATAGGCCCCATCATCGTCGCGCCATTGGTGCAGCCAGCTATAAACTTCAGCCGCCCTTTCGGTTTGTCCATTGGCGAGCAGTGCCAAGACCAACTCACACGATTCAGCGAATGTCACCCACGGCTCGTCATTCACACAGCGACAGCCCATGCCATCGACAACGAACTCGTCCCACCGCTCTGCAAGGCGTGCTTTCGCAGCCTGCCCGCGATAGACGCCCGTCAGAACCGGATAGAACCAATCCATTGAAAAGCGCGCCTTGCTTTCCCACGTCCGGTCAAATTGATCAGGCATATTTCGCAGCGCGTCGCCAAGCCTGCCGCGCGCTTCAAGCCAGTCTTGCTGCGGCTCACCCGCTAAAACAGACAGGTGCCAAGCGCATTCAAGGCTTTTGTAAATTGATGAACAACCAGTGATCAGCGCATCATTGCAGGGGCCGCCATCAGGCTCTCCCGCCCAGGGGATGGCGCCAGTTGGCTCTTGCAGGCTAATCACAAAATCGACGGACTTTTTAACCATCGGCCAGTAAGACAAGGCCGCATCCTTGTCATCAGTCACAAGGTAGTAGTGCCAGATACCGGTTGCCACATAGGCGCAGAAATTGGTTTCCTTGCGCGTCGCGTCAACAATGATGCCGTTGCGATATTCGGCCCACCATGTCCCGTCTGCCATTTGATTGCGCAGCAGCCAGTCATAGGCGCGGCGGGCATTGTCATAATCACCACCAATGGTCAGGCCCATTGCCGATTCAATATGGTCCCACACATCAAACTTGGCCCCGTCCTCCCACGCAATCGCACCATCAGCGGCCTGAACCTGACGGATATAATCCAATGTCGGTTCGAATATTTTGGCCGGGAAGGCACCTTTTGAGAGGTACAGGTTTTTCATCAGCCCGTCTCACCACCCTTGCGGAAGTAGAAGACGACCGATTTGCCGATCAACGGGTTCAGCAGCTTTTCAAGGGTGCGGGTCAACCACGGCCCTTCCAGCAAATCCCATTCAAGGAACCGCTTATACAGTGCCACTGCCTTGTTGGTGTCCTGCGTATCGTAAAAGGCGCAACGCAACCACCAATAGGGTGAATGCAACGCATGTGCCCAATGTTTGGCATAGGCGGTGAAACCACGCTTTTCGATATCGGCCTTAAAGCCATTTGCCGTGAAGATGCGCACATGGCCGCCCGGCTCGTTATGATAATCTTCAGACAAGGCCCAGCAGATTTTTTCAGGCCCTTCCCGCGGGACGGAGGCCGCAAAAACACCGCCGGGCTTCAAGATGCGGAACACCTCATCAAGAGCCGCTTCATAATCGGGAATATGCTCCAACACTTCTGAACATATCACCTTATCAAAACTGCCGTCCGGGAATGGCAGGCGCAGCGCGTCTGCGACCGAAACCGACCATTGCTGGTCTTCAACCGGCGGCACACCATAGGCGTCCCAAAAGGCCTGACGTGTTTTGTGAACGTCAGCATAGCCAAGATCCACACCAACGGCATGACAATTGGCGGCTGCGAACATGGCATGCGTATGACGCCCCTCGCCACAGCCAAGGTCAAGAATACGTTCACCGTCTTTCAGACCGATAATTTCAAACTTTACTGTCAGCATAACTACGCGTTTCTGGCCTGATTAATTGCAGTTTCATATAACGCGACGCTTTGTTCTGCCGCGCGTTTCCATGTAAAGGCGTTCAATATCCTGTCCCGCCCCATTTTGGCAAGGTGGTCTCGGCGCGCAGGGTCATCCAGCAAACCGCCGATTTCACGGGCCAATGCCTGTGAATCGCGAACCGGCACCACAATGCCTGCATCCCCAACCACTTCGGGCAACGCCCCACCGGCAGCCGATACCAACGGTACACCGCAGGCCATTGCCTCGCCCGCGGGCAAGCCAAACCCTTCGTAAACACTGGGGGACACGGCGATGGTAGCCTCTGCCCACAGCTCCACAATCTCCTCAGGCTCCAACCCGTGGCGGAACGTGATCGCGTCCTCAAGCCCCAGTGACTTAATTTGGGTTTCTGTCGGCCCACCGGGCTTGGGCGCACCGATAACCGTCAATTCCAGATCCGGGCGGTCCTGCCGCAACAATGCCAAAGCATCGATTAGGTAATTCAACCCCTTCAGCGGGTGATCGGCGCTGGCAATTGTCATCAAACGATTGGATTTACGCGCAATCGCAGGGCGCGGCGAAAATATTTCGCTGTCGATGCCGTTCAACACGACAGTCATCTGATCAGGGCGAACCTTGAAATCGCGTGCGATGTCGCGCTTTGAACATTCCGATACAGTCAGAATATGTTGCAGCTTGCGCGCCACCTTGATCTGCATGGTCAGGAATGAGTGCCACCGCTTGGCCAGCAGGCGCAATTTCCAATCAGGCGCGGCATTGATAGCGATATCACGATCAACCGTAATTGGATGATGGATGGTCGTCACAACGGGATAGCCCATTTTTTCCAGCTTCAGCAAGCCCGGCGCCAGACATTGATTGTCATGGATGATGTCGAAATCAGGTTTGTTCTTTTTGAACCAGCGCACTAACCGCTCCCCAAACGTATAGGGTTCGGGGAAGCCACCGCTATTGTGGCTCCACCACTCAAACAGATCGATGCGATCCTTGAAATGGTGCCACCGCAGGGCCTTCATGGCGTTTTCGGCAGCAAACAGGTTCAGCCCCGGCATTTTGACCAACGTAATATCGTCATCCAAATGCGAATAAGGTTCGCCCGAAATGACTGTCACGTCATGACCAAGGTCACGCAACGCGTGCGCAAGATAGCGAATATAGATGCCCTGACCGCCGGAAAAAGGTTGCGACCTGTAGCCCAGCAGGCAAATTTTGAGGGGTTGGCTCATTGAGGGTCAGCCCATAAATGCAAAAGCCCCGGCAGATTGCGCCACAGGGCTTTGTTTGCAGAATTGTCAGTTATTTGTTGCGCAGCACAATAACAGGGATCACCCAAAGCGCAATGGTCTGTGCGCGCCCCAATCGCCGCATCTTTGCCAATCTGGCGACCACTTGCGGCAATCCGCGCAGCACCCATCCCCGCCGATATGGACACGATTGAAAGCCGATCGGCTGATTTCTGCCAATTTCATATTAAACATATTATGTGTGTTGTTTGTTTTATTTCACACAAAGAATTGAAATAATAACCCGAATGGCCTATATTCCATGGTGAACACAGTTTCTTTGAGGGACAAGACCATGGCCAATATGAATACGAAACATGCGGCATTGCAGGCACTGACTGCCAACCTGCTGTTAAGCGGTGATGTGGTTTATTGGTCATGTCGTGGCGACTGGTCACTGAATATTCAGGACGCCTTGTTGGCCGCCACAGAAGATGAAGTGGCCATTCTTGAAGCACGCATTCCGGTCGAGGAAAACGGCAATGATGTTGTTGCCCCCTACCTGTTCCCTGTTGAACGGGACGAGGACGGCACAATTCAGGCCATTTCCCAGCGCGAGGTTATTCGCGCCAAGGGCCCGACCATCCGCACCGATTTGGGCAAACAGTCAGGCTTACGCCCCGGCCCCGTCGATCAAGCGGCATAAGGACAATCCCCATGTATCAATATGATCAATTCGATAACGGGCTGGTGAGCGAACGGGTAGACCAGTTTCGCGGTCAGGTCGAACGCCGTACCGCAGGCAATGTGCTGGAAGAAGAATTTCGCCCGCATCGCCTGATGAATGGCCTGTATCTACAGCTTCACGCCTATATGCTGCGCGTTGCCGTCCCCTATGGGACATTGAACGGTGGCCAGATGCGTATGCTGGCTGATTGCGCCCGCAAATATGACAAGGGCTATGGCCATTTCACAACCCGGCAGAACATTCAGTTCAACTGGCCGCGCCTTGATGACGTGTCTGAATTGCTGAAAGATTTGTCAGAGGTTGAGATGCATGCCATCCAGACCAGCGGCAACTGCATTCGCAACATCACAACCGACCAATATGCAGGCGCAACCCCGGACGAGGTTGAAGACCCCCGCATCACGGGCGAAGTTTTGCGCCAATGGTCAACATTCCACCCGGAATTTTCATTCCTGCCCCGCAAGTTCAAAATCGCCATCACCGCGACTGAGAATGATCGCGCCGCCATGCGCTTTCACGATATCGGGATTGAGATCGTCAAGAATGATGCCGGCGACATCGGCTATGCCGTATGGGTTGGTGGCGGTCAGGGCCGCACACCGGTTATCGCCAAAAAGCTGAACAGCTTTGTGCCCCGTCAGGACTTGATTTGCTATCTTGAGGCTGTATTGCGCACCTACAACATGCTGGGTCGCCGCGATAATCTGTACAAGGCGCGGATCAAAATCACTGTCAACGAAACCGGCGTGGAAGAGTTTACACGGCTGGTGGATGAAGAATTCGCCGCCGTCAAACAACATGCCTATGAGCAGTTCCGCCTGCGCGATGAAGAGTTTTCGCGTGTTGCGGCCTTCTTCTCTGACCCCGCTTATGAAAGCCTTGCAGCCACAAGCAGCACGTTCGAAGACGCCAAGGCAAAAGACACACGCTTTGCAGCATGGGCCGCGACCAACATTGCGCCGCATAAAGTGCCCGGCTATGCCATCGCCAATATTTCACTCAAGCCTGCAGGCGGCATTCCCGGCGATGCGACGTCTGAACAGATGGATTTGGTTGCTGATCTTGCTGATCGCTACAGCTTCTCTGACATTCGTGTCACCCATGAGCAGAACCTAGTGCTGCCCCATGTGAAGTTTGATGACCTGTATGCCCTGTGGCAGGCGCTTGATCACATTGATCTTGGCACCGCCAATCTGGGCCTTGTCACTGACATGATCGTGTGCCCCGGCCTTGATTACTGTAATCTTGCCAATGCCCGCTCAATCCCTGTCGGGCAGATGATTGATGCCCGCTTTGCCGATCTGAACCGCCAGCATGACATTGGTGAGTTGAAGGTCAAAATTTCGGGCTGCATCAATGCCTGCGGCCACCATCATGTGGGCCATATCGGCATTCTGGGTGTCGATAAAAAGGGCACCGAATATTATCAGATCACCCTTGGTGGGTCGGCTGACGAAAATGCAGCAGTTGGCAAGATTGTTGGCCGTGCATTCGGCTATGACGAAGTTGCCGATGCAGTCGAAACTGTTGTTACAACCTATGTAAACGGCCGCGACAGCAAGGAAGAAACATTCCTGTCCTATGTGGGCCGTGTTGGCCTTGGTCCGTTTAAGGAGGCGCTTTATGGTTCTGAATAAGGATGGCCAGAAGCTGGTCGAAGACAGCTTCACCCTGCTTGCAGACGACGATGCGCTGAACAATGATCAGGCGCAAATCCTGCCGCTTGCCCGTTTTTTGGACGCGGTCGAAGATGGCTCGTTAAACGCACGCACAGCGCCGCTGGGTGTGTTGTTGGCACCTGCCGACGACACACGCGCGTTGGTTGATCATTTGGGTAAGCTGGCGCTGATCGCCATTGATTTTCCGCAATATAAAGATGGGCGCGGCTTCACGCACGCACGCCTGTTGCGCGAACAGCTTGGCTGGACGGGCGAATTGCGCGCCGTTGGTGATGTGTTGTTTGATCAACTGAATTATATGCTGCGCACAGGGTTTTCGACCTTTGACGTGCGCAAAGCATATGATGTTGAGCATTTTGCCGACGCCATCAATGCTTTTACCGAAGCCTATCAACAACCGGGCGATGGGCGCATAACGGTGATTGAGAAACGCCACGCGGTCGGCTAAACATTGGGGCATGACTGCCCTACAACCAGATATCAAGCTAACAATTGATGCCCGCGGCCTGCGTTGCCCCCTGCCCGTCTTAAAGGTGCAAAAGGCAATGCGGACGCTTGGTCCCGGTGACGTTTTGATGATCCAAACAACAGATCCCGTCTCACCGCTCGACCTCACGCATTTTTGTGAGGAGCATGGCCACACCATGATCAGCCGTGATGATCATCACGATGGCAGCTATTGCTTTGTCATTGCAAAGGGGTCCTGATCGGGCGATACGGGTGTTGGTTATCAACCGTAAACGACGCGATACGTGATTGTCCCAACGGGCTTAACAGCCAATCGGCAAATGCTTGCCCCCGGTCATCCGCATCCTTGGTCATGCTGATCTCATAGCGATTTTCAACATTCTGATCATCGCCTATCATAATCGCCAAATCCAAACCACGCGCGGCAGTTAAAAAGCTGCCAGGTTCGGTCAATGTATAGGCTTCAAGCTGATCGGCCATGCGCAAGGCACCGGCCATGCCAATGCCCGCCTTGATATAATCTTTATGGTCCGGTGCCATTCCGGTCAGTGCCCACAGCCTTTCTTCGCGCTTGTGGGTTCCTGACAGGTCGCCACGAGAGACAAAGCGGGCCTGACGTTCCCGCAACAAAACAAACCCCTCTTCCAACCCGGCCACTTTTGAAACCCCTATGGGGTCATCGACAGGCCCAACCAGTATAAAGTGGTTGGCCATAAACGGCCGGGGCCGTGTGATAAAGCCACTATCATACAGCTGCTTTGCCCCATCAGGTTCATGGGTCATGATCACGTCAATCGTACCATGTCGCACGGCCGCATAGGCCTGCCCTGATCCTGTAATAATGGCCCGCACTTCTGCGCCCGTATCTTCGTAATAGGCTGCCCGCAAATAGGGGCCAAGGCCCGACGCCTCAATCGACGTTGTCATAATCAGCGTTAAGGGCGCCGCCCATGCAGACAGGCTGATACAGCATAATAGCGCCGCAAGGGTGATACGCCCTCGCCTCACGACACAAGCTCTCCGGCAAGGAAGGCTGCTGCCTCTGCTGATTTGGGCGTGTTCAAAACGTCAGCTGCTGCGCCTGCCTCTACCACCTTGCCGTCCACCATAACAATCAATTGTTCAGCCAGACGGCGGGCCTGTCCGAAATCATGGGTGGTCATCAAGATACCAAGGCCCTGTTGGCGCATATCTGAAATGACGTCTTCGACGCTTTTGGTGCCCCGCGGATCCAGATGGGCCGTCGGCTCATCCAACAGAACAAGGCGCGGCTGCATGACCAACCCACGGGCCAAGCCCAGTATCGCCTGTTCCCCCGCAGATAGGGTCAATGCCGGGCGTTCAGACAAATGGTCCAACCCAGCAACCCGCAACAACCCATCCGCATGACTGATGGCTTCAGGCTTGTTCATCCCATGCACACGCATCAACCACACAAGATTATCACGCACTGACCGTTCCAAAAAACCCAATTCGTGCGCCACAAAACTTTGTTCTGCCAGCGTTGGGTCACCATCGCCGCGCTTGATCGTTCCGGCCAACGGCTTAACCAACCCATGCAGCAATTTCAGCAAAAGACTTTTGCCCGCACCGTTCGGGCCGATCACCACCGTCAACGCAGCAGGGTCCAACTGTAAATTATAGGGGCCGACACCGGCAAAGGTAACGCCATCAATATGGATCATGATTTTGCCCCCCGTTCGCGGGTCAGGCCACTTAACAACGCGCTGACAATCACCGTCATGGCAATCAGCACAAACCCCAACCCCAACGCCAATGCCAAGTTCCCCTTTGCGGTTTCAAGGGTGATGGCTGTTGTCATGACGCGTGTGTGCGCCTCAATATTACCGCCCACGATCATGACCGCGCCGACCTCGGCACTGGCACGACCGAAGCCTGCCAACAATCCACCGATGATCCCGCGCCGCCCCTCTTTCATCAGGGTCAGCACCCCGGCAAGACGCGGCACATGATAGGCCCGCAACAACATGCCAAAGCGCGCCGATTGGGTCATCATCACATCCCGGCTATAGGCCGCAATGATCGGGGTCACCAAAATCACCTGCGCGATGATCATCGCTTGTTTTGTATATAACAGGTCCAACACCCCGAAAGGGCCATTGCGCGCCAACAATAAAAACACACCAAGGCCGATTACCACCGGCGGCAGGCCCATAAATCCATTGGTCAATGTCGACAAAACATCGCGCCCGCGAAATTGTTTCAACGCCAACAAAGTACCAAACGGGATGCCAATCATCGCACCGATCACAACACTGATCAGCGAAATCAATAAGGAGCGGCCAACAATCGCCCATACCTGCCCATCCCCTGAAAGGAGCAACAGGAACGCATCTAGACTTGCATCAAGGAACGAGTTCATAGACTCTGCCTACTCAAACGACGGTAAAGAGGCAAGCAAATGCAGCCCATTCACGGAATTGTCATTGCAGGTGGTGAGGGACGCCGCCTTGCCAACAAGGACACTGATCCGCATGCCCCCTCAAAACCTTTTCGTCAGCTTAACGGAAAATTCCTGATCCGTCATGTGATTGACAAAATAACACCGCAGGTTGATTTGCTCGCCATCAACGGCAGTGACCCGGCCCTGTCTGAATTTGACTTACCTTTGTTGAGCGACCTGACTGATGAACGGCGCGGCCCGCTGGAGGGACTTTTCGCCGGATTAAGCGCCCTGCCCAGCCCAGCCCTATTATTGACCGTACCAACCGACACGCCGTTTTTGCCGGATAATCTGGTTTCGATATTGCAGCAGGCCCTGACCCAAACCGATGCCGCTGCCGCCATCACCCGCAGCCATAATAAGGATCACCCTACCGTGGGTCTGTGGCGTCCTGAGGTGCTGGACGCCCTGGAAGACCAGCTTGAGGCCGGCCACTACAGCTTCATGCGCTTTATCGACAAAATCGGCGCTGTGCGTGTTGATTTCGGCGATGACAAGCCAGACCCCTTCTTCAACATCAACACACCGGATGATCTCGCCAAGGCTGAGACATTGCTGTAAAACCAACACAATAAAATTTGCATCGCAACAATAATAGGAAATGCATAGTATGAAAGTGTCTGACGCGCTTAATAGCCGTAAAACCATTCGCGCCTTTAAGGCTGACCCGATCAGTCAGGAGGTTCTGACCGACATTCTTGAAACCGCCTCTCGTACAGCATCTGGCGGGAATTTGCAGCCCTGGCATGTTCATGTCCTTGGCCCAAATGACGTGCAAAAACTGGTCGATAAGGTCGCCGCACAGTTGCCCGAAACCCCGATGGGGCAAGGGGCTGAATATGATATTTATCCGCGCAAGCTGAAAGACCCGTACAAGTCCCGCCGCTTTGATATTGGGGAGCGCATGTATGCAACCCTTGGGATTCCGCGCGAGGACAAGGCCGCGCGCCTGATGTGGTTTGCCAATAATTTCCGGTTCTTTGGTGCGCCCAACGCCTTTATCTTTTCTATCGACCGTCAAATGTGTGAAGGCCAATGGTCTGACCTTGGCATGTTCATTCAGTCAATCATGTTGCTGGCCCGCGAATATGGGTTGGATACCTGCCCGCAGGAAGCATGGGCGATTTGGCAGGGCACCATTCGTGAAATGTTTGAAATCCCCGAAGACCGTATCGTGTTTTGCGCGATGGGCATCGGCTATCGCGATGACGAGGCTGTCGTGAACAGCCTTGATAGCCCCCGTGCGCCGCTTGAAGAATGGGCCAGCTTCTCAGGCTTCTAGGCGACGATCCCAAAATATTGCCGCTTGCGCCTCCGCCTCTTGTTGATTGGCGGCGCGGGCGGCAACAACCAACGCCTGTGCCGCCGTACCGATGACAACGGCGCGCCCGACCGCATCCTCAACACCGCCACGCCATACAGCAAGCAGATGATCAAGCGTTGCTGGGTCAACCTTGGGGCCCAATGATTTATCAAGCATGGGTTGCCAGTTTTGCTGGTCTTGATTCAGCGACAACATCACCGGCTTGAACGGCGTCCGCTCCGCCTCGCCACCACCGCCTTTGATCACACCAACCCGCGCGGTGCCCAGATTTTGCGCGGCACCAAGTTGCACATCAAGATAAGGCGGATGAAAAATACCAACAAAGCTTGCCGGGGCATTCAACGGGTTCAGTGTTCTGACAACTGTGTTTACCGCTGTGCGCAATCCCAGCAGGGGCCGCAATCCCAACAGGTCTTGCGTTACAGGTGAAAAATTGCGCAGCGGCATATAGGTGAAATTACGTTGTGATAGCTGCACGCGCGCCTCGTCTACGCTTGCGGCAACAGGCAGATCCAGCGCCGCAAGGCATTGTTCGGTCAACGTCCCGTTTTTCAGATGAGAGTTAAAACCATGCATCGCCACGCGCACACCGTTTTGCGCCAGCAACAATGCTGATAGCAGGAACCACGGCGCACCACGCGTCCGCCCGGCAGCATAACTGGGCCAATCAAGATCAGCCCCCTGCCTGCCATCACCAACAAGACGCGGCAGCCCTTCATGATGGCGGATCGCTTCTGCCAGCCCGGCAACTTCCTCCGCGTTTTCATGACGGTATCGCAGCAATAACAGAAACGCCCCGACCTGAAGCTCATCCGCGCGCCCATCAAGCACCATGGACATGGCCTCGAACGCCTCGTCCCGCGTCAGGGAACGCGACCGTCCCGGCCCGCGCCCCAAGGCTGCAAGATATTTCGAAAATGGATGCGGGTCGTCCGCATCATAGTCATGATCAAAACGTGTCATAAGTCGGTGGTAAACGAAGAATCGCCCCGGAACAAGCAAGCAAACCCGAAACAAGAAACGTGCCGGACAATCAGACCACGATCCCTCACTATCGTTAACACCATAAAACCACAATGGGGCTATGGGGTTCAGTCAATCTGTCCGGCACGTCGGCCTCGCCCCCTATACAATGCAAAAGGCATGCCAGTTTTATGACACCGGTTTATCGGGAAATTTTGCGACCATCGCTGAACAGTCCGGTCCGAATTGCTGGTTTTTTACGCAAATCGCCCAGACTTGCAGCAATCACGTTTATTCGATAGGCAGAATGAATGCATAAGCAACAAACAATCCCCCGCCCCTTGCTGATCGGTCATGGCAGCCGCCACCCGGCAACCGCAGACGCAGGGCAACGCTTCGCGCAGCAGGTAAGCCGCCTGCTGGGGCAGGATGTTTATTTGGGGTGGCTGGATTATTGCGCCCCGCCAATCAGCGACCTTCTGGCCGCAATGAAGGCACAGGAAATTGGTGCACTGGCCATTCAGCCCCTGATGCTGACGCCAGCAAGTCATGTCAGCGACGACATTCCCAATGCCCTGCAATCCTATTCGGGGCAGGTCCATATTGCCCCGCCCTTGGGCGGGCCTGAGTTGCTTCACACATTGCTGTACGATTATGCAGCCGCGGCCCTTAATGACTTTGCCCGTGCGCCAACGATTTTTCTTATTGCCCGCGACAGTCATGGCCCCGCGTTCAAAGAATCGGCGACGGCACTGGCCGCGTTGCTGGAACAATCACTGACATGCCCTGTTGCTGTTGGTTATGTCGGCGCAACAGATCAAGGGTGGGCGGATTGCCTGGATGCCCTGCCCCCCGGCCCCGTGCTTGCCCTGCCGACATTGCTATTTGCTGGCAAACTATGGGACCAAATTGCCGCGCGCCTGTCTGATCGGCCTGCACAAACCGCCATCATGCCGCCCCTAACAGAAGACCCGCGTTTGGCCCAAACGGTCGCGCAACGCATTAGGGACTTGCAGGCAAGCGCAGCGCGTGATTGTTAACAGCTATGACAACACCACGCGATGACATAGGCTTTGACTTGCCGCAAATCGAACCGGGCTGGGTTTGGCTTACCGGGGCCGGGCCGGGGGATCCGGGTCTGCTGACCCTGCTTGCCCTTGCTGGCCTGAAAAGCGCGGATGTCATTATCTATGACGCCCTTGTGTCTGAAACAATTTTGAATGCTGCCCGACCGGATGTTGAGTTGATCTATGCGGGCAAGCGCGGCGGCAAACCATCATTGAAGCAGCCCGACATCTCTGCCAAGCTGGTCGAACAGGCCAAGTTGGGCAAGAAGGTGCTGCGGCTAAAGGGCGGCGACCCGTTTGTGTTTGGGCGTGGTGGCGAAGAGGCATTGGCACTTGTTGAAGCAAATATCCCGTTCCGTCTTGTGCCCGGCGTTACTGCCGGTATTGCAGGCCCCGCCTATGCTGGCATTCCCGTCACCCATCGCGATGCCAATCATGCCGTGACATTTGTCACTGGACACAGCGCAGCTGGTGATGTGCCTGATAGTGTCGATTGGCACGCGATTGCCAAAACCGCACCTGTTATCGTGCTTTATATGGCGATGCGCCATTTGGGCCTGATTACTGAACGATTGATCGCCGGCGGGCGCGACCCGCAGGAACCTGTGGCCCTGATTGCACAGGCCACAACCGCTGATCAAAAGGTTGTCACGACGACGTTGCAGGGCTGTTCGCAAAGTGCGCTGGTTCATGAAATCAAGCCCCCCGCCCTTGTGGTTATTGGCAAGACGGTCAATCTGCGTGATCAGTTGGACTGGTTACGCGACCTGCCCGATGCCACACGGGATACTAAGCCTGTGGGCCGGCAACACCCCGTATAACCTCCAGCACCGCTGCGCCACCACGATCACAGGATCGGCCTGCCATTGCCTGCCGATAACCATCTTTCTTGCCATCAAGATCGACCAGCGCCGTGATCAAGCCTTGCGCCGTCAGCTCCTCTTCAGGCAGTACGGCTGACAGACCATCAACGCGCGCCAGCGCCGCATTTTCAATCTGATCGCCCCTGCTTTGGGATAGCGGCAACGGAATCAACAGATTGGGAATATGCAGGGCCACAAGTTCCGCAATGGCATTGGCACCTGCACGGCTGACTGCCACGTCAGCGGCGGCCAACAGGTCTGCAAATTCTTCTTGTACAAATTCCGCCTGCCAATAATTGCTAAGCCCTTCCAATGAGGGGGCGAGGTTACCTGCGCCAGTGACATGCACAACGTCATAGGTTTTGGTCAGATCATCCAACGCGTCACGCAAGGCAGCGTTTATCGCCTTCGCCCCCAACGATCCACCAAAACAAAGCAGTATGGGGCGCGTGCCATCAAAACCGGTTAGGGCTAGCGCCTTGTCACGGTCACCATGGAACAGGCTTTCGCGAACCGGGGCACCCGTCAGTACCGTGCGCGGATCAGCCAGCAGGGGCGAATCTGCATAGCTGACGCAGACTTTTGCGGCGAAGCGGCTGCAAATACGATTGGCCAGCCCCGGCGTGCGGTCGCTTTCATGAATCACAATCGGCACCCGCGCCAACCATGCGCCGATAACAGGCGGCACGGCAGCAAACCCGCCCTTGGAAAACAACACACGTGGCCGCTTGCCCGCGATATGCAGGCAGGCCCGCAAAACGCCCCACAAAATCACAAAGGGGTCGAGGAAATTTTGCCAACTGAAATAGCGGCGTAACTTACCACTGGGGATCGGCTGATAGGGAATAGCAGCCCCCGCAATAATCTCGCGCTCAATCCCCTTGGGCGTGCCGTAATAAAGCACGTCCCACCCTTCTTTTTGCAATTGCTCAATAAGGGGTAGGTTCGGCGTGACATGACCGGCGGAGCCGCCGCCAGCAAAACTGATCAGATTGTTGGTGCGCGTCACGGTTTTGCAAGCTCCCCTCATTGACACGGGTGATGGAATGAACGACAGACTAATATATCGTAACCACCATAGCGACAAACTCTTGAGGCAAAAGTGTGACCGATCGCAAGATTGATAGTGAGGCTGCCCCCCTTGTCATGGGGATCAATGCCGTTATCACCGCCATCGTCGATGGCGACCCTTGTGTCTATACGGTTTCCGGTGACCGGGCAGTGCCCAATCATGACGCTGACGCCTTCCCGGCATCCGACCAGCCACAGAATATGCCCGCTGCCGATGATGCCGCCCTGCCCTTTGGCCCCTATGATCCGGTACACCACCGTACGCTGGAGCTGGGGTTGCGCGCCTTTGTGGCTGAACAAACACCCTTTTCACTTGGGTATGTCGAACAGCTTTACACATTTGGCGACCGCGGACGGTTCACAAAGCCGGAAGCTGGCGCACCGCACTTTGTCTCCGTCGGTTATTTGGCGCTGACCCGCGCCTCCCAAACGGATGAGGCACGCGGCGGCGCATGGCGGCCATGGTCGCTTTACTTTCCGTGGGAAGACCGCCGGGGTGGCCCTTCACCGCTTATCGCGCAACATATCGAACCGGGCCTCGCCAAATGGGTTGCCCAAACAAAAGACAAGGCGCGCAAGGCACGACGGCAAGAACGGGTGCGCGTTTGCTTTGGCCTTGAAGGCGCGCGCTGGAATGATGAACAAGTGCTTGAGCGGTTTGAGCTTTTATACGAAGCGGGACTTGTGGGCGAGGCATTGCGCGACCAAGGGTTAACACGCACAGGGTCCCGTCCCTTGGGGCCAACCATGCGATTTGACCATCGCCGGGTGTTGGCCACCGCCATTAGCCGCCTGCGTGCCAAAATAAAATATCGCCCGGTGATTTTTGAATTGATGGAAGAAGGCTTTACACTGACCGAATTGCAAAAAACGGTCGAGGCGATTGCCGGGTCATCGCTTCACAAGCAAAACTTCCGCCGCCTTTTGGATCAAACCGGATTGGTCGAACCGACAGGTAAAAAAATTCGCGGCACCGTTGGCCGCCCGGCAGAACAATTCCGCTTCCGCCGCGATGCCATCCGTGACCGTCTTGATTTGGGTATGAAGCTGCCCCGTAGATAAGGTCTAAATAGGATGTAAATTGCGCCGCAAATCGACCTAAAGGCCCAATACCCGCTTGGCAATCACATTGCGCTGAATTTCATTGGTGCCGCCATAAATCGATTGCGCCCGATTGGCCAAATAGGATTCAACACCCATTACTGCAAATTTCGGAATTGCAGTGTTGGATGCCCAGCTTGGCGGCCCTTCCATCGGATATTTGACCAATCCCCAATAGGCTGCGGCTTCCAAATAAAGCTCGTCAATATGTTGCTGATTTTCGGTCGCCAGAATTTTCAGCGTTGATGCCGCCTGTCCCGGTGCATCGCCCTGCGCCAATTCGCTGACAATCCGCAACAGGGTATATTCCAAACTGTCCAATTCAATTTCAGTCGAGACCACCTTGGCGCGGAAGGCAGGGTCATCCCATAAAGTCTGCCCGCCCGTATCTGTTTGACGGGCGATTTCCTTTAACCCATTCAGGCGCACCCGCTTTTCCCCGACATGCGCATAGGATGTCCGTTCATGGCCCAACAGATAGTTGGCATAGGTCCATGCCTTGCCTTCTTCACCAATGCGATTTTCAACGGGAATGCGCACATTGTCGAAATGAACCGCGTTCAAGCTATGCCCGCCATTGATTGTGATGATCGGCTCAACAGAAACACCGGGCACATCCGTCGGTGTGCATAAAAATGTGATGCCCGCCTGTTTCTTTTCTTCGTGCGAGGTGCGGACCAAACAGAATATCCAATCAGCAAAATGCCCAAGCGACGTCCATATCTTGGTTCCGTTGACCAGATAATAGTCCCCCGCCGGGTCCGCCACCAACTCTGCCTTACACTGAAGGGAGGCAAGGTCCGAGCCACTATCAGGTTCCGAATACCCCTGCGCCCAAACCACCCGGCCATTTAGGATGTCCGGCAACCAGCGTTCTTTTTGGGCATCCGTTCCGAATGTATAGATCACCGGCCCGACATAGATCACGCCCATGGGCACCGGGTTCAAAGCGCCCGCCCGTTCCAACTCGTCATCGAAAATCATTTTCTGGGTCGGCGTCCAGCCCGTGCCGCCAAAGTCTGTTGGCCAATTAACCGCCAGCCAGCCGCGGGCCGCCAATGCCTGTTCCGACCGCAAATAGTCTTGTTTCACAAGGGCGATGCCATCCGCCCGCTTTGCCCGAATATCTTGCGGATATTCGGTTTCGAAAAATTGGCGGACGTCCGCGCGGAACGCTTCATCCTCGTCAGAAAATCCCAGTTTCATTTTTGCCCCTGCCAATCATGACTTTTGTGGATATTTATCAATTACTTCACCACTATCCCAAGGATGCGCCATTATGAAAGCGCAAAATAACTTGACTTCTTAATGCTCAAATGTAGCATAAGGGCCTTCCAGCTTGTGCTGGTCTATTTTTGCGCCTATTTATGCTCAAGTTGAGCAAAACTAATGAGATATACCTGTTGAGGCTGATTAGGAAGCCTCCCCGCTTTATCTCACCCGGAATGAAGGGGCTTTTCCATGGCCACGACAGCTCAAACAACCGCCAGTGCGGTGCCTGCCTACACGCCCGCGATCGCAGAAGCGACCCGCCCGCTGTTTGAAAAGGTTTCAGATATTATCCCTGAAATCGAATGGCCCAGCTTTGCGCCCTATGTGCATGAGATTAACCGCCTGAAAAAAGAGCGGAACGCCGTCATTCTGGCGCATAATTATCAGACGCCTGAAATCTTTCACACGATTGCCGACTTCACCGGCGATTCACTGCAATTGGCGCGCGAAGCTGCCGAATGTGATGCCGATGTCATCGTGCAGTGCGGCGTGCATTTCATGGCCGAAACGTCAAAAGTGCTGGCCCCTGAAAAGAAAGTGCTGATCCCCGATATGGAGGCTGGCTGCTCTCTCGCCGCGTCGATCACCGGTGCAGATGTGCGTTTGTTGAAAGAAAAATATCCCGGCGTGCCGATTGTCACCTATGTGAACACATCCGCCGATGTGAAGGCAGAAAGTGACATTTGCTGCACCAGTTCCAACGCCGTGCAGATTGTCGAAAGCCTTGGCACTGACCGCGTATTGATGATCCCGGATGAATATCTGGCGCAATATGTGGCAACGCAGACCGAAGTTGAAATTCTGACCTGGAAAGGTCACTGCGAAGTGCATGAACGCTTCAGCCCCGCTGATATCGAAACATACCGGAAAAGCCATCCCGGCGTTGTCGTGCTGGCCCATCCTGAATGTCCGCCGGATGTGATCGCAGCTGCCGACTTCACAGGATCGACCTCCGGTCTGATCAACTATGTGGACCAAAAGCGCCCCAAACGTGTGGTGATGATCACCGAATGCTCCATGTCAGACAATGTGGCGGTTGAATTCCCCGACGTTGATTTCGTGCGCCCGTGCAATCTGTGCCCGCATATGAAGCGGATCACATTGCCCAAAATCCTAGATACCCTGCAACACATGCGCCATGAAGTGCATGTGGATCAGGCTGTTGCCAAGGGTGCGCGCGCTTCTGTTGAAGCGATGCTGGCCATCATCTAACCGGCCACGGGCAGATGACAGACCAGCCTATAGTGATAATCGGTGCCGGGCTTGCAGGGCTGCAAGCTGCCATTTGCCTTGCGCCCGCACCTGTTCTGCTGGTCACCGCCGCCCCGCTTGAAGAGGAAGCCGCCTCAACCTGGGCGCAAGGGGGCATCGCCGCCGCCATTGCCGAAACAGATTCTGCGACCCAGCATTTTCAAGACACGCTGATGGCAGGGGCCAATCTGAACAATCGCACCGCCGTGCGCGTTCTGGTTGATGGTGTCCGTCAAGAAGTTGAAAGCCTGATCGACATGGGCATCCGCTTTGCCCGCAACGAAGACGGCGCGTTCGACCTTGTGCGCGAGGGTGCCCATTCCCACAATCGCGTCTTGCGCGCTGCCGCCCATGATGGCTTTGGCCGCGAAATGATGCGCGTGCTGGTTCGCAGGGCGAAAAGCCTCCCCTCCATCACCATTATGGAAGATCACATTGCCACCGGGCTTTGTGTTGGTGATGGACAGATCAGCGGCGTATCACTTGCCCCCCGGCCCCATGGTCCGACTGAAAAAGCCGGCGCGCCGTTTTGGCAGGCAGCCCGCGCTATCATTCTGGCAACCGGCGGCATTGGTGGGCTGTATAACGTAACAACCAACCCGATGGGGGCCATCGGCGGTGGGCTTGTTATGGCTGCGCAAGCGGGGGCTGCTGTGTCCGATATGGAGTTTGTGCAGTTCCATCCCACCGCACTCGACATCGGGCGCGATCCCGCACCATTGGCAACCGAAGCCTTGCGCGGCGCCGGTGCGATTCTGCTTGATGGCAATGGGCATCGCTTCATGCCTGCCGTTCATGAATTGGCCGAACTTGCCCCACGCGATATTGTGGCCCGTGCCATCCATCGCGCAAAACAAGAAACCGGCGCGGCCCTTTTGGACCCGCGTGAGGCGGTGGGCGACAAGTTCCCCGAACAGTTCCCAGCGATCTACGATGCGGCACAGTCTGCCCATATAGACCCGGTGAAAGAGCCATTGCCCGTTGCCCCCGCCGCTCATTTCCATATGGGGGGCCTAACGGTTGACCTTGATGGCCGCACCTCAATCCCCGGCCTATGGGCCGTTGGCGAAGTCGCCTGTACGGGCGTGCATGGGGCCAACAGGCTTGCCAGCAACTCACTGGCCGAAGGGTTGGTGTTCGGGCGTCGGGCGGCACGCGATATTCAAAATGCCGACCTGCCGACCCCGCCTGCCCCGTCAGGTATTCCCGGCGGCCTTGCGCCCAAGACACCGCAATCACAGGCGCTGGAACTTCATCTACGCCAGATGATGAGCGCGCATGTCGGCGTCGTTCGCGATGAAACCGGGCTGCAGATCATGCTGAATGAATTGAACCGGCTGGACCATGCCCCCGCCCGGCATGAGCCTGTCAGCCACCCGCGCCTGCAAACCATCCGCCACGCGGCGCGACTGGTAACACAGGCGGCACTGGAACGGCGCAATTCTATCGGCGGGCATTTCCGCAGCGATTATCTGACCAAGGCATCGGGACAGCCCACCACTGCCCGCCCCGCCAATTGGACAATCGCCAGCAAGAAACATATCCATTCAACGCATTAGGCGAGACGATTTTATGACCAGCGAAACCACACCGCGCGAACTGCAACCCCTGCCGGACCTATTGTTGCAGCCGATGGTCGAAAGCGCCCTGCGCGAAGATTTGGGCCGCGCCGGTGACATCACCAGCAATAGCGCCGTCCCCGCAGACGCGAAGGCAAGCGTTGTCATGGCCGCGCGCAAACCCGGCACCATCGCCGGTCTTGATCTGGCACGGCTGGCCTTCACCACAATGGACCCAAGCCTTGTGGTCGAAACACTGGCGCAAGATGGCGACATTGTGAAATCAGGCGCAGTGTTGATGCGCATCACCGGATCGGCGCGGGCTATCTTGTCAGCTGAACGAGTGGCTTTGAACTTCACCTCCCACCTATCAGGCATTGCCACCGCAACCGCCGAAATGGTCGCCGCCGTTGGCACACACAAGGCCCGCATTTGCTGCACACGCAAAACCACGCCGGGTCTGCGCGCCATCGAAAAATACGCAGTACGCGCTGGCGGTGGTGCCAATCATCGGTTCGGTCTGGATGATGGTGTTCTGATCAAGGACAATCACATCGCTATTGCCGGGTCTGTGACCAACGCAATTCAAAATGCGCGTGCCGCCAATGGCCATATGGTCAAGATTGAGGTTGAGGTCGATACACTGGAACAATTGGCCGATGTTTTGGCTCTGGGTGTTGAAGCTGTATTGCTCGACAACATGACAAATGACGACCTTGCGCAGGCAGTGGCGATGACTGCGGACCGGGACACTGTACTTGAAGCATCCGGGCGCATGTCGCTTGAGCGCATCCCTTCCGTCGCGGCAACCGGGGTTGATTTAATCTCAGTCGGGGGGCTGACCCACTCAACCCCTATTTTGGACATCGGTTTGGACTTTGAATCCGCCTAAACGTTGGAATCAGCTTGATCCTATAGGGCCGCTGCGCCTAATCTCCGGCCATCGAAATTTTCAAAACTAGGATTACTGTCATGGATATGAGTTTGAACGCGGCGGACGAAGCCTTCCGTCAGGAAGTCATCGAGTTTCTTGATGCGGAGTTAACGCCTGAACTTCGCCGCGATGGCGCCAAATCAGCCAGTGTGTTTTCTGAAAAGGAACTGAACCTGACATGGCACAAGATTCTGTACAAAAAAGGGTGGGTCGCGCCGTCATGGCCGGTTGAATATGGCGGGACCGGTTGGTCCGTCATGCAACGCTATATCTGGTCATCAGAATGTGCCAAGCGCAACGCCCCCAACCTGTCACCGATGGGTCTGGCGATGGTTGGCCCCTGCATCATGCATTTCGGCACGCAGGAACAAAAAGACTTCTACCTACCCCGTATTCTTGCCGGTGAAGATTACTGGTGCCAAGGCTATTCTGAGCCGGGCTCTGGCTCTGACCTTGCCTCACTACAATGCCGTGCAGTTCGTGACGGTGATGACTATGTGATCAACGGCACCAAGATTTGGACCACGCACGGTCATTATGCCAATCGCATGTTCTGCCTTGTCCGCACCAACACAGACGGCAAGCCGCAGCAGGGCATTACCTTCCTATTGCTGGAAATGGATACACCCGGCATTAAGGTTGAACCGATCATCACACTTGCCGGTGATCATGAGGTCAATCAGGTCTTTTTCGATGATGCCCGCGTACCTGCAACCGGTGTTATCGGTCAGGAAAATGACGGCTGGACCGTGGCCAAACTATTGCTTGAATTTGAACGTGGCGGTTCTGGCATGGCGCCGCGGGCCCGTGCAATCCTTGAAGAAGTCAAAACCATGGCCACAACAGAGGCTGATGGTGACGGCGGCGCACTGATCGACAATCCCGATTTCCTGCAAAAGATTTCCGCACTGGAAATGCAGATCGAGGCGCAGCAGGTTTCAGAATTCCGCATCATGTCTGCTCTATCCAGCGGCCAAAATCCTGGGGCGGTCTCCTCAATGATCAAATGCGCCGGGACAGAATTGATGCAGCAGGTTAACGAGCTGGGCATCGAAGCTGTGCAATATTACGTTGCACCGTTTGAGCCGGGCTACAGGCAGCCGGGCTCAAACATCGACCCATCCGGGCCGGGCTATGCCAATGTGGCGGTTGCTGAATATCTCAACAACCGGGCGTCATCGATCTATGGCGGCTCGAACGAGGTGCAGCGCAACATTATGGCCAAACTGGTTCTTGGGCTATAATCTTTCCCGTAAGAACAAGGGAGGGGTAGCCCCATGACATTGGCAGACCATATTGCACAAACTGGCGGCATAGTCGGTGTTTGGGTGAATTGGCTTGTGCTGATCAATATGATCGGCATCGCCTATATCATCTGGAAGGTCGAGGCGCGCTGGGCGGTGATCGCCATGCTTGCCAATGTGTTCTTTATGAACTGGCTGTTTGCTGAGGTCGGCTATGTCCGCCTGCTGGGCCTTAGCCATGTGATATTCTGGACCCCGCTGCTGTTCTATATCTGGCGACGTCTGCCTACCATTCCGTTCACGTCTGGTTATGGCGGCTATGGCTATGGTGTCTATATCCGCATTCTATTGCTGTCGAACGGCATTTCGCTGGCAATCGACTATATCGACGTCATTCGCTATATGATCGGTGATGGTGCGCTGGAATAGAGCATGGGCATAGCCCGTCAAATAGGCTAGACACGCCCAATGCTATTCCAACCAACAAACCAATGGATATCCAATGACTGAGCAGAGTTCTTCTGAAGTCGAAGTCGAACATGATGACGGCTTCAACGATTTTATCGGCCCGCTTTATCAAACGCAGGTCAGTGATACTGAATGGGACTTTTGGTTCACACCTGAACAACGCCACCTGAATGGCGGCGGTGCCGTTCATGGCGGCATGTTGATGAGCTTTGCCGACCATGTGCTTGGCAAAATCGTCTGGGAAGCTGTGGATCAGCAGCCCTGCGTAACCATGTCATTGAACTGCGATTTTGTTGCCGGCGGTAAAGTTGGTGAAAAAATTGCGGGCAAGGCCGAAATTACGCGCAAGACCCGCTCTGTCATTTTTGTGAAGGGTGAGCTGACGCAAGGTGGTCGCACGGTCATGACCGCGTCAGGCATCTGGAAGCTGGTCGGCAAGTAAGCGGCGATGGCGTGGGAACCACAAGAAGACGCACGCCCCCCGGTGGACAATCCACCTGCCGGCTATGCGCACCTAAAGGTGCTGGACCCGTTTGAGGCCCAGCTTGCCCCGTTTTATCGCCACACTGATGATGTCGCCGGCAGCGGCGATGCCCGCATCTGTTATTATATTGATGACCGCCATGTTTCAGGCCCTGATCGTCTGGCGACCGCTGGCGCGTTGATGACCTTTGCCGATGCGACCCTTGGTTGGGCGGCGTGGGATGGCGCCCCCATCGCGACAATCAGACTAAGTGCCGAAATATCAAAGCATCCGCCTGAAAACAGTTGGGTGTTTGGCGAAACCCATGTCACCGCGCGGGACGACGATAGCCTGACCATCATCGGCACCTATCGCGATGAAAACGGCGACGTGTTGATGACCGTTTCCAGCCGCTGGAAGACCTTCGGTTAACCAAGCCAACGGCCTTTTGCGGCCCGCGCTAATGCGCACATGTGCCAAGCCGCCCCTTGTGCAGCGCAACATGCCTCGTTACATGGATAGAAAAGAACAAGCGCCATCACGGCGAAGCTGGCGGATTCCCTATTGAATTTTTGTTGGCGCGCGTGAGTTTCGGGCTGGAACCGGCGCAAATCTAGGCATTTTAACTTATTGGAGCTGGCATTGTCCCCTAAGCTGACGATCCCCTTTACCCAAAATATGCGCGAAGAATGGTTCGGCAATGTCCGCGGTGATGTGCTGTCCGGTCTTGTGGTGGCGCTGGCGCTGATTCCCGAAGCCATCGCCTTTTCCATCATCGCCGGTGTCGATCCGAAGGTTGGGCTCTATGCCTCATTCTCCATCGCCGTATTGACCGCCATTGTCGGCGGGCGCCCGGGTATGATCTCTGCCGCTACCGCAGCAACTGCGGTGTTGATGGTGACGCTGGTCAAGGATTACGGTCTTGAATATCTGTTGGCGACAACGGTTCTTGCCGGGATATTGCAAATCGGTGCCGGGGTATTGCGGCTGGGGAATGTGATGCGCTTTGTCTCCCGCTCCGTCATGACGGGGTTTGTGAACGCGCTGGCTATCCTGATCTTTATGGCCCAATTGCCGGAACTTATCGGTGTGCCGCAGCTAACCTATGTGTTGGTCGCCGCCGGTCTTGCCATTATTTATCTGTTCCCGAAAATAACGACCGCCATCCCCAGCCCGCTGGTCTGCATTCTTGTGCTGACGGCGCTGACTGTGGGTTTTGGTTGGGACGTCCGCACCGTTAGCGATATGGGCGCCCTGCCCGATACGCTGCCTATCTTCTTGCTGCCTGATGTGCCGCTGACGCTGGAAACCCTGAAAATCATCTTCCCCTATGCCGCCGCTGTTGCTGCTGTGGGCCTGCTTGAATCCCTGATGACCGCATCAATCATTGATGACATGACCGACACCCCGTCGGACAAAAACCGCGAATGCGTCGGTCAGGGCATCGCCAATACAGCCACAGGCTTTATCGGCGGGATGGCCGGTTGCGCCATGATCGGGCAATCCATGATCAATGTGAAATCAGGGGGCCGTGGCCGCCTATCCACATTCTGCGCCGGGATCTTTTTGCTGATCCTGTGTGTCGGTCTGGGGGATCAGGTCAGCATGATCCCCATGCCTGCCCTGGTTGCGATTATGATCTTTGTATCCATCAGCACGTTTGATTGGGAATCACTGTTGGCCCTGCGGAACAATCCGCGCCGGTCGTCAACCGTGATGGTTGCCACCGTGATCACCGTTGTGACCACCCACAATTTGGCGCTGGGCGTTTTGGTTGGCGTGCTGCTGTCGGGCCTGTTCTTTGCGTGGAAAATCGCTGACGTGATGCATGTGGAAACCAACTGGACCAACAATACCAGCTGCACCTATGTCATTTCGGGGCAAATCTTCTTTGCCACGGCCAATGCATTCAAACATGCGTTTGATTACAAACAAAAGGCCACGAAAGTCACGATTGATGTCTCCCGCGCCCATATCTGGGATATTTCAGGCGTTGGCGCACTGGATGATATTGTCATGAAATTCCGTCGTCACGGGGTTGAAGTGGACGTGATCGGCCTGAACGAGGCCAGCGCCACCATCGTTGATCGCCATGCCCAACATGACGATCCCGATGCGCCGACAAAGGCACCGGGGCACTAATCCCCACCGCTGGCTTCCCTTGACGCAAGGTCAGCGGCATATACTGATCAAAGGTCGCCATATTTTGCCTGTGTTTGCCGCGCAAAGGCTTCACAAATGGCTGAATATGGGCTTTGTTACGGGCACAGAATCGAACTGACCCTGACAAAGAAGGACCACCATCATGCCCATTGATTACGAAAAAGTAATGTCCCTGAAATCCGAAGGGATTGAGGCAAGCTATTCCGACCGCGAATCTATCCTGTATGCCCTTGGCGTAGGTTTTGGCCGTGATCCGCTGGATGCCAAGGAACTGTCCTACACCTATGAAAAGGACATGAAGACTGTTCCCACCTTGCCCGCTGTTGTCGGCACCGCAGGTTTGGGCATCATGATCGAAACGGGTATCAATTTCATGCTGATGGTGCATGGCGAACAGCGTTTGACCATTCACAAGCATATGCCCGCCGCTGCCAATCTAAAACTGAACAGCCGTATCGCCGGTGCCTATGACAAAGGCGCAGACAAAGGTGCCCTGCTGGTTATCGAGAGCGAAGGCGAAGACGCCGATTCAGGTGACAAATATTTCACACAGGCCATGACCCTGTTCTGTCGTGGTGATGGTGGTTTTGGTGGCCCGTCAGATGGCGCGCCTGAACCGCATCAGATCCCCGATCGCGACCCCGACAACAGCTTTGAAGTTGAAACCCTGAAGGATCAGGCCCTGCTGTATCGCCTGTCCGGTGACCGCAATCCGCTGCATTGCGACCCTGACTTCGCTTCAGCCGCCGGGTTCCCCGCACCGATCCTGCATGGTCTTTGCACCTATGGGTCTGTTTGCCGTGGCATTCTTGTGAATGAGTTTGATTACGACAACACCAAAATGAAAAGCTTCGATGCGCGTTTCTCTTCACCCGTATTTCCGGGCGAAACGATCATCATCGAAACATGGCGTGACGGCAATGTGCTGTCCTTCCGTGCCCGCCTGAAGGACCGTGATGCCATGGTCCTGAACAATGGCCGTTGCGAATTCGCCGACTAAACCACACAACGCAGCCTATCCCGCCCGGTGCGGGGTGGGCTGCTTTTACCGCCGCACTTCCCACCCCCACAAAATTGAGGCCCGCCATGACCCGCATCATCGTTTCCGGACGCATCAAAATCGCCGAAAGCTCCCGCGAAAAGGCACTGGCCCTGATTGAACCGTTGGTGACCGCCACAAGGGAAGAGCCGGGCAATATAGAATATGGCTTCTATGAGGATTTGGTCACACCCGGCAGCTTCAAATTATATGAAGAATGGGAAAGTGACGAGGCACTGGACGCCCACGGGCAAACAGCGCATATGGCAGCCTTTAACGATGCCGTCGGCACGATTGAAGTGCTCGACCTCGCCATCGATTTTTATAAGGGCGAACCGCATACACGCGGCTAACCCACCCACAACAGACAAAGATTTGGATTTATTATGCTGCCCACCTTTCGCAGCTTTGTGAATACGTGGAACATCGACGAGATGGGCCATATGAATGTGCAGTTTTATGTGTCGAGCTTTTCAAGCGCGCTGGCGCACCTCTCAGACATGCTGGGCCACGGCCTGATTGAGGCACGCGATCAAGGCGCAGCATTGACCGCCAGAACAGATCAGATCGTCTATGCGCGCGAAATGCGCCTTGCCGTCAACTTCATGGTGGACAGTGCTGTGATCGGCGTTGCGGATGATCATCTGACCGTTCTGCACAAAATGATCAATCTTGATCAGGATGAAATGGCCGCGTCCTGCCTGTCGGAAATTGTCATGCGTGACACCACGTCAGATACAGACCGCCCCCTGCCCGCCGGAGTGATCGAACGGGCCAATCAACTACTTGAAGACCCTGATCCGCAGGCCATGCCGCGCCCACAGGGCCACACCCCGGCGCATATTCCGCGCAATTTGGAAACGGCGCGCAAGCTGGGCATGACCGAAAATTGCCGTGACCTTGTACAGGCAGATCAGCTTGATGCCTTTGGCCGGATGCAATCGCGCCATTCAATGGGTTGTTATTCAGATGGCGCCTCCATCATGTGGCGGCATGTGGGCTTGTTACAAAATCCTGAAGAAACAGGTGTCGGCGGCGCGGTCGTTCAAACTCACATGACCTATCACAGCCATGCGCGTCTGGGACAAACCTTTGCCATATATGGCGGCTTCTGGAAGGCCGGCAGCGCCAGCGTGACCTCAGCCCAATGGATTTTGGACACAGTGACGGGCAAGCCGATCACCTGCGCTGACACTGTGGCGGTGATGTTTGACACCAATGCGCGCAAGGCCTGCCCCCTGACCAATGAAGACCGGGCCAAATTCGAAGCCAAAAAACTTAAGTTTGAGGATATTTCCTAATGGGCACCCCCGCGCTTTCCATCGACCAATTGCCCATCACCTTTCGCGGCACCGTTGCACCATCTGAAATTGACGAAATGGGGCACATGAATGTGCGCTATTACGTGCATAAGGCTGGGCAGGCCGCAGGCCATCTGTTCAATATGATCGGCATGGGCCCCGATCGGCGCAAACGCCTTGGCCTGATACATGCGCCACTTGACCATCATGTGCGGTTCTTGAAGGAAAGCCATTTGGCAATGCCCATAAATGCCCGGTCTGGCATTGTCGCCATCGCGCCTGATTGCCTGCGCATCTATACTGAGGTTCTGCACGCCACCAGCGGCGCGGTTTCGGCAACCTTCACCGGTGATTATGTGTTGACCCATGGCCTGCATGGCGAACGCACAAATTTCCCCAAGGATGTCTTGGCTGCCGCAGAACAATATAAATGCGCGCTGCCTGATTACGGCGCACCACGTGGCATTAACCTGCCCCAACCCACTGTCATCCCCAATTGGCAACAGGCTGAGGCATTGGGGCTGGCCGAGATTTCGCGGTTGGAAGTTGGCACAGACAAAATCGCAGCAGATGGTGCGGTCAGACCTGAATATTTTATCGGCACAATCTCTGACGGCATCCCTGCCTTCCTCTCCACGATCGACATCGACCGGGCCGCACGGCTGAATGACGGCGTTGGCGGTGCCGCGCTGGAATACCGGCTGTTTTACTTCCGCCGCCCTGAAGCGGGGGAGCTGACGATCACACGCTCAGGCTTTATTGAGGTGGGGAACAAAACATTCCTTCATGGTCATTGGATTTTCGACCAGAACGGCAAGCCGTTGGCAGCCACTGCAGCCATTGCCGTGACGTTTGATTTGAAGGCGCGCAAATCATTGCCCATGCCGCCCGAAATGCGCGCCGCCTATGAAGAAAGAGTTGTGCCGGGGTTCGCTGTTTAACCCCAACGCCTATTGGGGCATCAAGATCAGTTGCGTCTGGGTGATGATGGCCGCTTTTTTGCCTGCCTCGTTATAAATAACAGTTTGCCAGACCTGTGTGGTGCGCCCCTTATGAAGCGGCGTTGTTTCTGCAATCGCCTTTTGGCCCACAGGTACTGCCGCCAGAAAGTTCGTCTTGCTTTCAAGGGTGGTTGTCCCCGCCGCGCCTTCGGGCAGATTGATAAAGGTAGCCACAGCCCCCAAATTATCGGCAAAGCCCATCATCACGCCGCCATGCATGCGGGTGGCAGAAGTTGCCAACTCCTCCCGGATCGTCAATTCAGCCCGGATTAGGTCGGGCGTCACTTCAACATACTGGATGTCGAGCAGTTTGCCGTAGGGCGTGTCCATTTTTTGCAGCATGTCGCGCATGTCATCGCTCATGTCAGGTCTCCATAAAAGTAACGGTCCGCCCCATACTAGTGGAGCGGACCGCAATGTCAGTCGGAATAGTGTAACCTGAAATCAGATGATTAGAACTGATCGGCAGGCAATGCCATCACAGTTTCGGCACCGGTTTGCAGCTTTGCAAGGCGCGCACCGGTTTCCGGTGTCACGCGGGCAAAGAAATAGGCGGCAATTGCCAGCTTGTTGTCATAGAAGGTTTCACCCTTCTTCGCAGCAGACACGATGGCCATTTGCAGCCACATATCACCCAGCGCAACAACACCCATCAGATGCATGAAATCAACTGAACCGGCACCGGCGTGGTTGAAATCATTCAGGGCATTTTCCATGAACCATTTGAAGCCTTCTTCAAACCGATCCACGGCAACTGCCTGCGCATTGGCCATATCTGCCAGACCGTCTGTGGCCTTTGCAGCCTCAATCGATTCACGCAGTTTGGCAACATAGGCCATGAAGACCTGCCCACCCTTAAGCGCCAGCTTACGGCCTACAAGGTCAAGCGCCTGCACGCCATTGGCACCTTCATAAATCATAGAGATACGGGCATCGCGAACGAACTGCTCCATCCCATGTTCCTGAATAAAGCCATGACCGCCGAAAATCTGCTGCGCGCTGACCGCATTTTCAAAGCCCTTATCGGTGAAATACCCTTTAAGGACAGGCGTCAAAAGCGCCATCATATCGTCGGCATGTTCGCGTTCAGCCTCATCAGGGTGGTGGATCGACAAGTCCGCCCACAATGTTGCCTGATAAATCAGGGCGCGGGCACCTTCATTAAAGGCACGCTGTTCCATCAACATACGGCGCACATCAGGATGCACGATCAACGGGTCAGCAGGTTTGTCAGCTTCTTGCGGACCGGTCAGGGCACGGCCCTGCAACCGATCATTGGCGTAGGCGGCGGCATTTTGATAGGCCACTTCCGACTGGCCAAGCCCCTGCACGGCCACGCCGATACGCGCTTCGTTCATCATGGTGAACATGGCGCGCAGGCCCTTGTGCGGCTCGCCAATCAGCTCACCCACAGCGCCATCATAATTCATGACACAGGTTGAGTTGGCGTGGATGCCCATCTTTTCTTCGATGGAGCCACACTTAACCGCGTTACGATCACCAACCGCGCCATCTTCACCAACAGCGAATTTCGGCACGATAAAGAGCGAGATACCCTTCACCCCTTCAGGGGCATCGGGCAGACGTGCCAACACCAAATGAATGATGTTTTCTGACATGTCATGTTCACCGGCAGAAATAAAGATCTTGGTCCCGGTGATTTTGTAGGTGCCATCCGCCTGCGGTTCTGCCTTGGTCCGTAGCAAACCCAAATCAGTACCGCAATGCGGCTCTGTCAGGTTCATTGTGCCGGTCCATTCGCCAGAGAACATTTTGGGCAGGAACAGGTTTTTTTGGCGATCATCGCCATGCGCTTCAATCGCCGCGGCGGCAGCGTGGCTCAACCCCGGATACATGCTGAAGGCCATATTGGCCGCCATGGTCATTTCATTGAAAGCCATCGCCATTGTGCCGGGCAGACCCTGCCCACCATATTCAACCGGACCCGAAAGGGCGTTCCAGCCATTTTCCGAATAGGTTTTGTAAGCTTCCTTAAAGCCCTTGGGCGGCGTGACATTGCCGTCATCGTCACGGACACACCCTTCCTTGTCACCAGAGAAGTTCAAAGGATGCAGTTCATTTTCTGCAAGCTTTGCACCCTCTTCAAGGATCGCCCGCACCAAATCAGGTGTGGCGTCTGAAAAACGGGGAAGGTTGGTCAACTTGTCGAAGCCAATCACTTCATTCAAGACAAATTCAATATCCCGAACCGGGGCACGGTAAATTGTCATGATCATTCCTTTCAAAGACGGCCTGCTTCACTTTATTCATGACCGTCAATTAGGTATCGATAGCTTCAGCCGCGCGTGAGGTTGCCACGACTGAAAGGGTTCTCACCCCCCTGTTAAAGATGCGGGGCAGTGGTTCAGGCCAACTGCTCTCCGGATTTCGAGATGGCGCCATGCCCCATCATTTCAGTTTTAATATCTTGCCGCAGGTCATCAGGCAGATCATCTGCATCTGAGACACCTTCAAGTTTATCCAGTGTGCGTTTCAAGGTTGCCACGACACTACGCAGCTCATGCACGGTTTGATCAATTTCAGCGCGCTGGCTTTCCAGCGAGGCGATGCGTGCCTCAGCCGCATCAAGGGTCGAGACGATCTGGCCACGGTGATTACCCTGCGGATCATAAAGGTCCAGCAATTCGCGAATTTCTGCGAGCGAAAAGCCAAACCGCTTGCCACGCACGATCAAGGACAGACGCACACGATCACGGGATGAATAAACACGCTGACCGGCAACCCGATCAGGCGACAACAGGCCCTTTTGTTCATAAAAGCGCACGGCACGCGCCGTCACGTCAAATTCATCAACCAAATTGCGTATCGTAAAGGTCTGCTCTGTCATCTCATGCTCCCGAAGTCTGTCGCGGGCAACCACATTCTGCGCCGGTTGCCGTTTCCGTAAACGTCAATCAGATGGGCGGCAGACTAATGTGCCCTTACGTAAACGTCAAGATCAGGAATGCTGCATTGCGAAATGAGTCAAAACCTTGTCTAAGGCTTTGTCTTTAATGCCATTTTTCTCAAGCGCCGCACAGGTTTCGATCAAATATTCGCGATTGGGGCCGCCGACACCGTGCGCTTGGGCCATAATTTTGATCTGTTCTGCCAGATCAATACGGCCTGCATATTGGGCATGGCCGCGGTTGACCGGAAAGGTCAGCGCCTGCACCTTCCGCCCGTCATGCAAGGTGATCGGATAATCCCCTTCACGATAGACCATCGTCACCTGTTCGCGCGCACGCAGATAATGGCGCACCTCCCGCGCATATTTTGCCGGGACACGCGATGCAATCCCCGTGACGGAGCCGCCATAATCCAGCCCCAACACCAATCCCGGCCTTTGCCGTGTGCCACGCCAATGCCATGACCACACGCAAAATGACCGATGCAGCCCGTAAAGGCGCGCGGGCACACGCTCCACCGCATCAAAGCCCGGTTTCCAAATCAGCGAGCCATAGGCAAATACCCACATATCGGACTGGTCACTGTCGTGCTGGCCCGGTATAAGCCCGTCTATTGATTTTGTGGGAGTTGTCATGCGTTACAAACTAATTGTTGCCGGGTTATTGGGTGTGTTTGGCCTTTATGCCGCGTTTTGGGCCTATATGGCAAATAGTGTTGAAGGTCGCTTGGCGGAAGTTGCCGCTGATGAAGAAGCCAAGGGCAATGAACTACATTGGGATGGACTGACCGTCACCGGCTTCCCCTCGCGTATGCGGGTTGAGATAACGGGCGTTGCCTATGTGCAGCATGTACACAGTGAAAAAATGCGCTTTGTCATGACCAAGACATTGGTGGCAGATTTCCTGCCCTATCGTCTGAATCACGCCATTCTGGATTTCCCCGAACCTGTGATCGTTGATCGTCATGACCCCGCCAATGCAGGCAAACGGTTGCAAACGACCGCGACTTTTGACAATGCCCATATGAGCGTCGTGACAACAGACCAAGGCCCGCGCCTATCATTTGAGGGCGAAGCGGCAAAAATCACCGACGATTTAGAAGGCACCTTTACCGCTGCGCGCATAGGCTTTCACTTGCGCCCCGGGTCAAGCGCCCGCGCGCTTGAGCTGTATATCGATGCGGACAAGGCGGTGTTGCCCGCCTTTGCCCCCGATGCCTATGACATCAAGGCCAAGACAACTGCCGAGCAGGGCGAAGTTTTGTATCACGGTCTGACTGTGCGCGACTGGGCAGAGGTTGGCGGTGTTCTGAAGGACATTGACCTGACCTTGCAAAATGGCAGCTTCACCATTTTTGGGCGGGGTGCCGCCACAGTTTCAGACACCGGCATCCTGCGCGCCAAGCTGGACGTAACAGTTGATCAAACAGGCGCGTTTCTAAACCAAATGGGCGCGCTGCAAAACTGGTCCCAGCAAAACCAATCGTTGATTGAAAGTTTGGTGAATATGGCTGATTTGGCAGATGGCAGCCCGGATCAAAAGGCAAAGGTTACATTGGTTGCCGATGAACGCGCCGTTATGGCAGGCCCGTTTCGCATTGATGATCCAGTGAATTTGGGACCGGCGCTTGGTTTTTAGGCCAAGCTAACTGGGCCAACCAAAACTGATCAGCCGTCATCATCGTCATTGTGACGACCAAAATCAGGGTCGGCGGTTTCCTGCCCGGCATCAATAATCTGTTGCCGGATGGCGCGGGTGCGCGAAAACAAATCAAACAACGCATCGCCATCGCCCCAACGAATTGCCCGTTGCAGGCTGGACAGGTCTTCTGAAAACCGCCCCAGCATTTCCAAAACAGCATCCTTGTTGGCAAGGAAAATATCGCGCCACATGGTCGGATCAGACGCCGCAATACGGGTAAAGTCGCGGAACCCACCCGCGGAATATTTGATCACCTCGCCTTGTGTCACTTCTTCAAGATCATCTGCGGTGCCAACAATATTATAGGCAATCAAATGGGGCACGTGACTGGTGATGGCCAACACCAAATCATGATGGGCGGGGGTCATAACATCAACCTCTGCCCCCAATGCGGTCCAGAATGCATCAAGCTGGGCCAGCTTGTGACCATCAGCACCTTCAGGCGGCGTCAGGATGCACCAGCGTTGATCAAACAGGCTGGCAAACCCGGCGGTCGGGCCGGATTTTTCAGTGCCCGCAATCGGGTGGCCGGGGATCAAATGCACGTTAGCGGGCAGTACAGGCGACAGGGCCTCAACCACCGCGCCCTTGACTGACCCTACATCGGTGATGATGGCACCGGGTTTTAGGTGGGCGGCAATTTCCGCCCCAATATCACCAAAGGCCCCAACGGGGGAACACAGGATAACGCAATCGGCATCTTGGACCGCTGCCGCAGCGGTTTCGGCAACCTGATCGGCCAGGCCAAGCTCAATAGCGGCCTGACGGGTTTCAGCGGATCGGGCTGTCGCCACAATCGTGCCGACGCAATTGGCCCGCCGCGCAGCAAGCCCGATAGACCCGCCGATCAAACCAACGCCGATCAGCGCAATGCGGTCAAATATGACACTGTCAGTTGCCATGATCAGCGATCCATAAAGGCGGCCAGCGCCTCAACCAAAATTTTATTTTCGTCTTCCATCCCAACGCTTAGGCGCAGGGCATTGGGGAAGCCATATTCTTCCATCCGGCGAATAATCACGCCGCGTTCCATCAGGAACTTGTCAGCATCCGGCGCGCGGAACCCGTCCTTGTCGGGAAATTCCACAAGGATAAAGTTACTGACACTGGGCGTCACATCAAGGCCAAGCGCCGTGATTTTTTCTTCCAGCCATTTGCGCCAATGTTCGTTATGGCTGGTGGCTTTTTCGATGAAGGCTGAATCGCGCAGGGCAGCAATGCCCGCCTGTTGTGCCGCTTCAGACACATTAAACGGCCCGCGAATACGGTTCAAAACATCGGCAACCTCAGCCGGGCAATAGGCCCACCCAAGGCGCAAACCTGCCAACCCATAAATTTTTGAGAATGTGCGTGTCATCACGACATTCTTGCAGGAAGAGACAAGCTCGATCCCCGCTTCATAATCATTCCGGCGCACAAACTCAGCATAGGCCGCATCAATGACCAGCAAGACATTCGACGGCAGGCCAGATTGCAACCGGCGCAACTCATCCACCGGCAAATAGGTGCCTGTCGGATTGTTGGGGTTGGCCAAAAACAAAATTTTCGTGCGCGGTGTTACGGCAGCAAGCAACGCATCAACGTCGGACCGATTATCTTTTTCAGGGGCAGCAACCGGGGTTGCGCCATTGGCCAATGCTGCGATTTTGTAAACAAGGAAGCCATGCTCAGAATACAGCACCTCATCGCCCGGACCCACATAGGCCTGGGTCAACAAATGCAATAACTCGTCAGAGCCTGAACCGCACACGATCCGTTCTGAGTGCAGACCGTAATGATCCGCCAACGCACTACGCAACCCTGTGGCCCCGCCATCGGGATAGCGGTGCAGCCGCGCCTTGGCTTCCTCAAAAACACGAATGGCAAGGGGGCTGGCACCAAGGGCAGATTCATTGCCGGACAGTTTGATCACACGGGATTGCCCCGCCACACTGGAGGCGCCGCCCACATAAGGTTTGATGTCGAGAATGCCGGGGCGCGGTTTCGGTCCGCCGGATTGCTCGTCATTTTGGCCATTATTTTGGCCGTTATTTTGGCCATTATTTTGATCGTCACCTTTGTCGGTCATGATCTTCCCAGCTTTTACAAAGTTATTGGTCGAAAACGGCGTAGCCGATTTCTACGGCGTTAGCCGATCGCTAAAGGACGCGCAAAGGCACCCAAATAATGTACTGGTGCCCCCACCTGTTCGGCAAGTTGTGCCAACACATCATCGTTCTGGTCAAAAAACCCATCAAGAGCAACAAGGCCAGCGGTCGCAGGCACATCGTCGGCGCGTACCACATCACAGGCTTGCAAGGCCTGATCCGTCATCACCCCCGCCAGCAGCGTCACGTCATCACCAGACTGTTCTGGTGGCATGGGGCTGACGGCATAGCCTTCAATTTCATCTGCGCCGGGCTCATGAAAAAATGGCAAAGGCGCCACAATAAAGCGACGCCTGTCAGGATTTTCGATATTGAAGTCAACAAGCGCACGCCACCAATCGGTGCCACGGCCCGTCACGTCCACAACGCCCATAATGCCCTGATCTGCATCCAGCGCGGCCAGCATAGCCGCTGCATCGGCGTATCGAGTGATCGGTGTGACCGTCCCCCAGTGCGAGCGGACAAGGTCATAGCGCCGGACAAAATCATCATGACCAACGGCGTCTTCATCAACGATTGCCACTGCCAACGCATTTTGCAGCCGAGTCATGGCATTGATAATCTCACGCCACAGGCGGGCCACAACCTTGAACGGCAACTCACCTTGATGGCGTTTTAGAAAAGCACGCATCATCTGTGCCTCACGCCCCGGACGAACGGCAAAGCCAACCTTGCCATCACCATTAGCCTGACGTTTCGCCTCGGCGACGCCGCGCACAACTTCGGTACGCGCCATCAGCAGTTCATGCATGGCAGCGTCGAGCCGGTCCAGCTCCTCCCTCACTTCAGCAAGGGTCATCTGTTTGCCGTTTTCGGTCATTCAAAGCTCAAATCAAGGTCAAGACGCTCTTGTTAGCGCGAAAGGCGGGCCGTAGGCCAGCCCAATTTGGCCCGTCTGATACCCTATTGCGTGCATAAAGTCACCTTGACACTGGGCTGTGAACCCTCCTAATGACCAATTCTTTACATTTGCCAATTCGGCACACTAATGGGGCACAGACCGGTGACAGCCAGCGCACCACATTTCAGCGAAGAAGACGGCAGGAAATTTGTGACATTTCCTGACGATCAGCCGCTTGTGCTCGACAGCGGGCAAACCCTCGCCCCGCTGACGCTGGCCTTTGAAACCTATGGCAGCCTGAACGCAGACAAATCAAACGCGATTGTGATCTGCCACGCCCTGACCCTTGATCAACATGTGGCCAGCAACAACCCGCTGACCGGCAAGCCCGGCTGGTGGAACAGCATGGTTGGCCCCGGCAATATCATCGATACAGATCGGTTTTTTGTTATCTGTGTGAATGTTGTTGGCGGGTGCGGCGGCTCTACCGGGCCGGCAAGCATCAACCCCGCCACTGGCAAGCCGTGGGGCACTGATTTCCCCGTTATCACCATTCACGATATGGTGCGCGCGCAAGTCATGCTGATTGATCATCTGGGCATTGACCAATTGTTTGCGGTCATTGGCGGCTCTATGGGCGGGATGCAGGTTCTGGCATGGGCAGTGGACTACCCCACACGGGTTCATGCCGCGATACCTATTGCCACCAGCTATTATCATTCAGCGCAAAACATCGCCTTTCATGAGGTTGGGCGTCAGGCCGTGATGGCCGACCCTGACTGGCGCGGCGGTGACTATTATGATGCGGGTCTTGATGGCGGGCCGCGCAAGGGGTTGGCTGTTGCCCGCATGGCGGCGCACATCACTTATTTGTCAGAAGCTGCCCTGACCCGTAAATTCGGGCGCAGCCTGCAGGATCGCGAAAAAGTCACCTATGGCTTTGACGCTGATTTTCAGGTGGAAAGCTATTTGCGCCATCAGGGCATCACTTTTGTCGATCGGTTTGATGCCAACGCCTATCTTTATATCACAAGGGCGATGGATTATTTCGATCTGGCTGCTGACCATAATGGTCATTTGGCCAGCGCCTTTGAAGGTGTGCAGACACGCTTCTGCGTGATCTCATTCACGTCAGACTGGCTTTATTCAACGGCAGAGGCACGCACAATCGTCAAGGCACTTAACGCTGCTGGCGGCAATGTCAGCTTTGTTGAAATAGAAAGCGACAAGGGCCACGATGCGTTTTTGTTGGACGAGCCTGAGATGATCGCCACTTTGAACGGCTTCCTTGATGCGCGGGCACGTGATTGCGGCCTGCCGACATCCGCAGCTACTCCCAACATCGGAGTAGACGGATGAGCCCCAGCACAGACCGCAATGATCGCATCCGCGTTGATCTTGAGCTGATTGCCCAAATGATCCCCGATGGCGCGCGCGTGCTTGATGTCGGCTGTGGTGACGGTGCGCTGCTGTCCCATCTGGCCGATGAAAAACATGCTGACGCGCGGGGTATTGAAATCAGTCAGGCAGGCGTGAATGCCTGTGTGCGCAAGGGCCTGTCCGTGGTGCAAGGCGATGCCGACACCGATCTGGTGGACTATCCCTCAGATGGGTTTGACATCGTCGTGCTGTCACAAACTTTGCAGGCAACCCACCGTCCGGCGACGGTGCTGGCCGAGATGCTGCGCATTGGCAAACACGCCATTGTCTCGTTCCCCAATTTCGGTCACTGGTTGGTGCGCTGGAAATTGCTGACCAATGGACGTATGCCCGAAACGGGCAAGCTGGTGCATTCATGGCATTCAACGCCGAACATCCATCTGTGTACATTGCGGGATTTTGAAATTCTTGCGACGTCCCTTGGGTTTCAAGTTGATGAGGCCATCGGTGTGATGGGCGATGGCAAGGCCAAACCGATCACACCCGGATCAGCGCTGGCCAATTTGCGGGCCGAACAGGCGATTTACAAGCTGACCAAGGTTTAGTCAGACCGCCCCAACCGGCAATCAGTCCTTGGTGATGCGCGGCACCTGCCGCGCCGGTTCCGGCATAACCGGGATCAGGCGGCGCGTGCGGACGCGCTGCGGCGCCCGTGTGGTGGTCAGGGCATGAACCTGCTTGGACGCCTCCATCACAATTACGCCGCCAAAGCCGGGCCAGAACCGCTTGCCCAACTGTTCCCACACCGGGGCGGCCAACGGCCCCTTTGCGCCGCGCGCGGGGTTCACAAACATGGGCGGCATAAACAGGGCATGGCCCCATTGTTCGGGCTGTAACAGCCCATCACGCATCAGTTTCTGTAATTGTAGTTCCGAAAACGGGCGGCCATGACCAAAGGGCGTTGCCTCCATCCGCGCCCAAAGGCCAAGTCGGTTGGGCGTGATAGCGATCAGCTTCCCCGTGGGGCTTAACACCCGCCACATTTCCTGCAACAAAGCAGCCGGGTCGTGACTGCCCTCCAGCGCATGAAGCAGGATCACGCGATCAAGGGCACCGTCAGGCAGGGGCATCATATCCCCATGCACCAGCGCCACGCGCTGATGTCGCCGTTGGGGCCAGCGCACAACCCCCTGACGCGCAGGCGCAAATGACAGCACACGTTCCGGGCCATCACCACCGGCAGCAGGCAGTTGATCCAACAGCGGCGTCGCGTAACCGTAACCGCCAACACGCATCCCGCGCAGATCATCACCCCACAAATTGGTAACCGATCGGGTCAACCGATGGGCCACAAATTGCCCAAGGGCGGTACCGTAAAATCCGCGCAAATCAATGGCATCAGGTCTCATGCAAGGCTGCCTCTATACCCTAATGGATGACACTGCTATGATGGCACCAATTACATGAAATATGAAGGGGCAGCACATGACAGCGCTGACGATCGAACTTGTTCCGGCTTTTGACGACAATTACATTTTCCTTGCCTATGACAGGGAAGATGGTGTTGCTGCCGTGGTTGATCCGGGTGACGAAGCACCGGTCCTAAAACGGCTGGAGGCGCTGGGCCTGACCCTGACCCATATTTTCAACACCCATCACCATTTTGATCACACAGGCGCCAATCTGGCCCTGAAGGACCGCTTTGGCCTGACCATTGCGGGCCCCAAAAACGAAGCGGACAAAATCCCCGGCATCGACATTGAACTGGGTGAAGGCGACCGCTTCACCTTTGGCAGTCATGAGGCACAGATATTCGATGTTCCCGGCCATACCGCCGGGCATATCGGCTGGTGGTTTGAACGTGACGAGGCACTGTTTATCGGCGACACTTTGTTTGCCCTTGGCTGTGGCCGCCTGTTTGAAGGCACCCCTGCCCAGATGTGGGATGCCATGTCCCGGCTGCGCCAACTGCCGCCGCAAACGAAAGTTTATTGCGCCCACGAATACACAATGGGGAACGCGGCCTTTGCCGTGACGGTCGAGCCGGGCAATCAAGACCTGCTAAACCGGGTTGAAGACATCAAGAAAATGCGCGCCGACAATATTCCCACTGTGCCGACAACTATCGGGCTAGAGGCAGCCACAAACCCCTTTATGCGGCCCGACAGCCCCAACTTGCAGCAAACAATCGGGCTTGACGGCGGCGATCTGGTTGCCATATTTGCCGAAACGCGCACAAGAAAAGACCAGTTTTAGTATTTATTGCATCGCAACAGGCCCTTGCACTTCGCAGCTAGCAGGCGCAACATGCCCAGACTAATTTAGTCCGGGCGGCAAAAAGGCGATCAGGTGACAGAAGAATCGACAAAACATATGGGCGATACGAAATCAGACCCGATCACAATCAAGAAATACGCCAACCGCCGTTTGTACAACACGGCGACCAGCAGCTACGTTACACTTGAGTATCTGTGCCAAATGGTGAAGGACGGCCAGGATTTTGCCGTTTTTGATGCCAAATCCGGCGACGAAATCACCCGTTCGGTTCTGACCCAGATTATTTTTGAAGAAGAAAGCAAGGGCCAAAACCTGTTGCCTATCCGCTTTTTACGCCAAATCATTCGGTTCTATGACGACAATCTGCAGGCGCTTGTGCCCCGCTACCTTGAAGCGAGCATGGAAAGCTTTGCCAAAAATCAGTCCGAATTTCAGCAAACGATCGAGCAGGCCTTTGGTCAACGCACCGGCCTGAAACAATTGGAAGAAGTGGCACGACAGAACTTCACCATGTTTGATCAGGCCCTGAAACGCTTTTTGCCCAATCTGGCCCCCGAAAAAGACCCCTCCGAAGATGATGACACAGACGCTGTTGAAGCTGCCGAAACAGATGCGGCTGACGCCATCGACGGTGATCGCGAAGCAGAAATTCAGGCACTGCAAACACAGATTGCCGACATGCAGGCAAAGCTGGCGAAACTTGCCAATGGCGACTGATCACCCATCAGTAAGCTAGCGCCAACCCGTCCTTGCGCGGATCGGACGCTGCGCACAATGTGCCATGGTCCCAATCAATCTGCACTGCCTGCGCCCCCCCATGGGGCAGCATGGCCGGACCAAGTTTATGGCCTCGGCTTTCCAACCCCTGTCGTGCCGCATCAGCAACGCTGTTTTCTGTTTCAATCACGCCTTGGTTCCAGAACACACGGGGGCAATCCACAGCCTCCTGTAAATCAAGATCAAAATCGATTAGATTTTGTGCGAAATGCGCATGTCCCATCGCCTGATAATCCCCACCCATTACGCCATAGGCAACAAGCGGACGGCCATCCCTTGTCAACATGGCAGGAATAATTGTGTGCTTGGGACGTTTGTTGCCCGCCAGCTCATTCAGGTGCCCGGGCTCCAACGAAAATCCGGCACCGCGATTTTGGAACATGATCCCGCTGTCCGGCGTGCAAATGCCAGACCCAAAGCCCATATAGACGGAATTGATAAAGGACACCGCTGTGCGGTCCTTGTCGATCACCGATAGGCATATCGTGTCTGATCTGCTGACAGGTGCAGTTAAGGCAATGTCAGCCATCGCCGTGTCATCGTTGATCTGGTCGCGCAAGCGGGCCGCATACGCCTTATCAAGCAACCCCGCGACCGGCACATCTGCATAATCCTGATCAGCCACATAGGTATCGCGCGCCTGCATGGCGAAACGCTGCGCCTCAACAGCCCGATGATAGCGCAGCGCATCTTCTGCCCCGATACCATCAAACTTATACCCTTCGAGAATATTCAGGATAAGCTGCGCAGCAATGCCCTGCCCATTTGGTGGAATTTCATAAAGCGTATAGCCACGATAATCCGATGCCAGCGGGGTGACCCAATCGGCGCAGGCGGCTGCAAAGTCATCACGGGTGTGACTGCCGCCTAACCCCTGCAAAGTGGCAACCATTTCATCAGTTAGTGCCCCGTCATAAAACGCAGTAATCCCCTGTGCGGCAATCACCTCAAGCGTTTTGCCCAATGCCGGGGTTTTGAAAATACTGCCAATGGCGGGTGCCTGCCCATCGCAGGTAAAGTGTTTCGTCGCCGCCTCATTCTTTTGCAAAAGCGGGGCCAGAAACAACCAATCCATGCCGACACGCGGACTGACCACATAACCATCATGCGCAAGCTGGATTGCAGGTTGCAGCACATCGCCCAATGACATCGTGCCATGTGCTGCCAGCATTGCATCCCACCCAGCCAATGCACCGGGGATGGTTACGGCATCCACGCTATGGGTTGGCATAATATCATGGCCCTGTGCGCGCACCTTGTCAGCGGTTAAGGCTGCGGGACTACGGCCCGATGCATTCAGCCCCAACACGGGCAACTTGCCGTGTTTGGCAATCAGCGCGAAACAATCACCGCCGATGCCAGTCATCATCGGCTCCACCACACACAAGACAGCACTGGCCGCAATGGCGGCATCAATCGCATTCCCGCCCGCTTTCAGAATACCCAACCCGGCCATTGTTGCCAGCGGTTGGGATGTAGCTATGGCCCCATTGGCACCATGTACCGTGGACCGACCTGCGTGATGAAAGTCGCGCATACTAATCCCCCTTTGCCCTACTATGTCCTAGCGCCTTGCGCCTTCAACGATCAATGCCAGACCCAAGGCGTTTTGCAGGAACATGATGTTCGCAATAGACATCCCGGTCAGAAAGTTCTGCGACAAGGCTGGTGCCATCATGGGCGACAACGCCAATAAAAACGCCCCCGCTGCCAATAGACCCGCGCCAAGTCCAAGCTCTCCCACACGGCCAACGCCCAATGCAACGATCCCCAACAAGATTGCCAACCCGACAACCCCTGCATAGGGCGCAGCACCGGCACCAAGCGAGGCAATGACAATACCCAATGTGACCGCAAAGGCGATATTGGCCCACATCTCAGGCACTGCCTTCAAAAACCGGGCGACAGCAGCAAGCAATATGCCAACACTGCCAAGCACAGCGGCCAAAACCGCGACCCCCTGATAAATCAGTTTTGCCTGTTCAATGCCGGCTGTAACGCCTGCGCCGACCAGCCCCATCAATATATAGGGGGTAAACCCCGCCCACCAATATAGCCGTTCAGGGCTGTCGTTACCGCGCACCATAAATGCGCCCACACCTGCCACAGCAGCCAAAAATAGACCCGCAAATAGTTCCATCAATCTTGATCCTTATCCGATTGGCCTTGCGATGAGGATGACCGCGCAGCAAATTCCAAATCCTGTAGCTTTTCACGCAGGCCCATCAACTCTGCCTGCAATGCCCCGACCGTTGCCTCCAATGCGGCAACACGGTCATTGGTTGAACGATGTGCCTTTTGATGCAGCTCTTTATGCATCTCTTTTTGCATTTGGGGCACCGGGGTCGATACCCCCGCCCGGTCGGCAATTTCATCAACTGAATGACCCAACAAATCCGCCAACGCCAAGACGTCTTCCGCACTTAACTCACGTTGATCCTTAAACATCTGGTCCACATCAGCCCGCGTCAGGGCCAGCCTGTCTGCCACCGCGTCACGGTCCAACCCCATAGCCCCCAGTTCAGTATCGAACCATTGATTATCAAAAAATAGCGCCATATTGTCCTGATTGCCTATGATCAACAGCTTGGCCCCGCCAATCATTCCTTTATGTCACACAGTTGCAATAAAGATGTGAATTTTGACCATCATCACCCCGGCATCGATTCTGGTCAATCCATTGGGTATCGCCAATAATCAAGACTTGAGGTAAACGGGTGACAGACGATAAAGCACCATGCCATAGTCGCGTCCGCAGGCACAGTAGGAGAGCTTTATGACAACGCAACGAGTACGCAAGGCGGTATTGCCCGTCGCCGGACTTGGCACGCGGTTTTTACCCGCGACCAAAACCATGCCCAAGGAAATGCTGACCGTTGTCGACAAGCCGCTGATCCAATATGCCGTAGAAGAAGCGTTCGAGGCAGGGATCGAAGAAGTGATCTTTGTTACCGGGCGCGGCAAGGTCGTGTTGGAAGACCATTTCGACCACGCGTTTGAGCTGGAAGCCACGTTGGAAAGTCGCGGCAAAACGGACGAACTGGCACGCCTGCGCGCCGCCATGCCCGGCGCAGGCCAAATTTCATCTGTCCGCCAACAGGCCCCCCTTGGCCTTGGTCACGCAGTTTGGTGTGCACGCGAATTGATCGGCAACGAACCTTTTGCGGTGATGCTGCCAGATGATCTTGTGCTGACCCCGCCCGGTCAGGGTGTGATGAAACAATTGGTGGATGCCCATGCCGATGTAGGTGGCAATGTTGTTGCCGTCATGGATGTACCCCGCGCAGACACCAATAAATATGGCATTCTGGATGTTGGCGCAGATGATGCCCGCCCCGGTGGCTTGGCTGAGGTAAAGGGGCTGGTTGAAAAACCCGCACCTGAAGACGCCCCCTCAACCCTGTCAATCATTGGGCGCTACGTGCTTGAACCGGAATTGTTTGAACTGCTTGAAACACAGCAGAAAGGCGCGGGGAATGAAATTCAGCTAACCGATTCTATGGCCCGGCGCATCGGCCAGTCGCCCTTTCATGGCCTGCGCTATGAAGGCACGCGGTATGATTGCGGCAGCAAACTTGGCTTCCTGCAAGCAAATGTCGCCTATGCACTTGCCCGTGGGGCTGATAATGATCCTGACCTTGGGGCCAATTTGGCTGCCTGGCTAAAACAACTTCCGCTATAATTCACCCTTCATACTCTAACCCGTTCGATATTCTGACTTGATCTAAAGGATTTTCCTATGCGCGTAGCGATGATTGGCACTGGCTATGTTGGCCTTGTCTCCGGCGCCTGCTTTTCAGACTTTGGCCACACGGTCATTTGTGTGGATAAGGATGCCAGCAAGATTGAGCGGCTGAACAATGGGGAAATTCCGATTTTCGAACCGGGGCTTGATCGCCTTGTTGCTGATAATGTCAGCGCCGGTCGCCTCAGCTTCACAACGGATTTGGCAACGGCTTTGAGAGACACTGATTGCGTTTTCATTGCTGTCGGCACACCAACCCGGCGCGGTGATGGCCATGCCGACCTATCCTATGTTTATGGCGCTGCCGAAGAAATCGCCAACACCATCGAAGACTTCACCGTCATTATTGATAAAAGCACTGTACCCGTCGGCACTGCGTCTGAGGTTGAGGCCATCATGGCCAAAACACTTGCAGCACGCGACCGGGCCGATATTGAATTTGCGGTTGCCTCCAACCCTGAATTTTTGCGTGAAGGTTCTGCCATCGAAGATTTCTCCCGGCCTGACCGCGTTGTGGTCGGCACAGAATCCCAACGCGCCGAAGCGGTCATGAGGGAGCTTTACCGCCCGCTATATCTGGCCGAAACGCCAATGCTGTTCACCAATCGCGAAACCGCGGAAGTGATCAAATATGCCGCCAATGCGTTTTTGGCGACCAAAATCAGCTTCATCAATGAAATCGCCAATCTGTGTGAAAAAGTTGGCGCGGATGTCCAATCAGTTTCAAAGGGCATCGGGCTTGATGGCCGTATCGGCAGCAAGTTCCTGCATGCCGGGCCGGGCTATGGCGGGTCATGCTTTCCCAAGGACACGCTCGCCCTTGTACGCACCGCACAGGAAGTCGGCACCCCGATCCAGATCGTTGAAACGGTTGAACGGGTCAATAATGAACGCAAGCGGGCCATGGCTGACAAGATCATTGCAGCCCATGGCGGCGATGTCAGCGGCAAGACCATTGGCGTCTTGGGCGTGACCTTCAAACCCAATACCGACGATATGCGCGAGGCCCCTTCGCTTGACATTATCCCCGCCTTGCAAGCTGCCGGCGCTAAGGTGCAGGCATTTGACCCCGAAGGGATGGACGAAGCCAAATCACTGTTGACCGATGTTGATTGGAAAAGCGGCATCAATGAAGTTATGGCGGGGGCAGACTCCCTGACCATTCTGACAGAATGGAATGAGTTCCGTGCGCTAGACTTCGCAGCGCTAAAGGCGGCGCTCAGCACACCATTGCTGGTTGATCTACGTAATATTTACGAACCTGATGATATGGCGGCACAAGGTATTGACTATCATTGCGTCGGTCGCCCCTATATCGCCCCGGCATAATCCCAACGCAATAAAAGCACCCGGCCCGCCAAAGCATCCAATCAACGCCTTACTTATTTGCGTTTCTTGAACTCGTCTTCATGAATGCGGATCAGGCCTTCTTGCGCGACAGTCGCTACGATTGTGCCGTCCTGACGATAGAACACGCCGCGATTGATGCCGCGTGACCCTGAAGATGTCGGACTGTCTTGCGCATATAGCAACCATTCATCCATGCGGAATTCACGGTGGAACCACATGGCATGGTCAAGGCTGGCCATCTGCACACCGGGGTCGCCCCATGAAATACCGTGTGGCAGCGTACATGTATCCAACAATGACATGTCGGATGCATAGGCCAACATTGCCTGCTGCAATGCCATATCATTGGGCAGCTCACCATTGGTGCGCACCCAGATATACTGTGCAGCTTCCTGCGGTTCGGGGCGGAACAGATCACGCGGATTGACCGGGCGCGTTTCAATCGGGCGGGGGCGCAGCCACATATCGCGGAATTTTTCGGGGATCTTGTCCGCATCCGCCTGACGACGGTCGCTTTCGCTCATCAACCCTTCGGGGCCGGGCACATCGGGCATGGGGGTCTGGTGTTCCAGCCCCTCTTCAATCACTTGGAAACTTGCGGACAGCGAGAATATCGCCTTGCCATTTTGAATGGCCACAACGCGCCGCGTGGTAAAGCTTTTGCCATCACGGATCCGGTCAACTTCATAGATGATCGGCACCTGGGTGTCGCCGGGACGCAAGAAATAGCAATGCAGTGAATGGCACAACCGGTCATCCGGGACGGTGCGCTGCGCCGCGACCAACGCCTGACCGATCACCTGCCCGCCAAACACGCGTTGCAACCGTTCCTTCGGGCTGATGCCACGGAACAGGTTCTGCTCCAGCGGCTCAAGGTCCAAAAGGGACAGAACGCCTTCAAGTGATGAATCAAGGCTCATAAACAGGCTCCCACAGCAATAAATAGGCTTGCCAGATGCCGCACTGCACAAATTAAGTCAATATGACAAAGACGTCATGATCCGATTTGGTAGAGAATCACCCTATTTCGTCAGGGGTCCGCGCGGTGACTGAAAAGGCGTGAATCGGCCCCGCCAACTCATCCGCCAGCACGTCATAAATCGCCCGTTGGCGCGCCACACGGTTTTGCCCGGCAAACTTGTCAGACACCAAATAGACCCGGAAATGGCTTTCACCACTGCCATCATGGCCCGCATGCCCCGAGTGCGAATCGCTTTCGTTAACAATTTCAATGCTTTGCGGAGAGAACGCCGCGTTAAGCTTTTGTCTAATTGCCGCTTCGACTGTGCCTGCCATTGTTCACATTCCTATCCAAATCCACCCTGCCCCTGCCCAATCGTTGGACATAATGAGGCAGGCCCTCACCACCACTTGCGGCACCGGGCTTCGATCTTCATAATCGCCCGGTTGTGAGCAAATTTCTTGATGACATTTATGACATTCGCGTCAAGCCCAGTCGAGGCCCGAATGGCAAAAAGGCGGCCCGTACCGCACCGCCGAAAAAGCGCGTGTGTGAGTGGCCCAATTGCGCCGATTTCGGGGAACACAAGGCCCCCAAAAGCCCCGACCAACTGCGCCAATGGCGCTGGTTCTGTCAGGACCATATCCGCGAATACAATAAAAGCTGGAACTTCTTTGAAGGCATGGATGAAGACCAGATCCGCGATCACATGGAAAACGCCACTATGTGGGAACGCCCGACATGGAAAGTTGGCACAAACCCAGACGGCAGCAAGGCCGACAAGGATGGCGCCAAGCCCGGCACAGATCGGCCCGGCGGCTTTGATCCCGCAGGCGGGCGCTATGATCCCTATGATCTGTTTGACGATGGCCCCGGCGCGGAAACGGCAAATCGCACATGGAAAGCAGGCTCGCGCCTACCGCAACAGACGCGCACAGCGCTCGCCAACCTGAATTTGGACGAGACGGCCAGCTTGCAAGACATCAAGACACGCTATAAAGAATTGCTCATCAGGTTTCATCCCGACACCAATGGGGGGGACAGGTCAACCGAAGAACGGCTGACACAAGTCATCGACGCCTTCAATCATTTGCGGGCCGTCAGTTTTGGTGTTGGAAAATAGGACATTAGGCGGACTGCAATTGGGCAACCCCGCATTCATCATTTTGGATAATTCAAAAAATAACGGAGCTTTCAATGACCAGTGACGTGCAGGCCCTTTCGGGCGCAATTCATGATGCCACACCCGATACCGAAATATCGGTGCGTGAGGCATTCGGAATTGATTCAGACATGAAAGTTCCCGCCTTCAGTCAGCCCAATGATTATGTGCCGCCGATTGATGATACTTATCGTTTTGACGAACAGACCACGATGGCAATCCTTGCCGGGTTTGCCTTCAATCGTCGCGTGATGATCCAAGGTTATCACGGCACCGGTAAGTCAACGCATATTGAACAGGTAGCGGCACGCCTGAATTGGCCGTGTATCCGCGTCAACCTTGATAGCCATATCAGCCGTATCGACCTTGTCGGTCGCGATGCCATCGTGCTGCGCGAAGGCCAACAGGTGACCGAATTCAAGGAAGGCATCCTGCCTTGGGCCTTGCAACACGCCTGCGCCATCGTCTTTGATGAATATGATGCCGGTCGCCCCGATGTGATGTTCGTGATCCAGCGCGTACTGGAAAATGAAGGCCGCTTCACCCTGCTGGACCAAAACCGCGTCATCAAACAGCATTCTGCATTCCGTCTGTTTGCCACCGCCAACACAATCGGTCTGGGCGACACATCCGGCCTGTATCACGGCACACAACAAATCAACCAAGGCCAGATGGACCGTTGGAATGTTGTGACCACACTGAACTATCTGCCGTTTGAAGAAGAAGCCGCCATCGTCTTGGCGAAGTGCCCGCAATATAACAATGACGAAGGTCGCCAAACCATCGAAAGCATGGTCCGCGTGGCCGAACTGACCCGTAGCGCGTTCATGAATGGCGATATCTCTACAGTGATGAGCCCGCGTACCGTCATCACATGGGCTGAAAATGCCGAAATATTCGGTGGCGATCTTGGCCTTGCCTTCCGCCTGACCTTCCTGAACAAATGTGACGAGCTGGAACGCCCCTATGTGGCTGAATATTACCAGCGTTGCTTTGGCGTGGATTTGCCTGAGTCTGCCGCACAATTCGCATTGAACGGCTAAGCCTGAAGTAAAGCACAAAGCATATGGCCGAAAATAACCCGACAGAACCGCTGAAGCGCGCCGTATCGGCCGTCATGCGGGCCGTGTCCGGCGATGCGGAACTTGCGGTCACCTTTGGTGCCGAACCACCCGGCGTGCGCGGTGGCCGTGCCCGTATGCCCCTGCCCCCACGGGCAGCAAGCCCCGAACAGGTGGCTGAGCTTCGTGGCACAGGCGACAGCTTTTCATTGAAGCTACGGCATCATGACGAAGCAGCACATGCAGATGCCATGCCTGAGGGCAAACACGCTCGCGCCATTCATGAGGCGGCAGAACTGGCCCGGATTGATATTGTCGGCACGCACGGCATGTCCGGTATGCGCAACAATATCGAAGCATCGCAAGAAGTGCGCGCCGTTGATCGTGGCTTTAATCAAGTGTCCGACCCGGACATGGCCATTTTGGGCGAAACGGTCGGCTACCTGTTACGCGAAAAACTAGCCGACATGAAAATCCCGACAGCAGCCAAGGCAATGGTCGATGCATGGCGCCCCTTTATTGAGGAAAAGGCCGGGGACGATATGGACCGTTTGGCAGATGCCATCGGTGATCAGGAAGATTTTGCCAAAACCATGCGCGAGATCATCCGTGACCTTGATCTGGGTGACGAGTTGGGCGAGGACCAGGAAGAAGGCTCCAACGACGACGAGGCTGATCAAGACCAGCAGGATGATGATGGCGGCGACGGCGAATCCGATCAGGGAGAGGAGCCGCAGGCAGCTTCCTCGCAAGAGGTTGAGTTCGGCGAAGGCGAAACCGAAGAAGGCGAAGCTGAAAGCGTCGAAGTTGATTCCGACGAAGAAGCCATGGCCGACGATGCTGATGAACAAGGCGATGGTGAACAACCGTGGCGGCCCAATTATCAGGAAGGCGATCAGAACGACCGTGACGCCTATAAGGTTTTCACCAAGGAATTTGATGAAGTCATCTTGGCCGAAGATCTGTGCGATACTGAGGAGTTGACGCGTCTGCGCGCCTATCTGGATCAGCAATTGCAAAGCATGCAATCAGTCGTTGGCCGTCTTGCCAATAAGTTGCAGCGCAAACTGATGGCACAGCAAAACCGGTCTTGGGACTTTGACCTTGAAGAAGGCATTTTGGATGCTGCACGGCTGGCCCGTGTGGTAGCAGACCCGACCAATCCGCTGTCCTACAAGATGGAACAGGATACTGACTTCAAGGACACGGTTGTCACGTTACTGCTAGACAATTCAGGCTCCATGCGGGGGCGTCCCATTTCAGTTGCTGCCATGTGCGCCGATATTCTGGCACGTACCCTTGAACGGTGCGGTGTGAAGGTCGAAATCCTTGGCTTTACCACCCGCGCGTGGAAGGGCGGACAGGCCCGCGAACGGTGGCTTGCTGATGGCAAGCCCGCAGGCCCCGGTCGTTTGAACGATCTGCGCCACATCATCTATAAAAGCGCCGATGCGCCGTGGCGTCGTGCCCGCCGTAATCTGGGTCTGATGATGCGCGAAGGGTTGCTGAAAGAAAACATCGATGGCGAAGCATTGGTTTGGGCGCATGACCGTCTATTGGCCCGGCCAGAATATCGCCGCATTTTGATGGTGATTTCCGATGGTGCGCCGGTTGATGATTCAACCCTGTCTGTTAATCAGGGCAATTATCTTGAAAAACATTTGCGCCAAGTGATTGATGAAATTGAAACCCGTTCTCCGGTGGAACTGATTGCCATTGGTATCGGTCATGATGTGACCCGCTATTACCAGCGTGCCGTGACAATCATTGATGCGGAACAATTGGGCGGGGCAATGGTGGATCAGTTAGCTGATTTGTTTGAAGACACCCACGGGAAAACTCCCGGCGGGGCACCGCAACGACGATAGGGAGACCGGGCATGGAACAGGAAACAGACCTTTCCGTCGGCGCGTTTATTGGCAAGATTTGGGATTATATCACCGACGTCTTGTCACCACTGGCCAATATCCCTTGGGATTTCGGTGACTGGACCTTGTTCATGCCAATCCTGTTTTGGGTCGGTTATTGGGTTTATGCCCGCGTGCGCCAACAACCGCGCAAAATATCCATCACCAATTATGTGCTGTTAGCCGGGTTTATCTTTGGCGGCGTTTTTGAGCATTATCAGACTGAGCTTGAAACCTGCCTGCCGGATGGAGCCCGCACATGTATCGATCAATAGGCCGCCGCTTTACGACTGCCCTGCTTTTGGTGGGGATGGCACTCTCCCTTCATGGTGCTGCCCAAGCGGCCCCCGGCTCTGCCCCTGAACGGGTCGCGGTGCGCGCCGTGGCTGTGCCCCTATCCGTCTATGACGGCAACAAAAGCACCAAGGTCGGCAATCTGAAATTCCTTAGCGGCATTGAGTTGAAGGCTGATCATGTCGACTTTGGCGGTATCTCAGGGCTTGTCATCAACAAAAGCGGCAGGCGGTTTTTGGCAATCACCGACAAGGGCCGTTACATCAAGGGCGTGTTTGACGAATCTGCCCCTGGCGTTATCACGCAGGTAAAGGGCGTCAAAATTGCTCGGCTGTCAGGTTTGCAAGGGCTGCTCGACAACAAGAAAAAGCAAGATGCCGAAAGCATCATTGATCTTTCTGACGGCGCATTGACCGGCCCGTTCTTGATAGCCTTTGAACGCAAGCATCGTGTTTTACGCTATGGCCGCATCAATGGTGACCCTGACAGTGCCTTGGCGCTACCGGGGGCGGACACATGGGTGCCGTCCAATGGTGGCATGGAAGGTATTGTGCAGCTTGCGGATGGGCGCATCATGGCGCTGACCGAAGATGCCCGTGATGAGGCTGGCAATATCGTCGGCTGGATTGCAGATGGCCCGCGGGCTCTGCCCCTAAGTTTGCAAAAAATTGGCCAGTTCAAACCGACCGATATGGCACGGTTACCCAATGGGGATGTGCTGGTTTTGGAACGCAGTTTCAGCAAAGCAACCGGGCCGGGGATGCAAATCCGCCGCATTCGGGCCGCCAACATCACCCATCGCGCCATTTTGGATGGCCCTGTATTGGCGCGGCTGAACCGCAGTGCCAATATCGACAATATGGAGGCGTTGGACGTCCGCGTCACCGCTGATGGGCGCACGCTGCTTTACATCATGTCGGACGATAATTTCAACACGCCGTTGCAGCGGACCTTGTTGCTGGTTTTCGAATTGCTGAACTAAAGGATTGCTGGTCGACAGAGCGGCTGGATTGGGCAAAGAAAAAGCCCCGCCAAATGGCAGGGCTTCCCAAATTCTGATGCTGTGCCGGTATTAGGCGGCGTCAGCGGCGGCCAGCTTCTTCTTCAGATCGCGCTTCACTTTCTGCGCTTTATCTGACAGCTGGTCATCTTTGGCTTTCAGCAGGAAATTATCCAGACCACCATTATGCTCTACAGAACGCAGGGCGTGCATGGACACGCGGAACTGGAAGCTTTGCTCCAGCGCTTCTGAAATCAGAGTCACATTGTTCAGGTTCGGCAAAAAGCGCCGCTTGGTCCTGTTTTTGGCGTGGCTGACATTATTGCCGACCATCGGGCCTTTACCGCTTAGTTCGCAACGACGTGCCATTGCTCTTCTCCTACTGGCCCTGTCATTCAGGGCGTGGCAGATTAAATCCGCCCACAAAATTCAGTCATTTGATTAGAATGATGGGCACACACCAAATCGGCCGCAAACAACCGCTTCGGGCACCGCATCAAAATAGAGGCGCTGTATAGGCGTCTTGCGGGGTTAAGGTCAAGTCTTTGCAGCGCGATAATCCGATTAACGTCCCATTTGTCGCGGCTTTTTTCAGCCACGCCTGCGAATCCGCACAAAAAACGCGTTTATGCCGCTTTTTTGCCAAACTACCCCCTCATACAGGCATCATGAACAAGGCGTAAAACGGTTAATTTCCGGCCTTGAAAACCAGATTTAAGGGGATTCCCCATGATGATTCTATCCCGCAGCCAGATCGCCCGGCACCTTGTTGCCGCCGCCGCCCTGATTCTCTTGCCAATCAGTGCCAACGCCAGCGACCCCAATGACAGCGCGATTGAAGCCAGCATGACAGTCGATTTCTATTTCGGCGGCATACAGATCGGCACAGCTGATCTGTCCAGCAGACTTTACGACAACCGCTATGAAATGGTTTCTACCGGACGCGGCACGGGACTGGCCGATTTGTTCACCGGTGGTCGTCACGGCACTGTCGAAGCCACCGGCAGTATTGAAGACGGCACCGTCAAACCATACCGCTATGCCTATCAATATGGCACAGACACCGAAGTTGACCGCCAGACCCAAGTGACATTCAACGACGACGCCCCCGTCACGCTTGAGGCCACGCCCGCCTATGGCCCCGATGACCAACGCGCACCCGTGCCCCTTGCTGAACAGCTTGGCACGCTGGACCCGCTGTCAGCGGCGCTGTTCCACCTGACCCTTGCTGCGGGTGAACAGCCCTGCGGCGAAACCGTGCGCATATTTGATGGCCGCCGCCGGTCTGACCTCCACACCAAATATATCCGCCCGGCCAGCATGACCAAAAGCCGCTACAACGCCTATGAAGGTGATGCCATCATGTGTGAGGCGGTGTTTGAACGGATCAAGGGCTTTGACGAAAGCGCCACGGAAGTTGCCCCCACATCGGGCCGCGACCGCATCCGCCGCCGCTCCAAAACATATGAACCTGCCAAGGTCTGGCTGGCCCCCATCCCCGTCGCCCACAGCCCGTCAGGCGAAACCGTACTGCTGCCCGTCAAGCTACAGGTCGCAACGGGCTATGGCACGATCATGGTGCATCTAAGCGACTATGAGTTGCGCCGTACCATGCCTACCGCACAGGCGACCTTAACCAGCGACTGACCGTCAAATCGGGCGGTACAATCACCGACAAGTTCGGCTCGACAAATCAGGCGAACTGATAAATAATCAGCGCCAACCAATCCAATCGCCAACGCCATCCGTTAAGAAGATAGCGGCGGTCACAGGATCGTTCAGTGACAATTCAATTCTAGGCATGCAGTCGGACGCTGGCGCATGACAATTTCGTAGTGAGTGGGGGCACCGCATGGCAGATGTCATAAGTGACGCAACAGCGCCAAAGGCGGAACAGGCGACCGACGCGCCCACGACGGAGCGTATGTCTGGCTGGCGTTTATCAGCCTTTGCCGGGCCTGCTATACCGATTGCTGCCCTGGGCCTGCCCATCACTGTGTATCTGCCGCCCTTTTATGCGTCTGAGCTGGGCCTGCCCCTGACAATGGTGGGGCTTGCCTTCACCCTGTCACGGATTTGGGACACGGTAACCGACCCCATTTTGGGCTTTTTGTCAGATCGCTTCCCCAGCCGTTGGGGCCGCCGCCGTCATTGGATCGCGCTGTCCGTCCCGATTATGCTGCTGTCCATCTTTATGATTTTTATGCCGCCAGTGACCCACGCCAGCTTTGGCTATTTACTGGGCTGGATGGTCTTTATGTATATCGGTTGGACTATGCTGACCGTTTCCCACATGAGTTGGGGCGCGGAGCTGTCACCCGATTACGATGAGCGCAGCCGTATTCAGGGCTATCGAGAGGCCGCGCTGATACTCGGCATGCTGTTCGTGCTGACCATGCCCGCCCTGATACCATCCCTGTTTCCCGATGCCGACATTGGCCAGCGAGAGAAAGTCGCCTCAATGGGGTGGTTCTCAATCATCTTGCTGCCGCTGACCGTGTTGGTGGCCGTGTGGTTTGTGCCAGAGCGGAAGCAGAAAATTTCCAACGCGGCCCCGATTAAATGGCGCGTTGCCCTGTCAGAGCTGCGTCACAACAGCCCCCTAAGGCGGATTTTGGCGATTGACCTGTTCGGCGGGATTTCAACTGGCGTTGTCACATCGCTTTATCTGTTTTTGGCCCATGACTATTTGCAACTGGGCAACCATGCTGAATGGATGCTGTTGGCCTATTTCGGTTCAGGCGTTGTATTCGTACCGCTGATCCTAAAACTGTCCTACAAGTTTGAAAAACATCGTACCTTGGCCGGGGCCTCCCTCATCACTGCGGTTACCCTGCCCTTTGTGCTGATCATCCCGAAGGGGGAGCCGATATACGCCCTGATCCTGTGGGTGCTGATGGGCACACATTTGGGGGCGGGTTCGCTTTTGATCAGGGCGATCACTGCCGATATTGTTGATGAGGACCGCCTGCGGACGGGCGAAGAACGCACCGGGCTGTTCTATGCCTTTATCAACATGACCACAAAATTCGGCATCGCGATTTCCGTCGGGATTGTCTATGTCGTACTTGAACAGGGTTTTGGGTATCGCGCGGGGCAAGAAAACGCGCAATCCGCGATCGATGGTTTGGCAACGATATATGTGACCTTCCCTGTCGTGCTGTCGATAATCAATGCGCTGATCTTGTGGTTCTACCCCATCACCCGTGCGCGCCAGCTTGAAACACGCCGCGCCCTTGATGCCCTGAACGATCAAACAGGCTGATCGGCTGCCCTATATGTTGAATTTCCCACCCCCTCAACCACAATCACCTTGGGGCCGGACCCAAACGCACCACTAGATATAGCCGTGAACGAAGCAAGAAATGCGCCAAATTTATGATTCGGTCACGACTTGTTCAGGTTTCACCCCATCATGTGTGGATAGTTTGGGGACATTTATTCGACAAGCCTGCTTTGCCTTGATCTGCCACCGCGTTTGCGCGCTATTCATCTCCCAAAACCCAGTCGGTTTTTCTTGCGCAACCTGCCCAAAATCGCCACAGTCAGGCCATCATCAGAACCGGACCACCATCACCCCCCAAACGCGCCGCCCATCTTGTAAACGCGCGCCCACCCCAGATAAATGACCAGAATCTTGACTTCATTTGCTGACAGCACGCAGGTCACTGCGGTGTTGGGTCCAACCAATACCGGCAAGACCCACCTCGCTATTGAGCGTATGGTCGCCCACAAAAGTGGGATGATCGGTCTGCCGCTGCGTTTGTTGGCACGCGAAGTCTATGATCGTGTGGTCAAACTGCGGGGCCCGCGATCCGTTGCCCTGATCACGGGCGAAGAACGGATCGTCCCGCCCAACCCGTCCTATTGGGTCGCCACGGTTGAGGCGATGCCCCTTGATATTCCAGTGCGGTTTTTGGCCATCGATGAAATTCAACTGGTGCAGGATCGCGAACGGGGCCATGTCTTCACCAATCGACTGCTGCACGCGCGCGGCCTTGATGAAACCATGTTGCTTGGCTCTGCCACGATGGTGCCGCTGATCCG
>SPJN01000009.1 GCA_006844605.1 Hyphomicrobiales bacterium | reverse complement strand
ATATTGATCAGGGCCCCAAATCTCAAAATGATGCGCCTTGCCCACGAATGACGCCTTGTTATCGATGCCGCACATGGCAACAAATCCCGACGGCAGGCCGATGCGCCCTTCGGTATCAAGCATCATCTCATGCGCGTCAGAGACCAACCTTTGTGACAATTTGGTTCGGCGAGGGTCACTAGGCTCGAGAAAATCGAGGTCTTCCATCAACTCGGCATACCGCTCATATGAGCAAGCTTCGAGATTTTTGCGGGAGGGGCTGGGAAACACGACAAAGCCCTGAACACCGGAGTCAGCAATGGCTTTACGGAAAGAAAATGGCACAGAAACGCGCCCCTTCCGGTCTACCTTGTTCGTTGCTGCCCCAATAAAAAAGCCCATTGGCTTGCTCAAAGTCCCTGTCGTCAACGGCGCCACCAGCGGCAGCCAAAACATCAATCGGCAAGGGGATGGGCACGAAGTCGTCGGTCACCTCACGAGACCGCCGGGCGGGGTCCGGTCATTGTCCCCCACACTTCTGCCGGTTTTGTGGGTTTTTGAATGACAGCCCGCCTCAGCACAGCTGAAGCGACCCATAGCCGCCAGCAAAAACACCGTCAAAATTGGATCAAACAGACACATGGCCCATCAAACCCTCGCCAATAACGAAGGTACATTTGGGAATAAGTGCCCGTCAATGGTTTTTAGTGCTATATAGTGCCCAAAATAGGCAAATTTCTGGGCAAAACAGACCCACCGCGCATTTGTTCTTTTCCTGTTCTCACCCCCATTGACACAAAACTGCAAATTTCCACCACACAGTCCCCAAAAGGCCAAGCCACCAATGGGATTGCCTGCCCAGCCATCCGTAAATCGACAAAACCACCCGACAACAGCGTGCGGCGATGCAGCCAAAACCCATTTCAAGTTCCGGTTCACCCAAAAAAAAATGGAAAAATCTGTGCCAGATGGCCTGTAAGCCGGGTTCTGTCCCATTCACACCCAAAAGTGTGAATATAGATGGCTATTCATCTGGGACGGACATTGCTGCCCGCCTCATGCAACCAACCCGCGTAACGATCCAGAAACGGATCTGCATGGCGAACCACGCTGTCACGCCTATTCGGTTTTGCTTCCGGTGGGGTTTACCTTGCCGGTTCCGTTGCCGGTCCCGCGGTGCGCTCTTACCGCGCCGTTTCACCCTTACCTTCAAAAGAAGGCGGTTTGTTTTCTGTGGCACTGTCCCTGGGGTTGCCCCCGCCGGGCGTTACCCGGCACCGTGTTTCTGTGAAGCCCGGACTTTCCTCGACCACGCGCAATACGCGTAGGCCGCAGCCATCCGGCCATCTGGCACGGCGCACCTTCCCGCCAGAACGATAAAAGGTCAAGCGTTCGCTTGTCGCGCCACTTCCTATGCCATTTCCTGTGCCACCTGCTGCGCAACAAACCTTGCCGCAGCCAAAGTCCCCTGATCAACGATCCCATTGATCATGGCTGGCCGAAAATGCCGCTGAAACGCGCCAAGGGCGGCCTGCGGCACCTCAAGATCATAGCCAATCTGGCGCAACAGCCCCATCAATTCACTATGATCATCAATTGGGGTTTCATCAGTAAATTCGCCCCCAACAGGCACCGCCAAACCAACACCCAATGCGGCAAACCTATTCCAATCGAACAGCTCACCGGGGTCTTGTTTGCGCGTGGGGGCAACATCCGAATGGCCCACCACCCGGCTGGGCGCAATTTGGTATTTCGCCATCAACACACTTACCAAGGCTTCAAGCGCAACCATTTGGGCATCGGGAAAGGCGCGATAACCAAATTCATGCCCCCGGTTCACAAGCTCAATCCCGATGGAACACCCGTTTACCCCAGACAATCCTTGCCAAAACGACACCCCGGCATGCCACGCACGAAACCGATCATCAACCAAACGATGCAAGCGCCCATCTTCTTCGATCAAATAATGAGCCGACACCGACGCTGTGGGATCACACAAGCGTTCCAACGCAACCTCGGCACTTTCCATACCCGTATAATGCAGCACAATCATATCAATCTGCATGCCGTCGGGTCGGGCATCATAATTGGGTGATACGTATGCGGGCGACGCGGTCATGGGCTGGCAACCTCCATCTGTCGTTTGCGCAAGGCGATAATCAAACAGCCGCCCAACACAAAGGCGGAGCCGAGCAACATACGCCCAGTGACAATATCGTCATTCAACCAGATCCCGAAACAAACGCCAAATATGGGCGCAAGCAATCCCATCGGTGCGGTTAGCGATACATCATAGCGCTGCACCAAATAGTAATTTCCGGCATGACCAATCAAGCTGGCCCCCAGCGCGGTGTACACGACGCCCAACCATGCAGACGAGCTGGCCGCCTGTATCGACGCAACCTGCCCGCTTTCCGTCAACGCTGACACCAAAAACAAGACCGGCCAACTGAACATGGCAACCCAGCCCTGCAATTCAAACGGGTTTGTATCCCGCAGCCGCTTCATAAAAATCAACGCAAATGAATATAGCAGCGCCGCCATCATGGTGACGATCATCGCATCAATATACGAGAACACACGCGGGTCAAACGACATGATCACAATCCCGCCAAATGACAGGCCGATGCCTGATGCCCGCTTCCACCCAATGCGTTCTTTCAAAAAGATCATCGCCACAATGGTGGCAAACGGCACACCCATTTGCCCGGCAATCGCCACCGACGACACGTCATCAGCCAAAGAAAGTCCCGTATAGAAAAAGGTGAAATGCAATGCGCCGGTGAACATGGCGATACCGAAAATCAACCTCATCTGACCGGGCTTGATCTTCAAAAACGGCAACAAGGCCACCGCCAACAAGGCATAACGCAGACCGGTAAACAAAATGGGCGACAGCTCATCAACTGCCCACTTACCGGGAATAAACGAAAACCCCCAGACCATGTTGATCAACATCATCAAAGCAAGGTGCTGGGGTTTCATCAAATGGGGCCAATCAAGTTCGCGCTAGCGTGGCGCGGTATGTTCCAAAATATCATATGCAGCATTGATAGCAGCCAGCTTCTCTGTTGCCATCGTGACAAACTGTTCTGGCACACCCCGGGCGATCAGACGGTCAGGGTGGTTATCAAGCACCAACCGCTTATAGGCGGCCCTGACGGCGGCGAAATCCGCCCCCGGATCCAGGCCCAATACCGTATAGGGGTTTGCTTCATCCGGCGGCAGATGGGACAGCTTGATCCGGTCAAATTCAAGATCGGAAAAGCCGAACTTGTTGGCGACCGCTTTCAGGAACCACAACTCGTCCTCAGTAATTTTGCCGTCCGCCTTGCCAATAAAAAACAGGCCATCGAGCACATCTTCCAAAACGGCCGGGTGGGCCCGCAACCGCCGCGCCAGATCAGCAGCGTAATGTTCAAACCCGGCGACGTCTTCCTGTGCCATACGAAACACCATCGACACGGACCGCAGATCATCGTCGGCAAAGCTGAACACCTTGCGAAAGGCGGCAAATTCATCACGGGTGACCAGCCCATCAGCCTTGGCCATTTTGGCAGACAATGCGATCACCCCAATCGCAAAGGCATCACCCCGCGTGGGGTCTGCAGCGCGGGCGATCTCAGCCTCATCCACGCCCAACGCCTCGGCAACGGCCATGGCCAACTGCCCCAGCGGGCCATCCTTGGCCGCGGCAGCAACACCGGCAATGATGCGGGTCATCAACGACATGTCGTTCCTTTTGACGCCAAATAGGCGCTTATGGTTAATCAAATCGGCCATTTTTTAACCAATTTGGATGGTTTTTGCTGCGCCGCAACATCGATAGAGACTCCACATCAGGCCAGTTTGGAGTCAATATTCAATTACCCGTTGGCAAATTGCCAGTGCGATTCGACGATGGTGCCATCATGACAACCGGTCAGTCTGTATGGCGCTGACGATGCATCGGCGTTTCATCGGGCGGTGATACGCAAACCAGTCACTGCCTGAAACGACAAGAAACTGTGCCAATGGTCAACCTCACCAAGGGACCCTGCCCATAACCCTCTGGGCAGGGTCTTTTGTGTCTGGCGCGCCCCTAACGTTGGCACGCGCCGTCATTATCAATCAGGATCATAATTCAGATTAGGGGCCAGCCAACGTTCAACCTCTGTCAGCGGCAAATTCTTGCGCACTGCGTAATCTTCCACCTGATCCTTTTCAATGCGGCCCACGCCGAAATATTCCGATTGCGGGTGCGAAAAATAAAGCCCCGACACAGCCGCGCCGGGCCACATGGCATAACTTTCCGTCAGATCAACACCAGCTTCGCGTTCAGCATCCAGCAGCTTAAACAAGGTGCCCTTTTCCGTATGGTCGGGACAGGCGGGGTATCCCGGTGCCGGACGAATGCCCTGATATTCTTCACGAATAAGCGCAGCGTTATCCAACGTTTCATCAGCAGCATAGGCCCAGAATTCGCGGCGCACACGGGCGTGTAAATGTTCCGCGAAACTTTCCGCCAAACGATCTGCCAGTGCCTCTAGCAAGATCGCGTTATAATCATCGCCCTCTGCCTTATAGGCATCAACCCGTTCCTTCACGCCATGACCGGCTGTTACAACGAACCCACCGACATAGTCAGGGGCATCGCCTTCAGCTGCCACGAAATCCGCCAAGGCAAAGTTGGCACGACCGCGAGAATGTTTCATCTGTTGGCGCAGCGAATGAAGCATAACTTTTTCAGTAGACCTGTCCTCACCCTCATACAGGCGGATGTCATCACCGACACGATTGGCAGGCCAGAAGCCGATGACGCCATTTGCCGTCAGCCAATTTTCATCGACAATTTTCGTCAACATTGCTTGTGCATCGTCATACAGATTACGCGCGGCCTCACCCACGATTTTGTCATCAAGAATTTCGGGGAAGTGACCGGCCAATTCCCATGTTGCAAAGAACGGCGTCCAATCGATTGACGGCACCAAGTCTGCGAGCGGATAATTCTTGAATGTTTTATTACCAAGGAATGTCGGCTTGGGCGGTGTATAGCCCTGCCAATCAATCTTGGGCGCGTTGGCACGGGCGGCTTCAATCGATTGACGCTCACGCTTTTCACGGCCCGCCAAATGACGTTCCCGCATCATCTGATATTCGGCGCGCACTTCTTCGGCATAGGCGTTCTGGTTTGAAGCGGACAGCAGCTTTGACGCCACACCAACTGCGCGGCTGGCATCCACCACATAAACGGTGCTGCCCTTATACCCCGGGGCGATTTTCACAGCCGTATGAATACGGCTGGTGGTTGCGCCACCGATCAACAACGGCTGGGAGAAGCCCTCACGCTCCATCTCCTTGGCAAGATAGGCCATCTCGTCAAGCGATGGTGTGATCAAACCCGACAGGCCGATAATATCAACCTGCTCGTTCTTCGCCGTTTCCAAAATCGTCGCTGCAGGCACCATAACGCCAAGGTCAATCACCTCAAAATTATTACACTGCAACACCACGCCCACGATGTTCTTGCCAATATCATGGACGTCACCCTTTACGGTGGCGAGCAGGATTTTACCGGCGCTTTGTTGTTTGCCGTCCTTCTCCTTTTCCATATAGGGCATCAAATAGGCGACAGCCTTTTTCATGACACGGGCAGATTTGACAACCTGCGGCAAGAACATTTTGCCGGACCCGAACAGGTCGCCGACGACATTCATACCATCCATCAGGGGGCCTTCAATCACATGCAAGGGGCGATCAGCGACCTGACGGGCTTCTTCAACATCTTCATCGATAAAGTCGGCAATGCCGTGCACCAAGGCATGGGTAAGGCGCGCATTCACGTCGCCTTCGCGCCATGACATATCCTTTTCAATCGTCTTCGCGCCCTGGCCGCGATAATTTTCAGCGATCTCCAGCAAGCGGTCAGTTGCATCCTCACGACGGTTCAGCAACACATCCTCGACCCGCTCACGCAGGTCAGGGTCAATATCGGCATAGACATCAAGCTGCCCGGCATTAACGATAGCCATATCAAGCCCCGCCTGAATGCCATGATACAGGAAACATGAATGCATGGCCCGACGCACAGGTTCATTCCCTCGGAATGAGAATGAGACGTTGGACAAGCCACCTGAAATGCGGGCGTGGGGCAGTGTTGCGCGGATCTGACGGCAGGCCTCAAAAAAGGCGAGTGCATAGTCATTATGCTCTTCAATCCCTGTCGCCACGGCGAAAATATTGGGATCAAAGATAATGTCTTCGGGCGGCAAGCCGACCTCATTCACCAGCAGATTGTACGAACGGGTGCAAATCTCAACTTTACGCTCAACCGTATCTGCCTGGCCGTCTTCATCAAACGCCATAACAACGACCGCAGCACCATAACGGCGCACCTTGCGGGCCTGCTCAAGGAAGGGGCCCTCGCCCTCCTTCAAGGAGATTGAGTTGACGATCCCCTTGCCCTGCACACATTTCAGACCTGCCTCGATCACATCCCATTTGGACGAATCGATCATGACAGGCACGCGCGCAATATCAGGTTCCGCTGCGATCAGGTTCAGGAATGTCACCATCGCCTGTTGGGAATCCAGCATCCCTTCATCCATATTGATGTCGATGATCTGCGCGCCGCTTTCGACCTGACTGCGCGCCACATCCAGCGCCGCATCAAAATCATCATTGGTGATCAACTTGCGGAACTTGGCTGAACCGGTGACATTGGTCCGTTCGCCAACATTAACAAAGCCCAATGCTTCATTGACGACAAGCGGCTCAAGGCCGCTCAACAACAGGGGTTTACGCTCACTCATGCAACTTGCTTTTCTTGATTGGAAGGAATGGTCCGGGGGGTGACGCCATCGACCACTGCGGCGATGGCCCGAATATGATCAGGCGTCGTGCCACAGCACCCGCCGACTATATTCAACAGCCCGCTTTGCGCCCACTCACCGATTGCCGCAGCCATATCGTCGGGTGTCAAATCATAGCCGCCAAACTCGTTCGGCAGCCCCGCATTGGGATGGGCAGAGATGGCGCAATCAGCGACATTGGACAGCGCCGCAACATATTGGCGCAATTCCTTCGGACCCAAGGCACAGTTCAACCCGATCGACAAAGGCCGTGCATGCATGACTGAAAACCAGAAAGCTTCCGCCGTTTGGCCAGACAATAGCCGCCCTGACAGATCAGAAATGGTTCCTGAAATCATGATCGGTAGTTTTTCGCCATAGGCCTCGCAAACCTGATCGATCGCGAACAGGGCCGCGCGGGCATTCAACGTATCGAAAATGGTTTCGACCAACAGCATGTCGGCGCCACCATCAATCAGGCCGCGCACCGCTTCTGAATAAACCTCAACCAAGGCATCATAGGTGATGTCACGAAAGCCCGGATCGTTCACATCAGGTGAGATCGAGGCAGTTTTATTGGTCGGGCCCAACACACCCGTTACAAAACGCGGCTTTGACGGGTCTTTGGCCGTCCAGGCATCACAGGCCGCCCGGCTTGCCTCTGCCGTGGCGCGGTTGATCTGATAGGCATAATCCTCCAGCCCATAATCAGCCTGTGCAATAGACGTGGCAGAGAACGTATTGGTTTCGATAATGTCGGCACCTGCCTCAAGATATTTGCCGATGATTTCCTGCAACAATTCAGGACGCGTCAAACCGATCAGGTCATTATTGCCCTTCAGGTCTTGCGGCAGACCAGCAAAAATCTCGCCCTTAAAGTCTGCTTCTTCCAGCCCATAGGACTGGATCAGGCTGCCCATCGCGCCATCAAGCACAAGGATGCGGTCCTTCATGGCAGAATGAAGCGTCACCAGCCGTTCTGCACGGCCAGCCTTCACGTCAGCATAATTGTCAGGTTTGGTCTGTGTATTGTCAGTCATGATCAATCCTCCCTACTCTTTAAGCGTCAGCAGGTGTTTGCGGGCGTAAGCCCAAAATATGACAAATCGCAAAAACCAGATCAGCCCGGTTCAGCGTATAAAAATGAAAGTCCTGCACCCCTTCGGCGCGCAACACCTTGACCTGTTCAGCCGCAACAGTGGCCGCCACAAGTTTCCGTGTTTCAGCGTCTTTTTCGAGGCCCTGATAAAGATCAGCGAGCCATGACGGCACAGACGCACCTGCCCCTTCGGCAAAGCGTTTGACCTGATTGAAGTTCTGCACAGGAATGATACCCGGCACGATGGGGATTGTAATTCCGTGCGCCTTGGCGCGTTGCAAAAACTCCAAAAACACATGCGGGTCAAAAAAGAACTGGCTGATCGCGCGCGTTGCCCCTGCCTCTACCTTGGCAGCAAGATTATCAAGCTCCTGTGACCAGTCGGCACTGTCCGGATGTTTTTCAGGATAACAAGCCACGGATATTTCCATATCCGGCGCCTGTGCCTTGATGCCCTTCACAAGGTCAGCGGCGTTTATATAGCCTTGTGGGTGCGGCTCATACTGCGCTGCGCCTTCGGGTGCATCACCGCGCAATGCCACAATGTGCGACACACCTTCGGCCGCATAGCGCTGCACAACCTCATCCACCTCGGCGCGCGAGGCCCCAACGCAGGTTAGGTGCGAGGCAGGTTTTAACGATGTTTCCTGCAAGATACGCGTCACCGTCCGATGGGTCCGTTCACGGGTGGAGCCACCGGCACCATAGGTGACAGACACAAAGCTGGGGGCAATCGGCTCCAACCGTTTGATGGAATTCCACAGCGTTTCTTCCATCGCCTCGCTATTGGGCGGGAAAAATTCAAATGACACCCGAATATCGGGCTGGTGTGCCAAAACACTACTCATAATTCTGACTTTCTTTCGTATCGCCGCTTATACGGCGTCTGTTTTATTATGACTTGTTCGGTCCGCGAGCTGTTCATCATCGCGAATACCCTGCCAAAGGGTGACGGTCAGACTGTCCGCATTATTTTGTTTCGGCGCGCGCATTTTCTGCGGCGCCCTGGGCATAAGCCCAACCTGCTTCATAGCCTCTGACACTTCATCATCGGTGAAGCCAAGACGCCTGTGATTATGCTCTGTCCGCAAAAACTCAAGCTGATGAGGCGCAAAATCTGCAATCAACATCACCCCGCCGGGGCGCAACACGCGTGCTGCCTCGCCCAACGCGGCGGGCATGTTATCCAAGAAATGCAGTACCTGATGAACACTCACCACATCGAAACTGTCATCAGCAAATGGCAGCGCATAAAGGTCGCCCCGCCGGATTTGCACATTATCAATCCCGGCCTTTTCCAAATTCACACGCGCCACCGCCAGCATGTCCGCACTTAGATCAATGCCGATACCGCGATCGAAATAGGGTGCGAAAATCTCAACAATGCGGCCCGTCCCGGTGCCGATATCAAGCAAATCACCCACACGCTCGTCACCGCCAAAATCCTTCAGCGCGTCGAGCATCACCCGTTCAACCGTTTCGTCAGAGACGTGGAGCTGCCGCAGCTCGTCCCACTCAGCCGCGTGGGCAGCAAAATAATCCTGCGCCTGCGTTGCCCGTTCAGCCAACACGCTGTCCAGACGGGCGAAATCCCGGGAAATGGTCAAATCATCATGTGGGATCAACTGCTTCAGGCCCGCCGCAAGTGCCGCGCCCGGCCCCCGGTCTGCCAAACGATAAAAGGCCCACGTGCCTTCCTGATAGCGTTCAACAAGGCCCGCTTCGACCATCAGTTTCAGATGGCGGCTGACACGCGGCTGCGACTGCCCCAGAATCTGGGTCACCTCCGTCACGGTAAGCTCTGCACGGGCCAAAAGCGCAACAAGACGTAATCGCGTCACCTCTGCTGCGGCTTTAAGGCCTGACAATAATTGGTCCATCGTTAACTCCTTGCCCGGCATAATAGGCAAACAGATCGCAATTGCAAGATAAATATAAAGATATGTTTATGTATTAAACGAAATTGTGGGCGTCAGTTTGATCCATAACCGTGTCCCGCGCGTAACAGGCTGTAGAATTAGCATTTTGTATAATGATGATCACACCATTCACTGCTGACATTATTAAAGTAAACTGCTAACAAAATTACATGGCGCGGCTGGGGATGGCTGCGCTGAACTATTATTGGGGTACTTTCTTGGTATCGCGCACAGTGTCGCGAATCTGTCACAGAACGGGCTGGTTCATATGAATATCGCCCTGTCTTTGCCACAGATGCGCCCAAATTGCCGCCCACTAAGGTAAAATCAGGCCTTTGATAACAGGCCCACAGATTCGGATTGAACGAGCGGACTTATGACGCAAAACAAAACAAATACCGGCCAGATCGCACGTCAGCGTACTGCAAAAGCGCTTTTGGGCGCTGCGCTTGTGTTGGGATTGGCAGCTTGTGCCACGCCGCCGCCGGCTGACGACCCGATTGCCGTCGCTGAATTCAAGGCGACGAACGACCCGATTGAGCCTTTGAACCGCGATGTGTTCGAATTTAATCTTGGCGTTGACCGTTACTTCCTGAAGCCGGTCGCCAAAGGCTATCGCACCGTTGTACCGGAATTGGGCCGCGATGGACTGCGTAATGTGGTCAATAATTTGCAGGAGCCTGTCACCTTCATCAATGACGTGTTGCAGGGCGAATTTGATCGCGCCGGCACCACCTTTGGCCGTTTCCTTGTCAACTCAACCATCGGTATCGGTGGCCTGTTCGATGTAGCGGGGACCCAACAGGGAATGGATCGTCATGTTGAGGATTTCGGACAAACCCTTGCCACTTATGGGGCGCCTGAAGGCCCCTATCTTGTCGTGCCGTTCTTGAACAGCACATCTGTTCGCCACGGTGTGGGGCGCATCGTTGACGCCTATTCCAATCCGCTGTTCTATGCCTTTGACCATGCTGGCGAAGAATGGGTTCAACCCACCGCGATGGCGATTGACGTGATCGATGCCCGGTCACGTAATATCGAATCACTTGATGAGATTGAGCGGACAGCCATTGATTTCTATGCCACCGCGCGCAGTGCATACCGCCAAGATCGCGAAAAAGAAATCAACAATGGCATTGCGCCTGAGCCTACCGATAACGACGTCGATCCGTTCGATGTTGACTATTAAGTTTGCGTAGTTAGGTAAGAGACTGACATGAAACTGTTTACCCCCCTGAAATCACTGCTTGCCGGCGCTGTTTTGTTTTTGACGGCGACCGCACCGACATTTGCCACCCAGGCCGACGACGCCAAGGCAATGGTGCAGAACATGGCGACCGAGGCGATTACAATTCTGGGCAATGATGAACAAACCCAGGAAGACAAAATCAATGCCTTCACTGTTTTGTTAAGCCGAGACGTCGATCTGGACTTTGTTGCCCGCTTTGTGTTGGGCCGCTATTGGCGGACGGTTCAGCAGGACCGGCTTGCGGATTATGCCGATATTTATGGCACCTATCTGATCCGGGCCAACGCTTCACGCCTGTCGGCCTATTCCGGTGAAAAGATCGAAGTTGTGTCCGCTATCGAAGAAAAAGCAGGCCGCTACATCGTCAAATCCGTCGTCCGTCAGAACAGTGGCGCCGAAGACATCAATATTGATTGGCGCGTTCGTGATCGCGGCGACCAAGGCTTGAAGATCGTAGACATCATGATCGAGGGCATTTCAATGGCCTTAACCCAGCGGGACGAGTTCAAGGCCGTGATGCAGCGGTCACCAAAGGATATCGAACCGCTGATCGACATTATGCAAAAGAAAATCGATGACAGCAAAGCAAGCGACAGTGCGGCAGATGCCAAAGTCGCCGACAATGCTGGCTGATTAATATATTCAGCAGACCTATCTAGCGGCATCGCCCATGGCGGTGCCGTTTTTGTTTGCGCTACAGCACCAGCGCCAAATTGGCCAAGGTCGCCCCCCACCCCGCACATCGCATCACCCGTTCCGGCGTCGGCCCGTCAGTGACTTCCAGATCAATACGGGTCTTGCCTGGCGCAACCTCAGTAAAGGCCAACGCCCCGGTGATCTGGCTGTAATTGACGCCATGCATCACCATATCAACGCTTAATGTACAGGACGCCCCGTCATCTATCTGCCGAAATGTTTCTATGATAGTGTGTTCCCAGTCTTCGCCCTTGCCAAAGGTAATGACGCGCCGCTCGCCGACGCCATAGCCACACTCATGCACCTCAATCGCGGCACCGGGAAATGGTGTGAACCATGACGCGATAGCATTTGGTGAGACGAAGGCCTGCCACACTTGTTCCGGTGGCGCGTCGAACGTGCCGCTCCATTTTTGCGGCACGCCATCATCGCCAAGCAATCGTTTTAGGTTGTCAAAGGTGCCGGTCCAGCCGCCGATGCGGGGGTTCACCTCATCATCTGGTACATTTGTCTCCGCGAGTTTCAGAACCGTCCCACCGTGCACTGCCGCCACAAGTGACAACACACAATGTGTGACCCCAAACTGCTGATCGCCCTGATGCATCCGCGTAACAAAGACCAGCCGCTCATGCGGGACTACTTCAAGCAGCTCATTCTCTTCGACATAGGGCGGCTCCCCTTCTGGTCCAAAGGCAACAACACGTTTGCCGCCGACCTCGCTGGAAAACTCCTGCATTTGGGGCACCCAATCAGGATCAGGCGTATACCATTGACTGAAATAGTCCGCGACTGTAAGCGCCATCCACACGACCGGTGGCGGCGCATCTACAGTGATGTCCAGATTGACTGTACCCATTGCATATCCCCCATATTGCAGGCCCCATAACAGGCCCCCAAGCCTGCGACAGGGAAATGCTACCACATATGGGGTCAGGCGAAAGGCCTAGTCGTGCGAGAACTTCTTGAAGCGGATGCGGTGCGGCCGGTCATCAAGCTCAGGATGGCGACGTTTATAGTCTTCCTCATAATCCTGATAGTTCCCCTCAAACCACTCCACATGACTGTCACCTTCAAAGGCCAGAATATGTGTCGCAATACGGTCAAGGAACCAGCGATCATGCGAGATCACAATGGCGGATCCTGCGAAACTTTCCAGCGCATCTTCAAGCGCACGCAATGTTTCAACGTCCAAATCATTGGTCGGTTCGTCAAGCAGGATGACATTCGCGCCGGACTTCAGCATCTTGGCCAAATGAACGCGGTTACGTTCACCACCTGACAACATGCCGACCTTTTTCTGCTGGTCTGACCCTTTGAAGTTAAAGGAGCCGACATAGGCCCGGCTTGACACTTCATGCTTGCCCAATTCGATCATGTCGTCACCGTTTGAGATTTCTTCCCAAACCGTTTTGTCATCCGCCAGATGGTCACGCGATTGATCAACATAACCCAGCTTAACCGTTTCACCGATTGTGATGGCCCCGGCATCAGGCTTTTCAACATCAGTGATCATTTTGAACAGGGTTGATTTACCCGCACCGTTGGCACCGATCACACCGACAATGGCGCCGGGCGGAATATTGAAATCAAGGTTTTCGATCAACAATGCGTCGCCGAAACCTTTATCAACGCCTTCGGCCTTGATCACCACATCGCCCAAACGGGGACCAACGGGAATAACGATCTGGGCCTTGCCCGGCGTCCGGTCAGCGGCCTGTTGCAGCAACTCATCATAGGCACGGATACGGGCCTTTGATTTAGCCTGACGGGCCTTGGGGCTTTGCCTGATCCACTCAAGCTCTTTTGCCAATGTTTTCTGGCGGGCCTCTTCCTGTGATTGCTCATGAGACAGGCGTTTTTGCTTCTGCTCAAGCCAGGCGGAATAATTCCCCTCATAAGGGATGCCCTGCCCGCGGTCGAGTTCAAGAATCCAACCGGTAATATTATCCAGGAAGTAACGGTCATGGGTAACGACCATGACCATGCCTTCATATTCCTGCAAGAACCGTTCCAGCCACGCGACGCTTTCTGCATCCAGATGGTTGGTCGGTTCATCAAGCAGCAGGATGTCAGGCTTTTCCAGCAACAAGCGGCATAGGGCGACACGGCGGCGTTCGCCACCAGATAGCTTGGTCACATCTGCGTCACCGGGCGGGCAGCGCAGCGCGTCCATCGCAATTTCGACCTTGGTGTTGATGTCCCAAGCGTCCATTGCCTCAATCTTCTCCTGCACTTCTGCTTGTTCAGTGATGAGGTCATTCATCTCCTCATCGGACATCGGTTCAGCGAATTTGTTGGAAATTTCATCAAAGCGGGCCAACAGGCGGCCTACTTCGCCAACGCCGTCCATCACATTGCCCAGCGCGTCCTTTGCGGGATCAAGGTCAGGTTCCTGCGGCAGGTACCCGACTTTCACACCCTTGGCGGCCCATGCCTCACCCGTATAGTCGGTGTGCTGCCCGGCCATAATCTTCAAAAGGGTCGATTTACCCGCGCCGTTCACACCCAATATGCCGATTTTGGCACCGGGCAGGAATTGCAGGTGAATATCCTTCAGAACCGTCTTGCCGCCGGGCCAAGTTTTGGACACGCCCTGCATGGTGTAGACATATTGGTTGGAGGCCATGGGTAACCCTTAATCTTTATCTGTAAATAATGCTTGATCTGATCGCGGCTTGTACCCGATCAGGCGCGTTGTGGCAATGAACCAGATTGGCTCACTTTACTGCGTTTTGGCACGCAGCCAATCAGGCGTCCGGCGCTTCAACAAAGCGGACAACCCCTCCTTATAATTAGCTTCGGTCATCATATGTTCCAGACGCGCCTCAGATTCGGTAACCGCAGCAGCCAAATCACGGGTTTGATCAAGCCACACTTGCCGTTTTGTCGCCGTTAGGGAGCCGGGTGATACTGTTATGGCCATATCAGCCGCATAGGCGGCGGTATGTGCCCGCAGCTCATCGACTGTATCAAAGGCCTGATTGAACAGGCCCATCTGCGCTGCCTCCTCGCCCGTAAATTTGCGGCTGGTCAACAACAAATCATTAGCGCGGCCCAGTCCGACAATACGTGGCAACAGCCATGACAGACCATACTCAGCCGGCAGGTTCAACTTGCCGTGGGCCGTTGTCATCTTGGCCCCTCTCACCCCAAACCGAATGTCGGCAAGGCAGGCAAGCGCCAGTCCGACACCTGCAGCGGCCCCATTCACCGCCGCGATCACCGGTTTATCCAGCGCCACCATCCACGTCAAAGTCGCCTGAAATGGCGCGGGGGCGTCCGGGACCGGATCAACAACATCCGGCGTTAGCCCATCATCATAGCTGCCCCGTTCTGCGTGCCCTTCAAGCGCCTGAAAATCCCCACCGGGGCAAAAGCCCCGCTCTCCCGCGCCCGTCAGGACAATCACGGCACAGGCCGGGTCTTGATTGGCAATGGCAAAGGCGGCGCGCAGCTCCATATGCATGCGTCCGGTCCAGGCATTGTTACTTTTCGGACGGTCCATTGCGATGGTCGTAACATTATCATTTTCATCGACATTCAGCGTTTTATAGGTCTGCGCCATACCCGCCCCTTTACACCGTGTTAATTCTAACTTGAGTCAATCCTTGCCCAGACTGTATAGTGCCCGCACACAGATTGGCAATCAGCCGATCAGAGGGGACATTCAGGGAGAGTATTATGGGTGACTCAAGCCGCCTTGCGCTTGGCGCTGCGTTAGTTGCAGCGATCATCATAGGTCTGATCTATATTTCAGGCGGACCCGAACAATCAGCCGAGGTTGCACAAGCAACGATGGAACCGGGCCAGATTGATGGGGCACGTATTATCAACGCAGATAGCGAACCGGAAAACTGGCTGGCCCACGGGCGTACCTATTCCGAACAACGCTACAGCCCGCTTGACCAAATCAACGAAGATACAGTTGCTGACCTTGGCCTGGCATGGGCATTTGAAACCGGCACTGATCGGGGTTTGGAAGCCAGCCCCATCGTTGATAATGGCGTGATGTATCTGACCGGATCATGGTCAATCGTCTATGCGCTTGATGCACTGACGGGCGAGCTTTTGTGGGAATATGACCCCGAAGTGCCGCGTGGCTGGGGCCGTTATGCCTGCTGTGACGTCGTCAATCGCGGCGTTGCTGTGTGGAATGGCAAGGTTTATTTCGGCACCATTCATGGTCACTTGATTGCCCTTGACGCCAAGACCGGTGAAAAAATCTGGGACGTCGATACCGTAGACAGCAAGCCCCCCTATACCATCACAGGCGCACCGCGCATCGTGAAGGACAAGGTTATCATCGGTAACGGTGGCGCTGAATTCGGCGTGCGCGGTTTTGTAACCGCCTATGACACAGAAACCGGCGAACAAGTCTGGCGCTTTTACACAGTGCCCGGCAATCCTGACGAGCCGTTTGAGCATCCCGAATTGGCCGAAGCTGCCAAAACATGGGGCGGCGCAAAATGGTGGGAAATGGGCGGTGGCGGCACCGCATGGGACAGCATGGCCTATGACCCCGATCTGAACACGATTTATATCGGCGTCGGCAATGGTTCCCCCTGGAACCGTGACATCCGTAGCCCCGATGGAGGTGACAATCTTTACCTGTCATCCATTCTTGCGATTGATCCTGATACCGGCAAGATGAAGTGGTATTATCAGACCACACCGGGCGAAAGCTGGGATTACACAGCAACACAGCACATCATTCTGGCCGAACTGGACTGGAAGGGTAAGAAACGCAAAGTTTTGATGCAGGCACCGAAGAACGGTTTCTTCTATGTCATTGACCGTGAAACCGGTGAGCTTTTGTCTGCTGAAAAATATGTCCCTGTTGTGTGGGCAAGTCATGTGGATATGGAAACCGGTCGCCCGGTTGAAAATCCCAACAATCGTTATTCAGGACGCTGGTCTGTTGTCAGCCCGATCCCGATTGGCGGGCATAACTGGCACCCGATGGCATATAACAAGGACAATGGCCTTGTTTACATTCCCGCAATGGAAATCACCTCTGCGGCAGAGCCAGACGTCAACAACTTCAAGTTCCGCCCCGGCAGCTGGAACCTTGGTCAGGACATGCGCACCCAAACCGATGCGCCGCCTGAGTTTTTTGCAGGCAAGCTGATCGCGTGGGATCCGGTTGCAGGCAAGGAACGCTGGCACATCCAACATTGGGGCGGCTGGAACGGTGGTGTGTTGACCACTGCCGGCAATCTGGTTTTCCAAGGTACGGGTGATGGTTTTGTTAAGGCCCACAACGCCACAACAGGCAAAACATTGTGGCAGGCCCCCGCGGGCACAGGCGTTATCGCCCCGCCCGTGACATGGTCCAAGAATGGTGAACAATACATCACTGTTTTGGCCGGTTGGGGCGGTGCCTATGCACTGGCCTATGGTCGTGCTGCAAAGGCCGCCGGGGTATCGCGCGGCGGTACGGTGCTGACCTTTAAGTTGGGCGGCGACGCCGAACTTGACCCCATGCGTTACGTCATGGACGTGCCTGAGCCTGTTGGCCCAACCGAAGATTCCCAAAATGCAGAACTTGTTAAAATGGGATCTGAGGCATTTGCCGATAATTGCGCAGTTTGCCACGGCATCGGTGCCGTCGGTGGCGGCGTTATTCAGGACCTGCGTTATTCAGCCCCTGAAGTGTTCGACATGTATGAGGATATTGTGCTGAACGGCGTAATGGAAGAACGCGGCATGGCCAGCTTCTCTGATGTTGTGGATGCAGATGATGTCCGCGCCATTCGGGCCTACATCATCTCACGCGCGCAGGAAGGCGATGTACCGACAGATCCGCTATACATGCCAGATTACATTTTGGAAGAGTTGGGCCTGGCCCCTGCAGCTGACGCTGAGTAACAGACCACACCCAAATCAATCCTGCTTGTCAGGATTATCAATCAACACGGGCGCGTCATCGGTTTCGATGGCGCGCTCTGTCATTTCGGGGGGCAATTGCTTTTTCGGTGCCACGCCCATATCCCGCAATTGTTCGATCCGGCGCACGACATTGCCGCGCCCATCGACCAATTGATCCTCAGCCTTATCAAGATTGTTGATCGCACTGCCCAACTGTTTGCGCGCTGTTTTGAATGTTTCGACAAAGCCAACAAACTTGTCATACAGATCGCCGGCGCGCGCTGCTATTTCCTCAGCATTTTTATTGCGGCGCTCGACATCCCACAATGTGTTGATGGTCCGTAAAATCGCCAGCAGGTTGGATGGCGGACAAATCGTAACGCCCTGATCCATTGTCCAAATCGGCAGGTCCTGGCGTTCGCGCAAGGCAGCGGCCCATGCCCCCTCGATCGGCAGGAACATGATCACGTAATCAAGGTCTGATCCGGCGGCCTTGCGATAGTCTTTTGACCCCAACCCTTTTACGTGGCCTTCGATTGACCGGACATGACTTTTCAAAGCGCGGTCAGCATCGTCACCATCAGTGGCATTTTCAAGATCATAAAAGGCGGTCAATGACACCTTGGAATCAACCACCACTTTCTGACCGTTCGGCATATTGATTACAACATCAGGGCGCAGCCGACTGCCATCATCCATCGTCACGCTTTGCTGGGTGGTATATTCAATTCCCTCCCGCAGACCGGACGCTTCCAAAATGCGCGCCAAAACCATTTCGCCCCAAGCGCCCTGCTTTTGCGAATCCGCCCGCAAGGCACGGGTCAGCCCCTGTGCCTCTACCGCCATTGATTGGGACACGCTGCCAAGTGTTTCGATCTGCTCCTTCAAAACCGCGCGTTCTTGTCCGGCATCTTTATGGGCGCTCTTCAACTCGCCCTCAAACTTGGCAATCTGTTCTTTCAGAGGCTTCAGGATCAGGTCCATCTGTTCCTTGTTCTGCGACTGCAACACCTGTCCTTGCGTTTTGGCAGATTCAGCTGATGCGGCCTTAAACTCTCGCCGTAATTCATCCCGCGATTCCTGAATTTCAACGACACGCTGTTCGGCATTTTTCAATGCCTGTTCAGTTGCGGCCAATTTTTCCCGGACGGATGAGGCGTGCCCTGACAATTCGGTGTGCGCGTGTTCAGCCTTTGACAGGTCAGCACCCAATTGTTCGACCGATTTCATCAGGCCATCACGTTCAGCTTCTAGCCGGGCGACCTGTTCGCGCAGGGGCGATACGTCATCAACTTCAGGTGTTGTTGTTGGCCGGGCGCGCATTTGCAATGCAATCACAACACCAAGCAGGATGATGGCTACAACGCCAACACCGATTGCAAAAACCTCTATCATGACGTGCCCCTAAAACTGCCGATATGTCCATATGTCTGGGCCAGCTTTGGGGGAAACGGCGGCATCCGTCAAGGCGTCCAACAGCTTTTCACGCTGGCCCGATTTGCTGCAGACAGGATCAGTTGCCCCCGCATCGCCAACCAGCGCCAGCGCCTGACAGCGGCAGCCACCCCAATCAACTTCTTTCAAGTCGCAGGACTGGCAGGGTTCAGGCATCCAATCCGTGCCGCGATAGGTGTTGAATGCGGGACTGTCATACCAGATTTCAGACAGAGTCTTGTCGCGCACAGTATCGAACGTCAAATGATCAACAGTTTCCGCAGCATGGCAGGGCAGCACCTTACCTTCGGGGGAAATCGTCAGGAACCGACGCCCCCACCCGGCCATACAGGCCTTGGGCGTTTCGGCGTAATAATCCGGCACCACATAATCAATTTGCAGGTCGGCGCCACTGTCCTTGCGCGCCTGTTCCACAATCCGCGTCACGTCATCTAGCTGGTCGCGGGATGGCAACAGCCCATCGCGGTTCAAAAGGCCCCAACCGTAATATTGTGTGTGGGCGACCTCAATCCTTGCCGCGCCCAGATCGCGCGCCATTGTGATCATGTCACCAGCCTGATGGCAGTTCGCGCGGTGCAACACGGCATTCAGCGTCAAACTAATTCCCCGCGCCACAACTGCGCGGGCAAAATCCTGCTTGATTGCAAATGCCCCGTCATAGCCACCGACTGCATCACACATGGCGGCATCAGATCCCTGCACAGACAATTGCACATGCGGCACACCGATGGCTGCCAAGCGGTCCAGCCGCGCACCGTCTATCATCAAGCCTGAGGTGATCAGGTTGATATACAGCCCCGCATCTACGGCGGCCTGACACAATTTTTCCAAATCCTTGCGGGCGGCCGGCTCCCCCCCCGACATATGAACCTGCAAGGCCCCCATGTCTGCTGCCTGCCGAAACACGTCGGCCCATTCGGCTGTCGAAAGCTCCCCCGAACGACCAACCAACGCAGTTGGATTTGAACAATAGGGACAACGCAAGGGGCAGCGGTGCGTAAGCTCAGCCAAAATGGCAAGTGGCGGATCAGCGTGGTTTTGGTTCATGGCGTCACGGCCCGGATCAATCCCTTGCCGGCAAGGTCATCAATGAAGCCGGTGACATCGGGGCCGATTTGCGTATCGGGCAGGCCGGTCAACTCGCACAGCGCCACAATGATCTGCGCAACTGTTTGTGCGCCATCAATCCGGCTGGCGATGGCGTGGCCGGGACCATCAAGCACGATCAGTTTTTCTGGCGCATTCAGGATGTGGGCATCGCGCAGCTTGTCATGGCGCAACATCACACCGGGGGCATAACGATAGACTGTATCAGGCGTGGTCATGGCTTAATCACACTCATGCTGGGTCAGGCACGAAACAGCCGGGGGGCGGTGCCCCCACATCGCTGACATAGCAATAATCAAGCGCATCAAGCATCGCCCACAACATGCCTGTCTTGAACAACAGGGCGTCGATTACCTCCTGCTGGTCACGGCATTCAACAGCATTGTCCCGGCAATATTGCAGGGCAAAGCCGGAATCACGTGGGGCCTGCGTCATCCGCTTGTCAAAATAGGCAAGGCTGTTTTTCGACACATAGTCATAATTCGCCAGAACATTGCTGACCCGATCAGCGATAATCGTTGGTGCGAACAGTTCCGTCAGGGACGAGGCAATGGCCGCCAGCAATGACTGGTCAGACACATAGCGGATATAGGCATCAACAGCAAAATGCGTGGCCGGCAATGCACCGCTTTCCGCGATGACATAATCACGATCTAGGCCCAACCCTTCTGCCAGCTTCAACCACCGCTCAATACCGCCATCATCCCCTTCTACGCCATCATGATCTTCGATCCGGTGACGCCATTCACGGCGCAAATCCGTATCAACCATTCGCGCCATAAGCGCAGCATCTTTCATGGGAATGCGGCTTTGATAAAGGTAGCGGTTCAAGGCCCATGCCTGCATGGCACCTTTGCTTAACGCACCGGACCGCATCCGTTCATGAAACGGGTGATTATTGTGGTACCGCTGTGCCCCGATGGCGCGCAACACGGCCTCAAGCTCATCAGGCGAAATTGCCTGCGTTAGTTGCCAGCCATTTGCGCGCAAATCTTCCAAATTGGTCACAGCGCAATCTCCATACCATCAAAGGCGACTTCCCAGCCCGCGCGCTCTACTATTGCGCGTTCGTCACTATCATGGGCCAAAACGGGATTGGTGTTGTTGATGTGAATCAGTACCTTGCGCTGCACATCGATCAACTCAAACGCAGCCATTGTCCCATCAGGTCCGCTAATGCTCATATGCCCCATGCGGGCACCGGTTTTGGGGCTTTCCTTGCCCTTGACCATTTCATCATCGGAAAACAATGTGCCGTCAAACATCACCAGGCGCGCGCCGTTCAGTCTGTCAGCCAGTTCCGGCGGCATGGCGGCACAACCGGGTATGTAATAGGCGGTTTTGTTTGTTGCCGGGTCCATAATCTCGACCCCCACCGTGTCGCCCTCTGTGGTGCCAAAATTTTCTGAACTTTCATCTTCCAGAAACAGCGCAACCTTACCCGGTACGGGGAACAGCCGCACCAACAGACCGATGCCCTTGCCCGCCTCATCAACAGGTTCAAACGGCACGTTCAAGGTGGTAGGGCGACGGGCAACAAAATCAGGGTTCAGAACATTGAATACAGAATTACCGGCCAGCACATCCAACACGCGGGATGACCCATAAAGGCTATAGCCCTGCCGCTCGCGCAATGTCAGCAATCCAGCAATATGGTCTACGTCTGCATTTGTCAGAATCACCGCGCGGATCGGCGTATGGCGGCGCTGCCCTGCTTGCGGCCACAGGGCGGGGGTTTGGTTCAACTGCTGGCGAATGTCAGGGGATGCGTTGAACAGCACCCACTGCTCACCATCGGCAGAAACCGCGATTGACGACTGGGTTTGCGCAGGACAGGTCCGATCACCGTCACGGGCCCGTTCATTATAAGGCCCGTTGGCATTCCATTGGGGCAAACCGCCCCCGGCTGCAGCCCCCAATACCCTGATATGCATACCGCCGTCCTTTTATTATTCACGTCATCCTGCATCACACTATGTGCAATACAAACAAAACGGGGGACAAGCTGACCTGTCCCCACGTTCACATTTTACTGACGATTGTCAGTCTATAACGGCCTTTACTTGCGCTTCATCTCCGCACAGGCATAGGCATTGATTTCGAGTCCAACGGGAATCTCGATGATTTTCGGTGTGTTCCAGGCCATTTGTAGCCTCCTTTTCATTATTTGCTGGGATTATTACGAATTCAGCCGCCTCAATCAAGGAAAATCCCCCTTTTATGCGGCCTGCGCCGGCCTAAATGAAAATTTGTCACCAACGCTTGCAAAACCACCCAAAGATGGCGACACTGCCGCCCAGATTTCAAAAACAATCGGCTTTTCGGGGGCAATTATGGATCAGTTCGGCACAGTAACCACACCCGCCAATCTTGGCTTTGACGAGGAACGGCTGGACCGCATTCCCGAATTTTTCAGCACCTATCTGGACAGCAAGAAATTTTCCGGCCTGTCCACATTGATTGCCCGCGGCGATGAAATTGCGCATTTTTCATGCCAAGGGGTGCAGGATTGGGATACAGGCGCGCCCATCACGCCGGACACTATCTTCCGCATCTATTCCATGACAAAGCCGATCACCTCTGTCGTGATCATGCAATTGTTTGAAGAAGGCAAGCTGCGGCTGGAACACGAACTGCACCGTTACATTCCGGCATTCAAGGATACACAAGTTTGGGAAAGCGGCACTTGGGATGACTATACGACCAAGCCTGCGGAACGCCCCATCCTGATCCGTGATTTGTTAAGCCACACTTCGGGCCTGACCTATGACTTCATGATGCAGCACCCGGTTGACAAGCTGTACCGCAAGAACGGTCTGGCAGGTGCCCGTGCCGAAGGTCTTAGCGCCAAGGAATTTGTGGACCGCGCCGCGGAACTGCCGCTGCTGTTCAGCCCCGGCACTGGGTGGAACTATTCAATTTCCACTGATGTGCTGGGCCGCGTGATCGAAGTGATTGAGGGCGAACCGCTTGATAAAGTGTTCAAGCGCCGCATCTTTGACCCGTTGGGCATGGTCGATACCGACTTCCATATCACCGAAGATAAATTGGACCGTTTTGCCACCTGTTATGACAAATATACCGGCACAGTCCGCGTGCAGGACAAGCCTGAAACCAGTCCCTATTTGACAGGTAAAGATTTTCTGTCCGGTGGCGGCGGTCTTGTTTCGACCATGCGTGACTATCTGATTTTCTGCCGTATGGTCGCCAAGGGCGGCATCCACAATGGTGTACGCATCCTATCGCCACGCACAGTTGACTTGATGCGCGTCAATCACCTTGAAGGCGACAAGACCATGCTGGAAATGGGTGATTCAGCCTTTACCGAAGTTGGGCTGAACGGCACAGGCTTTGGCCTTGGGTTTTCTGTCCTGATGGATCAGGCAGCCGCCATGACCACAACCCCGGTCGGCACCTATTCATGGGGTGGGGCGGCCAGCACCTTCTTCTGGATTGATCCAGTCGAAGATATTGTGGGGCTGTCGATGACACAGTTGATGCCGTCAAGCACCTACCCGATCCGCGCGCAGTTACAACAGCTGACCTATGCGGCGCTGATGGAGCCCAACAAAAAACAATGAGGCGATGGGGATTGGTGGGCCCGGAGGGACTCGAACCCCCAACCAATCCGTTATGAGCGGACGGCTCTAACCAGTTGAGCTACAGGCCCTGAAAACGCCGTAAAAAAGAACGTCTTGCGAGCGGCAACTTGCCCGCAAGACGACAATTTCGCAAGAGTTTATTCGCCGTTTCAGGCAACTAAAGATGCCGCAGCACCCTATTCGATCGTCAAACCAGATTCTTCAATCAACTCATAAATTTCGTTGACCGAAACGCCGAAGTTCAAGCCTGAATCGCCGCCGCCGCGTTGTCCAAATGAGACAACAGCCACAACATTACCGGTTGATTCAGAAATAATCGGCCCGCCACTATTACCCGGGTTAAGCGCCGTATCAGTTTGGATCAACAAGACATCGTTTTCATTCGCCCGAACGCCACTCAATGTGCCTTTGGAAATTGAGTATTCAAGGCCACGTGGAGAGCCAATCGCAAACAAAGCGACCCCAAGCTGCACGTCATTTACGGTGCCGAGATTAAGAAACTTGCTCGATGGCCTGCCCAGCTTAACAATGGCAAGATCACGTGCCTCGTCCGACGCAACGACTTTGCCGAACCCAATACCGCCATCACGCGTCTCAACGGTCACCCTGCTGTGCCCATCAACAACATGATGATTGGTCACAATGTAACCTGATGGCGTAATAAAGAACCCGCTTCCCAGCGCCGTGCCCGTCTTGATAACAACTGTAGCGTCCATAAATGGCGCATACGGCCCCTCTATCTGCCGAATGAGAGCTTCGGTTTCTGGGTCAGGAGCGTCAGTATCTATCGCAACATTATCGTCTGATTGCACGTCAGCTGGCGGCACATATGCTGGTTCATCGCCCTTGCCAGCAGCGTCATTGATACGCGCCTCGCGCACCAAATTATTGGGCAGCGCCGTATCTGTCTTCATCTTCCGATAAAGTGATGTTGCAGCTTTCTGCATGAACTCGGCAATTCTGGCTGCCCCTTCATCCGCAGATGCACCGGTCACTTGCGGAACTAAAACAGGCGCAAGCAACCCCATTGAAATAGTGCCAGCCCTTGCCGCCCTGTCGACCATATCAACAACATCAATGGTAATTTTTTTGGTTACTTTTTCTTCGTAGATTGTTCGGGTAGCCTGATTATCAAGAACGGTAACAACCATTGAAGCGACAAAAGGGAAATAGCATTCCGGCGTTTCATCCCAACGCTCTTTATCCTTGTAAATAAGGCTGAACCCGAATGCCATAACATCCGATTGCGCCCATTCATCAGGCAATGTTTGATAGTCGATTAAGTCGGTAACATCTTCCCAAGGCACCTCAAGAACTGTAACTTCGGCAAACAGGCTTTCAAATACATCTTTGATAACAAGGTTGGATACAGGCCCATATTCAACAATAGCAGTACCAGCCTGACAGCCAGTTCTAACGGTAAATTGTTCATTGCTAACCGGCAGAACCAACGTAATCGACTGATCAAATTTGTTGATGTCCTCCAGCGCAAAAGTCTGGTTGTTGTGGATCTTTTCGCCAGTTTTAGTTTCAAAATTATTATCCAGCGAAACTGTGCGTTCAGCCGTAGCTGTGCAGCCAGCAAGCAAGATTGTGCCGACTAGAAAAATATTCCGGAAGTACATAAGCGTCCCCAATCACCCAATAATTCGCCATACGATATGGCGAACAATTAAGGAACGCAACCCCAACTATAATGGACGAACGAAATCCGCTGTTTCTACCCGTTCGCGGAAACCCAGCTTGGGGTAAAAGCTTCGCTGATGGCTTTCCCGATCACGTCTATTGATAACGTGCAGGCGCACCAGACCCTCTTCCTTCGCAACTGATTCAACGTAATCAATCATGTGATGGCCAATATCATGACCACGCTGATCAGACCGGATAAAGAGGTCGGAGATATACGCCTCTGATCCACCAACGATTGGCATGGGAACCCGGTGCAAGGTGCAATAGCCCACAAGTTCGTCCGCGCGTTCGGCCAACAACAGCCAATGATGACGCGGGCCGCCATAGGCAGGCGTGCAAAGCAGATGGGTCAACTCTTCAAGGTGACCTTCATCATTGCTGTCATGCCCCATCTCTTCACGGATGAGGCGCAGAATTTTCAAGAAATTCTGTTGGTCCGACGGACCGGCGTTACGGATGGTCAGCTCTTCCATAAGGCTGCCCCCTTTTTATTTGTCGCGATTAATTGTCGAGGAAGCTGCGCAGCTTACGGCTACGGCTGGGATGCTTCAGCTTGCGCAGGGCCTTTGCCTCAATCTGACGAATACGTTCACGCGTGACAGAGAATTGCTGCCCCACCTCTTCCAAGGTGTGGTCAGTATTCATCCCGATGCCAAAGCGCATACGCAACACGCGTTCTTCTCGCGGTGTCAGTGTCGCCAATACGCGGGTTGTCGTTTCACGCAAGTTTGCGTTAATCGCCGCATCAATGGGCAGAACCGCGTTCTTGTCTTCGATAAAGTCGCCAAGGTGGCTGTCTTCTTCATCGCCAATGGGCGTTTCAAGAGACAGCGGCTCCTTCGCGATCTTCAGAACCTTGCGCACCTTTTCAAGCGGCATGCCAAGCTTTTCGGCCAATTCTTCCGGTGTCGGCTCCCGCCCGATTTCGTTCAACATCTGGCGGCTTGTCCGCACCAACTTATTGATCGTTTCGATCATATGGACCGGAATACGGATCGTCCGCGCCTGATCGGCGATTGACCGTGTGATGGCTTGACGGATCCACCATGTGGCATAGGTCGAAAATTTATAGCCGCGCCGATATTCAAATTTATCAACGGCTTTCATCAAACCGATATTGCCTTCCTGAATAAGGTCAAGGAACTGCAAACCGCGGTTTGTGTATTTTTTGGCAATTGAAATCACCAAGCGAAGGTTGGCTTCAACCATTTCCTTCTTGGCGATGGCGGCTTCTTTTTCGCCCTTTTGAACAGTCGCAACAATGCGGCGGAATTCACCGACTTGCAAACCCGTTTCCTGACTGATCATGGTAATCTCGTTACGGATATCCTTGATCTCATCACGTTCATTCTTCACGAACTCTTTCCAACCCGGGCGGGACAAACGACCAACGCGGCGCACCCATTGCGGGTCAAGCTCACTACCGCGATATTCTTTCAGAAAGTCTGTGCGATCCACGCCATTGGATTCAGCAAGCCGCATCAAGCGACCTTCCAATGTCACGATCCGCTTGTTCACGGCATAAAGTTGTTCAACAAGCGTTTCGATACGCGTGTTGTTCATGTGCAGGCTTTCCATCAACACCACAAGTTCATCGCGCAGCTTCTTATAGCGGCGATCCTGTGCAGTTGTTGAATCTTTACCCTGCATGGCGGCGTCAAGCTGGGTTTCCTGCGCCTTGGTAAATTTCTTGAACGTCTTGGCAATCTCGTCAAAGATTTCCAACACTTCAGGCTTCAGCTTGGCTTCCATTGCTGACAATGACAGGTTTGCTTCGTCATCATCGTCATCATCGCCATCCGCTGCGCCTTCCTGCCCTTCGGCAGTTTCACCCTCTGCCGGTTTTTTCTCTTGCTCTGCAGCAGGCTTTGCTGCGGGTTCCTCAACCTTCTTTGCCTCGGCACCTTCAGCATTATTATTCGTTGCGGTGTTATCAACCGCAGCACCGGGGCCGCCGCCATAGGTGGCGTCAAGGTCGATGACATCACGCAGCAAAATGCGCGCTTCCAGCAATTCATCGCGCCACACCGTGATGGCACGGAAAGTCAGCGGACTTTCGCACAGGCCACCAATCATGGCGTTACGGCCTTCTTCAATTCGCTTGGCAATCGCGATTTCGCCTTCACGGGACAACAGCTCGACAGAGCCCATTTCACGCAAATACATGCGCACGGGATCATCCGTCCGTTCACCGGCTGTGCTTGTTTTGGCGGTTGTGGCAACGGCGGTCGTTCGCGTTTCGGTTAGCGCGCGTGAGCCGTCCCCTTCGCCATCCTCATCATCGGAATCGTCAGCCTCTTCAACATCGACAACATTGATGCCCATTTCAGACAACATCGACATCGTGTCTTCGATCTGTTCAGAGGAAACCTCCTCTGACGGCAAGACTGCGTTCAACTCTTCAACTGTGACATAGCCCCGGCGCTTTGCCTCTGCGATCATTTTCTTGACGGCAGAGTCTGTCATATCAAGGATCGGGCCATCAGACGTGGCATTTTCCTTGTCTTGTTCGGGTGCTTCTGCTGCAGCTGCGGTTTTCTTTGCCATGATGATTGCGTTCTCTCATCCCGATCAATCCTTCACGTCAGGCGGCAAATCAACCACCTAAACCGGCGGCTTGCCTGATCGCAACGAATTGATGACATCATCCAGTGTTTCGCCGCCATCCATGTCCGAATGGTCGTCGATACGTTTCTGTTTAGCTTGGGCCCGCTCCAATGCGGTTTTCGCGGCGGTTAGCCGTGCCAAGCTGTCATCTGTCATATGGGAGGTCAGGGCCTGTTCGGCAATATGGACATCCAATAATGCCGCATCCACCTCAAACTGGGCCAATATGGCGTCCAGTTGATGACCCTTCTCTTCCAAAGACCAAACACGCCCCGACGGTGTCCCATCGAAACGGTCTAATAGTTCTGTCATACCCTGAAGCGTCAGGTGGCGGTGGAGCGCGTCGGCATCTAGGCCGGGCTCTTGAGAGACGGTTTCTAGTATTTCTGCCAGTAGTTTGTCAAGGCCCTGATCCGTAAGGGCGATTTCCGCCAATGTTTCCATATGCTCATCCACAAGGCCCGGATCGGCCAAAAGCACCCCGATCAGGCGTCTTTCACGCAAATTACGGGCCTGTCCTGCGCCCTTGCCGCCCTTTAGCAAACTAACAAGCAAGGATTCCCGCCCCTGTTGCGACAGGCCAACCTTCCGAACAACAAAGCGCCCGGTCCGCCGATCCCGGCCGCGCTGGGTTCTAAGGCCCTGCGGCTCCCACGGGTCCGCCTCGTCCTGCCAATCGCGCCGCTGCCCGCCCCCGCGACCACTGCCATCATCAAGGCTGATGGCGCCCAAGCCCAAATGCTCAGACAGGCGCTGCCCGAAATCAGCTTGATAGAGCTGCCGAACATCGGAATCCTTGATCCGGCCAATTGCCTCTTCAACTGCTTGTTTCAGCGCCGCTTTTTCTTCGGGCGTTTGTTGCGGCTGGCCATCAATGGCGGCCTGCCAAAATATATCAGATAAGGGCTGTTTCTGATCAAGCAAGGACGTCAGCGCCCGCTTGCCACCGGATGCCAACAAATCATCAGGGTCTTTGCCATCAGGCAACATAATAAAGCCAAGGGACTTGCCCGGCTCCAGCAATGGCAGGGCAAGATCAACTGCGCGATAGGCAGCACGTTTGCCCGCCTCGTCCCCATCAAAACACATCAATGGCTCTGCAACAGTGCGCCATGCCAGCCGCAATTGATCTTCCGTCAGGGCCGTACCCATCGGCGCCACGGCATAGTCCATCCCTGCCCGGTCAAAGGCAATGACGTCCATATAGCCTTCACTGACCAGCAACCGTCCATTGCGCCGCGCACCTTCGCGAGCCCGATCATAGTTATAAAGCATTGCGGATTTGTGGAAGATCGGCGTTTCAGGGGAGTTGAGATATTTGGCCCGTGACTTGCCAGATAGATCACGCCCGCCAAACGCCACGATGCGCCCCTTGCGGTCGCGGATCGGGAACATGATCCGATCACGAAACCGGTCATAGGGCTCTCGATTCTGGGTGGCAGGGTCATCCGGGTCAGGCCCGATCACCAACCCCGCCTCCACCAATAGTTTATCCTGAAACCCTTCGCCCTTCAGATGACTGCGCAACATCTGCCGATCATCAGTCGCGTAACCTATGCCAAACCGTTCAATCGTTGGCTGATCCATTTGCCGTTTTTGTACAAGATAGGATGCCGCCGCCTTACCGCGCGGCATATCCAACTGCGCCTGAAAAAAGGCCGCCGCTGCTGCCATCGCGTCATGCAGTCCCTTTTGGCGTTCCTGTTCCTGCGGGGTGGCGCGGCGCATTTGCGGCACTTCCAACCCGGCCAGCTCTGCCAGCTGTTCTATCGCTTCGGGAAAACTGGCCCCCTCAGCTTCGATCAGGAATTTGACCGCGTCGCCCGAAACACCACAGCCAAAGCAGTGATAAAATCCTTTTGAATCATCAACATGAAATGAAGGTGATTTTTCGCCATGAAACGGACAACAGGCCCAATAATCCCGCTTGCGCGGGTTTGATTTCTTGCGATCCCACGTCACACGCCGCCCGACAATGTCGGACAGGGTGATGCGCGCACGCAATTCATCTATAAACTGGTCTGAAATCGCCATAGGGGCAGTCTAGTTCTGACAGGACGGAATAGCCAGACGCTTCACGCGCGACCTGACTGGGCAACAGGTCTAACCGGCAGGCCGGGTCAGCCGCCCAGGGCCGCTTTCACCTTGGCAGAGGCCTTTTTGAAATCCATCGCCCCGGCGTGGCGGTCCTTTAGGGCGGCCATAGCCTTGCCCATATCCTTCAAGCTTGCCGCGTCAATATCAGCAATCACGGTGGCAACCGCCTCGTCAATTTCTGCGTCCGACATCTGGCGGGGCATAAACTCTTCAATAATCGTCATTTCTTCGCGTTCTTGTTCAGCAAGTTCAACGCGGCCAGCTGATTCATATGTATCGGCTGCTTCACGGCGTTGCTTCACCATTTTCTGCAGGATCTGCAAAATCTCGGCCTCATCAACACCGTCGGTCTTGTCTTCGGAGCGTGCCGCAATATCACGGTCCTTAATCGCAGCCAGAATAAGACGCACGGTTGACAGCCGGCGTTGATCCTTGGCGCGCATGGCGTCCTTCAACGATTGTTTAAGTTGATCGCGCATAGTGAAGATGACCCTAAATTTTGGCGGCATTGCAATTGATCCGTTGAAAAGCACGCCATAATGGCCCTGCCCCCCAAGGGATGGCGACACTACCCCATGCGACGGGCAGACGCAACAGGCCAATACCGTCACAAGCCATTGATTTATAAAGGTTTTCAAAATCAAACAAAATCAGGCATCTCTTGATTGCCCGCTTGATTTCGCCTATAACCTTGAAAATTCACGGAAGCGGAAACGATTCTGGGGCCGAAAGATCAAAAGCCTGCTGGCTTTTCACCTGATGCCCGTGATGAAGCGCGACCACTTCACTGATCTTAGGACCCTGTTCATGGCACAGACTGAGCCCGCCGCCCCGGAAGCCACAACCACGGCATCCGGTTTTCTTTATGCGCCCACACCCAATGCCGTATTGGTGTTAGCCGACGGCAGCGTTTATGAGGGTATCGGGCTTGGATATGAGGGGGAGGCACTCGGCGAAGTTTGCTTCAACACCTCAATCACTGGCTATCAGGAAATTTTAACTGACCCCAGTTATGCCGGGCAGTTGATTACATTCACATTCCCCCATATCGGCAATGTCGGCACCAACGAAGAAGACATCGAAACTGCCACCAGTGCTGCCCACGGCATGATCATGCGGGCTGATGTGACCTTGCCATCAAATTTCCGCGCCACACAGAACCTCGACAGCTGGTTGAAAGACCGCAAGCTGGTCGGCATCAGTGGCATTGATACCCGCGCCCTGACCCGCGTCATTCGCCAGAACGGCGCACCCAATGGTGTTATCGCGTATAACCATGAAGGCAAATTCGACATCCCCGCATTGCAGGCCAAGGCCGCCGGCTGGCCCGGCCTTGAAGGCATGGACCTTGCCAAGGACGTCACCCGCAGCAATGCAGAAAACTGGATGACCTGCCGCTGGGATATTGAAACCGGGTTCGGCACACTGAATGATGGCCCCGATGTTGCAGCCCATGTGGTCGCACTTGATTATGGTTGCAAGCACAACATTTTGCGCTGCCTTGCAAGCATCGGCGTGAAGGTGACGATCGTCCCTGCCAAGACAGCGGCAGCTGACATTCTGGCACTTAATCCTGATGGCATTTTCCTATCGAATGGTCCCGGTGACCCTGCTGCGACAGGCACATATGCCGTTCCGGTTATCAAGGAACTGATCGATAGCGGTCTGCCACTGTTCGGGATCTGCCTGGGTCATCAGATGCTGGCACTTGCCCTTGGGGCCAAGACCATGAAGATGCATCAAGGCCACCGTGGTGCCAATCACCCGGTGAAAGACCTGACCACTGATAAGGTTGAGATCACGTCCATGAACCACGGCTTTACCGTGGATCGCGATACACTACCCAAGGGCATCAGCGAAACCCATGTTTCGCTGTTCGACGGCACCAATTGCGGCATTGCCGTCGATGGCAAGCCGATCTTTTCGGTTCAGTATCATCCCGAAGCAAGCCCCGGCCCACAAGACAGTTTCTATTTGTTTGATCGCTTCTTAACCGCGATCAAAAATCACAAATCCGCGTGACCGCGCAACGCCTTCTAGCTGACAGAGCACCCCATGCCTAAACGCACAGACATATCCTCCATCATGATCATCGGCGCCGGCCCTATCATTATCGGCCAAGCGTGTGAGTTTGACTATTCCGGGACACAGGCCGTTAAGGCCCTGAAGGAGGAGGGATATCGCATCATCCTCGTCAACTCCAACCCCGCCACCATCATGACGGACCCCGAATTGGCCGATGCAACCTATATTGAGCCGATTACCCCGGCCATGGTCGCCAAGATCATCGAAAAGGAACGCCCTGATGCATTGTTGCCCACGATGGGCGGACAGACGGCGCTGAACGCAGCGCTTGCATTGGCTGATGACGGCACGCTCGACAAATATGATGTTGAGTTGATCGGCGCGAACCAAGAAGCGATTGAAAAAGCCGAAGACCGCGAAAAATTCCGCGTCGCGATGGACAAGATCGGCCTTGAAAGCCCGCAGTCAGAGATTGCCCATACGCTTGATGAAGCGATGAAGGCACTAGATATTATCGGCCTGCCCGCCATCATTCGCCCGTCCTTTACCATGGGCGGCACCGGCGGCGGCATTGCCTATAACAAAGAAGAATATATCAAGATCATTTCCAGCGGTCTTGATGCCTCCCCCACCACGGAAGTTCTGGTTGAAGAAAGCGTGTTGGGCTGGAAGGAGTATGAGATGGAAGTGGTTCGCGACAAGGCGGATAACTGCATCATCATCTGTTCCATCGAAAACATTGATCCGATGGGTGTCCATACAGGCGATTCCATCACCATCGCCCCTGCCCTGACACTGACTGATAAAGAATATCAGATCATGCGGAACGCCTCTATCTCCGTCTTGCGCGAGATCGGCGTTGAGACCGGTGGCTCAAACGTTCAATTTGCGGTGAACCCGAAGGATGGCCGTCTGGTCGTTATTGAGATGAACCCCCGCGTGTCCCGTTCTTCAGCCTTGGCATCAAAGGCCACCGGTTTCCCGATTGCCAAAATCGCCGCGAAACTTGCCGTCGGCTATACGTTGGATGAGTTGCTGAACGACATCACAGGCGTTACCCCGGCCAGCTTTGAGCCGACGATTGATTATGTCGTCACAAAGATCCCGCGCTTTGCCTTTGAAAAATTCCCCGGCTCCGAACCCCTGCTGACAACGGCGATGAAATCCGTTGGTGAAGCAATGGCGATTGGCCGGACGTTCCAGGAAAGCCTGCAAAAGGCGCTGCGGTCGCTGGAAACCGGCCTGTGTGGCCTGAACGAGTATATGATCGACGGACTGGGCGACGGCGATGACCTGAACGCCATCCGCAAGGCGCTTGGTACCCCCACGCCTGATCGTTTGCTTGCTGTTGCACAGGCGTTCCGCCTTGGACTTAGCGAAGAAGACGTTCATAAGGCCTGTGCCATTGACCCGTGGTTCTTGCGGCAGATCAAGGATTTGATCGACACGGAAGCTGCCATCAAAAATCGCGGCCTGCCAACACAGCCACGCGATTGGCAGTTCCTGAAAGCCAAGGGCTTTGCCGACGAACGTCTGGCACAACTGACCGGCAAGACAGAGGCTGAGGTCACCGCCGCCCGTAAGGCCGCTGGTGTCCGCCCGGTTTATAAGCGGATTGACACGGTTGCTGCTGAGTTTGAGGCCAAGACGCCTTATATGTATTCAACATATGAAGCCAGCCACAATGGCGCAGCTGAATGTGAATCAGGCATCAGCAATCGCGAGAAAATTATCATTCTTGGCGGTGGCCCGAACCGGATCGGCCAGGGGATTGAGTTTGATTATTGTTGCTGTCACGCCGCCTTTGCCTTGGCGGATGCAGGTTACGAAACCATCATGGTCAATTGTAACCCCGAAACAGTTTCAACCGATTACGACACGTCAGACCGCCTGTATTTCGAACCGTTGACAGCCGAAGATGTGCTGTCGCTGATCGAAAAGGAACAACAGGACGGCACCGTTAAGGGTGTTATCGTACAGTTTGGCGGCCAAACCCCATTGAAATTGGCGCGTGGCCTTGAAGCTGCGGGTGTCCCCATTCTTGGCACCACCCCTGACGCGATTGATCTGGCAGAAGACCGCGAACGGTTCCAGCAATTGCTTTCTGGCTTAAGCCTGAAGCAACCGCGCAACGGCATTGCCTCGACCGGTGAACAGGCCATTCAAATCGCTGACGAAGTTGGCTATCCCGTTGTGATCCGTCCGTCATACGTTCTGGGTGGCCGCGCGATGGAAATCGTACGCGACCGCGCAGGTCTTGAACGTTATATCAACGAAGCTGTGCATGTGTCCGGCGACAGCCCGGTGCTAATCGATGGTTATCTTGATGGTGCCATTGAAGTTGACGTTGACGCCCTATGCGATGGTACCGACGTACATATTGCCGGCATCATGGAGCATATTGAAGAAGCGGGCATTCATTCTGGTGACAGCGCCTGCTCTCTCCCGCCCCATTCACTTAGCGGCGATATTATCGAAGAGCTGAAGCGTGAAACACGTATGCTGGCACGCGCCTTGAATGTGGTCGGTCTGATGAATGTGCAATATGCCATCAAAGACAACACGGTCTATCTGATTGAGGTAAACCCCCGCGCCAGCCGTACCGTACCGTTTGTGGCCAAGGCTGTCGGGTATCCGGTTGCCAAACTTGCCAGTCGCCTGATGGCTGGTGAAAAGCTGGCGGCCATGAACCTGAAAGAAACAAAGCTGAAGCACGTTGCTGTGAAAGAAGCTGTCTTTCCCTTTGCCCGGTTCCCCGGCGTTGACACCCTGCTTGGTCCGGAAATGCGGTCAACGGGCGAAGTAATGGGCCTTGATAACCAATTCGACCGTGCCTTTGCGAAAAGCCAGTTGGGCGGCGGCGCGAAGGTCCCTGAAAGCGGCACAGTGTTCGTATCGGTTAAAGATGCCGACAAGGAAGCGGTTTTGCCAGCGGTAAAAATGCTGGCAAAAGAAGGCTTTAACGTCATTGCCACCGGCGGCACCGCGCGCTTTTTGAATGAAAAGGGTATCGAAACGGCCACCGTCAACAAGGTACTTGAAGGTCGTCCGCATATTGTCGACGCCATCAAAAATGGCGATGTTCAGCTGGTTTTCAACACAACTGAAGGCACGCAGGCGATTGAAGATTCCTATTCAATCCGTCGTTCGGCATTGACCAACAAGGTGCCCTATTACACGACAATCGCAGGCGCAAAGGCCGCCGCAGCCGGGATTCGCGCCCAACGCAGAGACACACTTGAAGTTGCGCCGCTTCAGTCCTACATTACCCGCTGAGGCGAGGTGGTCCCAGCGGGGCCACCTTTACTTTCAGATCAATTAATATTTTGATCTGGTTATTTCAGACACAGGAATGATTGCCGCTTCAAACGCGACGTTTGGAGGCGGATTTTTCATTGCCTGATAGGAAAGACCGCCCTAAAAGCGGCATAGTATGAGGTCACAATGGAACGAGTGCCCATGACCATCGCTGGTTATCAGCGCATGGAAGAAGAATTCAAGCGGCTGAAAACCGCCGACCGTCCTGCAGTCATTCAGGCGATTGCCGAAGCTCGCGAGCATGGCGATCTGTCAGAAAACGCGGAATATCATGCCGCGAAGGAACAGCAGGGCCATATCGAAGCCCGCATTCAAGAACTTGAAAGCAAGCTTAGCCGCGCGCAAGTCATAGATATTTCGGAATTTTCCGGTGACACGGTGAAATTCGGCGCAACGGTTGAGATTGTGGACGAGGACACAGACGAGGAGCGCAAGTTCCAAATTGTCGGCGAGGACGAATCTGACCCCAAGGGCGGTCAAATTTCGCTCACCTCCCCCATTGCGCGCGCGCTCATCAACAAAACTGTTGGCGATTCTGTAGAGGTGAACACCCCGGGCGGTGCCAAATCCTACGAGATTTTGAGCGTCAGCTTTAATTAGCCGATCGGCATTACGATCATTTAGTTACAGGGGGCAGTGCTTTGGCGCTGCCCTTTCTTTTTGCCTGCTCGGGCCTTGGTCTGACCGCTCAACCGCGGTCAACTGGCCCCAATTCTATACGTCCAAACAGGCGATCAAAATGCCAACCAATTTCTCTGGCCCAAATATCATAACCTTCTTTGGTCAGGTGCAGTTGATCTGCAACAAACAGGCTATCTGAAATCCCTTGATCACCGGCCTGCAGCATCGGCGTTACAACATCCACATAATACAGGTTGTCATCGTGGGAGGTGCGTTGCTTGATCCCCTCATTCACCTCTAGCTGAACGGCCAAATCGTCAAACCGCAAAGGGCTGGGTTTCAACGACACGACTAGCACGGGCATAGCGGGAAAATCGGCACGTACCTTATTCATCAGCTTGTCAAAGTCACCTAGCACGACGCCCGGCTTAACACTGGCTGCGATGTCATTCTCGCCAGCATAGATCACCAAGGCGCGCGGCTTATACACTTTCACCACATCATCGTAATAACGCAGGACATGCCGCAAATGGGCACCGCCAAAACCACGATTGATGATCGGGCGCGGGGCAAAGCGCGCCTCCATATCGCGCCACAGCTTAAAATCGGCACTGCCCACAAACAATATGGCATCAGCCCGAAACCCTGACCGTGCATCACGCGCCTTGAACGCCGCAATTTCGGTCGAGAATGTTTCTGTGCTGCGCTCTGCAACGCTAACCAGCGTGGGACCAAACCGCTCAATAACGAACATCAGGCTCATCAACAGACCACTGACAAGAAAAACTACGTATAGAAACCGCACGCGTTTCCGCATTGTCAGTCCCCCTGTACCGGCGCATCGACAGCAGCAGACAGCAGCTCCGTCGGATAGCCCGGTGCACCCTTGGCTTGCCGAATGACAAAGCTGGTCTTAACGCTGGCCACATGGGGCGCGGGCGTCAATTTCGATGTCAGAAAAGTTTGGAATTCTTCCAAATCACGAGCCACACATTTCAAGATGAAATCCACCTCGCCATTCAGCATATAACATTCGCGTACAATCGGGTGGGTATTCATCGCCGCTTCAAACCTGGCAAGATCATCTTCGTGTTGACTATCGAGGCCAACCATCGCGAACACCTCAACGGCAAAACCCAACCCCTTACCGTCAAGTGCTGCGTGATAGCCGCCAATTAGCCCGGCCGCTTCCAACGCCCGCACGCGGCGCAGGCAAGGCGGGGCTGATATACCGACACGAGAAGCAAGCTCCACATTCGTCATCCGGCCATCATCCTGCAAAAGCCGTAGAATTTTCAAATCAATCTGATCAAGTTTGACATTGCCTGCCATGATCTACCTGCGTTTTACACTATTGAAACGGGTCGCCGGACTTGCCAATCTGGCAGGAATCGGCGACTGTGATCCTGTTATTTCTATACAGGTTACCCCCTGCTTCGCGCAATAAAATTACTGAAAATTGAACGGATCAGTCCATTGATGCCCGCAACCGCCGCTCCCCAAATATGGGCCCTGTCTGATGACCGTATTGGCATGGTCAATCAGGTTGTTGGTCTATGCGAACGGTTGGAAGCCAGTTTTGGCATCACGTGGCAGCACAAAATCGTCACTGTCACCGGATTTGGGAAAATCTGGCCGACAGGGCTGCAAGCATTCCTGCCCCTGCATTTAACGCGCCCGTCACGCGCTGCGCTTGCGGCACCATTGCCCGACATGGTGATCGGTTGTGGGCGCAGCATGATCCCCCTGTTACTGCGCTTCAAACGATTGGGCGTTAAAACTGTTTATCTGCAAGATCCACGCATTCAGCCCAGCCACTTTGATTTGGTGATTGCGCCAGATCATGACAAGGTTTCTGGCCCCAATGTGATCAAGACCATCGGCTCTATCCACCGCGTCACGCCAGAACGGCTGGCGGCTGAAATACCCACCATTCATGCAGCGAAACTAGGTGCGCTTGGCCAGCCACGTCTTGGCGTGTTAA
>SPJN01000017.1 GCA_006844605.1 Hyphomicrobiales bacterium | reverse complement strand
ACTAAACAATCAAACAACTGATAGGCTTTGAACCCTCACAAACGTCACTGAAATTACAAACAACATACTCTAATAAATTAAAGCCCGCCGCCCATAATTCCTTTCCAATATTCATACTTGTCAAGCTATGTCCCGACCGGTGTCGGAGGCATCTCGTCGGTGGCGTCGCGCTTCGTTTCGAAGTGCATCTGCCCCGTCGGTGAGCGCGGGTTATAGGGACCTCTTCCCAACCTGTCAAACAAGAAAAACACTTTTTTCATGGTCATTTCTGTCGCATGGAAAAGAATAGGCTTTTCAAGCGCTTGAATTAACATCTGACACGACAAAATCGCACAGGCAAATCATACATCGCAGGCCTTTTATCCACACCATATAGCGCGTTATGATCCCCCAACGCCCTATATAAACCCTCGATAAGAACTTTAACCAAAGGCAACACCATGAACTGGAAAGACCGGCTAAAATTTTGGGAGCAATCAGCAGAGGCCCCCGCCCCTGCGCCTGAGCCCCATCGCCATATGCCGGGCGGTACAAATTATCGTGCCATTCGTTCGCATGGTTTGCCCCGTTACCCCTATCCGATTCGTGTTGATGATGGCGCGCCGGACAGAAGCGATGCACGATTCGAATCAAGTTGGGCCGCATCAGGCAACACACGATACGGGCAACGCCCCTCAAAACCGCTTATCGGATTGGCACTTGGGGGCGGCGGCGCACGCGGCTGGGCGCATATTGGGGTGATCAATGAGCTTGAGCGTCATGGCATCAGGCCCGACATTATCACCGGCACATCCGCAGGCGCATTGGCCGGCGGCTTATATACCGCCGGATTGCTTGATGATCTGGAGGACTTCGCCCGTTCAATTTCACGGCGCAGTATGTTGCGTTACATGGACATTGCCTTTCGCGGCAGCAGCCTGATCGGCGGTAAACGCCTTAGTGCCATGCTGGATGAAAAGGCCGGCACGATGCGTATTGAAAAATTGAACCGCCGGTTTGTAGCGGTGGCAACAGAATTGGCAACCGGCCATGAAATCTGGATTCGCCAAGGTGGTCTGGTGCCTGCCATGCGCGCCAGCTATGCGATTCCCGGTGTGTTTTCGCCCGAAAAGGTCAAGGGCCGCTGGTTGATTGATGGCGGACTGGTCAATCCTGTTCCCGTTTCAACCGCCCGTGCCTTCGGCGCGCGCCTTGTGATTGCCGTTAATCTGAACGCCGATGTCTTTGGTATGGGATCCAGCCGTTTGTCTGATGATTTGGATGACCAGTCCATCATGCATGGCAGCACAACAAGACGGCGACACTTTTCCGACGGCGATTTGGTTGAACGTGGCCGCCTTAGGTCTTTGTTTGGAAGCGATGAAGACAAACCGGGCATGGGCACCGTGCTGGTAGCCAGCTTCAACATCATGCAAGACAGGCTGGCACGCAACAGACTTGCGGGCGACCCCGCTGACGTAAACATAGCGCCGCGAATCGCTCATATCGGGCTGTCTGAATTTGATAAGGCCGAGGACGCCATCGCCCGCGGGCGCGAAGCGGTTGCCCCCGCCCTGCCCTATATCAGGGAAGCCTTGCGCGTCTTAAGCTAAAAAAGCCGCGCCGCAACAAATCAACCGGTTGCGATATATTCCTTAAGCGCGTTTGCCTCTGCTTCGGTTTCGGCAATGCGCGTTTTCACAACATCACCGATTGAGATGATCCCCTTTAGGGCACCATCATCAATAACCGGGATGTGACGGATCCGTCGGCCCGTCATCAAATCCATCAATTCATCAACCGTGTCTTCAAGACTGCAGGTGACCACTTCAGCGGTCATCAGGCTCGAAACAGGCTGCGTCAGCACACCGGCACCATGGGCAGCAACGCCCCGCACGATATCGCGTTCCGACAGAATACCACCGACGCCACCATCAGCACCGGCAACCACAACGGCACCGATCTTACGGTCAGTCAGGCTTTTAGCGGCATCTGCCACGCTGACATCCGCGGCAACGGTCAACACATCGCTGCCTTTTTCCTTCAAAATGCCTGCAACATTCATAGACACCCTCTCCTGCGTTTTACAAAGCTGATCGATATATTTTTATAAGATCGGCTTGGCGCGATCTGTCAGCTTCTTCATACCCGAATCATGACCCACAAGGTCAGTTCTGGCAAGCAACTTGTCCCCGAAAACGGGGCCAAATCAGGAGTTTGTGACGTCCTTTGCCTCTGTTCCTTCAAACGGAAAAGGCCGATCATCGCTTTGAAATGTCAGGAAACTCAACAATTGGCCCAGATAAACGCTCAACCGTTTTGATAGGTCGACAAGGTCTGGATGGGGCGCGCCGCGCACCACCGTCACAACGAATTGCAGCGCGGCCGTCGCCATTGTCAGCCAAAAAACGACATAGCTGATCAAGGCATAACCAGCCATATAGGCCAGTCGCGGCCAAATAGCGTCATTCTGGGGAGTTGAGGCAGATTGGTCTTGTGCTTGGGTCATCATTCGCTCCTTTGTTACCTCTCATATGTGGGTAGCGGACGTGAATTTGACAAGTGGGCCTAGCCATTTTTGCCTTTACGAGTTGGCCAATTAGGCCGCTCAAACGCCCCAAACAACAGCAGTCCTGCGAAGAAACCGCCCAAATGCGCCTCCCAAGCGATAGAGCGCGCCGCCGCGCCACCAAAACTGATATCAGTCGCCCCAACCAAGATTGAAAAGCCGATCCAGATCCCTGCGAAGACCAGCAGACGCCGATCACCAAGCCCCGCCAGCCGTTGGCGATACACGGCCGGACGGCCATCCACCTGTCCCAAAACAACAGGCGCGGTAATGATACGGCCAACAGCCCCCATCAGCCCTGAAATCCCGGCGGAGGCACCGATCATGGGGATCAGGCTGCCTTGATTAAGCAGCAAGTAAAACAGTGCCCCGGCGACTGAGCAGACAAAACAGAACAACAAAAACCGCAATGCCGGCAATCGCCGCGCCACGGGGGTGCCAAAGGCCAGCAACCAAATTGAATTCATAATCAAGTGCAGCGCATCACCATGCAACAAACCATAGGTGAAAATGGACGTTAAATCTGTCAGCGGTGCGCCGGGGAAGCTGTATAGGACGCCGTCAGCGGCCCTTCCATAGCGGGCAGGTATAAATGCCCCCCACGCCAGCAGGCTACGTTCTGAATCCACCGGCATAGCCAACCGGGCGACATGAACCAGCGCCAAGGCGATGATGGCATTCACCACAACAGACGGCGCGTTAAGAATCGGTTGGCGATTGGGGGGAACCTGATCAGTCATGCGACCAGTGTGTCAGCGTGCCAACGCACGCTCAACCAAAAACAGGCGATCATTGCCAAAATACATGTCATCGCCATCAATGAATATTGTGGGGGATCCGAAACCGCCGCGATCAATCAACTCCTGCGTATTTAGCTTAAGTTGACGTTTCACATCGTCAGATTGCATGGCGTCGTCAATTGCCGCCCAATCCAGCCCCACAGCGGCGCACAGACGCGCCAGCACCGCAGGGTCGGCAATGTCCTGATCCTCGCCCCAATAGGCGTGAAACAGCGCCCCAGACAGCGCAACGGCCTTTTCAAAGGCAGACGCAGCCACAATGGCCCGCATGGGCGCAACAGCACGGACAGGAAAAATAGAAGGCCACTTAATGACAAGACCATAGGCCTGCGCCCAGTCCTGCAAATCCTTCATCATATAGCGCGCCTTTTGCGGTTGGGGATTGGCGCGTTGTTCATAAACAGATTGGTTGACGGCATTAAAAACACCGCCAACCAATATTGGCTTCCAAACAAGCGTCGCATCCGCATCAGCGGCCAGACGCTCTATCTGTGAAAAGGCCAGATAGGTCCAGGGCGAGGAGCAGTCAAAGAAAAACTCAACCACCTTGCCCATGACTATTCCGCCGCGACTTCAACCGATTCAGCGGCCAACAAAGGCTTACCCAAAATCAGGTCTGAAGCTTTTTCAGCAATCATGATTGTCGGCGCATTTGTGTTGCCGCCAATCAGGGTCGGCATGACAGACGCATCAATGACACGTAGCCCTTCAACACCCTTCACACGCAACTGATCATCAACAACGGCGGTACGATCAGTTTCAGCCCCCATTTTACAGGTGCCGATCGGATGATAAATGGTTTCGGCTTTTTCACGGATAAACCCGTCGATCTCATCATCTGTCTGAATATGTTCGCCTGGATTGATTTCCTTACCGCGATAAGGATCGAACGCCGGTTGCATCATGATGTTACGGCTAAGCTTGACGCCAGCGCGCATCACCTCCACATCCTTTTGCTCTTTCAAATAATTCGGCTGGATCAAGGCATGATCCTGCGGGTTGAGCGATTTGAGCGAGATGTACCCCTTACTTTCAGGGCGCAGCTGACAGACATGCAATGTATAGCCATGACCATCATATTTTTCACGCGCGTGGTCCATCATGATTGCCGGGATAAAGTGCAGCTGCAAATCAGGCACATCGCATGACGGATCAGATTTCAGGAAGGCACCTGTTTCAAGGCCATTGCCGCGGCCCAGCCCCTTCTTGAAGAAGGTGTATTGCATCCCCGTCCACAACATGCGGGCCATATTTCCCTGTGAGTTAAGCGTGATGTCCTGCGTACATTCATAGTGCAAACATGCATCAAGATGATCCTGCAGGTTCTGACCAACACCGGGCAGGTCAGATACAACATCCAGACCCCATTTTTGCAAATAGGCACCGTCACCGATACCGGACAGCAGCAATAATTGTGGTGAGTTGATCGCGCCGCCTGATAGCAACACTTCCTTGCCAGCACGTGCGATAATGGTTTTACCCTTTTGCTGATATTCAACACCAACGGCGCGTTTGCCTTCAAAAATCACGCGATTCGTCAGGGCCTCAACCTCAACCGTTAGGTTCGGGCGCTTCAAAATCGGTGTCAGATAGCCCTTGGCCGCGGACCAACGCTCACCATCATGAATGGTTAGCTGATAGGGGCCAACGCCCTCTTGCTGCGGGCCATTAAAATCATCGGTGATCGGGTGACCGGCCTGTTGGCCTGCCTCAACAAACGTATCAAACAGTTCGTTCATTTCTTCGCGATTGGAGACGCGCAAAGGGCCTTCGCCGCCGTGGAAATCATCACCGCCATTCTGGTTGGCCTCTGACCGCTTAAAATATGGCAGCACATTTTCGAATGACCAACCGCGGCAGCCCATCTGGCCCCACAAATCATAGTCGCGCGCATGGCCGCGAATATAGATCATGCCGTTGATTGAGGATGACCCGCCCAGCACCTTGCCGCGTGGCCAAAACAACTTGCGGTTATTCAGTTCCGACTGACCTTCGGTGTAATAATACCAATTGTCTTTTTCGCCACTAATCATACCGCCAACACCGGCAGGCATGTGAATAAGAACACTGCTGTCCTTGCCGCCTGCTTCCAGCAGAAGCACTTTGTTGTTGGGGTCTTCTGATAGGCGATTGGCAAGTACACAGCCTGCAGAACCGGCCCCTACAATAATATAATCAAATTGTGCGTCGGCCATCTTCTTGTCCTTTTCCTTATACCCTGACCGCTTCCTAAATTACCCTTAGGCGTCAAGAAGCGATTGGGCTGCACCCATGCTTGGTCAATTTTGAATTGTCGCTTTCATAATCGCGATTCAAAAGTGACGCAAGTGTCATCTTTTATGGTTGCTGCCACAAACCAAAGATGCGGCCCTATCTTATTCATTTTTATCGCTTATTTGCCCTGCCAATTCGGCTTGCGCTTTTCGGCAAATGCTTTCGGCCCCTCCATCAGGTCTTCCGATTTAAACATATCATAAACAGCCGGATACTTGCCCTCAAACGCATCTTTGTAGGCAGCCTGATCAAGGCCCTGCATCGCAGCTTCCTTGGTGGCACGCACGGACAGCGGCGCACATTCCAAGATCATGTCTGCCCAACGGCGGGCAGCGGCCATCAATTCATCACCGGGTACAACTTCGTTCACAAAGCCCAGCTCTTTACCTTCAGCGGCGGGCACCTGACGGCCTGTCAGCATCATGCCCATGGCTTGCTTCAAACCGATCTGGCGCGGCAAGCGATGGATACCACCGGCCAGCGCAGCAAGGCCGACCTTCGGCTCAGGCAAGGCAAAGCGCGCGGTATCCGCTGCGATGATCAAGTCACAGGCAAGCGCAATTTCAAAACCGCCCCCCATGGCAAAGCCGTTCACGGCCGCAATCACAGGCTTGTTCAGGTCATAACGCGCAGTCAAACCGGCAAAACCTGTTTCAGGCACAGTGATGGGATTGCCCTGTGCCTGCCAAACCAAATCATTACCGGCAGAAAACGCCTTGTCTCCTGCCCCTGTGATAATGGCAACCCACTGGTCAGGGTCAGCGGCGAAATCATCAAAAATCGCAGCCAGTTCATCATTGGCTGGCGGATGCAATGCATTGCGGGCATCCGGGCGATTGATTGTGACGATTGTCAGGTGGCCGTCTTTTTCTACTGAGGTGAATTCACCCATGTCGGTTCTCCGTATTTTTTCAATGTTTAAGGTTGGTACAATGGTGGATGGAAATATCAATCAGCCTGTTTTTTTAAACCGGCCTTAAAGCGTTGTGCATTTTCAACATAATGGGCGGCCTGCAGTTTCAAGAAATCTGCATTTTCCGGCGGCAATTCACGCACCACCTTGCCGGGAGAGCCCATGACAAGCGAATTGTCGGGAATTTCTTTGCCTTCAGGGATCAGCGAATTGGCACCTATGATGCAATTGCTGCCGATCTTCACATTGTTCAGAATTATTGCGCCAATGCCGATCAGACTGTTATCGCCAACGGTGCAGCCGTGCAGCATGGCCTTATGTCCGACGGTGACATTCTTGCCGATCACCAGATCAATCCCATGATCGGTATGCAGCACAGAATTATCCTGAATATTGCTGTTTTCGCCAATTTCGATCTTGTTCGGCATGTCGCCACGGATCACAACCCCAAACCAAACCGATGCATTTTTCTTCAGGACAACATTCCCGATTACGCTGGCATTCGGGGCAACCCAATAGTCGTCGCCTTCGGTTTGAATGGCCAAATCATCAAGTGAATAGACGGTCATGTTTCTTCCTGTCGCGCTGGTTCAATTTCAATTGCGCGGGAGCATACCGGGCACGAACCGCCCTGTCACGACAAATGGCCCTAAAAGAACGGTTCGAGCAACGCCTCAACAAATGCACTGCCGACCCACCCACCGATCGGGATCGCAAGATACAGAAACAGACGCAATATCGTGCCGGCATCTGTCGGCCATTCCTTGGCATCCGCCACTGCCTGACGCCAGCTAATCAGCCCGGCCAAGCGGTTGCCTGCACTGTCATCGCCTCGCTCAACAGCGTTTCGTGCCGCCGCAATCATGGGTGCAAGACGTTCAAGTTCTGCCGTTTTAACAGCGACCAGTTTCTGATGGATGATTTGCATCGGCCCGAAAAATGACAGAATTATCAACGCCATCGCACCAAGGATCAGCGGCATCATACCCACTGTTGAAACCTGATCCCCCAATGTCAGCAACAACGTCACCGTCAACGCCACAATCCAGCCAAGGCCATTGCGCAGCGCCAACTGGGCAAAGGCGATTTGTCGTTGCGGCCGCAGAATATCAATATCAGTTGCGTCTACCGCCGCCCGCATAACAAAATTGTTGCTCACAACATTGGTATAGACATGCATGCTTGTGTAGCCAAACAGCGGCGGCAACACGATGCCGAACCACCCCGCTGAAATCACCCGATCCATTACCGTATCGACATCAATGGTCATGCCAATGGCAATTGTTGCGAACAGCAGTCCCGACACGACACCACCGATCAACATGATGCGCCTACGCCTGCGATGCGGCCCCTGCGCACTAAACGCCAACCAATCAGCCCGAATTTGATCAATACCGCCTTTATCTTCCTGAAACGGTAATTGCCCCAACATCTGAAACACACGCACTTCTGTGGCGTGGGCTGTCCAATGGGCAAGGACACATAGAAAACTTGTCATCAATGCCGCCCACATGCCGGTCTGCAAGGGCACAATAGCCTCGCTGCCGCCAGCAAGGATGGGCAGGTCAAATATCAGCGCGTGACCCACATAGCTGCCGCTGACTGACACAATCAGCAGCACATATTTCCACAGGGGCCAGACCCGTTTCTGGACAGGATCAGCCGTCATAATGACTAATTCTCATGGCGAGGTCGGGACGCTCACGCTCCGCCGGGTTATCCGCTGCGGTACCGAAATAAAGGAACCCTGCAACCCGCTCCCCCTTTTTCAACCCCAAATGCGTCGCCACTTTCGGCTCAAACGCCATCCATTCAGTTAACCATTGCCCGACATAACCTTGGGCATGGGCGGCCAGCAGCATGTTCTGGCACACAGCACCTGTGGACATGATCTGCTCCCACTCAGGGATTGGTTTAGCGTCTGACGGGCTGAAAATAACCGCAACCATCAGGGGCGCACGAACAGGCAGGCCCGCCTGCGCTGCCGCCGTATCGGGGCCCATTTCTGGATTTACCGCCCCGTAAATCTGCGCCAACGCCTTGCCGAAGGCGATTCTGGCATCCCCTTCAAACACAATGAAGCGCCAAGGCCCAAGTTTGCCGTGGTCCGGCACGCGATGACCGGCACGCATTATAGCGTCCAGCGCCGCGGCGTCCGGCCCCGGTTCCACCATGTCTTTGGCCTTAACAGATCGTCTTTCGTGCAATAACGCCAGCGCGTTGGTCATTTGTCGCAATATCCTGCTTGTTTCGGGTGCAATATCATTAACACGCATAAAAACACGCCACAGGCAGGATTCAAGCAAAGAATCTGTCCTTGCCCGCTTGGCGGACGGTATTTGCTTCTATAGGGTAGCGTCCCGATATTCCACAACGTTACTCAACATCTGGAACCAGCTTTATGACCGATCAGGAACTGCGCTATGACGTGATGGTGCAAACAGCCTTGCGCAACGTCGTGAAGGAGGCGCTGACGCTTGTTGCGGAGCATGGCCTGCCCGGCGACCACCACTTTTATCTGGCGTTCAATCCGCAGCATCCCGAAGCTGTGGTGCCCGATTTCCTGAAAGAGAAATTCGGCGAAGAAATGTCAATCGTGTTGCAGCATCAGTTCTGGGACTTGAAAGTTACGGATGATGGCTTTGGCGTCACGCTGCAGTTTGACCGCAAACCCTATGAATTATGGGTACCGTTTGATGCGATGCGCGGTTTCTTTGATCCGTCAGTACAGTTCGGTCTGCAATTTCAGGATGGCGAGGACGACGACGCCGAAATTGATGACGAACTTGGCAGCCATCTTGGTCTGGCAACCTTTGAGGGTGAGCCGCAGGACGACCTGTCGGAATTAAGCGACGAAGAATTATTCGCGAGCTTTGAGCGTAACAGCAACGAAGAAGACGCCCCCACAGACACTGAGTCACCCGACGATGATGGCTCTGACGATACGCCCAATGGCGGCGGCAAAGGGGCCAAATCCGGCGAAGTCATCGCCCTTGATCAGTTCAGAAAAAAGCCCTAACCGGCTCCCCCCACTTCCTTTTCATGAGGATAACACCATGACCAAAACCCGCACAGAATCCGATACCTTTGGCCCGCTGAAGGTTCCCGCCGACAAATATTGGGGCGCACAGACCCAGCGCAGTCGCCAAAACTTCAAAATCGGTTGGGAAACCATGCCGATGTCCGTCATTCGCGGCTATGCCATTCTGAAGCGGTCTGCTGCCATCGCCAATATGGAATTGGGCGGCCTGCAAAAGAAAGTAGGCAAGACAATCGTAAAGGCAGCTGACGAAGTGATCGCCGGCAAGCTTGATGAGCACTTCCCATTGGTTGTATGGCAAACAGGGTCAGGCACGCAAACCAACATGAACGCCAACGAAGTGATTTCAAACCGCGCGATTGAGATGCTGGGCGGCGAGATCGGCTCAAAAACACCGGTTCATCCCAATGACCACGTGAATATGAGCCAGTCTTCAAACGATACGTTCCCTACGGCCATGCACATTGCAGCAGCTGAACAGATCAACCATCAACTGATCCCTGCCCTGACACATCTGCGTGACGCATTGAAAGCCAAGTCAAAGGCATGGAACAAGATTATCAAGATTGGCCGTACCCATACACAGGACGCCACACCGCTGACGCTTGGTCAGGAATTTTCCGGTTATGCGCAACAGGTTGATTATGGCATCCAGCGCGCCAACGACTCGCTGAAGCGCCTTTACAATCTGGCTCAGGGCGGCACCGCCGTCGGCACCGGCCTGAATGCGCCCAAGGGGTTCGACAAAAAGGTTGCCGCTGAAATCGCGGCCTTTACCGGCCTGCCGTTCAAAACAGCGCCCAACAAATTTGAAGCTTTGGCCGCCCATGACGCCATTGTTGAAGCATCCGGCGCCTTGAATACCATCGCGGTCAGCCTGATGAAAATCGCGAATGACATTCGGTTCCTTGGATCAGGTCCCCGTTCCGGCCTTGGTGAATTGCAATTGCCTGAGAATGAGCCCGGCTCCTCCATCATGCCGGGCAAGGTCAACCCGACCCAGTGTGAAGCGCTGACCATGATTTGCGCGCAGGTGATGGGCAACCACACAACAGTTTCAGTGGCAGGGTCCAATGGTCATTTCGAATTGAACGTGTTCAAACCCGTCATGATCTATTCACTGCTGCAATCAATACAGCTTGTGTCAGATGGCGCGGTCAGCTTCACAGACAATTGCGTTGTGGGGATTGAGCCGAACATCGAAGAGATTGAGCGCCTGATGGGCCGGTCGTTGATGCTGGTCACCGCATTGGCACCGACGATCGGCTATGACAATGCTGCCAAAGTCGCCAAGACCGCCCATAAAAACGGCACAACCTTGAAAGACGAAGCTGTTGGTATGGGCCTTGTGACCGAGGCTGAGTTTGACAAGGTTGTCGATCCGCGCAAGATGATCGGCCCCAAATAAGCCGCGATGAAACGGTCAATTACCATTTCCGGACACAGGACAAGCCTGTCGCTTGAACCTGTGTTCTGGCAAGCCCTTCAAAAACTTGCTGCCCAGCGCGCGCTTTCGGTGTCTGCGCTGGTCAAATCCATTGATGAGGATCGCGCCGAAGCGCTTGATCCCATCAACCCGGGCAAAACATATTCCCTATCGGCCCATATACGGGTTTATTTGATGAAGGCTGCCCTGGCCGGTCAGTTAGACAGCTTGTCAACAAGCCGCTAAAACTTAAAGCCACGCTCAAACAGTTTCTGGACGCCCTTGTTCACCAATGAATTAACATAGTGTTTCTGGATCGCCTCTGTGTCCAAACGCCGTTTCAGATTATCCGGCGGGCCTTTGAATTGCAGGCTGATCGGTGGCAGGTCTTTCTTTTCAACCAAGAAAAAGCCGGTTGTGAAATTGGCGTGCCAGTTCGGCAAGTCCAGCATCAAATCAGACGCGACTTTGACATCACTGCCGACATCCGTCTTGATCTGTTTTGACGTCATCACTCCGTCCTGAAATGCCAGCCACATATCAAGGTCGTTGAACGGGGTTTCGCCTTGCGTCAGTGCAGAAGAAATTTGCGCCGCGCCGCCTTTGTCAAAATTACGCACCGCCGTTGCTAATTTGCGTAAATCCATACCGCGCAACGCCCCCTTCTCGCCCGCGAACTTGATGTCGCCTTTCAACCCCTTAACCAGGTCAAACATGGAGGCACCGTTGCTGTTCAACTGCATGGTACCATCGACCAAGCCGGCAAACCTGCCTTTGCGCCAAAAACCAAGTTTGATTTTTTCAAGGTCAGCATCCTTCACAGTTAAATCAAGCAGCATGGAAGATTGATCAGTGCTGGCATCGAATGTCCCATTGGCCTGCATCGGCCCGCCAAACAACGCGCCGGTCACATCCTCCAACTTCAACACGCCCTTCTTCAGGCTGGCTTGGCCCTTCATTTCGGCGATGTCCAAACCGAACCCGATGAACCGATCCAGCGCCAAAGTAAACGTGCCATCAACAGTTCGCAGGGGGGCAAGCGGCAACTGTTCTTTTGACCAGCGTTCATTGCCCTTGGCAGGTGCCGTTGATCCGCCTGTTGGCTTACCCTGACTATCCACCGTCGCGGGCATGACCTCATTCATATCCAAATAGGGGCCAGACAACGCGGCCTTGAATTGTGGGCGTTGCCCGTTACCCATTCCGGTTACCAATGCTGTGCCGGACAGACGTGATTTATTCGCAGCAAATGTCATGCGATCAATGCTGGCCTGCCCCAAAGCGGGGTCGTAATTGGCCTGCACCAACACTTGATAAGGCATCGCCCGAAACCCGAATTGCGCCGTCACCTTATTATCAACAGATGTCAGATCAGTTTGCAGCAACACATTGCGATAGGTCGCCCCTGCATAGGTCAGAGCGCCGACTTCAAATCGCCCGGTAACAGCAATATCAGGAAAACTGGTGGCGTTGTCATCCGCATCCGCGCCTTCACCTTCCACGCTGGTGGTTTGTGCCGCCACGGGATCAGTACCTGTATTCATATAATCATCAGCGTTGAACTGATCGACAGCCAGCCGATAGCTGACGGTCGCGGGGCGTGCCCGCATGTCATAGTCGATAGCCCCACTTAAAACCGACCGATCCAATGTCATCCGCAACCCACGGACGGCAACTGCATCTTGCGTCGCATTGAAGGGCAGTTTGGCCGTGACCTGTTGATAGGTTCCCTTTTGCGCATCCGCAGGCAGATCAATCCCGGCCCATTTGGCAAAGCGCGGTAAATCGCTGATTGCAACGTCAAGCGTCCCATCCACAGACAACGCGGCGGCGGGTTGACCCGACGCCAATATCAAATTGACCTGACCTGATCCGGGCAACTGCGCGCTGCCATTTGAAAGTGTCAGTTGGCCGTTTTCTAGTTTCCCTGACACGCCGATCTGTCTGACCGCATCATCATTCATCGCCAGCGCATCCACAGACAAATTGAACGCAACGGTCATATCTTGTGGCAAGGGATTGGTTACGGGCTGGCTGTCTTGCGCAGGCGGCATGGTCGATGATCCTGCACGGTCGTCCATCGGCTGCATCTTCGCAATAAAGGCCTGCACCTTTTCAACTGAGGCCATCAACACCGGCAAATCAATACGCCCCGCGGACACGGCAACTGAAATATCTGGGATGTCGCCTAACACCCCGCGTGCGTTCAAGGCAAATTTGTTATCGCCAACCTTGACGGTCCCATCGCCTGTATCAAACTCATCCGCACTACCGGACAGACTATCGAACGATACAACGATCAAATCATCTGGCCCGCCCGCGATGTTGGCTACACCAGAAAACTGCGGCGCCCCCTTAAGATCCGCAACGAAACCACTGACCTTTGCGGTCAGCAGATCTTGCCCCGCATCATTTTGCAGGTTGACATCGGCCCGCAATCGCGTCTTTGTCTGCGTGATATTGCCAACATCCGCGGACAAGGCGATTTGCTGCCCATAAGCTGTCACTTGGCCATTTAGGCTGAACGGCCCGTCCAGTGAATCGAGCGATACAGTCAGTGCAGGAATTTCAATTACCTCGACACTGTCATTGGCATGATCATGGTAATGAACCATGCCCTTTTTGATAGTCAAGGCACCGATCACGACGTCATAAGGCAACGCGTCGTCCGACGGCTCTTCCGCCGGCTGGTCTACATCTGCAGTTGCACCCTCATTTTCCGTGGGCAGCGGCAGGTTATTGGCACCATCGGCATATTGTTCAAAGTGAATGACCGGCGCACCCAACTGAATTTCGGTGACATTGATGGTCCCGGACAACAACGGCAACAGGGCGATACTGACCCGCGCCTCCTCCATCGTCAGAAAGGCATCAGCATCACCACGCGCATCATTGGCAATGATCAGCTGATCAAGGCCCAGTTTCGGCCCGGTAACAAACCCGATTGAGATATCTCCCTTAATCTCAACCTCGCGGCCCAGCGCATCTTGCGCGGCACTTTCGATTTGCCCTTTATACTGGTTCACATCGATCAGGAACGGCGCGGCAAGCGCAGCCCCGAACAACAAAATCAATATCAGTCCAAATATAACGCCGAACCGTTTCACAAATGCCTCCTCAAAAAGCGGATGGGACAGGGATAGACTTGCCCGTCATAAAGTCCCATCATGATGGTCAGAATATGGCAGCAAGCAAGGCACGGTCATGAAATCACCCGATGGCGATTCCGGCAAGATCATAAGCCTGTCTAAGGCGCGGAAATCACGCACGCGGCAGGAAAAAGAACAACGCGCCAGCGAAAACCGTATTCGTCATGGCCGAACCGGAGCGCAGAAAAAGGCCGACAAACTGGAAAAGTCGCGCCAATCAAAGCGCCATGACAATAATGAGTTGGCCGACAAATAGGCAATTTCATTAAACATTATACCAATTTTAGGTTGCGCACTCTATTGATCGGCGTAGACTTTCTGGCAGTGGGCAGGCTGGCTCAAGAAAAACAACAAAAACTCTGAGCCGAATTCTAAAGCATTGATCTGACGTGCCTTATGCGGTCAGGCAATTGCATGACGATGTGAGGGGACACACCAATGAAAGCATCAGATCTATTTGTTAAATGCCTTGAGGCAGAAGGCGTCACACATATATTCGGCGTGCCGGGGGAGGAAAATGCTGATGTCATGATCTCCCTTAACAGCAGCCCAATCGACTTTATTCTTTGTCGCCACGAACAGGCAGCCGCCTTCATGGCCGACACCTATGGCCGTTTGACAGGTAAGGCTGGCGTATGCCTTGGCACACTCGGTCCGGGCGCAACCAACCTTGTAACCGGTGTTGCCGACGCCAACATGGACCGCGCTCCGCTGGTTTGCATTATTGGTCAGGGGTCCACCCGCCGATTGCACAAGGAAAGCCACCAAAACATGGATTCCATCGCCATGTTTGAGCCGATTACAAAATGGTCAACCACCATCGCGCATGAGGCCAATATCTCAGAAGTTGTGCGCAAGGCATTTAAGTTGGCCGAGGCTGAGAAGCCCGGCGCAACCTTGATTGAGCTTCCCGAAAATATCGCCAAGAACATTATCGATGATCAACCCATCGAACCCAAGCGGACACGTCGCCCAGGGGCTGACTACAAAGCCGTAGCCGAAGCGGTTGAAGTGATTCTGGCAAGCAAAGACCCGATGATCATAGCCGGGAACGGCGCTGTGCGTAAACGTGCAGCCGCCCAGTTGCACAGGTTGGCACGCAACACCGGGATCGGCGTTGTAAACACATTTATGGGCAAGGGCGCTGTACCGCGTGACGACGAACATTGCATGTTCACAATTGGTTTGGGCGTCAAAGACCATATTGCCCATGCCATCGACAAATGCGATGTGATCATTTCCGTCGGTTATGATCTGGTCGAATATGCCCCCAGTCTTTGGAATAATACGCCGGGCAAAAAGATCGTCCATATTGATTTCTGGCCCGCTGAGATTGATGCTGACTATCCGGTTGAAGTTGACATCGCAGGCGATATCGCTGATGCGCTGTGGCAAATCAATGAGGCGCTGGAGAACAAGCACAACGATAAGCTGCCGCTGTTCAACATTGCCGACCGGGGTGAGTTACGACAGACAATCTATGACGATCTGCATTCTGAAAAAGACGATCAAAGCTTCCCGATGAAGCCGCAACGCATCCTGTGCGATGTCCGCGACGTCATGGGGCCTGACGACATTCTGTTGTCTGATGTGGGCGCCCATAAGATGTGGATTTCCCGTTATTACCAATGTGACACGCCTAACACCTGCCTAATTTCCAATGGGTTCTGCACGATGGGCTTTGCCCTACCCGGCGCAATGGGCGCGAAAATCGCCCACCCGGATCGCAAGATTATGGCAATTTGCGGTGATGCAGGTTTCTTGATGAATGTGCAGGATATCGAAACGGCTGTGCGTTACGGCATCAACTTCGTCTGCATTGTTTGGGCGGATGAGGAATATGGCCTGATCAAATGGAAGCAGCAGGCCGCCTTTGATGGTGATCACTCTGAGCTTGCATTTACAAATCCTGATTTTGAGATGCTGGCAAAATCTTTCGGTGCCTGGGGCAAGAATATTTCCAGCCCCGATGAGCTGTCCGCGGCAATCGAAGAAGGCTTCAGGCAGCCCGGCCCCGCCATTATCGGCGTACCGGTTGATTATGCGGAAAACATGAAGCTGACCAAACGTCTTGGTGATCTGGATCATCACTTCTAGGCGATTGACGTATAAGGCTTTTATAAGCCTGCCGACAAATGGTAAGACGGTCGTATGGTTTTTCATGCGGCCGTTTTATTTTGTCCGGCATAATTAAGGTGATGGAGCATAATATATGACCCAAGGATTGCTTCAGGGGATTACAGTCATTGACCTGACCCGTGTGCTTGCCGGCCCCTATTGCACCATGATGATGGCTGAAATGGGCGCTGAGATCATCAAGGTTGAACGGCCCAAAATCGGTGATGACTCCCGCGCCATCGGCCCGTTTCTTGAAGACCGATCTGCCTATTTCATGTCCCTTAACCGGGGCAAGAAATCCATCGCGCTGGACTTAAAAAACCCTGATGACAAAGCCTTGCTGTTGCGCATGCTCGCCCAAGCAGACGTATTGGTTGAAAACTTTCGCCCCGGCACGATGCAAAAGCTGGGCCTTGATTGGGATTTTCTACGCGAACAATTCCCCGAACTGATCATCGCCAGCGTGTCAGGCTTTGGCCAAACAGGCCCTTATACTGACAAACCGGCCTATGACATGGTTGTGCAGGCCATGGGCGGTATTATGAGCGTCACCGGTGAAGATGGCGGCAACCCTGTTCGGGTCGGCAGCTCCATCGGGGATATTGTTGCCGGCATGTTCACGGCCGCCGGGGTCAATGCCGCGCTTTATCGGCGTAGCGTCACTGGCAAGGGCGAACGGATCGACGTTGCCATGCTCGACAGTCAGGTCGCTATTTTGGAAAACGGCATTGCCCGTTATGCGGCATTGGGTACGGTGCCGGGCCCCATTGGCACGCGGCATCCATCCATCGCACCGTTTCAGGCATTCCAGGCCAAGGATGGCTATGTCATCATCGCAGCAGGGAACGACAAGCTGTTCGCCCGCTTGTGCAAGACATTGGATTTGAACGAACTGCCATCCGACCTCCGCTTCAGTTCAAACGGCAAGAGATGCGAAAATGTTCTGGCGTTACAGGCCGTGATGGAAGAAAAGCTGGCCGCAAAAACCGTTCAGGAGTGGATTGGCATTCTTGAAAAACAGGGCATTCCGACAGGGCCAATCAACAAGGTTGATCAGGTGTTGCAAGACCCGCAGGTTTTGGCGCGCAACATGGTCGTGACGGCACCGGAAAAAACCATTGGGGAGTTGAAAATGGCGGGCAACCCGATCAAAGTTGACGGCATGGATGATCCCACCACCCGCCGCCCAGCCCCCCTATTGGATGCCGACAGGGATGAAATTTTGAATTGGCTTGCCAAATCCGAAGGAGGCGCAGCCTAAATGTCCGATTTGGGTGAAGATACCAAACTGCTGGTTATACAGGCCGCGCAAGACCTGCGTGAAGCATTGCGGCCCCAGCAGTTCAAGCTGGCTTTCTTCGCCATTATAGTCGGGGCCATGTCGTCCTATGCCGCCATCGGGTTTCGCCTTTGGGTTGAGGGGACGCAATTCATCAGTTTTGGCATTGGCGGTGAACGGCTGATCGACCATGTGCAGGCCATGCCCGCATGGCAGGTCGTGGGCATTCCAACGCTGGGCGGTGTCGTGATCGCCCTGCTGCTTTATCTGTTTCGCCGCCCTGACTATCGTGCCCACACGGTGCAGGACGTAATTGCCCATGCCGCCCATACAGGCGGCAGACTATCATTCAAGGATGGCTGGCAAAGCGCCCTGATCAACGCGACCAGCCTTGGTTTCGGTGCTTCCGCCGGGCGTGAAGGACCTGTGGTTCATCTGGGTGCCAGCCTATCAGGATGGCTATCTGCGAAGCTTGACCTTGATCCAGCTGCGGGCCGCAGCCTGTTGGGTGCTGGCGTTGCCGCAGCGGTCGCGGCATCATTCAACGCACCAATTGCAGGCGCGCTATTCGCGTTAGAAGTTGTGCTGGGGCATTATTCTTTGCGGGCCTTTGCGCCCATCACAATTGCTGCTGTGACCGGCACATTGATCACGCGCATCCATCTTGGCGGCAATCCCGCATTTATTATCCCTGACTATGCCGTCATGTATTTTGGCGAATACCCGCTGTTCATCCTGCTCGGCATTTTGTCAGGATTGATGGCGACCGCTTTCATGCGCGGCACCAAATATTTGCAGGACGAGGTTGAGCGCCTGCCCCTGCCCCCTTACAGCTTGCCTGTCGTTGGCGGGCTGTTGCTGGGCGTTGTTGCCCTGTACCTGCCGCATATTCTGGGCGTGGGGTATGACGCCACCGATCGGGCGCTGAAGGGTGAGTTGTCGTTGGGCCTGTTGATTGCGCTGGTCCTCGCCAAACCGATCATGACCGGCGTCACCCTTGCCACGCGCTTTGGCGGCGGCGTTTTCTCCCCCTCCCTTTTTATGGGGGCAATGCTGGGCGGAGCGTTTGGCATGATCGCCACAATGTTCGTGCCCAACCTTGCAGACGCCCACGGGATGTTCGCCATTGTGGGCATGGGGGCTGTTGCCTCAGCCGTTTTGGGTGCGCCCATATCTACTATCCTGATCGTGTTTGAGCTGACGGGCGATTATCAAATCGCCACGGCCCTGATGGTCGCTGTGGTCTTCTCCTCCATCGTCACACAGTCATTACTGGGGCGCAGTTTTTTCACCATGCAACTGGCACGCAAGGGGCTGGACCTTGAGGGCGGCTTTGCCCGCAAACTGGCAAGAACAGAAATGGTCATGTCACAAATCAGGGATGACGTCCCCTCCATCCCCGGCAATCTAATCGGGGAGGAACTTTCTGCCAGCATGTTGGAACTTGATAGCAACGCCGCAACCGTTGTGGATAAAAACAAACAACCCATCGGGATATTGACCTATCGCACAATCCGCCACATCACCCTACGTGACGAGGGCGAGGCCAGCGCCGCTGACCTTGCCGAAGACGTTCCCATTTTGAAGCCCAATGACACGCTGGAACGTGCCATTGCAGTTATGCGGGCTGGTAACCATATTTTCCTGCCTGTTGCAGACAAAGCCGGCTATTTGGGTGTTTGCTTTGCCCGCAACGCGCTTGACGCCTATGCCGCCGCACTGATCGCCGCGGAAGAGGAAGCCGCGGGCGAACGGGGCTGACGCGAGTAGCATATCGGCCCCGGCCCCGTTATGATGCCCACTCGATTCGCCGAAAGAGTTTCTATGTCAGTTGACGACCCGTTTGAGCTTGATGACACGCCGCCCATGACCACCAGTCAGCGGGCGCAGGCAGCCATGCGCGGTCCCGCCCGTCCGGCACAAAGGGCAACCCCTTGGCTTGACGGGTTGAACGCCCCGCAGCGTGAGGCCATTGAACGAACCGAAGGGCCATTGCTGATATTGGCGGGCGCAGGCACCGGCAAAACCCGCGTTCTGACCAGCCGCTTGGCCCATATATTGGCAGGCGGCCTTGCCTACCCCAGTCAAATTCTGTGCGTGACCTTCACCAACAAAGCCGCCCGGGAGATGCGCGAGCGCGTAACAGCCGTTGTCAGCGACGAGGTTGAGGGGCTGCCGTGGCTTGGCACCTTTCACGCTGTCGCCAACAAGATGTTGCGTCGTCATGCTGAGTTAATCGGGCTGAAAAACCCATTCACCATTTTGGACACAGATGACCAGCTGCGCGTTCTGAAACAATTGCTGGAGGCTGATGGTCTTGACACCAAACGCTGGCCCCCGCGTATGTTGGCAAGCCAGATTGACGGTTGGAAAAATCGTGGCCTTGGCCCCGACCGGGTCCCCGATGACGAGGGCTATCAATTCGCCAATGGCAAGGGCATCGACCTTTATCGTGCCTATCAAACACGCCTGAAGGAACTGAACGCGGTTGATTTCGGCGACCTGCTGTTGTTATCGCTCGATCTATTTCGCGACCACCCTGATGTCCTGCAGGAATATCAACGCAAGTTCCGCTACATCATGGTGGACGAATATCAAGACACCAATGTGGCCCAGTATATGTGGTTACGCCTGCTGGCGCAGGGCCACAAGAACATTTGCTGTGTCGGTGATGAAGACCAGTCGATTTACGGGTGGCGCGGGGCAGAGATCGGCAACATCCTAAGGTTCGAAAAGGACTTTGAAGGCGCGCATATCGTCAGGCTTGAGCGTAATTACCGCTCCACCTCCCATATCTTGGGGGCAGCATCCGGCCTTATTGCGACCAATGCCAGCCGTTTGGGTAAAACACTTTACACCGAAGACAATGAAGGCGACCCAATTGTCGTTCAAGGCACATGGGACGGCGAGGAAGAGGCGCGCCTGATCGGCGAACAGGTTGAAGATTTTCAACGGGACGGTCACAGCCTTGATCAAATGGCAATCCTGGTGCGCGCCGGGTTTCAAACCCGCGCCTTTGAAGATCGTTTTTTGACGCTGGGCCTTAACTACCGGGTTGTTGGCGGCGCAAAATTTTATGAGCGGCAGGAAATTCGTGACGCCCTTGCCTATCTGCGGGTCGTCAACCAGCCCGCAGATGATCTGGCGTTTGAACGGATCATTAACAAGCCCCGGCGCGGCATTGGTCAAAAGACCCTGCAAAACTTATATGCAACTGCCCGTTCCAAACAGATCCCGCTAACCGGGGCAGTCTATGCCATGCTGGATGACAATCTGTTGAAGGGAAAGGCTCGCACCTCCCTCAATGATTTGATGGCAGACCTTGAACGCTGGCGCATAATGGCCCGCGCCGACAATCATATCGCATTAACCGAAACCATCCTTGATGAATCCGGCTACACAAAAATGTGGCAGAACGACAAATCGCCGGATGCGCCGGGGCGATTGGAAAACCTGGTTGAGCTTGTGGACGCTATGGACAAGTTTGAAAATCTGCAAGGGTTTTTGGAACATGTCGCCCTTGTGATGGATAATGAAGATGCAGCGGATGGTGAAAAAATCAGCCTAATGACCCTGCACGCTGCCAAGGGTCTGGAGTTCGACATCATCTTCCTGCCCGGTTGGGAAGAAGGGCTGTTCCCGTCCCAACGCAGTATGGATGAAAACGGCACCGCCGGCCTGGAAGAAGAACGCCGCCTTGCCTATGTTGGTCTGACCCGCGCGCGCAAACACGCCATGATCTGTTTTGCCGCCAACCGGTTTGTCCATGGTCAATGGATTTCAGCGATCCCCTCCCGCTTTATTGACGAAATTCCCCCCGACCATGTGGAAGTACGCGCCGCAGACGGCACCTTTGGGCAGGGGGATATGATGCCACCCAGTTTTGCGGGGGCTGACAAGCGCGGCTTTGACAGTGCCTATGAAACACCCGGATGGCAGCGCGCGCGCAAGCATCAGGAATGGGATGCAGCCGCAAGCATGGACAATACCCGCCTGCCCCGCAGCAGTGGCCCGAACGAAGTAACGCGCCTAACCGTTTCTGAAAATGACAGCGACACGCGCTTTGAAATCAGTGACAGGGTCTTTCATCAGAAATTCGGTTATGGACGGATCAAGTTGATTGAAGGCAATAAACTCACCATCAAATTTGAAAAGGCGGGCACCAAAAAAGTTATCGACCGCTTTGTGGAGCCTGCGTAATGCCTGACAATACCCCGTCACCTGAAAGCTATAAACTCAGCCTTTATTGCCCGCGTGACGAACGCCCGCACCATGAAGAACAGGTGGAGGAGATGTTGGCCCCCTTTGCCATGGCAAGCTTTGAAGCACAGCCTGATGGCGAAATTTGGCGGATCGAGGCATGGTTCCATGAGGAACCAGAAGAAGCGACATGCACCGCCTTGTTTGCAAAACAGGGATGGGTTGTTGAGCCCGTGATGCCCGCAAACTGGGTGGCGCAAAGCTTGCGCCCGCTGGAGCCCATCACGTCTGGCCGATTTTACGTTTATGGCAGCCATGATGAAGACACCCCGCCGCCACTGGACAAAATCAGCCTACGCATTGATGCGGGCATGGCATTTGGCACGGGCCACCACGGCACCACATCCGGGTGCCTTGCCGCATTGTCAGACCTAAAAAAATCCGTTCAGCCGCAGCACATTCTTGATCTGGGTTGTGGCACTGGCGTGTTGGGATTTGGGGCTGCACGTTTATGGCCCGCTGCCCAAGTCACATTGTCGGACATTGATCCCGACGCCACAGACTTCACCCGTCACGCCGCACATGAAAACGGTTTCGCATTAGATGGGCGATTGTCGATCGTTACGGCACCCGGCTTACGCCACCCGCAACTGGCGCAGGCAGCGCCGTTTGATCTAATCATCGCCAACATATTGGCTGCCCCGCTTGTGCGGCTGGCCCCGTCCATCAGCCAGACCCTGACCCGCTCAATCAATGCGCGCCTTGTGCTGTCAGGCTTGCTAAATAGTCAGGAACAGATGATCCTGTCAGCCTATCGCAATCATGGTCTGACCCTCGTTCAACGCATCAGGCGGGGTGAATGGTCAGCACTTGTTTTGGGCTTTGCACGGATTACATCGACATTATGATCACTGAATATGACATCAGACCCGCCGATCACAAAGTTGCGGCAGAACGGTTAAACGCCTTGCGCACCGCCATGGCGCGGCAGGGGTTGGACGGATTTATCGTGCCCCATGCTGATGAATATCAGAATGAATATATTCCCCCCCATGGGATGCGCTTATGTTGGGTGACAGGGTTCACCGGGTCAGCGGGGCTATCCATAATCGGGCAATCACGCGCCGGGTTGTTTGTTGACAGCCGTTACACCAGCCAAGCCCCAAAACAGGTCGACGACAAGCATTTCGACTTTCTTGATTATACAGCGGCGAAACTAAAGGCCTATTTGGCAGAAGCACTGGGCGAAGGGGCGCAGCTTGGCTTTGACCCGCGACTACATACGGTTTCAGAAGTGCGCGGCCTGACGAAAGATTGCGAAGCACTGGGCATATCCTTAACTGCGGTTGGTGAAAACCCGCTTGATCAAGTTTGGGATGACCAACCGGATGCGCCATTGTCCGCGGCCTCCCCACACGACATTGTCTATGCTGGTGAGGACAGCGAAACCAAGCGGGTCCGCATCGGCGCAACATTGGCACAGCAATCAATTGATGCCGCCCTGATCACTGCGCCCGATTCAATTGCCTGGCTTTTGAACATTCGGGGGCAGGATGTCGCCTGCTGTCCATTGGCACTTTCTACGGCCCTGCTGCACAAGGACGGGTCGGTTGATTTATTCATCAATCCGCTGAAACTGAATGATGATGTGCGCACCCATTTGGGCCATCAGGTTGCCTGCCATGCCCCAGATGAGTTTGAGGCAAAGCTGACCAACCTTAACAACCGCACGGTCTTGCTCGACCCCACTTTGGGATCGCAATTTCATCGCGCAGCGCTCGACCATATCGGTGCAAAACTGGTGTTAAAGGATGATCCTTGCCAGCACCCCAAGGGAACCAAAAACGCCATTGAGGTGGACGGCGCACGCACAGCACACAAAATCGATGCCGTAGCCCTGATCCGCTATCTGCGCTGGATGAAGACCAAGGCTGCTGCAACAGGGGCCAATGAATGGACCGCTGCCCAATATTTAGCCGCGCTGCGTCGCAACCATAACGGCCTGCGGGATTTGTCATTCCCCGTCATTTCAGCGCAGGGGCCAAATGGTGCCCTGCCCCACTATAGTGTCCGCGAAGACACCGCCCGCCCGATTAAGGAAGGGGAAATCTATTTGGTCGATTCCGGTGGCCAGTATTTTGAGGGGACGACGGATGTTACCCGTACCCTCGCCATCGGGACGCCCAGCGCAGAACAAAAGGACCGCTTCACCCGTGTGTTAAAGGGCATGATCAGCGTAAGTCTTGCCCGGTTCCCCAAGGGAACTAAGGGGGCTGCCCTTGACCCCATCGCCCGCTATGCCTTGTGGCAAGCCGGTCTAAATTTTGGGCATGGAACGGGCCATGGCGTTGGTGCCTATCTATCGGTCCATGAGGGGCCGCACGGCATCACCCCCGGCCCACGCGGACAGGTGCCGCTTGAACCTGGCATGATCGTATCGAATGAGCCCGGTTATTATAAGGAAGGCCATTACGGCATCCGTATCGAAAACCTGATTGTCGTGACGGAAGAAACAGATATTACAGGTGGCGATCAACCAATGTTGGGGTTTGAGACCCTAACCCTCGCGCCTATCGACCGCGACTTGATCGATATTGCACTATTATCCAACGAAGAACGCGATTGGCTGAACCGCTATCACACCCGCGTATTGGATGAAATTGGCCCAGCCCTTGATAACGAAACGCAAGATTGGTTAAGACAACAAACTGCGGCGCTGTAATTTAGCCTTCAATCTCTGCCAGCAGCTGAACCCATGCGGCTTCGTCAATCACCTCGACGCCCAAGTCCTGCGCCTTTGTCAGTTTCGACCCGGCACCGGGCCCGGCAATCACCAGATCAGTCTTTTTCGAGATTGATCCAGACACCTTTGCCCCAAGGGATTCAGCGCGGGCCTTGGCCTCATTCCTGCTCATCTGTTCCAGCGATCCGGTAAAAACCAACGTCTTGCCAGCGACCTTTGTATCGCTGCGCGCCGCCTCCATCGGGTTAACAGTAACCTGCGATAACAGATCATCAACAATAGCGCGGCTTTGTTCCTGCGTGAAAAAGTCGATCAAGAACAACGCAGCAGTGGCCCCGATACCGTCAATATCTGTCAGCGCCTGATAGGCATCGCTGGTTTTATCCTTTGCCTCATCAAGCGCCGCAACCAACAAGTCGATTGAGCCATAATGCCGGCCCAAAACCCGCGCTGTGGTCAGCCCAATATTGCGGATACCAAGGCCAAACATGAACCGATCAAAATCAATCCGCCGCCGCGCATCGATAGCGGAAAACAGCTTTGTCACAGATTGGCTGCCCCACCCTTCACGCGCTTTTAACGGCTTCAAATTGCCTGCGATTTTATCCTGCGCCTCAAGCCTGAAAATATCGGCAGGCGTTTTCACCAATTCCCAGTCGTAAAAGGCTGCGATCTGTTTTTCACCAAGCCCATCAATATCAAATGCGTTGCGCGACACAAAATGCTGCAACCCTTCGACGACCTGCGCCTTGCAGGACATCCCGCCGGTACAGCGGCGGCGCACATCAACCGTACCGTCGCTGGCATCTCGAACAGCCTCTGCACCACAAACGGGACAATGATCAGGGAACGCAAAGGGCACACTGTCAGCCGCCCGCTGGTCCTTCAAAACGCGTACAATTTGCGGGATCACGTCACCGGCCCGCTGTACGATAACCGCATCCCCTTCGCGGGCATCAAGGCGTTCTATTTCATCTTCATTGTGCAGAGTCGCATTTTGGACGACGACACCGCCAACAGTCACCGGCTTTAACTTGGCAACCGGTGCCAGCGTGCCAGTACGGCCCACCTGAACCTCAATCCGTTCCAACACTGTTTGTGCCTGTTCGGGCGGGAACTTATGGGCAATCGCCCATCGGGGGGAGCGTGACACCGCTCCCAATCGCGCCTGCCAATCAAGGCGGTCAATTTTGTAAACCACCCCATCGATGTCATAGCCAAGGTCAGCGCGCCCTGCAGCGATATCGCGATAATGGGACAGCACTTCTTCGACAGTTTCACAGCGCTTCATCAAGTCATTGGTCCTAAAACCCCATGACGCGAAATCAGCAATCGCCTCCATTTGGGACCCGGGGTCAAAACCAATTTGTTCCCCCCACCCATAAGCGAAGTATCGCAAGGGACGCGATGCTGTCACGCCGGGGTCAAGCTGGCGAACACTGCCCGCCGCCGCGTTACGCGGATTGGCAAATGGAGGTTTCCCCGCCGCGTCCTGACGCTCATTCAACTCTGCGAAATCCTTGTGGGACATGTAAACTTCGCCCCGCACCTCAATCACCTCAGGCCAACCTGACCCTGCGAGTTTCTCAGGTATATCGCTAACCGTTCTGAGATTTGCTGTGATATCTTCACCCACCTGCCCATCACCGCGTGTGGTGCCGGACACCAGCACCCCCATTTCATAACGCAAGTTTGCGGACAGGCCATCAATTTTGGGCTCAGCGGTAAGGGCAATTGGTTCTGTCTCGTCAAGCTTCAAAAAATTGCGGATGGTTTTGACAAAGTCATGCACATCACCATCGTCAAACGCATTTCCCAGCGACAACATCGGCGCGCCATGTTTGATCTTGGGGAAACGACCAGAGGGCGCTGCCCCGACCTTATCAGACGGTGAATCTGCACGCTTCAATTCGGGAAAACGATGTTCAATCGCCGCATTCCGCTGGCGCAAACCGTCATAGACCGCATCGTCAACGGTCGGCTCTGCCCTATCGTAATAGGCTTTGTCGTGGGCAGCCATTTCCTTGGCAAGCGCGGCAAGTTCCGCCGCCGCCTGATCATGGGTCAATGCCTCAACCGCAATATCGCGCACTATGTCAGCCATGTTATCCCTTCAGCAATTGTGCTGCGGCCGCGCGGGCCTCGTCCGTCACTGTGGCCCCGCTCAACATGCGAGCGATTTCTTCTTCGCGGCGCAACGCGTCCAGCAAAACAACATCAGACAGGCTGTCATTCTTTTTCTGCACCTTGCTGATTTGATAGTGCGCCCGACCAAGCGCGGCCACCTGCGGCGAATGGGTTACAACCAACACCTGCGCCCCGTCTGCCAGTTTACACAACCGCGCGCCAACCGCTGCGGCTGTAGCCCCGCCAATGCCGCGGTCAACTTCATCAAAAATCAATGTTTCAGCAGACCCAGTGCCCGCTAACGCCACCTTCAAAGCCAAAATAAAGCGGGCAAGCTCCCCGCCGGAGGCTATCTTGATCAAGGGACCGGGGGCTGAACCTGGGTTGGTTGCCACCTCAAACACGATGTGGTCTTTGCCGGCGCGGCCTATCTGCTCATCTGCAAGGGGGGCGACGCGGGTCATAAAGGCAGCTTTATCCAGCTTCAAGGGCGGCAATTCCGACATCACCGCAGCGTCCAGCTTCGCCGCTGCTTTCTGGCGGTTCGCTGTCAGCTTATCTGCGGCACTATTGAACGCTGCCCTTGTCTGATCTGCTGCCTGCCGCAGCTCTAGCAGGTGCCCCTCCCCCTCATCCAACGCGGTCAGCGCCTGACGCCATTTGGTAATCAGGTCCGGCAGTTGGTCGGCGGGCACTTTATGTTTGCGCGCCGCAGCACGCAGGGCGAACAATCGCTCCTCAACATTCTCAAGCTGAACCGGGTCATAATCAATTTCCCGCAGCGCAGCTTCTAGTTGGGAACGGGCATCCGCTGTTTCGTTCAATGCCTTATCGAACACAGTGGCCAGCGCTTCATACGCCCCGTCTGTTTTTGACGACGCTCGCTCTATCAGGCGCATTGCCTGCGACAGGCGGCTATCCACACCGTCCCCGCGCGCGGTCAACAGATCCATCGCATCATTAAGGTCTGAGCCGACCTTTTCAGCGTTCATCATTGTCTGACGATGAGATGCCAGCTCGTCCTCCTCGCCCGGTTGGGGCGACAGACGCTCCAACTCCTCAAGCACATGTGTCAGGTATTCCCGCTCCTCCGCTGCATCGGTGAGCTTTTGTTCAAAATCCAGCAGCGCTGCCTGCGCCGTCTGCATCTTGTCATAAAGCGCGCCAAGCTTCGTAAGCTGTCCTACATGACCGCCAAACCGATCGAGCAATGCCATGTGCCCCTTGGGGTCAAGCAGACCACGTTCATCATGCTGGCCATGAACTTCAAGAACAATCGCACCAACCGCAGACAGGAACCGGGCCGAAACAGGTTCATCATTTATGAAGGCTTTGCTGCGGCCATCGCTGGTCAATTGTCGCCGCAAAATCAACTCACCCTCGAACGGAATATCTTGCTGCGATAGCAATTCATGCACTGGATGGGATGTCGGCAAGTCGAAAACTGCTGTCACACCGGCCTTGTCCTGACCATGCCGGATCAAGCCATAATCAGCACGGGCACCGGTAGCCAACCCTAAAGAATCAAGCAGAATTGATTTACCTGCCCCGGTTTCCCCGGTCAGGACCGTCAGTCCCGCTGAAAAATCAAGATTCAGCGCATCGATCAAAACGATGTTTCGAATGGACAGATGAACGAGCATGTCTGTGTCGTTCCCGCCTTTCCATTTAGCCTAAAACGGCCATAGCTGTTGCCAGAACGATTCTGATTCATCGTCAGCTTCACGGCGCTTTGCCTCTTCAGCCCTGCGACGTAACTCACGCTGTGCAGCAAGTGCCCTGGCCTTTTGCAGCACCGGGTCTTGGTCCGTGCCAACCTTATGAACATTGGCAGGCTGATTGAAATCAGCCGGCGGCTTGATCGCCACAGGGTCAGCAGGTGATTGTACAGACGGTGCCGTGTTTTGCGGCTGTTCATCAGAACCGGTCAATTTACGCCACCAATTAGATATGCCGCCATCATCATCGTTGACAGATGTTTGCGGCGCGGCGCGGTTATCAGACGGCAAACCGACAGGCGCAGTATTCACAGGCGCAACGGGCGCAGATGCCGGCACCCTGTCATCAGTCTGACGCGGAGCGGAAACTTGTTGCCCCAACAAGGCGGCGCGTCCTGTACTAGCCGCAGAATTCTGTCCGCCGACAGCACCCTTATTGGCGCGCAATTGATCAAGCCAGTTATTGTTCAACAGCTGCGGTTGCAAATCGACATCCTGCAGTAACTCAAAACTGTCACGATACCAATCAGATCCCGGATAGTTATAGCCCAGCACCGCGGCAACGGTTTGCGCCTCGCCCGCCAGGCCGATTGTCAGGTAATTTTCTACCAAACGATGCAGTGCCTCTGGTGCATGCGTTGTAGTTTGATAAGTCGTCGCCACAATCCGAAAACGATTGATAGAGGCAACATATTGCCCCTTGTTCATATAGTAACGACCAATCGCCATTTCCTTGCCAGCAAGGTGATCGCGGGTCAGATCAATCTTCAACCGTGCATCACGGGCATAGCGCGTTTCAGGGTAACGACGCGCCACCTCTGTCAGGCGGGCCAATGCCAGTTCTGTCATTTTCTGATCGCGACCAACATCCGATATCTGCTCATAATAACAGATGGCAACAAGATAGTTTGCATAGGGCGCACTCTTGTTACCCGGGTGCAGTGCTAAAAACCGTTCTGCGGACAAAATCGCAAGATCGTAGCTTCCATCCAGATAATGAGAATAGGCACTCATCAACATGGCGCGACGAGCCCAAACAGAATATGGGTGCTGTCGCTCAACCTCATCGAACATGGCAGCGGCCTGACGATAAATACCGCCCTGCAACTCATCCAATGCGCGATTATACAAATCCTCAACAGGTGTTTCGACAAAGGCCGCGCGACGGGCGCCCTCGCCATAAGAGGGGCCTTCGGCAGCAGGATCGCCATCGCCTGCACAGGCAGCAACAACAAGGGCCAAACCAGCCACAATCAAATACCGGGGATCGAAAAATTTGCGACGCATCGAAGTCATATTAGTCAATTCATTACCGAAAATAAGAGAATCGGATCAGGGAAGATATGTGAGATTTCCCCCAAGTTTTAGACCAGTCAGCCGCCATTGACCAGCGCTTGAACCAATCAAATGACCGATTTTCGTCCCACAGGCGTCCTTCCAATGTCGTTCCGGCACCGTTCAAGTGTCGTTCAAGCGATGGTTGGGCCCCCAACACAAAAGTAAAGCCCCCGCATACAGGATGCAGGGGCCCAAATTCGACTAAAAATGCAGCTTATGCTTAGCAAAGGCCAGGCAGGCGCAGCCCCAACTCGTCCGTGACAGGCACCAGTTCATAGGCACTTTCGTCTGCAAACAGCGCATGCAACACACGGTTGTTCATGTCATGACCCGGGCGGTTACCTTCAAACCGACCCAAAATCGGTGCCCCGGCCAGTGCCAAGTCACCAACCGCGTCCAATGCCTTGTGGCGGACAAACTCGTCATCAAACCGCAGGCCATCTTCGTTCATGATGCTGTCATCTTCATCAATCACGATGGCATTATCGAGCGAACCGCCCAATGCCAACCCGATGGATTGCAACATATCAACATCCTTGCGGAAGCCGAATGTGCGTGCCCGGCTTAGCTCTGCACAGAACTGACCATTCATCAATGGCATGTTGGCGCGCTGCTGCCCAATGGCTTCGCAAGTAAAATCAATTGCGACATCAACGCTGAAAGTATCCGCAGGCACCAAGGCCGTGATCTTTTCACCGTCTTCAACCTTAACAGGCTTCAAAATACGGATGGCGTAACGGGGTGCATCCAAAGACTTCAACCCAACTTTACTCAGCGCGTCCACAAATGCAGCTGATGAGCCATCCATCATCGGCACTTCAGGGCCGTCAATTTCAATCAACAGATTGTCAATCGCCAATCCGGCAATTGCCGCCATCAAATGCTCAATAGTCGCAATACTTGCACCATGGTCATTCCCGATTGTCGTGCACATGGTGGTTTCTGTTACTGTATCAAACCGTGCAGCAACCGTTGCCTTGGCAACACCCAAGGCATCGACAAGATCGACGCGACGAAACACAATGCCGTGGCCGGCAGGGGCAGGATGCATCACCAAGGTGACGGGTGTTCCCTTGTGCAGGCCAATGCCATCAACACGCACTGTTTCGCCCAGCGTGTTTTGACGGACCAAGGATTCGGTCGCGGTCAAATCGCCTTTAAGCTCACTTGATGTGGGTTGCAGCATGTACATTATCGGCAGCTTTCACAATTGTCGGTGCGGTCCCGCTTCACGGGATAAATCTAAGCCTGTGTGTACTAACCTGCCGGGGCAATAACAAATAAAGCATTGTTGCCCATTGTTTCAGAACAACTATTTGAAATTAAAAGAAAAAAGGCACGCCCACGGCGCGCCCAAATTTCATTGGTCAAGACTGTCGCACCCGACCGTCCCCTGTAGGGTCGCTCAACCCACAGGGAACCGGCCAGATATTACGTCAGGTCAGTTGGACTGACGGCGCAGGAACGCAGGAAGTTCGATATCTTCCTGTTCTTCAGGTGCCGCAGCAGGTGCGGTTGCAACAGCCGCCTGCTGTTGTCCGGACACACGCACTTGCGGTTCAGCAACCGGGGCAGCCGGTGCGTGGTTCATGACAGGTTCACGCCGTGCAACAGCTTCTTTCCGCTCAGCCTTGTTACGCCCAAGACCAAAACCTGCCACGCGCTCCAACAAGCCGGGCTTGCGTTGCGGTTCAGGCGTAGTGGTCACCTGCTGCTGTACAGGTTCCGCAGCAACAGGTGCTTGCGGTGTGGGCGCTGTTTCTGCAGTTTGTTGTGCCGCTTCTTGCACTGGTGCATCGGCCAAATCACCGAACAGGCTGGGTTCCTGCATCGGGGCAGGATCAGCATGTGTCATCTGTGCCCCGCCTGATGCCGCTGCGCCAACATTGGGGCGCGCAGGTTCCGGCGCGATAAAGGCATCATCGTCAATTTCTGCCTTGATCTCTGTTGCCGGGCGTGTTGCAGCTGGTGCTACCAGCGGTGCAGCTGGTTGGTTGCCTGACTGGGCTGCGGGACGCTGGGCCGGGGCCGCTGTTGCCGCAGGACGTTGCTGCTGTTGTTGGGGCGCAACGACACGTAAAGACGGGCGCTGGCCTTGGGACAGTCCTGCCTCCAACTCAGCCTCAATCCCTGTTGCCACGATGGAAACGCGCATACGGCCTTCCATGGCATCATTAAAGGTTGAACCGACGATGATATTTGCATCAGGGTCAACTTCTTCGCGGATACGGTTTGCTGCGGCATCAACCTCATACAAGGTCATGTCCATGCCACCGGTGATATTGATCAGCACGCCGCGCGCACCCTGCATTGACACATCATCAAGCAAGGGGTTTGAAATTGCGGATTCCGCAGCATCAATGGCGCGGTTCTCGCCCTCTTCTTCGCCGGTGCCCATCATGGCCTTGCCCATTTCCGCCATCACGGTTTTGATGTCTGCAAAGTCAAGATTGATCAAACCGGGCATCACCATCAAATCGGTGATCCCACACACGCCTGAGCGCAGCACATTATCGGCCATCGCAAAGGCGTCAGCGAATGTGGTTTGTTCATTGGCCAACCGGAACAGGTTCTGATTGGGAATAACAATCAATGTATCAACATATTTCTGAAGTTCAGAAATACCTGATTCAGCTGATTCCATACGGCGCTTGCCTTCATAGGCAAACGGTTTGGTGACAACGCCGATAGTCAGGATACCGCGATCTTTCGCAGCCTGCGCGATAATCGGCGCGGCACCTGTACCGGTGCCCCCGCCCATACCGGCGGTTACAAACACCATGTGAGAGCCGTCAAGATGCGCATTGATTTCATCAATCGCCTCTACCGCGGCTTGGGCACCAACTTCAGGGCGGGCACCCGCACCCAGCCCTTGGGTCAAATCCTGACCAAGCTGGATATGGTTCTGGGCAAGAGATTGGCCCAGCGCCTGTGCATCTGTGTTGGCAACGACGAACTCGACACCTTCGAGCCCGGCATCAATCATATTGTTGACCCCGTTACCCCCGGCACCGCCGACCCCGAACACTGTAATCCGGGGCGACAAATCCGACGGTTGGGGCATACCGATATTGAGCGACATGGTCTGCTTCCTTCCTTAACGTACGACAATGGTTGTTGGGTTTACTTGCATCAAAAGGCCCTCTTTAACCATTGTCCGAAACGGGCAAAGGCAGAATGACCACCCGCGGCATCCGCGGCGTCCTTCAATTCCAATGCCTCAAGAGGGCTGCGCACTGCATAGCTGAGCAGTCCGCCGCAAGTTGCATAGCCGGGTTGATTGGCAATCTCCGGCAAATTAGTCAGCCGCACGGGCCGGTGGGCGAGCCTGACAGACTTGCCCATAATACGATCCACAAGACGATCGACACCTGCCAACTGGCTGGCACCACCTGTCAGGACAATATTCTGCCCCGCCAGCCTGTGCAGGCCCGCAGCCTTCAGCGTGTCATAAACCGCCTCTAATGTTTCTTCAACGCGCGGCCCGATAAAGCCGGGCAACGCCGATGCATCAATTTGATAGGGCGGGTCATTGGGATCATCGCCATCTTGACGATACTCAACCTGTTTGCGCCCATCATTGCCGATCAGTTCTGCACTGCCGTGCCGCACCTTGATCCGCTCAGCCTCTGCCAACGATGTGCGTAACCCATATGCTAAATCGCTGGTCACATGGGCACCGCCACGTGGGATCGTCGCGGTATAAAGCATGCAGTTTTCGTAAAACACACCGATCGAAGTCGTGCCGGAACCCATGTCGATCAAGGTCGCCCCAAGGTCCATTTCGGTTTCGCTCAACACTCCCATGCCGCTGGCATAGGCGGTGGCAATCAGGCCATCCACGCCCAATGATGCGCTGTGAACTGCTGCCACCAAATTGCGCACAGGCCCTTGCGATGCCGTGACGATATGAAGATTGACACCCAGCTCGCTGGCAAACATGCCGCGCGGATCGCGGGAGCCTGAATGCCCATCAACGGTATAGCCAGTGGGGATCGAATGAATGATCTGACGATCTGTTGTGCTGGCGGCTGCAACCGCATCACGCAGCACACGCGATAGGTCAGCGTCACCAATGCGGTGGCCACCAACATTCACGCCGACCGAAACGGTATGGCTGCGGATATCGCCGCAACTGACATTGACGAAAACCGAATCGATCTGCGTACGCGCCATCACTTCGGCATTGTCTACTGCCGCACGAATGGCCATCGCCGTTGCGCCGACATCAACCACAACGCCGTTCTTCAAGCCCTGACACATTTGATGACCAACCCCTGTCACCCGAATAGAGGGGCCGTGATCTTCCATCCGCTCGCCCGCAATGGCGATAATGCAGGTCACTTTATAGCTACCCACATCAAGCGCAGCGATTTGCACAGGACGGTTGCCACCACCCTGTCCGGCAAGACGCATGTGATATGTGGTCGGGGCGCGGGCCATTAGGCGTCCTCCCCCCCCGCCTTGATGATCTGCAAGCGGCTTTCACGGCCCGGCTTGCCATCAACTTTTTTGGCACGAATGGTAATGCGCGAGTCCTGCCGCAAATCAATCATGTCGATTTCGCGGCTCAACAAATCCTGTTCTTGCTGCAAGTCCGACAGGAACGCCCATGCCCGTGCTGGATCAACTTCGGGCAGGGCAATGGTCACACCATTTGCCAGACGCACATTCCAGCGCCGATTGCCAACACGCACAGCAGCATCAACCTTTGCGCCCAATTGCGGTTCTGCCCGCAACAGGTCAAGAATTTCAGCGGCATGGTCCGGCGCACCGTCACCTGCAATGATCGGCAAGGCAGCGTAGGGACCAAGATCAACCCCCTCAATCAACGCGCCCTCACGATCAATCAAATTCAATTTGTTCTGGCGTTGCCAAATGGCAAATGGCTCGCGCTCAATCAAAACCACATGAACCGTGTCGGGCAACAGGCGTGCAACGCGGGCTTCTTCCACCCAGGGCAAGGCTTCAAGCCGGGCCTTTGAAGCTGTGGGGTCAAGCGACATAATCGGCATATCGCGCACAATGCGTAATGCGTCCATCAGGTCATCGCGCGATGTCCGATGGCGCCCCGCAACGGTCACGTCATCAATAACGAACCCGGCACCGATAAGCGTTTGATCAACTGTTTCATTCACCCACTGCGTTGTGCGTTCAGGAATTGTGCTGTTGGCAACAGCAACACCCAGTGCACCCGCGGTCAATGTGGCGAGGCAGGCATAACTGGTCCGGCGCAACAAAACCGAGCGGCCCCACAGGCGGACAAATCTGGACCACAGCCCCGGCCCGGTCACGCCCATCTGCGTGCTGCCCGGCGTCGCGACCTTGGACGCGCGCGCGCCTGCGCGTTGCGGCCGTTGCGGTGCCTTGCGTGCCTTGTTTTTACTATTGCCTATCTTGCGCATGAGGCGTCCTCCACCATCCAGCGGCACAAGCGTGCGAAATCATACCCCTTGGTTACAGCAAGTTCGGGCACCAAAGATGTTGGCGTCATACCCGGCTGTGTATTTGTTTCCAGCACGTAAAGTGCAGGCGTCCCGTCTGTCAGTTCGCCCGCTTCATCAAAGCGAATGTCAGTGCGGGTCACGCCGCGACAGCCCAGAACCAGATGGGCCTTTTCGCCCAACCGTTCCGCCTCGCGATAGGTATCACCGTTAATAGGCGCCGGAATAATATGGTCAGAACCACCAGCCGCATATTTGGCATCAAAATCATAAAATCCTTCAGCAGGAATAATCTCAACCACACCAAGCGATTTACCGTCCATGACCGCAACAGACAATTCACGCCCCGGCACGAATTGTTCGACCAACACTTCATCACCATAATGCCAGTCAGGGTCGCTTAATGCCTTGGCCGCAAAGTTGTCGCCCTCGCGGACAATCATCACCCCAACGGATGAGCCTTCGGCAATCGGCTTCACCACATAGGGAGTTGGCATAACATTATCATTGGCGAATTCTTCACGGCGCACGGTCCGGCCATCAGCCACCTTGATATTATTGGCGGTAAAGATCATGCGCGCCCGCGCCTTGTCCATGGCCAGCGCCGACGACAATACGCCTGAATGTGTATAGGGAATGCGAAGTGTTTCCAGCAACCCCTGCACCTGCCCATCTTCGCCCCACGGCCCATGCAGACCGTTAAAGACAATATCCGGGTTCAATGATGTCAGTTGGTCAATCACGTCATCGGCGGCATCAACCTCGCTAACGCGAAAGCCTGCTGCGCGCAATCCATCTGCACAGGCACGTCCCGTGATCAACGAAATTTCACGTTCCGAAGATGTACCCCCCATCAGAACAGCGACGTGGGTGTCGGGGCCAAGTGTTGTTGTGTTTGTCATTACCCCTCCCCCTCAATCGCGGCATCGCCGATGCGTTTAATTTCCCAATGAAGACTGACGCCGGACTGTTCTTTCACTCGCGCCCGGACGGTCTCTCCCAATTCTTCAAGATCAGCAGCGGTGGCATCACCAGTATTGATCAGGAAGTTACAGTGTTGAGTGGACACCATTGCGCCCCTGATTCGCAATCCACGACATTGGGCTGCGTCAATCAATTGCCATGCCTTTTTGCCCTTGCTTTCTGCCAAATCAGGGTTCTTGAAGGTACTGCCCCCGGTCCTTTCACGAATCGGCTGGCTGTCTTCCCGCGCCGCCATGATTTTATCCATGCGGGCCGTGATTTGTGCCCCATCGCCCGCCGTCCCGCGCAGCAACGCGCCGGTCCAAATGACCGGCAATGGTGGGTTGGAATGACGATAACTATAGCCTAATTCAGCGGGCGAAAATTCATGCCGTTTGCCGGAATAATCTATACCAAAAGCCTTAACCAATTGATTTGACATGTCATTTTCATAGGCACCCGCATTCATGGTCAGCGCCCCACCAATACTCCCGGGGATGCCCCGTAAAAATTCAAGTCCGGCGATACCTGCCTTGACAGCACCCTGTGCCACACGGGCATCAAGGGCAGCGGCACCGGCGGTCACTTCATGAGTTTCCCGGTCACAATCAATCGCTGCGAAGCCCCGTCCCAGACGAATCACGACCCCACGAATACCGCCATCACGGATAATCACATTGGAACCGACGCCCAAAACCGTCGTCGGCACATTTTCGGGAATGGCTGACAACAGCGCCGCCAATTCATCTTCGGTCTGCGGATTTGCGAAAATATCTGCGGGGCCACCAACCCGGAACCAAGTAAACGGAGCCAGCATCACATCACGTTCGACCCTGCCGCAAACGCCTTTCAGCGTAACCGCCAAATCATCAAGATCAGATTTATGAAGACCGACACTACTCACAGGAGAGCGCCTCCAACGTATTGGGCAGTTCATACGCCCATTGGGTTATGGACCCTGCGCCCATCAAGACAATGACATCAGCATCATTTGCATTCTGGCGAACCGCCTCGCCCAGCCAGCTTTCGCTTTCCAGCGCAATGACATTGCGATGCCCACGGGCCTTCAGCCCGTCAACCAATGACTGCTTGTCAAAACCGGGAATGTGGCTTTCGCCTGCCTCAAACACATCCGCGACGATAACAAGATCGGCATCATTAAATGCTGTGCAAAACTCATCAAACAAGTCGCGCAATCGCGTGTAACGATGCGGCTGCACGACCGCGACCACCTTGCCGTCATAGGCCTGGCGCGCCGCGCTTAACACCGCCTTGATTTCAACAGGGTGGTGGGCGTAATCGTCGATGATATCCATCTGCCCGTATGTGCCAACCTTCGTGAACCGTCGCTTCACACCGCCAAACCCGGCAAGACCTTTTTTGATGGCCACAATGTCCATCCCAAGCTCAAGCGCAACGGCAATGGCCCCGGTTGCGTTTTGCACATTGTGCCGTCCGGGCATGGGAAAGACCAAATCCTGAAACAGATTTTCGTCGCCTGTGCGCGGGTCACGATGCAATAAGTCGAAATGGGCCGCGCCATTCTTGAAAGTCAAATCTTGAATGGCAAGGTCAGCCTGCGCCGAAAACCCATAAGTCGTAATGCGCCGATCATGCAGCGCCCCCATCATGGTTTGCACATTCTCGTCATCGATACACAGGGCCGCGAAACCGTAAAATGGAATTGTCGCGACGAAATTATGGAACGCCTGCTTCAACGCATCAAAGCTGCCATAATGATCAAGGTGTTCGGGGTCGATATTCGTGACAATTGCAGCTGTGTGCGGCAGGCGGTTGAATGTGCCGTCAGACTCATCAGCCTCAACCACCATCCACTCACCCGCACCCATGCGGGCATTGGTGCCATAGGCATTGATGATGCCGCCATTGATCACAGTTGGGTCAAGGCCGCCCGCCTCCATCAAGGCCGCGACAATTGATGTGGTCGTGGTTTTGCCGTGCGTGCCGCCAACAGCCACTGACCATTTCAGGCGCATTAGTTCAGCCAGCATTTCAGCGCGGCGAATAACAGGAATGTTTCGTTCACGGGCGGCAACAACTTCGGGGTTATCGCCCTTCACAGCGGTTGACACCACAACCACCTCAGCCTCGCCCAAATTATCACCGTGATGACCTTGATGGATCGTCGCGCCCAGCTTTTCCAAACGCTGCGCGTTAGCATTACGTGACAGGTCAGACCCCTGCACCTGATAGCCAAGATTCAACAGCATTTCGGCAATACCGCTCATCCCAATGCCGCCAATGCCGACAAAATGGATCGGTGCTAAATCACGAGGTAATTGCATCATCGGCCCAGTCCCATAATTGAAAAGCCGCCAAGCCCGCCACCAGACGGTTGCGCCAAACGGCCAGGCAAGCGTCGGCGTGTTAGGGCCAGCAAGAATCCCATTCCAATGCCCAAGGCCAATAATGACGAGCCGCCATAGGAAATAAACGGCAGGGTCATACCCTTGGACGGCACGAGGTCAAGATTAACCGCAAGATTGATCGACGCCTGAATACCAAAACTGACCACCAGTCCACCTGTTGCCAACTGCACAAACAGGTCAGATGAATCATGCGACAAGGACAATCCACGCAACATAATGCCCAGATAAACCAACAGGATCAGCAGGCACACAATCGCGCCGAGCTCCTCACCTGCGACGGCGAAAATGTAATCCGTATGGGCGTCAGGTAATTGTGATTTCACAACCCCCTCACCGGGACCTCGGCCAAATAATCCACCGGCGGCAAAGGCATCATAGGCCCGCTCCACCTGATAGTTTTCGCTGGATGGGTCCAAAAACCGATCAATTCGTGCCGTGACGTGGGGCATGAACATATATACCAGAACCAAGCCGCCAACAGCGGCAATGCCAAGGCCAATGACAATAAGGAACGGCAGGCCCGCCATGAATAGCTGGGCACCGAAGGCGATTGAGATCAAAACCGTTTGACCAAAATCCTTTTGCGCCAAGACCAAACCGGCGCACACAGCATAAAGCAAACCGATAACGACATATCCCGCCTTTTCATCTTCGCGGCGGGCAGCAGCCAACAGCGCCGCGGTGCAAATGATCAGGCCGGGCTTTAACAGCTCTGACGGTTGTAAAGAAAACGGTCCGATAAACAACCAACGGGTCGCGCCATTAACCTCTGGCGCAAACAAATGCGTCGCGACCACCAGCGTCAATGCAGCAGCAAGTAGGGCCAGTCCGATACGTTTTATTTCCCGCACATCAAGCATGGATAGGACAAGCATCACACCCAACGCGGGCATCAGGAAAATCATTTGTCGAATAACAAAATGCCAAGTGCTTAGGCCCAAGCGTCCTGCAGCGCCCGGCCCTGCAGCGAAGATCATCAGGATGCCAATCATAATCAACAAGGTCAGCGCCCCCAACAAGGGGCGGTCAATGGTGCGCCACCATTCAGCAATTCGGCTTGTATCGCTGCGTAAAAAGGGCGTCATGACGCGGCTCCCGTTTCGGTTTCCTGTAGTTCATTGACGATGGCGCGGAAGGCATCGCCCCGCGCTTCAAAGCTGGCATATTGATCAAAGCTTGCAGCGGCAGGTGATAGCAGCACAACGGGGGAAGCTGTTTTGTCAGTACGGGCAGCGTGGAACGCAGCCTTGGTTGCTGTTTGCAATTCATCGAACAAGGCCACCGGCGCTTGTGTCCCAATTTCGTCACGGAAACGTTTTGCGTCCTCACCAAACAAATAGGCCCCACGCACGTCAGCCATCAACCCGGCCAAGGGCGCCAACCCATCAGTTTTGGCGCGACCGCCCGCCAGCCAATAAATCGTGTCAAAGGCCGCTAATGCATGGCGCGTTGCCTCAGCATTTGTCGCCTTTGAATCATTAACAAACCGCACGCCGTCAATCTCGCAAAGATATTCCAGCCGATGGGCAAGTCCGGGGAAGCTCTTAATGCCGCTAACAATCAGTTGGTCTGACACGGCCAATGCCTTTGTCACCGCATAGGCAGCGGCGATGTTCTGTTGATTATGATCACCGGGCAGGCGCGGCGCATCCGCAAAGGGCATAACCCGCCGCCCACCGTCATCAAGGTCGATCAGCACCTTGCCATCGGTGCAAACGCCGTGTGTTGCCCGGGTGTTCAAACTTAACGGGACAAGGGTCAACCGGCCGTCCTGCGCCAATTGCGCTGCGATTGGTGTTACAGAATCGCTGTCAACGCCCAGCACCGCCAGCGCCCCATCAGGCGCCATGTCAAACAGGCGTGCCTTGGCCGCCACATAGCCCGCCATATCACCATGACGATCCAAATGATCAGGCGTCAGATTAAGCAATACGGCGATGTCTGCAGCAAAGCTTTGACACAAATCGATCTGATAGGACGACAGCTCCAGCACATAAACATCGACGTCATCAGGGGCTGGCAAATCAAGGACCGCATGACCGATATTGCCACCCACAGCGGTGCGCAAGCCTGCCTCAGCCAATATATGTCCAATCAAGGCAGTTGTTGTGGACTTGCCGTTCGTGCCTGTGATGGCGATAATTTTCGCATTATCTGATACCGCCTGCGCAAACAGTTCCATATCGCCAATGACAGGGCAGCCCTTTTCCCGCGCAGCCAGCACAAGCGGATGGGGCGCCGGATGGGTCAAGGGGACACCGGGCGATAAAACCAATGCGGCGCATGACGCCAATACATCGTCGTTCAATCGCGCGACAGTCAATCCTGCAGCGCGCCCGGCTGTCTGGCCTGCTTCCCCATCATCCCACGCGATAACATCGGCCCCGCCGGCCGCCAATGCCTTGGCAGCAGCAAGCCCGGTCCGGCCAAGGCCAAAGACCCCGACACGTCGTCCGCGATATGTGGTGACTGCGATCAAGCCGTTACCTCAACTTCAATGTCGAAAGACCGATCAACGCCAACACCACAGCGATGATCCAAAAGCGCACGACAATGGTTGATTCCGCCCAGCCTTTTTGTTCATAATGATGATGCAGCGGGGCCATGCGGAACACGCGCTTGCCCGTCAGTTTGTAAGAGGCGACCTGCACAATCACCGAAACGGTTTCCAGCACGAACAACCCGCCGATGATCGCCAGCACAACCTCATGCTTGGTCGCGACACCAACCATCCCCAGCGCCCCGCCAAGGGCGAGCGAACCGGTATCGCCCATAAACACCATGGCAGGGGGCGCATTGTACCAAAGGAAGCCAAGCCCCGCGCCAACCAGCGCGCCACAAAACACCGCCAACTCACCCGTGCCGGGCACACCGGGCACCTGTAGGTAGGAGACAAAAACGGCATTACCGACCAGATAGGAAATCACACCGAAACTGGCAGCAGCAATCATCACCGGGACGATCGCCAAACCATCAAGTCCGTCTGTCAAATTGACAGAGTTAGAGGCGCCGACAACAACAAAAATGGCGATTGGAATGAAGAACCAGCCAAGGTCCATCAAGAAATCCTTAAAGAACGGCAAGGCCAAGGCTGTTGCCTGCGGATTGCCGGACAGCTGCGTCATAACAACAATCGCCCCGCCAGCCACGGCAACTTCCAACAAAAGTTTCATCCGCCCGGGCAACCCGTCTGAACTTTTGCGCGACACTTTCAGATAGTCATCTGCAAACCCGATGCCGCCAAAGCCGATTGTCACGATCAGCACCGACCAAACATACACATTCGACAAGTCGGCCCATAACAGCGTTGCGACACTTAACGCCAACAGAATCATAAAGCCGCCCATTGTCGGCGTGCCCTGCTTTTCAATCAAATGGCGCTGCGGGCCATCCTCGCGGATGGGCTGGCCCTTGCCTTGCACACTTTTCAACCATCTGATGATCGGCGGCCCGGCGATAAAGGCTACGAATAACGCCGTCATCACAGCGCCGCCGGACCGGAACGTCAGATAACGGAACAGATTGAAAATCTGATAATCATCCGCCAATGGAGACAGTAAGAGATACAACATGATTGGTCCGCTCCTATAAAAGCTCGTCTGACGGGGTTTGTGCGGGATAGGCGTCGATGAAGTGATCGACAATGCGAGACAGGCCAATGCCATTTGACCCCTTCAACATGACAACATCACCCGCGCGTAAATCGCGTTCCAGTCTTGATTGCAATTCTTTGGTATTCTCAACACACAGGGCCAATCGCTCACGCCCCAATTTGGCAGCAAGGCTTTTGACCGCCGCACCCACAAGATAAACCCGGTCCACGCCTGCCTTATCAATTGGGGCAGCCAATGCCTCGTGCGCGGAAACGGTTTCATCACCTAGTTCCAGCATGTCACCCAGAACGGCAACCCGGCGCCCTTGACGACCGACAGGTTGCGCAGCCAAGATCTCCAGCGCCGCCCGCATACTTGGCGGGCTGGCATTATAACTTTCATCAACCAGTTGAAGGGCCCCGCCCTTGAAATTCAATGTATGATGGGCACCGCGCCCCTTGGGCGGCACCATCCCGGCAAGGGCGATACCAGCCTGCCCCAATTCGCCCGTCAGCAACTGGGTTGCCGCCAGCACTGCCAGCGCGTTCGTCACCCAATGATGACCGGGCATGCCGATTTTGAATGTGACGTCCTGCCCCAACACACGGGCGCGGGCGCAACTGCAATCAGGGTGATAGGAAACCTTTTCCAACTTAACCGCGGACTTTGCCCCCTCCCCAAAACTGACAACATTCGATGCCCCGAATGACAGGGCATAGTCGGTCAGAATACCAAAGAAGGCATTGTCAAAAGGCAGAACAGCCATCCCACCGGGCACAAGCCCCTGAAATATTTCAGCCTTGGCACGGGCAATGTCATCTATGTGATCAAAATTTGCCATATGCACACCGGCGATGGTGGTGATGATCACCAAACGCGGCTTGACCATCTTTGCCAGCGGCGCAATTTCGCCCGCATGGTTCATGCCAATTTCAAACACACCGAATTGGGCATCGCGGGGCATTCGCGCCAATGTCAGCGGCACGCCCCAATGATTGTTGAAGCTGCCCACGGGGCAATGAGTTTTGCCGTGCTGCGATAAGACAGCCGCCAGCAGCTCCTTCGTGCCTGTTTTACCAACAGACCCCGTAATGGCCACGATGTCTGCATTGGTACGGGCGCGGGCCGCATGGCCCAAATCATTCAACGCACTAAATGTATCATCAACGATGATCGAACATGCCCCGTCGGGAAGCCCATCAATAGCGCGGTCCAACAACAGGGCTGCGCCTTTTTCTGCCGCCGCCCTGGCAAAATCATGGCCATCATGGTTCGGGCCTTTGATGGCGATGAACAAGTCGCCCGCACCCACAGTGC
>SPJN01000018.1 GCA_006844605.1 Hyphomicrobiales bacterium | reverse complement strand
GGCAGAGATTGCCGCCAGACTAAGCAATCTAGCCCGGTGCCACGGGTATAGCCTGATGGTCACGGCCTCTCGCCGGACAAGCCCCGCCGCATTGACCATTCTGCGCCAAACTCTCGAAGATATTGCGGATTGCTATTTTTGGGACGCCACGGGGGCAAACCCCTATTTCGATATCCTCAACCATGCCGATATGCTGATTGTGACAGAGGATTCTGTAAATATGGCAAGTGAAGCGGCTGCAACCGGCAAACCTGTGTTCATTTGTGAGCTTGAACGTAAGCGCAGACTAAAGGGGCTGCTGCCGCCACGCCGGGCTCTGAAATTCGATCAGTTTCACAAAGCGTTGCTGCTTTATGGGGTGGCGCGCCCCCTGCCGCCCTCAGGCCCTTTGGTTCATTGGGATTACCTGCCACTTGACCCTGCCGGGGAGGCATTGCCTACAATCGCTGCGCTACTGCCCACAAAGTGATCATCATCTTATTGCATCTCACCGCATTGCCCCTTACCTAAGAGGCCAGACATTTCGGAGATTCTCATGGCCACCACACATCAAACTAAAGTTCTCATCATCGGGTCCGGCCCGGCAGGCTATACCGCAGCGGTTTATGCAGCGCGCGCGATGCTGAAGCCCCTATTGGTTGCCGGCTTGCAGCCCGGCGGGCAGTTGACCATCACAACAGATGTCGAGAACTATCCCGGCTTTGCCGATCCCATTCAGGGCCCATGGTTGATGGAACAGATGGAAGCGCAGGCCCGTGCGGTTGGCACCCAGATTGAGCAAGACATTATTACAGAGGTCGATTTCTCTAGCCGTCCTTATAAGGCCATTGGCGATTCAGGGGCGGTCTATGAAGCGGACAGCGTGATCATTGCCACCGGCGCGCAGGCCCGTTGGCTGGGACTGCCCTCAGAAGAGAAATTTCAGGGCTTTGGCGTATCTGCTTGTGCAACGTGCGATGGTTTTTTCTATCGCAATAAGGAAGTTTTGGTCATCGGCGGCGGTAATACAGCGGTTGAAGAAGCCCTGTTCCTAACCAATTTCGCCAGCAAGGTGACCATCATTCACCGCCGCAATGAATTCAGGGCGGAGCGCATCTTGCAGGAACGCCTATTAGCCCATGACAAAATTGAAGTGATTTGGGATCACGAATTGGAAGAAATTCTGGGCGATGAAAACCCGCTGGGCGTGACCGCTGGCCGTATCAAACACACCCAAACCGGTGAAACGCGGGAAATCCCTGCTGACGGTATCTTCATCGCCATCGGCCATGCCCCCTCAACCGAAGTGTTTCAGGGTCATGTAGCGATGGATGATGGCGGTTATATCGTCAAGGCCCCCGATTCTACAGCCACCGATATTCCCGGCGTCTTTGCTGCAGGCGACGTCACCGATAAAATCTACCGTCAGGCTGTCACAGCAGCCGGAATGGGCTGTATGGCAGCGCTTGAGGCAGAGAAATTCCTAGCTGAACAAGAGTGAGTCGCAGGATATTTTGTGCAGGCGCTCATTAGGTGCCTGCGCACCTTGTCGCATCAGCGTTCCGACCGTCAATATATTACGGTCGTCATATATAACATCAATAAAATCAATTGCTTAAAATAGATCAAGGTTAATGCCTGTTTTTTGTGCGGCGCACAATAACCTTGATTTTGGGACCGGTTACCCGTAAGTAGTAAACATGATTTGTTGCACCGCACCACGCGGTCCAAATCATCACCAGCTTGCTGGTGTATATCAGATCCTCTTTTGCCCCCCATTTGTGGGATCTGATTGTTTCGCGTCATTTATGACGTGAAGCCTCCCTGTTAAACTTGCCAGGTTCCTTCGGGAACCTGGCATTTTTTTGCCGATCAACCGGAAATTGCCGCAATCAGAACGGGCAACTGCTCCATCCTATGCAAAGTACGCGCGCTCATGCCCACGGCTTGCGCTTTTGGCCCTTCGGGCGCGTAATGGATTACCCGCATCCCCGCATGGCGCGCAGCACGCACACCGGTCAAGCTATCCTCAATAACAATACAGTCTGACGGACGACGCCCCATCGCATCAGCGGCGCTTAGAAAAAGATCAGGGGCAGGTTTGGGATGAGCAACTTCCGTCCCTGAAAAGCGCAAGCCGGAAAACCAATCGGCTAAACCAACAATGCGCAATGATTCGTCAAATCGAACACGTCTGCCATTTGACGCCATTGCCATGTCATAACCATGATCCCGCAAAACGTGAAGGGCATCAATAATGCCGTCTATCGGCTGCAAGTCTTGTTCAAAGGCGGCATCGGCCACACGGTCCAGCTCTGCCCCCCACCCTTCAGGTAATGGTCGACCCAATCTTTTTTCAATATCTACAAACACACCATCAAGCGTCATGCCAATATAACGATGCATGACTTCATCAAGGCTCATCCTTATACCGAGGTCATTGATACCGTCGCACAAAACCCTGTTTGAAATAGGTTCTGAATTGACCAGCACACCGTCGCAATCAAAAATCAGAGCGGGAAGTCCAGCCGTCATGATCGACACCTCAGCGTGCTGCCAGAAAGGCGTTCACACGCGTGATCGCGTTGTCAAAAATATCCTTATAAAACAGGCTGTAATCTTTTAGGTGCAGGCTACCGCCGGGCATGGTTGTCTTGCCATGCACGCCAATGCCGGAAACATCCACCAACAACCCCTGCGCAGCACATGTTGCTGAAACAGATTGGGGCATCAACCCACCCAATTGCGCCCTTGTCCCAACCGGCGGCGCAGGTCGCCCAACAAAAACGCCAGAAAATATTGCACTGTCCAGTGGCACCATGCCCGCATGGTCTTCCTTCTCGCCGGCTTCACCGGCACGCCATGTCAGTGGATTAACACATGCAAGGCTAGGATCATTCGCAGGCTGATAGACGCCGTCCAACCACATATACAGGCCCTCACCCATCTCGCGGCCCGATGCCTTTGCCTTGTCAACAGCATCCCATGTAATCAGGCACCCTGTCTGTGATGGGCTATCGCAAACCGGAAAATCTGAAAGGCCGCGCGTCGTCACCTCCTGAAACACACCTGACCCGATGGCATAGACAGCCACAACGCGGTCAGCGACACGCGTATCGTTGATTTTCTCGGCGACAAGTCGCACCAAATGGCGAGTGCCCTGGGAATGCCCGGCCAAAACAATCGGACGGTCATCGCCAACCCTTTCCAGGAATGCATCAAAGGCACGGGCAATGTCCTGATAGGCAAAATCTATCGCCTGATGATTGTCAGGCTCGTTCGCCATGAAAGTCCATAAAGTAGCCTGACGATAGCGTGGCACGTATACGCGGCAACATCCGTTAAACGCTGTTGCCTGCCCCAACACCGGCAATTGTTCAACCAGCATATTGGTTTCAGGATCGGCAATATCTGCAACCCAGGTCGACTTGCTCATCAACACTGTGGGATAGATGTAAAATACATCCGCTTGCCGCAGATCATCAGCAGGTGCTGTAAAGCCATCCGGCAATATATCAGCGGAATCATCACGTCCCGGCAAGGCGGCCCAACTTGTTTGGTCAGTATAATCAGGCGCAGCGGGCAAATTCTGTTCAGCAAAGCTGTGCTTGGGTTTGAACAATATTTGTCCGGCAAACCGCTCCATCGCGAACAAGCCAACTGCTCCCATAAACACAAAAACCAGTAATGCGACAGCAATTTTGCGGCCCATATATCCCTCCATCATGCGATTGAGATGGACCGTAGCGGCTTTTTAAAAAAGCGCAAGTCAGGCGGGCGACTGCCCCTTTAGAAAAACAGGTCTCTATTCTGCGGCAAATCCTTGTAAAGGCCTGCTACTTCCTCAGCATAGCCATTATACAATAACGTCTTCACCCGCTTTGATGTGCCCAAAACCTGCTCTGTGCTTTGCGACCAACGTGGATGAGAAAACGCCGGATTCACATTCGCCCAAAAACCATATTCTGACGGCTGAACATCTTCCCAAAATGACACGGGCTTGCGGCTGGTAAAGCTGATCCGCACAATCGACTTAATTGACTTAAAGCCATATTTCCATGGCGTCGCCAAGCGCAAGGGGCTGCCCATTTGTTTCGGCAACGGGCGGCCATAGGCCCCTGTCACCATAAAGGCCAAATCATTCATCGCCTCGTCAATGGTCAGACCTTCGGTATAGGGCCACGGGTACCAGCGTTGCTTTTGGCCCGGAGCCATCCGCTTGTCCTTAAAGGTTTCAAACTGCACATATTTCGCCCGGTGTGTCGGCGCAGCCAACTCAATCAGTTTGCGCAATGGAAAGCCTGACCACGGCACTGTCATCGACCATGCCTCCACACAGCGATGCCGATACAGCCGTTCTTCGAGCGGCATTTTCTTAAGCAGGTCATCAATGTCCAGCGTCATTTCCTGCGCAACATGGCCATCGATTTTCACAGCCCATGGTCTGATCTTTAAATGTTGCGCCAGCTTATAAATCCGCTTGTGGGAGCCAAACTCATAAAAATTGTTATAGGTCGTATTGGCCTCTTCAGGCGTAATAGGCCGATCAAGTGTAAAACTTTCATTCCGTTTAACCGGATACAACGACGCGGATGGGTCTTCTGCCCCCAAACTTGGGGTTGCCTGCAACAGCCCGGCCCCGGCCCCGATTGCCCCCACGCCCTTCATAAAGGCACGACGATTCAAATAGACATGCTCATCGGTGGCACTATTTTCGCGCAACATCCAACGAGGGGGATTTTTGATCAGCATGGGACACCTCTTTCTAACTGCATTTGGTTAGACTGCCCGATCTGGAAATGACATGACAATCACACTTATGTGAGCAGTGGAAGCAGTGCAGAAAACCAAGCTTGAGCCCATTCAATCCCAGCCATATTTTTGGGCGAGAGCATCATGGGCCTTAAGCTGGGCCTTGGTCAGCAGCTTGGGGTGGCCGCGATAGTCGGTCGTCATCCCGTCCATACGAAGCAGCCAAAAGGGTATGTGGAACACAAAGGTCCAAAAGCGGCGCGACCGACTTTGTTGCTTGTAACGACGCCTGATCTTCAATTGACGCCGCCAAAACCAGAACGACCCCTGAAACGCCCAGCGCCCCGTCCGTTTGGGAATGACAAAGCCTATGCGCCCCGGTGGCGCCAGCAGATGTGGCTCCAGCCTATCACCCAAAATCCAATCAAAGATGATCGCGTGATCACCCGATGGTTCAATGTAACTGATCGGCTGATCAATCTTGTAATCTTTCCCAACTTCCATGTGGGCATGTGCAGGCCCGGGCCGGTCCATCACCCAACCGCCGATGCTTGCCCCCTGTTTACCAATCGTTTCATGTTTGTAGGAAAGATCATCAGCCCGGTGCAAAATCAACAGGCGCGATTCTGTTTTGACCATCGGGCCAAACCAAGTGTCTTTCAGGGTCTGCTTTGCGCCCAAATCATAGACAAGTATATAACCCCGCGCGCCTTCAAACCCGAACAATAGCCTCGCGTAGCGAAATGGTTGCCAAACCCAAGCCTTCCGATTCTCGTATATCGTTACCATTTGGTCAAACTCAGGAATGATCTCCCGAATCTCGCGATTTTCTTGTTGAATATTTTCAGGTTGACGCGGCAACACCCGATTGATCAGGTCTTCATCTTCCTGACTGATATCGCCATAAATGGAAACTGTTCTGAACTTGTCAATTTGGTGCATGGGCGGCATCTTATGTCATTGCGATGACGCCCATCATACCAGTTTAAGCTGTATTAGCCAGAGATAGCCTCACTCACGTCACCGATCCAGTCACGCGCATTTTCCCCAACATAGGAGCCGACAGCGCCGCCCACCGCACTGAATCCAACCGCACAAATTAACGCGGCGGGGCCGCAAACCGCACCAAACAGGCTACCAATAGATGCGCCGATGGCGCCACCGGCGGCGGCCCCAGCCTCGTCCACAATTGTTTCAGTCTCAAACCCTGACTGGACAATACTGTGGAACGCCTGCGCCATGTTCAACAATGCCAAACTGCGCCCACCATATTTTCCGATCTTGTCCAGAGCGTCAACAAACATGTCTTGCATCACCAATTCCGTGATTAGCCTTGATTGGGCCTTTTCCAACACTTCCTTGCTAGCGTGATCTGACCAAGACAGTGGCCCACTGTGAACCAGATCGACCAACCGACCAAAATCACCAACAGCAGCGTAGTTTGTTTTCAGCCCCTCAATAAAATCACGGCCCAATTTTTCCCCTACCAGCGTGGTAAATGCCACAACTCTTTTTGAGTAAAAACGATCTCCTCCTTCGCCTTCTTCTCCCCCCAAGAAGCTAAATATTGCCCGCGCTCTTTGGTGGTCGACTTCAAGCAAATAGCGCAATTTTTTTTCGCTTATGCCGAATGTCGCCGCCAGACCCCCGATCCCAAATTCCTGGGCTGCATCCGCCACATCATCCCGGGTGATGCCGTCCCTACTGCCGTCGCCTGAAAGGTCATAAGACCGAACATAGAGGCCCGGTTGCGTTTGACGTTCCAGTGCAATGCGCCGCGCTTCAAGTACCGCCTGTTTGCGTGCAGCTTCTTCGGGACTGTCGCCGGGCATTGGCAAGTCGTCTTTCGTCAGTATTACGTTGCCACCTGAATCTTGCCCAACAGGTTGCAGCCGATACGCCTTTGCCACTTCGTCCAGAATCTCAATCTGGCGGGCAAATTTCGGCACACTGTTTTCTTCTGCGAACTCTGCCAGTCCAGCCCCAAGTATTTCCATACGCACTGTATGGCGGTCTGCTTTAGCTGCAAGGTCAGCAAGATTCGCAAAATATTGCCCTGCCAGCTTACGGTCACGCGGTTTTGCCGTCGCCAATTGTTGCTGTAACCCATGCAGCGTTTGGTAATCATCTTCTGACACACGGCTGCGATAAGAAACCAAGTCTGCATCCGCAAACTTAGTTAGGCCCTGCCCGAACAATAGACCAAACACATCGCTGTCTGTCGACCTTGCGCGGGCCTGACGCGCGGCCACTTCATTTTCATGACGCAGCAAAACCAGATCAACCTTTTGATCGTCTTTCAGTTTGTTGATTGTCACGGGGTCAAACTGGCCCTGCTGCACCTGATCGGACACATCAGAAAAACGCTGCTTTTCCTGTTCATGCCGGGCACGAACCAGCTGAGTATATTGGCCTGCCATCACAGCTTCGACAGCGCCACGCGTTTCGGGGGCTAGTGCGGATGTGTCGGTGTCATTGGATAGACGTTCCTTGAACTCCTGTTCTGTTGGCAATGCCTCATCCAACGACAAAAACTCAGCAACAAGTTGGGCGGTCTGATCAGCATAGGTCGCAATAGTGATCTTGTGATCAAGGCCCGCTCGCTGCAGGGCCGGTAAAAGGTCAGCTTGCGCGCCCGTCAACCACCGCCTTGCACGCGCGGGATCATCTGCGATCAGTCTATCCACAATCTGCGTGTGAACCGCGCCGTGTGCGTCGGTCACTTTTTGCGCCGTTTGTTCGGCGGACCAGCCTTCCAATGCGCCCTGTTCTTCGATTTCCTGCTCAAGCTCAAACAGCTCGCGTGCACGGGCCTCTGGCTCATCCACAAATGTTGCGGCATAAGCGATGGAGGTATCGACCGCCTGCGCCGCCAGTTGCCTGGCCTTTTGTTGCCGTGCTTTATCAGCCGCCTTAACGGCCGCCGCATCATGGTCAGCAATCACAGCCTCCCCATGCGATTCGATCATCGCGCGGGCCTCGTCATCATCTACCTGTTCACCGGTGGTCAGAACTGATTGCGCAAGATCGGAAAGCTGCGCCTCCTGCTGTTTTGTCAAAGACGCCTGCAGGACGGCAGGGTCTTCACCCTCCACCCGCTCATCCGGCTGGGCGACCAGCTGTTGTAAGTGGGCAATTGATTGCCGCTTCAATGTAATTGACGCTTGTTTTGTGGCTATTTTTGCATCGCTCGGTACAAAAGAAATATCTTGATCGTCCAGATCAGCCTGATTCCGAAACGTGCCATTTTTGTCCCTGACAATGCCTGCAGCCCGTTCAACCCGCGCCAGCCGCTCCACCTCTTCCTGCGAAGGGGGCGTGTCCGTCACCTGTGAAACGGCTGGCGGCGGCGGAACAAGTCCATGATCAGGCCCCTGCCCCAGTTTTTGGGGCGCGGCATCGGAAAAGACGCCGGCGACATCAGGCGTTGGCTGCTGTGTTTCAGGGACACGAATCATGGCTTGCTCCATAGCTGAAAAATTGGTTCAGCTTATGTTGCATATTTATAGACAAATGTCAAGCATTTCTTGCAACACTTGACGTCAAGGACAAGCCGAGGCTGAACCCGGCTTCCCAATTCAGTGTTTAATCCGCCAACGACCCGCAGAAACGTTGGATGCGTGCACAGGCATCCTCCAGCAGGCTTTCCGACGTCGCATAGGATATACGGAAGTTAGGCGACAGGCCAAAGGCGGCACCATGCACAACGGCAACACCCTCTGCTTCCAACAATTCGCGGGCGAAGTCTTCATCGCTTTCAATGGTCACGCCCTCTGGCGTCTTTTTGCCCAAGGCACCTGAACAATCCGGATAGACATAGAATGCCCCTTCCGGTGACGGGCATTTCAGGCCGCTGGCCTGATTCAGCATGGAGACCACAAGGTCTCGACGCTGATGGAAGGCTTGCGCCCGTGTGGGGATGAAATCCTGCGTGCCATTCAACGCCTCAACCGCCGCTGCCTGACTGACAGAGCTGGGGTTGGAGGTTGATTGCGACTGCACCTTTGCCATTGCCTTGATCAGGTCTTTCGGCCCGGCGGCATAGCCAATCCGCCAACCGGTCATTGCATAGGCCTTTGACACACCATTCACAGTCAATGTGCGATCATAAAGGCCCGGCTCAACCTCAGCTGGGGTCACAAATTCAAATCCGTCATAGACCAGATGCTCATACATATCATCTGTCATCACCCATACATGGGGGTGGCGCATCAGAACATCGGTCAATGCCTTCAACTCGTCCCGGCTATAGGCCGCCCCTGAGGGGTTGGAGGGGGAATTGAACATGAACCATTTGGTTTTCGACGTGATCGCCGCCTCCAGCGCAGCGGGCGTCAGCTTGAAATCATCTTCCATCGTAGCAGTGGCAATCACAGGTTCCCCGCCAGCCAGCAGCACCATGTCCGGGTAGGACACCCAATAAGGTGCAGGAATGATCACTTCATCACCGGGGTTCAGGGTCGCAACCAGCGCATTATAAAGCACCTGCTTCCCACCATTGGAGACGCTGACCTGATCCACGTCATAGGTCAGATTGTTCTCGCGCTTGAACTTTTCGACAATCGCGGCCTTCAGCTCAGGCGTGCCATCAACGGCTGTATATTTTGTATCACCCGCTTCGATCGCGCGAATTGCTGCTGCTTTGACATTATCAGGTGTGTCAAAGTCAGGCTCGCCCGCGCCAAGGCTGATGACGTCACGGCCGGCAGCTTTCAGCTCCCGTGCTTTTTGCGTGACTGCGATCGTGGGGGACGGTTTAACCCGACCCAATGCGTCTGACAGAAAAGCCATATCGAAAAATCCCTATTATTCTGGGGTAATGCCCAGCCTATACCCCGATCTTAGCAAGCTCGCAACAGCCGACGACAGGCAATCCTGACGCACGAGCATTTTTACACAATTTCCACTCCCCCCAAGCCTACAAATGGGTATGATGGCACCATGACTGCGACACCTGTAACCTTTACCCCACATAAGCCTGAACGCCCCGAAAAGACCGAGGGCGGGATTGCGTTCGAGTTGGCTTCTGAGTTTGAGCCCCAGGGCGATCAACCCACCGCAATCGCGGACCTGATGGAGGGGATTAATAATAATGAACAGGATCAGGTACTTTTGGGGGTAACCGGGTCGGGCAAGACCTATACTATGGCGCAGATTATTGCGCGATCTGGCCGCCCCGCCCTCATACTGGCTCATAACAAGACCTTGGCTGCCCAGCTTTATGGGGAATTCAAGTCATTCTTCCCCAACAATGCTGTCGAATATTTCGTGTCTTACTATGATTATTATCAGCCCGAAGCCTATGTGCCCCGGACAGATACCTTTATCGAAAAAGAAAGCACGATTAACGAACAGATTGACCGGATGCGCCATTCGGCGACCCGCGCCCTGTTGGAACGTGATGATGTGATCATCGTTGCGTCTGTGTCGTGCATTTACGGCATTGGGTCTGTCGAGACCTATTCCGATATGACTGAATTGATCAAAATCGGCCAGTTGATGGACCGGAATGAGTTGATCAAGCGTTTGGTCGCCCTGCAATACAAACGCAACGACGCCAATTTCGTGCGCGGCATGTTCCGCGTACGCGGCGATGTGCTTGAGCTTTTCCCCGTTCATTTAGAAGACCGGGCATGGCGCGTTTCTTTTTGGGGTGATGAACTTGAAGCTATTACGGAGTTTGACCCCCTGACAGGTGAAAAAACCGCCAGCCTTGATCAAGTCAAAATCTATGCCAACAGCCATTACGTCACCCCCCGCCCTACGCTGCAACAGGCAACCAAACATATAAAAGCGGAACTGCAAGACAGGCTGGCATGGTACGAAAAGAAAGCCATGCCGCTAGAGGCTGAACGCCTTCGCCAACGGACCCAGTTCGATCTTGAATCAATTGAGGCAACAGGCATTTGCCCCGGCATCGAAAACTATTCACGCTACCTCACGGGCCGTAAGCCGGGGGAACCGCCCCCCACCTTGTTTGAATATCTGCCCGAAGATGCACTGGTCTTTATAGATGAAAGCCATGTGACAGTGCCCCAAATCGGGGCCATGTATAAGGGTGACTACCGGCGCAAAACCACATTGGCTGAATATGGCTTTCGCCTTCCTTCGTGTACGGACAACCGTCCGCTCAAGTTTGAAGAATGGGACGCCATGCGCCCGCAAACCGTTTTCGTGTCCGCAACCCCAGGCAATTGGGAGTTGGAACGGACTGGCGGCACGTTTACAGAACAGGTCATTCGCCCGACAGGGCTGATTGACCCGCCGGTTGAAATTCGGCCCATCGCCAGTCAGGTCGATGATCTTGTGTCCGAATGTCAAATCGTTGCAAAGGCGGGCTATCGCACGCTCGTCACCACGCTGACAAAGCGTATGGCGGAAGATCTGACGGAATATATGCATGAACAGGGCATCCGCGTTCGTTACATGCACTCAGACATTGATACGATCGAGCGGATCGAGATCATTCGGGATTTGCGATTGGGCGCGTTTGACGTACTGATTGGGATTAATTTGCTGCGCGAAGGGCTGGACATCCCCGAAGTTGCCTTGGTCGCCATATTGGACGCTGATAAGGAAGGGTTCCTACGCTCCGAAACCTCGCTTATCCAGACGATTGGACGGGCAGCGCGAAATGTCGATGGGCGGGTTATTCTTTATGCTGATAAAGAAACCGACTCTATGAAAAGCGCGCTTGCAGAAACTGATCGCCGCCGCACCAAGCAAGTTGCCTATAATGAAGAACACGGGATCACCCCCTCCTCAATCCGTAAGCAAATCGGCGACATCCTCGATTCTGTCTATGAAGGCGACCATGTCACTGTCGGGATTGACGAAGACAAGGCAACACACAAGGTTGGCGATAATCTGGCCGCAACGATCAAGGATATGGAAATCCGGATGCGTGATGCCGCCGCCGACCTTGAATTCGAGGAAGCGGCCCGCCTGCGTGATGAAATCAAGCGCTTGCAGGAGTTGGAGCTGACAATCGCCGATGATCCGCTGGCACGGCTGACCGCCGGCGACCTTGAGAAAAAAAGCCGCCCACGTTCCGGCGGCGGCAAACCCGGCACCAGAACGGACAAGAAAAAGGGCAAGGGCACAAGACGGCGTAAAGGCCCGTGATAAAGCCCTGCAATAGGTGTAGAGCCCAAGCAGAACTCACATCAGCATATTAAAAGGGGCGGAAATACGTATCGAATATCCGGCGTGGCAGGAAATCAGCACTTACCACTCTTTTTGCCGCACAAGGCCGTACCCATATTTACATTTAGGTTCAGTCCTGTTCTTTAAGCCGTTCAAACGCGGGACACGGACCAACAAAAGCAAAAATTACAGCGCCAGCCCGTCATTTGACACTTGGCTTGTATGGCAAACAAGGAACAGCGCGACTTTATGATGTATGGTCTGGTCATAGCGGGACTGATTTTGCTGCTGATTGGTGGCGATTTACTGGTCCGAGGCGCTGTTGCATTGGCCAGCCATTATGGGCTTCCGCCGCTTATCATCGGGTTGACGGTTGTTGCCTTTGGCACCTCTGCCCCCGAGCTTATGATCTCCCTACAGTCAGCGATGGCCGGGGCTCCGGGGATTGCGGTTGGTAACGTCGTCGGCTCCAACATTGCGAATGTTCTGCTGGTATTGGGTGTGCCGGCGATTATCGCCCCTATTTTGTGTAATCAATCCGGCGTGCGGCGCAATACGCTGATGATGGTTGGTGCGACGCTGGTTTTCATTCTGTTTGCGAATTCGGGCGAATTTTCACGCGGCAATGGCATCATCATGACACTGATGCTAGCAGGGTTTCTTGCCTATTCAGGTCATCGGGCAATGCAGGGCAGTGGTGCAGACGCTTCCTTAGAAGAAGTTGAAGGCATTCCTGATAGCAAGGCCAAGACAATTGGCTATATCGTCGGCGGTATCATCGGTCTGCCCCTTGGCGCCGATTTGATGGTTCGCGGTGCCACTGATATTGCGGCCGCCTATCATGTCTCCGACGCTGTTATTGGCCTGACTATTGTTGCGTTGGGCACATCCCTGCCCGAACTTGCCACAACCGTTGTTGCTGCCATTCGGGGCCGGTCAGATGTCGCTATCGGCAACGTCATCGGTTCCAACATGTTTAACATTTTGGCCATTTTGGGCATTACCGCCATTGTTATACCGTTGCCGGTGCCGCCAAATTTCCTGAACTTCGATCTTTGGATTCTACTTGGGGTCACCTGCATTCTGGTGCCAGTTGCCCTTTTTCATGTAGCGATCAGCAGGGTCATGGGGATTTTGTTCGTCGCCGCCTATTTGATCTATATCGTCACCGTTGTGGCACAAGGTGAAGCAAGCGCCAGCTTTGTGACGCCCCCCGTCATGCCGACAACAGCGGAAATTCGCTAAATGACAGATACATCACAACTGCCCCGCCACGCCCTGATTACAGGTGCCGCGCACCGCATTGGTGCCTACCTTGCCAAGGAACTTGCTGCGGACGGCTTTGCCGTTGTGATCCATTACAATCGATCAAGCGATGGGGCCAAGGCCCTTCAGGCGGAGATTCGCAACGCTGGCGGCACAGCGGAAATTCTGCAGGCCGACCTGACGCAAGAAGATGACGTTCAAAAGCTGCTCCCCGCTGCCGAAAACGCCCTTGGCGGTCCGCTTGGTCTTTTGATCAACAATGCCAGCTTGTTCGAACATGACGACGCCCAGACTGCGACCCGCGCGTCATGGGACGCCCATTTGGAAGCAAATTTGCGCGCGCCTTTTGTATTGTCACAAAATTTTGCAGCCGCTCTGCCGGAAACTGCTGAAGGCTTGATCATCAACCTGCTTGATCAGCGCATTTGGAAGCTGACGCCGCAATTTGTCAGCTACACCCTATCCAAAACAGGTCTTTGGACCCTGACACAAACACTGGCACAGGGCCTGGCCCCCCGCATTCGGGTCAATGCCATTGGTCCCGGTCCCACCTTGCGCAATGCCCGCCAGACGCAAGCCCATTTCCAAAAACAACTGGATGGCGTGGTGCTGGAACGCGGCCCTGACCTGTCTGAATTTATCGAAGCTGTCCGCTTCATGTTGACCGCTCGCTCCATGACCGGACAAATGATAGCATTGGATGGTGGCCAGCATTTGGGCTGGCAGACGCCCGATATTGTCGGCATCGTCGAGTAGGATCGCCCATTATGACAAACAGCCCGTCAACTGTCCGCCCGTTAAGCCTAGCCAATGCTGACCTGGCCCTACGGCACGTTTTCGTCAATAATTTACGCCTTGATGCGGAAATTGGCATTCATCCGCATGAGCAGAATGTGAAACAACCCGTCATTGTCTCTGTCGATTTAACTGTCACAGAGCAGGCTGCCCCCGTGGGCGACCAAATTGATTCCGTCCTGTGCTATGAAGGCATCGTCAATATTGTTCACCGGGTCATTGATCAGGGACACATCAACCTTGTTGAGACGATGGCGGAACAAATCGCCAATGCCTGTCTGGTGGATGAGCGTGTCCAGTCAACCCGCGTTCGGGTGGAAAAGCCCGCAGCTTTTGCAGCAGCGGACAGCGTTGGCGTCGAAATTGAACGCAAGCGCCGTTAAAGACACAGGCTGACACCCAAAAGCCGCACTGCCCCCCTCAATCAGTCAATTTTGCCATTCTTGAGTGTGTTTTTGTGCACAGCAACATAGGACTGATCGGTTTTTTGCCTCCTAATATTGATATTTAGAAAAATAATCCATATATCCCGTGTTGACTTTATAAAGTTCAATAAAATCAACGCAGTATCTATTTGCTCAAAAAATGAGCAACCAGTAGATTCCATAAGGAAACACTGCCGCTATTCGGATAGGCACAGAATCATTCACAGACTTATCCACAGAAACGGTGGATAGTGTGACAGATCGGTGACGAAACCCACAAATCAGATGTGAACAAGTCCGCCATCCCCGATTGCGGGGCACATGAATGACAGGGCATAATGGGGCCATGACCGATTCCAAACCACCCGTAGCAGAAGCAGACCGTTGGGACAGATTGAACGTCGCCAATGATGGCGATTCCGATGATTTGGTCGGCATTCCTGTGCTTGAACGGGCGCTAAAAACCCTTCCCAATCGTCCCGGCGTGTACCGCATGGTCGGCAAGGGCGCTGAAATTCTATATGTGGGCAAGGCCAAAAACCTGCGCAAACGGGTCAGCGCCTATGCGCAGGGGCGTTACCACACCAACCGCATTGCCTATATGGTTCGTGAAACCTTGGCGTTGGAGGTGATTGTGACCGCCTCTGAAACTGAGGCTTTGTTGCTTGAATCCAACCTGATCAAGCGGCATCGCCCGCGTTATAATGTGATTTTGCGTGACGATAAAAGCTTCCCCTATATATTGATTGCGAATGATCACGACTTTCCCCAAATCGTAAAACATCGCGGCGCGCGCAATCGCAAGGGGGAATATTTTGGGCCCTTTGCCTCCGCCAAATCGGTCAATCGAACGCTCAACACATTGCAGAAGGCATTTTTACTACGCTCTTGCACTGACAGCGTGTACCACCAACGCACCCGCCCCTGCCTGCTTTACCAAATCAAGCGATGCAGCGCGCCATGTGTAGACTATATCGACCAGGATGGTTACGCCGCCCTTGTTGAAGATGCACGCCGGTTTTTAAGGGGTGATGCCAGCACGCTGAAGAAACAATTGTCCGAACAGATGGACGATGCCGCTGCCGGTATGGAGTTTGAGCGTGCCGCCGCCCTGCGTGACCGCATTCGCGCCCTATCACATGTGCAGGAAACTGAATCGATCAACCCAGATTCTATTCCCGAGGCTGACGTGGTTGCCCTTGCCCGTGATGGCGGACAGATCTGCATTCAGGTCTTTTTCATCCGGGCAGGCCAAAACTGGGGCAACCGGGCCTATTTCCCGCGCCACGATAAGGACGAAACTGACGAGGCTGTGCTGGCCGCCTTTTTGGGGCAGTTCTATGACAACAAACCGGCACCAAGGATGATCCTTACCAGTCATGAAGCTGATGACGCGACACTGATTGCGGACGCACTGTCGACGCGTTCTGACCGTACGGTGCGCATCTCGCGCCCCCAACGCGGTGAACGGCGGGCGGTTATGGCCCATGCCATCGACAATGCGAAGGAGGCATTGGCACGAAGACTGGCCGAAAGCGCCACCCACATCGCGATGTTGGAAGGGTTGGCGGATATGTTTGACCTGCCAGCCATGCCGCAACGTGTGGAAGTGTATGATAACAGTCATACAGGCGGCACAGATCAAATCGGTGCGATGATCGTCGCGGGGCCTGAGGGGTTTGAAAAACGAGCCTATCGGACCTTCAATATCAAGGACAAAACACTCAGCCCCGGCGATGATTTCGGCATGATGCGCGAAGTGTTGACCCGACGCTTTACACGATTGGTCAAATCCGAAGAGGCTGGCGATGCCGCCGATCGCCCGGACCTTGTCCTGATTGATGGCGGACAGGGCCAGTTGAGCGAAGCCATGCGCGTCCTTGCCGATCTGGGGGTTGAGGATATTGCGTTGGTCGGGGTTGCCAAGGGCGAGGATCGCAACGCCGGGCGGGAGCGGTTGTTCCTTCCAGACACGCCGCAACCAATCAGCTTGGGCCCGCGCGATCCGCTCCTCCACTATATTCAACGATTGCGAGACGAGGCGCATCGTTTTGCCATCGGCACCCACCGCGCCAAGCGGGGTAAATCACGCCTGAAAAACCCATTGGATGAGGTTGGCGGTATTGGGCCAAAACGGAAAAAGGCATTGCTGCACCACTTCGGATCAGCAAAAGCGGTCGCTCAAGCGTCCCTGCCTGATTTGCAGGCGGTCGCTGGCATTTCAGAAACTGTTGCACAACGCATTTATGATCACTTCCGCGGCTAGGCAGGCACGTCTGTTTGGGCTATGAGATAACTATGTTCACGATACCCAATATATTGACGTTTTTTCGCATTCTGGCCATTCCCGGTATGGTCGCCGGTTTCTACTTGCCTGGTGACTGGCAATATTGGTTACCCTTTGGCCTGTTCGTCGCCGCTGCGGTCACGGATTTTTTCGACGGGTATCTAGCGCGCGCGCTTGACCAAATGTCGGAACTGGGCCGCTTGCTTGACCCCATTGCCGACAAGCTGCTGGTTGGCACAGCGCTGATCATGTTGGTTGGTGAAGGGATCATTGGCGGCGTCGGCGTTATCGCAGCCGCCATCATCCTGATCCGCGAAATTTTGGTATCGGGCCTACGGGAATTTTTGGCCGGCGCACAGGTGTCCGTTCCGGTAACACAATTGGCCAAGTGGAAAACCACTGTCCAAATGATCGCCCTATCCATTCTACTGACAGGGCCTGCGGGCGATGCCATCATTCCCTTCCTAACAGAACTGGGCATGCTGGGTTTGTGGGTGGCTGCCATTCTGACGATCGTCACGGGCTATGGCTACCTGAAGCAAGGGTTGGCGCACGTCATCGCCGTTGACCGCGCCCGCGCCGGGGACTGATAAAATGGCAGAGGTATCGCTGCTGTATTTTTCATGGGTCCGTGAAAAAGTCGGCAAGGGAGAGGAACGGGTCTCGCTGCCGCCTGAAGTCACCACCATCGCCCAATTGATCATACACTTGTCCGCCCTTAGTGACCGCTATACAGCGGCGTTTTCCGAACAAGACAAAATCCGCGCGGCCCTGAACGAAGAAACAGTCCCGCTGACCGCTACAATCACAGATGGCGATGAAATTGCTTTGTTTCCCCCCATGACAGGGGGAGAGGAAGCCATCCCTTTCAAGATCAGCGTCCAAGCCGGAGATTTTGATGTTGCGGTTGAGCTAAAGCAGCTTGAAGGCGACACCCCCCATATCGGGGCAACCGCTTGTTTTACAGGGCGCGTCAGGCTGGATGATGGCCCCGCTCCGTTAACCGCCCTTCACCTTGATCACTATCAGGGCATGGCTGAAAAGGCCCTGAACAATATTGGGAAGCGCGCAACAGACCGCTGGCCTTTGCTGGGTCTGACGATCATTCACCGCTTTGGCACCCTGAAAATAGGGGAGCAGATTGTGCTGGTTGCTGCCACCTCTTCCCACCGACAGGCGGCGTTTGAGGCGGCGCAATTCATCATGGATTATTTGAAGACAGACGCCCCGTTCTGGAAACGGGAGGAGCGCGCAGATGGCTCATCCGGGTGGGTTGAGGCAAAGACAACTGACGACAGCGCGAAAGAACGCTGGAAGTCCTAACCACCAATGAGCAGGCCGTAAAATGATAGCCTATCCAAACAGGTCCAGCATCCGCACGCCCGTCAAAAACAGAAACACAGCAAAGGCACGCTTTAGCCAGATAACGGGCAATGCATGGGCCAATTTGGCTCCCCACGGTGCTGACAAGATCGTCATGGGAACGATCAATGCGAACCCCAGAAGCGACACATAACCAACGCTGAATGGCGGCAACCCTTCGGCCTGCCAGCCGCTGACCATAAAGCTGATGGCCCCCGGCACTGCGATGATCAATCCGATGGCTGATGCTGTACCAACCGCGCGATGCACAGGCACATTATAAAGGGTCATGATCGGCACAGATAATGTCCCGCCGCCGATCCCCATCATGGAGGAGAAGCCGCCGACAAAAACACCAAGCAGCCCGCGAAATGGTTCCCGCGGCAATGCCGCCCCCAAGCGCCAGCTTTGCTTTCCAAACGCCATATTAAGCGCGACCAACAGGGCCACAATACCAAATACACTCTGCAATGCTTCCCCCGACAGGAACGCTGCAAGTGTCGCCCCAATTACCACGCCGATGGCAATGGCAATGCCCCAGCTTTTCAGCAGATCAAAATCCACTGCCTGTTTTTTATGATGGCTGCGCGCCGACGAAATCGCGGTCGGGATGATGGTGGCAAGGCTGGTGCCAACGGCCAAATGCATACGGATCGCCGTATCAAGGTCCAGCTGTGTAAACAGGTGGTAAAGCACAGGCACGATGACGATGCCGCCGCCCACACCCAATAGTCCAGCCAGAACGCCCGCGAATATTCCTGCGCCAAGCAGCGTCAACGCAAAGGGCAGCCATTCCATCAACACATCAACACTCACGCCGCATGTCCTTCCAAATAGGGTGCTTCACTCACACAGGAAAGCGCCTGCAACAATACCTCAGGCCCAGCGCCATCCTTATGCGCCTGTTCTGACAGGGTCCGTCGCCATGCTCGCGCGCCTTTTGCGCCTGCAAATAGGCCCATCATATGGCGGGTCATGCTTTTCAGCGGCACGCCCGCAGACAAGCACCCTTCAACATAGGGCAGATAATTACGGATCGCCTGATGGGGGGTTTGCACTGGATTGTCAGCCGCAAAAAAACGCCGGTCCACATCAGCCAACACCCACGGCGTCTGATAGGCGGCCCGGCCCACCATGGCCCCGTCCACGTGACCCAAATGGGTGGCCACCGCATCAAGGTCCGGGATGCCGCCATTAATTGCGATTTCAAGATCAGGCAGTTCCTGCTTCAGCGCATAGACCAGCGGATAATTCAGTGGCGGCACTTCGCGGTTTTGTTTGGGGCTTAACCCCTTCAACCATGCCTTACGCGCATGAACGGCAAAACTGGTTGCGCCACCTCGTTCAGACACAATTTCAACAAAGCTGCGCAGGGCTTGCTCCTCATCCTGCTCATCAATACCGATACGGCATTTCACAGTGATGGGGACAGCGCCCGCCGCATCCTGCATCGCACGAATACAGTCGGCAACCAACTCAGGCTCCGCCATCAGGCAGGCACCAAAGCTGCCGGACTGCACACGATCAGACGGGCAACCGACATTCAAGTTGATCTCGTCATATTGGAACTCAAGCGCGATTTTGACCGCTGCGGCCAGCTTATCAGGCTCCGACCCGCCAAGTTGCAAGGCAATAGGATGTTCAGCCCCGTCAAAGCCCAACAGACGCGCCTGATCGCCATGTATCACTGCATCTGCGGTCACCATCTCTGTATATAACAGCGCATGGCGGCTCAGTTGCCGATGAAACATGCGGCAGTGCCTATCCGTCCAGTCCATCATCGGCGCAACGGAAAAGCGGCGGCTTAAAGGGGCGGTATGTGCAGGTGTTTCAACCATGCCCTATGGTTAGGGGATTTTGGCGGTTGGGGAAAGGTGCCAATTCGCCATAGAACCGATCAAAGAAAAAGGCGACCTCAAGGAGGCCGCCTTTCCTAAATCTCTAACACTGTTGGTCAGATCAGCTTGTGCCCTTGGGCAGATCCTTATAGGCCACGTCCTTGTCAACGCGGACATCGCCGGGCAAGCCCAGCACGCGTTCGGCAATGATATTGCGCAGGATTTCATCTGTACCGCCGGCAATACGCAGACCCGGCGCCCAAAAGTTTGAGGCCATGAACTGCATGTTTTCACCCGTCAACTCACGGTCCATTTGCACACCGGACTGATCCATCAGATCAAGTGCAAAGCTGGTCAAATCCTGCAACCGCGGTGCTGACACAACCTTTGAAATTGACGCTTCCGGCCCCGGTGTCTGACCCTTTGACAGGGCAGTCAGGGTACGGAACTTGGTATATTTCAGGCCCTGGCCCTGCACATACCAATCAGCGATTTTCTGACGAACGTCCATATCCTTAATGACTGGACCGCCTGTTTCACTTTCTGTGTTACGGGCAAGCTCCATCAACTCTTCAATATCGGGGCCGCTGGCATCACCAACCGCCAAACGCTCATTCATCAGCGTGGTCAGGGCAACTTTCCAGCCATTGCCTTCATCGGACAGGCGCTGGCTATCAGGGATGCGTACATCGGTGAAGAACACTTCGTTAAAGTTTGCATCACCTGACATCTGCTTAATGGGACGGCATTCGACGCCCGGGCTCTTCATATCAAGGAAGAACATGGTTAGGCCCTTATGCTTAGGCACGTCGGGATTGGTACGGGTCAGCAAAATACCGAAATCGGAATAATGCGCACCAGAGGTCCAAACCTTCTGACCATTGATCACCCAGTCGTCACCATCGCGCACAGCCTTTGTCCGCAAACCGGCGACGTCAGACCCGGCTGACGGTTCAGAGAATAGCTGGCACCAGATTTCCTCACCACGCAGGGCAGGCTGCACAAAGCGCGCATTCTGTTCCGGTGTGGCATAGGCCATCATGGTGGGAATGCACATGCCCAAACCAATTTCAAAATAGCCGCGCGGGGCAAGATACTGGCTTTCTTCCTGACCATAAATCACGGTCTGAATCGGGGTGCCACCACGGCCACCCCATTCTTCGGGCCATGTAATCTGTGCAAAGCGGGCATCGGCGCGCTTGGCCTGCCATGCCTTTGCCTTGGCCATAGCCTCAGCATCGTCAAGACCGGCACGCCAATTGGTGTTTGTGTCGGTCTTCTTTTCGGCGTTCTTGTCCAGCCACTCACGCACTTCGGCGCGGAAGGCGGCTTCTTCTGGTGAATCGTTAAAATCCATTAGTCTGTCTCCCTTCTATGCTGGCTCAAGCGGCGTTGCGTTGTTCAAGGCGCGTTACAAGCGCATCTTTCCACACACGGCCAGAACCAAGGGCCAAGTTCAAATTGCGGGCACGACGATAATGCAAATGGCAATCAGCTTCCCAAGTGAAGCCGATACCGCCATGGGCCTGCACATTTTCCTGCGCAGCAAAGCCATAGGCTTCAATGGCAGCAACACGGGCACCAGCGGCTGCCACGGGCAGTTCGGGCGCATCAGTAGACAATGCCCAAGCGCCGTAATAGGCGTTGGAGCGGGCCAATTCCGTCTTGATATACATGTCAGCCAATTTGTGCTTGATCGCCTGGAATGAGGCAATCGAACGACCGAAGGCGATACGGCCCATGGCATATTCTTTCGCCATTTCCAATGCAGACTGCGAACCGCCAACCTGTTCAAAGGCCATCAATACCGCAGCACGGTCAAACACACGTTCCTTCAGGGACCAGCCTTCGCCATCATCCCCGATCAGTTCTGCTGGGGCGCCTTCAAAGGTCAACTCAGCATAGGAGCGGGTCGGGTCAACCGTCCGCAGATTCCGGCGAGAGACACCGGGGCCATTCAGGTCAACCAGCACAAGCGCAGTGCCCTTGGCTGACTTGGCAGCAACGATCGCCACATCGGCAACGTCGCCATCAGGCACAGCAACCTTTGTGCCTGTCAGGGAAGAACCGTCAAAGCTGGCGTTGACATTTTTCGCTGTTGCAGGCTTGTTCCCCTCAGCCACGGCAAAGGTGCCAATCGCTTCACCCGCAGCCAATTTCGGTAGCCATGCAGATTTTTGTGAGTCTGAGCCTGCAGCCAACAAGGCTTCGGTTGCCAGATAAACAGAGCTTGAGAACGGCACCGGCGCAACAACGCGGCCCACTTCTTCTGCAATGACGCAAAGTTCAAGGTGCCCAAGACCAAGGCCACCGAATTCTTCAGGGATAGCTGCCCCCAAGAAGCCCATTTCGGCAATACCTGCCCAAAGCTCCTTATCATAGGGTTCATCCCCTTCTAGGATTGTGCGCACTGTCTGGGAAGTACATTTGTCTTCCAAGAAACTGCGGGCCTGATCGCGGAGCATTTTCTGCTCATCAGAAAAGTCAAAATTCATGACATTCCCCATTTGTTACGGTTATAAATGATGTCAAAACGTCGCCATCCTGATAGATCACTTCGGCCCGTGCAAGACCGTTCTTGATCATTCCACCTGTTTTCTGGTGATATTTTCCCTTAACCCTACGTCAGTCGCCCCCCTGCCCGCCTGTGCGGCAAGTGGTAACTTGCCAATCAGGGCAAAAGCCTGCTCAATCCCCCTAGGTGATCAACCCAGTTCAAGGCGAAAAACCTGATGACGACAGCCAAAAAACCGGATTTTGACATTGCTGTAATCGGCGGCGGGATCAACGGTGCTGCGGTTGCCCGCGATGCCGTTGGGCGCGGTCATTCCGTTTGGTTGGCAGAGGCTGAGGATTACGCCATCGGCACTTCTTCACGATCATCAAAGCTAATACACGGCGGCATCCGCTATCTGGAACAATTTGAGTTCCGCTTGGTCTACGAATCCCTGCATGAGCGTGAGGCCCTGATGAACATGGCCCCGCATTTGGTTTTCCCCATGCGTTTTTTGGTGCCTATTCGCAAGGATCAAAAGCGCGCGGGCTGGATCGTCCGACTGGGCCTGTTTCTTTATGACGTCTTGTCAGGCCGGAAAGTTCTGGGGCGCACAGGCAAGCTTTCCAAGGGCGACGCGAGCGCCATTCCCCATTTGGATCATGAGGGGCTGAAATCCGTTCTGCATTATCCGGATTGTTGGACTGATGACGCACGGCTAACACTTGAAACTTTGCTGGATGCCCGCGAACGTGGTGCGGATATTCACAATCGCCGCCGTGTCACATCAATTGAACCAGCGCAGGAAGGCTATAGGCTGACAACCGCGGAAGGAAAATCACTGACAGCACGGTTTGTCGTCAATGCCGGCGGGCCTTGGGCTCTATCCATTCTCGACAAGGCAAAATCCATCAATACAAACAGGCGCCTACGTTTGGTCCGGGGCAGCCATGTCATTGTGCGTATGCCTGCACCTGCCGACCCCAATGCCTATTTGTTGCAAAACCCCGATGGGCGAGTTGTGTTTGTCATCCCGTGGCTCGACAACCGTTTCCGTATCATCGGCACGACCGATGAACCGCATGAGGGCAGCGCTGACAATCCCACATGTTCCGACAAGGAACGGGATTATATTCTGGCCACGCACAATCGATATTTTGATAATGACCTTACCGCTCAGGATGTTCTGGACACCTATGCCGGAGTCAGGCCGTTGGTCGATGACGGATCGGACAACCCCAGCAAGGTCACCCGTGAATATGAGCTAGAGGTCCACCAATCCGGCGACGGGGCGTTATTGACCATTTTTGGCGGCAAGCTGACAACCCACCGCAAACTAGGTGAACTGGTCATGAAGCGGTTGGAACAATTGGGCCTGCCCGCCCGACCCGCATGGACAGATCAAGAAGTGCTGCATGGCGGCGCTCTCGACCGCCCTGCCCTTGCAGCATTAGCCGACGCCGGGCCAGCCGCGCTCTCGAAAGCAATTTGCCATCGTTGGGCATTTACATATGGCAGCGTCACAAGTGATCTTTACAATACGGTTGAAGACGACCCCGCTTTGGCACAACAGCTTGTACCCAATGTGCCCTTGGCTGAATTGTGGCATGCCGTTCAGGTTGAAGATTGCCGCAATGGCGATGACTTCCTGCATCGGCGGACCAAGCTTTATATGGCGCTGACCCCCAGTGACATAGATACTGTAAATCAATGGTTCGCTGAAAATTGCTGATTGAGGCTTTGTCGATGCATGGCATCATGCCATTGTGGCATGATCAAGCAGCGTGAAAGTAAAATGCCCCAGCGCCAAATGACTGACAAAGCAGACAAGATACAAACCAGACCACGCCAGTGGATGACCCAGCGATATCGGCTGGGCCTAAGCCTCATTGCCGGGCTGGTCATTGCCTCCTTCATTCTGTTTGATCAAGCAACAACCTATTCCCGCAGCGTGTCCCACGCTGTCAACATGATGGCCGGGCAACGCGTGCTGGCCGAAGGGGCGGCCCTGCAACTGCAACGCATGGCCACGTCTTCGCATGAAGATGATTTCAATCATGCGCGCGACATCCTTGTGATCAGGGTTGATTTGCTGGAACAAAACCATCATTCGCTGACCCAAACATGGGATGGTTTGTTTTGGATCGACACGCTGCCCGACAAATTGGAAAGTTTTTTGTTTGCGCCGCCATCCAACCTTGATCTTCAGGTCAAACGTTATGTGGCAACCATGCGATCTCTTGCTGATGAAAATTATCAATCCATCAGACGGCAATCCGGTCTGGTTACCACATTGGTTACAGACACTTCCCAAAGACTTGGTCTGGCGCTTGATCAGGCGGTTGCGCTTTATCAACAAGAAGGCGAATCCGCCCTTGACGTCATCGGCAAACTACAAATCATCATGCTGGTCGGATTGTTGAGCACATTGTTGTTGGAGATTTTCGCGATTTTCCGACCAATGGTCACACAGGTTGAGGAAGAAATTGCCGAGAATGAACGTATCAGCACCGCGTTGACAAAATCACGCGATGTATTGGAAGAAGAAGTTGCAATCCGCACCGCAGATTTGAACATCGCACGGATGGAGGCTGAGCAAGCCAATATTGCAAAGTCACGTTTCCTGGCGGCGGCCGGGCATGATCTTTTGCAACCGCTAGAAGCCATTGGCCTGTTTGCTGGGGCGCTGGAACGTAAGATCACTGACCCAATGCAAAAGGAAATTATCGCTGATGTGCGCGCGGCACAAGGGTCAATGCGGCGGCTGTTGAATGCCCTTCTTGATATTTCGCAAATCGAAGCCGGGGTAATCGAGTTGCACCCCGTCACATGGTCACTCGGCCCCTTGCTGGATCAAATCATCAAGGAACAGGCACCGTTGGCGGATGAAAAGGCATTGCGACTGCGGGTGATCGGTCACAATAAATCTGTTTTTGCCGACCGTGTTTTAACTGAACGAATTTTGCGAAATCTGATTTCAAACGCCGTTCGATACACGGATGAAGGCGGCGTGATCATTGCCTGCCGCAACCGGGGCGATCAAATCCGGGTTGAGGTCCATGACACCGGCCCCGGTATCGCTGAATCAGATATGCAGAAAATATTTGACGAATTTCATCAACTTTCCGACCCGGGTCGCGACAAGTCTGAAGGGCTGGGTCTTGGACTGACAATTTCCAGCAGACTGGCGACATTAATGGGGTTCGACTTGTCTGTGCGTTCTTCGGTTGGGCGCGGGTCTGTTTTTTCCCTGACTTTACCAATCAGCCTTCCGCCTAGCTCTTGATCATCAGCACCGCCTGTGTGCGGTTTTCAACGCCAAGCTCTCGTAAAATCGCTGTCACATGCCCCTTAACGGTGTTGATGTTCAGCCCTAAACGTTCGCCGATTTCTTTGTTCGACAGCCCCTCCGCCATCATGGTCAGCACATCCCGTTGCCGCCGTGTCAGGCTCATCAACTTGTCATTCAAGTCGATAGTCGGTGCCGCGCCGGCCTGAACATAGGGCGCGCTTGTTTCTGCCATGCCAGACGTATTCATGACCGGTGGAATATAAGTTCCGCCCGCAAGGATCATACGCAGGATAGACAAGAAAAGCGTGTCGTCGGTATTCTTCGGAATGAATGCCTTTGCCCCGTGATCAAGGACATTGCGCATATCCTGCACGTTTTCTGACATGGAAAATATTACGACCGGACTGGGCGCCACAGCCTCGCAAAAGGCTTTCAACTCAGGCCCCTCAACAGGATTAGGGGCAAACAGGTCAAGCAACAGCATGTCAGGCACAGGACCTGTCAACGCAGCCTCACGCGCTGCATCGAATGAATTGGCTTCGATGAATTCAATATCGTCCTGATCAGACAAATCACGCAATAGATGCTTCAATCCACTGCGTACAATTGAATGATCGTCGGCGACCAGAATACGCATGGTCAGGCAGCTCCGCTCATTGTTCCTGCCACACTATTTCATGGGCCATGAACGAATGCAAACCCATGATTTTGCTTAAAAAGGTAGGCTAATCCTGCCCGTTAGGCCAATATCCGGTGCCGCGCCGGCGACATGACCCGGCTCGCGCCTGCCAAACAAGCTGACCGCCATTGTGCCATCTGGCAAAGCGCGCCGTTGCAGTTTGGTTTTGTAAGATAGTTCAAGGCTGATCTCACGCCCACCCGGGGCAAGGTTGACCGATTGCGTGTCATATAAAATCGCGCCGTTCAAACCACGGATTTTGGGCACTCGCAATGTTGCCGGCGCATCGTCAACGCGCAGGGACTGCCCAATAATCATTCCCAATCGGTCGTCTTCCGCGATGATATTGGCCGCCATCACGCCGACTGAAAATGCGTTGGCTCGTACCGGACCCCAGTTTGAAAAAAGGCCAACGCTAACATCGGAAATGTCTGTCATCGCTTGTGTGTATCGACCAAACAACGTCACCTGATCAACTACAGGCACGGCAATTGCGGTGTACGCTGAAATTGTGCCAACAACAGTTTCTGCATCCGGCGCAAGACCAAAAGCCCCGGCACCAAGACTGCCCAACAAACTGTTTTGCTCCTGCAGCTTGCCGACTTCGATTGCTATGCCATTTGCGCCGCCATCATAGCTGGCACCGACCATTGTCATTTTTTGAGGATTGTCGGCGAACATGCCCGAACTTGCACGCGCATCATCATGGTGCGAGAAACTTAAACTCACATGCTCTGTCACTTGCCAATCTAGCCCTGCTGCCAAGCCACCGGCAACCATATCGGACAGGGGCGTGATTACGTTGTCAGACATACCAAACAGATCAGACGCACCCATATTCCGCATAACCTTGGCAGAGGTGCCCGCAACAGACATGCCATCGCCTTGTGTCAATTGAAACGTCACCTGCCCCAAATCAGAACCGAACACAGTGCCAAGCGATAGCCCGCCGGTAAATGATAGGCCCGGAGAGTTCTTTTCCGCCAAAATATTTGTCTCGCCTAAATAGGCAGCTTGCGCCTGATTGCGATGCTCCCCGTCGTCGAATGCATAGATCGCAGTTTCGGTAAAACCAAACGACGATGAAATCGACGAAAAATCCAACGCAGCGTGGTCCCGCCCACCGCTATTCCTGACGAATTGTTCAAGCGCCCTATTCGAAGACGCTGTACCGACCAGCGCAGTCAAATCCGCCCGATATCCGCGTTTGTAATCGTCCAGAAACAATACCTGGGCCAATCCACCGGCTGAGGCTGCACGCATGGGGCCATCACCAAAGCTGGCTGCGAATTGCGCCCCTGAGCCTGACAGGGGTTCGCTATGTCCGGCAGTGGTTTGTCCTTGCGGCACCTGCGCGGCACCTTGCGGTGCGACCGCCGCCTGCAGGTCAATCAACCCTTTGCCGTAAATTGCATCATCCCCTACCACACCCAGATCAGCCGCTGTACCGCGCAGCAAATCAACCACTTCGGGCGCGGTAAGAGATGGGAATAGGTCAATCAAAACCGCAGCAGCACCCGCGACATGTGGCGTTGCGAATGATGTGCCCGATGCCAAAACCTCGCCTCCACCAAGCCCCAAAGTTCGAATACGTTCACCCGGCGCGACAACAAAGTGCGAAATACTGGTGCCCGCGGTGTTGGAAAAGGACGAGATCACCTCGTTTGAGTCAACTGACCCAACAGCCAGCATATTGCCCACAGATCTGCCATCTGCGGCAAAGGCAGCTGGATGTTCTGGCCCGACGCCACTGCTATTGCCAGCGGCCGCAACCACGACCACGCCCTGATTACCCGCATTGTTCAGCGCGTTACGATAATTTGCACCGATAGCATCTGGGCCGCTTATGGACAGGTTAATCACACGGGCACCATTGGCCACTGCATAGTTGATACCGGCAATGGTATCGGTAGAGAAGAAATCACACCCATCATTGCCACATTGACCTTGATCAATATCGTCACCGCGAATGGCCATGACCTGCGCATCAAACGCAACACCATGCGTTCCCGAATTATTTTTTGCCGCGGCAATAACACCGGCAACCGCTGTCCCATGTCCATTGGTATCGTTCACATCATTGCGGCTACCACCGACAATATCGGTGCTAAGATTAGAGATCTGACCGGCAAGGTCAGGATGATCTACATCGATACCCGTATCTATAAAAGCGACCGTCACGCCGCCACCTGTTGCCCCTTGGGCATAGGCGGAACTGGCATTCATCTGGCGTAAGCCGCTTTGGCGATTATATTCTGCGGTTTCGAAATCTGCTGCTGTAAAGGTCGTGCCGCCATCATTCGAGTTATCGCCGCCACCGCCACCCGACGGTGCAAGCGGCACACTGGAGCCGCCCGATTTACCGCTGCCACCACTCCCGCCACAGGCAGCTAGAGAAAGGCATAGCAAGCAAACAGTCCCATAAAGTACTGGTTTTATTGGATTAAAGTTACCGTCCTGCAAAACCATGAGACCTGTTCTCCCCGACATCCATCACTGTGTTCATTGCTGAACACCATCAATAGACAAACAGGGTAAACAGGTAGTTAACGGTTCTGTTGTGGATCGTTAACCCGCAGGGGTCATCGAGGCTGATCCCCGATAATCGTCACTCGTTCCATACGGCGTTGATGCGGCCAGTAATCTGACGCTGCATAATGCTGGCACGAACGGTTGTCCCAAAAGGCGATAGAATTGTCTTCCCAACGGAAGCGACACTGATATTCAGGAACAGTTGCCTGACGATATAGAAAGTCAAGAAGGGCACGGCCCTCTTTCTCATCCATACCCTCAACCTCAACAGTGAAGGCAATATTCACATACAGTCCCTTACGCCCCGTTTCAGGGTGCGTCCGCACAATCGGGTGCCACGGATTAGGGTATTTCTCTTCCATCTGCTTCAGAATTTTTTCCCCATCAGGGGCAGCAAGGATACCCGGCTTGAACGGATAGAAATCATGGCGCGCCATGCGTCCTTCAATCTTTTCCTTCATAGCCTCAGGCAGGCCATCATAGGCTGCATACATATCAGCAAACAGCGTATCACCACCCACCTCCGGCACTTCGCGCGCGCGTAATACAGACCCAAGTGACGGCGCTTCCCGCCATGTCACATCGGAATGCCAGATATTTTCTTTGCCCTTGTTGTTTTCATCATGCGTGATGAACAAAACCTCAGGATAGTCCGGGTCATTCAAACCGAACGGATGAATTTCCAATGGGCCAAAATTTTTGGAAAAATCCAAATGTTGCTGGGTTGTGATGTCCTGATCGCGGAAAAACATCACCTTCCATTCCAGCAAAATTTCCCGCAACACCGAGACCTGTTCGGGTGTCATCGTCTGCGAGAGATCGATACCCAGCACCTCTGCACCGATCACCGGAGACAACAAATTAATGCCCCAGCCCTGCGCGGCGGCGCGCGCCATAACATTCGTGGCATTCGTTTCAATCGGCTGCGCGGTCATATAAGCCCCCATCTGCAATGATTTTTCATCAAATTATGATGAGATCGTTGCAAGACCGAAACCCGGACGCAAGGAAAAACTCGTGTCTAGTCGTTGGGAATAACCAGTTCTTCAGGCGGCACGTCACGCACCTTGGTGGCGAAGAACCATTGATGCCCCTCTATGTCTGCGACTTGATAACGCTTATCACCGTAAAACATATCTTGGGGTTCGGCGATAATATCCGCGCCTTGCGCCTTGGCATGTGCAAAGTGGGCGTCCACATCATCGACATAGACATAAAGCTGGGCATAGCGGCCTTCAAACTCCCGCGCGCTCATCAGGCCCATATCAGGAAATGCACTAGCCAGCATGATCACGCCATCATCATAGGCCAATTCCGCATGACCGATTTTACCATCTGGCATATCCATACGGAACGTTTCTTGAAACCCGAAAACACGGCACAGAAACTCAATCGCCTCTGCCGCATTGTCATAGGTTAACATTGGCGTAATGCGACTTGCGCCCTCAGGTGGTGATTTCGGCATGTTGTCCTCCACTTTCAGGGGTGGATTTTATCTGCCCCTACAAGTCAGAACTATGACACCTAAAGGATGGACTGGCCAAACAAAAGCACAAGCTGCCCGACACCGGCCGCAAAGCCTAATACACCACCGATAGCAACCAATATCCACTCATCTTCCTTGAATGCCGGCCGGATCAAATCCTGATACTCTTCAGGTGACATAACCGACATCCGCTCATACAGCATTTTTTCAATCACAGGCGCGCGCTCACGATTAAAGCGCTGATCAGTGAAAATTTCCTGGCCGAGGGTAAGCGTTGCATTCTCCAGCCTGTCCTTTAGGTCCACATAACCCGTCGGACCAAACGTCACCTGCGCCATCAATTTGGTCACTGTATCGTCAATCGCAGGGCGCAAATGCCGCCGAATGATTTTGCGGGTTTTGACTTCATTTGGGCCGTTGAGGATATTTTCCATCATATTGCCCACGGTCAAAACATCAGCCGTAGACAATCGTGCAAAGGTTTTTGACACTTCGTCCTGACGTTTGATGAACAACCCCAGAAAAGTTACGGGCCCGATCTTGTATGGATGCAATGGACGGAAAATGGCGTTCAGCGCAATCCAGTTGGTCGTCGCACCTACCAAAAAACCAAAGGCAGGCAAGACCCACCATTGTGGGAAATAGATCCAAGCCAGCATTTGAGTCACACCAAATAGAAATCCCAGATAAAGCCCCGCCTTGATCACGAAATTCAACTCGGCCTCGCCGCATTCCATAAACATACGATTTAGCAATGTCTTGTCGCGGGTCAAAAGATCAGTGGCCATGCCATGCATGTCGATCAACTCTTCTGACCGTTCATTGATTTCTTCCATCATTGAATCTGCGATACGCGGAATGGTGGAGCGCGCACGCGCATAAACCAATCGCTTTGTCAGGCTGGGCAGATTTTCCCAAACGACAGCATTACTTTCACACATAATGTCATCAATAAATTCTTCGATACGGGGCTTTAGGGAGCGGACCAAATGCTCCTTCAATTCATCCGTCTCAAACGCCTCAAACAACTCAGCCGTCGTGCCAAGTTTGGCCAAAGAGTTATCAACGAAAATGCCTGACATCTTTTCAGAACGGGATGGGATAACCCCCTGCCAACCCAAAAAGGGCGGCCAGCCTATTGGCTCAACCGGAAAAAACGTCATCTTGATCGCCAGCCAGTTTGTTGCCCAGCCGATTGCACCGGCAATGGCAGGAATCGCAGCGTACAGCCAGAAATCCGGATGATTCCAAGCTTGCTGCATCAGGTTGGTCACCTGTTCCATAAAAATACTCCCCACGCGCTTTGGCGTACCCCAGTCGTAATTCGGAAAGCTAGCCTGTTTTGTTGCTTGGCAAAAGTCCGAATTTACTCACAATTTCAAGGACCAACCCGGAATTTTCCGGTCGTCCTCCCGGCAAGCTATGACTAGCCCCGTTACACGGGGGGGCTATAATGGCCCAACTTTACATTTGGGGGTATAGACGACATGACAGGTGAAGAACAACCAAAAGGCCCCGCGCCGATTGATCCTGCGACGATCCGGTTTGAGCCAGCACGCCCGGATCAGGCAGAAACCGCAGCTGAACTTATTTGGGCAACAGGTTACGAAATATTCGGCTATAATTACGGCGATAAGGACCTATTTGTCAGGGCGATGGTGCAGTCATGGCCCAAACCCGACAGTATATTCAGCCACAAGGCAACACAGGCGGCATATTCTGACGACCAGTTGATTGGCATTGAGTTAAGCTACACAAACAAAAGTATTGAAGAGCGGGTGCCCGCCCACCTTGCCGCCCTGGCAGAAGCGTTGACCGAAGAGGAAGCTGCGCTGGTCAATACACGTTGGCCGACAATTGCGCCCATCGTGCCAGAGATCCCAGACGGGGCCTATTACCTATCCAATTTGGCTGCCCTGCCCCAGGCCCAAGGGCGCGGGGTTGGTTATCGTCTTCTGACAAACAGCTTTAATCGCGCCAAGCAAGATGGCTTTGACTGGGTATTATTAGACGTTTGCAGCCGCAAACCCGCAGTTAGATTTTATCAACAGGTTGGCATGACACCACTTGTAGAGACACGGTTACCACAACTTGAAGAGCCGTTTGACGTGCCAATGCACATCAGAATGGGCATGAAACTTTCCGATTGGCAGGACAATTCATGAGCACCGTAAATATTCCCGGTTTTGAGGCCCCTTATACATTCACACATGATGGGGCAAGCCACCCTGTCTATTGCCGTGGTGAAGGACCAGCAATTTTGGTCATGCATGAACTACCGGGCATGACCAAACAATGTATTGCGCTGTGCAACACTATCGCGGATCAGGGGTTTCGCATTTACCTGCCATTGTTATTTGGTGGCGTGGGCAAGAAAGCAATACTGGGCAACACATTACGGGTCTGTGTGTCCAAAGAGTTTCACATGCTGGCCGCTGACCGTTCCAGCCCCATTGTTGACTATTTCCGCGCCCTGCTGGTCAAAGCTGTTGAAGAATGCGGCGCGGCAGGTCAAGGCAAGGCCGGGGTCATTGGCATGTGTCTAACCGGAAACTTTGCCATTACGCTTATTGCTGAACCGGGTGTGAATGCGGCTGTGGCGGCACAACCGTCACTGCCGATCAGGAACGCGACCGCGCTGCATATGTCGGCAACGGAATTACAGACCGTGAAAGACACAGTTAAGCAGATGGGTAAGGATGCGGTCATCGGCATCAAATATGATGCAGACCCCATGTGCCCGAACGCCCGATTTGAACGCCTGAAGGCAGAGTTGGGGGATGGTTTTACACCGATCGTTTTGCCCGGCAACAAACATGCCACCCTGACCGAACATCTTGATCAAGGGGCGCTTGATAAATCACTGGCCTATTTAAGGCGGCAACTTTTGTAGTTAAAGCTGTACTATTTTCTGGGCATTTTCTTCGAAAGTTTCCGCTTCCTCGTCGCGCCCTTCCTCCAGCAAGGAGGCGATTTTGAACGGCACTTCAACACCCTTGCGGCAGGCAGGGCGTGCTTTCATTGCATTGTGCCAACGCTGCAAATTGTCTAGGCCGTCAATTGAAACGCCTGACCATTTGTAAGTCCGGCTCCAGCACCAGTTGGCAATATCGGCGATTGTAAATTCTTCGCCAGCAAGCCATTCGGTTTCACCCAAACGGCCATCCAGCACCTCAAACAAGCGCCGACTTTCGTTTTGGTATCGATCAATGGCCGGCTGGATACGCTCAGGGAAATAGCGATAAAAGACGTTGGCTTGCCCCATCATGGGGCCAACACCGCCCATCTGGAACATCAGCCAGCCCAGCGTCTCTACCCGTGCAGGACCGCTGGTCGGCAAAAGCTTGCCTGCCTTTTCGGCCAGATAAATCATGATGGCGCCCGATTCGAAAACCCGTTGGTCGCCAGCATCCCGATCGATTATTGCCGGAATACGCCCATTGGGGTTTACCGCCAAAAAATCGGGTTTTTTCTGATCGCCCTCTGACAGGTTCACCAGGTGGGCATTATAGGGCAAGCCCAACTCCTCAAGCGTACAACTGGCTTTCCAGCCGTTCGGGGTTGGCGCGGTATATAAATCAATCATGGACAACTCCGGCGTTGAATAATGGTGCCCACACATATGCCATATATGCGGATGCCGATCCAGCCAACGACAATTCGCCTAAATACGCAGCCCTATTGGCGAAATGGCAGCACGGTGGCAAATGCCTTCATCATATGAACTGTCCGTCCCTCTGCCTCTGCTTCCGCCAAGAGAAAATCCATGCCGTCCGAAAATTTGTTCAAGGGGCCGCCGCTGGCCTTCAATGGTTCAGACAGGCGAATGAAGAAATCATCCCAATGAATGGGGTACACTTTTTGCGGGTCGGTTGCGCTGACAGTTTCGTTCCAGTAATTCATTTGGTAAAGCGGCGGTTGGGAGCCAAGCCCCCCTATGCCTAGAAACACCGCATCGACATTTTCATCATCCAATGCACCTTCAACAAAGCCCGCACTGCCCTGCACCAGCATTTGGTGACGCATACCATCTTGATCGGTGTGCCCAATCACTATCGCCCATGCCTGTCCGGTCGGATAGGCGAAGGCCTTGGCAGGCGGGGTCAAAGGTTCATGAATGTCGGGCTGCATGGCATTCTGTGTCGCCACAGGCGCGTGTACACTTTCTATAAATCGAATATCAAAGGCTCCAAACCTATGCACTTCACCTTGTGCCACAACCACAATCTGCTCTTCTGGTAGACCTGCACCGCGCGCGATCATGGCCGCGGACTTCCCACCCAGCATTTTTGCGCCGGTTTTGGCGGCAACAATCGGTGTATCCATCGCGTGATCATAATGGGCATGAACCGGAAAAATGGCGTCAAGTTCTGCTACACCCAGCCGCTCTAGCCCCCTGTCAATGACGCGATCATTTGGCGATACCTTGTCAAACATCACATGCAAAATATCTGGCCGGGTGAAAAAGCCGTCCACCATCAGGTTGGTGGTGCCATCACTGATCAACATAGTTGATACCCCGGCATAGGTCACACGAACCTCGCCGGGGACTGCTTGGTCTGCCTGATCAACAAACAAATGTTCATAGGGCTTCAGATCAGCGTGAGCGAGCAGCACAAAACGAATAAGCCCCACCCCAGCTATTGTCAGGAACACAAACAGGATCAACGTGATTTTCAAAAATCGATGCATGGGCGGCCTTCTTCGCAATTCCCCCTAATGATTGAGCGAGGCCTCTATCCGCGTCAAGCGTCTATCGAGTGCCGTTAACTCTTTTCGTGTCTCATGCTGCAATGCACGCAACGCCTCAATATCCGCTGTGCGGTCGTCCGCAACGTTTCGGAAACGGGCCACCAATTCATCGCGCACCCGATGATTTCCTTTCTCAACCTCGACCAATCCCCTAATTGACAGGGCATTCTCTTGGGCAATGGCATGGGCGATATCAGCCCGGTCAAGAGCCGTCTGCGTCCGGTCAATCATACCGGAATAAAGCCACCCCCCACCGGTGATCATCGCGCCGATCAACAGGCCCACGACCCATCGCCATGTTATCGTTGTGTAGCCCTGTATCATTTGCCGTTCCACCGTCCAATTAGGTTAACGGCCTTTTTTACGCCGAAACTGGCAGCAAAAACGACGCCGACTGCCCACCGGTACCAATCCGGCATCGCTGACAAGGCTTCGAAACCTGCCCGCACTGCGTCGCGCGCATCGTCAGACACAAATGCCAATATCAAAGGTATGGAGACAAGCAATGTCAGCCATTCGTCTTTCCAAGACCCTTCGGACGCGCGCACTTGTTCAATGTCCCACTGACCATCAAGCATTATTTTCAACAGGCCGTGAAATCGCATAGCGGGACATAATCAGCACTTCAGGCGGGAAAATTGGCTTTTCCTTACAATATCCCAATATGTTGCCTTGACTTCGTTGCGCTTTGAACCACAATACGCCGCATGAAACGGCCACCAAAAATAGATAGCCAGTGGTTCTATGATGCACTGGATGAGGCGGGACAGTCCCTACGGGCGATCGCGCGTCAAATGAAAATGGATCCATCACTGCTGAGCAGAAAGTTCCGCGGCGAGGTCTGGTTTAAACCCCATGAGATTGAAGCCGTTTGCGGCTTCTTACGGCTATCAAGCGATGAAGCTTTGCGTCGCGCTGGCCTTATGGGTGACATGGGTCTGGTGCTGGTTGCCATGGACCATGTGATTGACGGCTATGGCGCGATCAGCAAGGCGGCTGAAAAACTGTCGCTTGCCGCTGATTTACGTTATCGTATTCAGGGCGCATTGCGCGTCGATGAAACACAGGAAATGGAAGCGGCGCAAATTCGTGCTGAAAAAGGCCCCTTTCTTGCGCTTGATGATTCTGTTGCTGTGTTTGAACGCCAATCCAGCAATATTGATACAGCATCAGTCGGCGCCCTATCTGTGCTGACGCCGAAATCAGGCGACCGCTTCATTGCGCACCTAACACGTGTACGTAAAACGGGTGAAGCAGTATACAGACGCCCTGACGGCAAGGAAGGTGAAGCGGTTCTAAAGGCTGCAACGCCTGTTCTTTTGATCATCCCCTGATCACAAAATTTTCTAAGCACAAACAAAAAGGCCCCGACACATTGCGGGGCCTTCTTTTATTCAGCACTGATCAGATCGGGTTAGTTTAGAACTGAACCCTGACCTCACCGGTCACGCGACGCTCAGGAAACGGTGTCCCAAAATGCGACCCGACAAATGTCGGCACGTCAGCGGTGGTATAGATTTCTTCAACATCAGTCAGGTTTGTCCCGTGGATCATAACCTGCCAGGCACCTTCTGACTGGCGCAGCCCAACGCGCGCACTGAACACAACCGTTTCGGGACGAACATCAAACCGGTCATGGTCAAGTGCCATGAATTGTTCGGTCTGATAGTTGACGCCGCCACCAATATGCAGATTGATGCCGGAATTGCCAAACTCAACATCATAGGCAGCATCCATGTTCAACGTCACCTTAGGCACATTCACCAAACGCTCACCCGCCAAATCACACGGAGGCGGTGACTGAACAAAACCGATCAGGAAGTTCGGGAACTGCGCGTTATCTTCCGCCGGGCAAGGACCGGTTGGGAACGAATCAAATGTAGCATCTGTGTATGAGCCTGAGAATGTCAGCATCAGGTTTTCCATCGGCAGAAAGGCACCATCAACCTCAATCCCCTGAATGGTCGCGCTGGCTGCATTGGTCACCACAAAGGTCACGCCATCAAAGGCCGTGGTCTGCAAGTCCTGATAGTCAGACAAGAAGACAGACACATTCAACCGCATTGCACCATAGAACAGTTCAGACTTGATACCCGCTTCATAAACGACAGAGTTTTCTTCTTCATACTCAAGCTGGCTTTCGTTCAATGCCTGCGCGTTGAAACCGCCGGACTTAAAGCCAACCGCATATGTCAGATAAGTCATGATGTCGTCATTCCACTGATAGGCCAATGAAGCCTTGGGGCTGACATCATATTCCTTACGCTCACGCGTTGCAGCGAATTGCACATTCCCCGATTGAATGACCGGAAACGCCTGCGCACCCAGCGGATTGGTCGGGCCAACTTCGCCTTCGCCACCTGTCAGATTGTTGAACAGGCGATGATCATACACCAGATCCTTGGTTTCCATGGTGCCGCGCAACCCAAGCGTCAAGCCAAAGTCATCGGTGATATGCCATGTGCCCTGACCAAAGATCGCGAATGATTCCGATTCCTGATCAAACAGTGTGGTTGATGTTTCTTGCGCCGCGCCGCCATCCAAAGTTTGGCGCAGCTGGATTTGCAACGCAGCCTGTGTACCCAACAAGGCATTGTCATATTGCTGGTCAACCTGACCGGTTACATTGCCAATCTCTACCACTGTCAAGAAATCAGTAATATCGAAAGTCGCAACCAAATGGTTGGCGTAATAGTAAAGGCCGGTAACGAATTCGATTGTGCCGGGCGGTGAGGTCAACCGCAGTTCCTGACTGATCTGGTCATAATTTTCATTATTGTCCAGCTGCAGGAATTTGATGGGCGAGAAGTCGGCATCATAGGCCACATCTTCATCCATCTGGGCATAATTCAAAACATTGGTCAGTGTATATTCACCAATATCCCAATTGACCGTCATTGTGGTGTCCCATGTGTCGCGGTCAACGAAACCGGGCACATCTGTATGGCTGCGATCATCGGTAAAGCTGTCATTCACCTGATCATCGAATACTTCCATTGCCGCACGGTGACGGGGCAGGATTTTCAGCAATTGCTGGCCACTACCACCCTGATTAACAGTATTGCCTGTTGCTGCAAGTTTGATCGACAAGGTTGAAGTCGGCTCCCACAACAGTTTTATGCGGGCACTGACATTATCTACATTCTCTTCATCTTTGCCGAGCGTTGTATTGAAGGTCAGGCCGTCACGCTCCTCACGCAGCAGGGCAACGCGGAAAGACAAGTCATCTGTAATCAACGGACCCTGAAATGCTGTTCGGATACGGTAATGATTGTCCATACCGTACATCACGTCGCCATCGAATGCCCATTCAGGTTCAGGGTCGACGGTACGCATGTGAACAACACCGGCGGCCGAGTTTTTGCCGAACAATGTGCCTTGCGGGCCGCGCAGCACTTCAATGGCATAAAGGTCAAGCATCCCGTTGGAGAGATAGCTGGGACGGCCATAGAACACTTCGTCAATAATCGTCGCGACGGACTGTTCAAAACCGCGGTTATAGCCAGAACCGATGCCACGCATGTAGATGTAGTTGAAGGTCGGGGCCGCTTCGATATGCAGGTTGGGCACATTGTCAGCAACCTGTTCAAGGTTGGCGATGTTCTTTTCCTTCAACGCCTCACCACCGATGGCACTAACCGACAAGGGCACATCCTGAACGTCCTCGGCACGCTTCTGGGCGGTCACCACAATCTCGTCGAGTTTGGGCCCTGAATAGCTGTCTGCTTCGGCTTCTGCGGCGGCCTCCACATCAGCTTCCTGTGCATAGGCAGGCAGCGCAACGGCAACGCCTGCTGCTAAAATTGTGCCTACAAATAGCTGGCGGTGCCACACGGGCTTTTGTTCAGTACGCATTGAATTTCCCCATCCAATCTGCTGTCTTTTCATTGTCCCGAACTTATGTCCGGTTGGCTGTTAAGCGAATTCTTGCCAATTTCATGAACAATTGCACAAGAAATCCACCTTGCGAACGCGACAAACAGCGTTAATCGGGTGATTTCTGTTGTACCATTGTCGCATGTGACCTTGGGTTAACCATCCCCACACGCCCATCGCGCCTTATGATGGCAAAGTCCGGTAGGCAGGTATATCGCCAATACTCTCAGCCTCATACACACCTCGCGCGACAGCCCGCGCCACACAATCAGCAGCCAGGGTACCCAGCCGGGCAAGTTGGAAGGGGCGCGGGTCAGCCAGCTCGACCCGTCCTGTTGCCAGCGAAAACAGCGTATCACCATCCACGGGCGTGTGAACCGGGCGTATGGCGCGGCTCAACCCATCTTGGGCCATGATCGCCAGCCGTTTGGCCTCGCCCGGCGTCAGCGCAGCATTCGTTGCGACGACACCGATCGTCGTATTCGCTGCCGGATTGGTGGCTGCTGCCTGCATTGCAGACATGCCAGCGTCGAAATCCGGACCCGCCTTGGTATCGGCAGGCCAGCCATGCGCTGACAGGCTGGTGTCGGGGCGTACGCCGCCAAACTCGCCATCCACTTCATATGGCCAGGACCAGAAACTATTCGTCCCCGGCATCATCACTGACCCAAAGGGGTTTACCGCTATCAATGCCGCTATTTGTATCCCATCACCCGTCGCAATTGATGCGGAACCAAGGCCGCCCTTCACCTGACCTGCAATCGCGCCCATCCCTGCACCCGCATTGCCAAGCGTGAAATCCTTGCCGGCAGCCTGACACGCTGCGGTTCCAAGCGCACGATAGGGCGGATCAACGCCCCACCCCTTGTCGCCACCATTCATCAAATCAAACAAAATGGCCCCCGGCACCACGGGACATGCCATTTCTGCTGCCCCTAAACGATAGCCCCTGCCCTGCGCGCCCAAATAATTGACAACACCATCCGCCGCGGCCAATCCGTATACTGACCCACCGGACAGGACAACCGCATCCACGGCATCAACAAGGCAAGCGGGGTCAAGCGCATCTGTTTCCCGCGTACCGGGACCGCCACCGCGCGTATCAACACCGGCGATCGCCGCCTCATCAGGCAAAATGACAGTCACACCGGTTCGCACAGCATGATCTTCGGCGTTACCGACACTGATACCATCAACATCTGTCAATAAATTGCGCTGGCCTGTTTGAACCGTCATGCGATTTTATTCCTTTCCGGCTTTTCCTGATCGACATGAAAAGGCATAGTGCCACCATGTCTAACAGAATGCTTGCCTTTTTTGGTTTGATCGGCGTCGTGGCTTTGGCAGGCGCTATCATTGCCTTTTTCCCTGAGAGGCCCGAAAAAGAAGAAGACCCCCGTCAGTGGTTCGCAAATCAACAACGGGAAGAGGCTGCCACAGCCGACACCCATATGGCGGCAACCGCCAACCCCTATGCAACACGGGCAGCATTGAAAATTCTGCGCAATGGCGGGTCCGCCGTTGATGCCGCAATTGCCGCTGAACTTGTGCTGACATTGGTTGAACCACAATCAAGCGGCATTGGCGGCGGCGGCTTCATGATGGTGCATGACGGCCTATCTAGCGGCATTCATGCCTATGACGGACGTGAAAAGGCACCCCGTGCGGCACAACCCGATCGTTTCTTGAAAAATGGCGACCGTATGGACTTTGGCGAAGCGGTTGTCGGCGGCCGGTCGGTTGGCGTGCCAGGAATGATTGCACTGATGGCACTGGCGCACGAAAAACATGGGCGGCTTCCTTGGGCCGATTTGTTTACCCCCGCGATTGATTTGGCCAAGAACGGCTTTGTAATCAGTCCCCGTCTTTATAAGGCAGCCCTTCGCGACCCTATCCTTCGGGAAATGCCCATCGCCAAAGACTATCTATATAGGTCAGATGGCCTGCCCATCCGGCAGGGCGAATATTTGATGAACCTTGATTATGCCGACACATTGGAACTGATCGCCGAAAAGGGACGAGACGGATTTTATCGCGGGCCACTGGCACGCCAGATGGTTGAGACGATCAACAACTCCGTTGGCGCGCCCGGCGATATGACAGTAGCGGATTTCGTTACCTATCAGGCTGTTGAACGAACCCCGCTTTGCACCGCCTACCGCAGCTGGCGGCTGTGCGGCATGCCCCCGCCCACATCCGGCGGCGTGACTGTCCTACAAATTTTGGGGCTGCTCGAACGGTTCGACATGGCAACGGTAGAGCCAAGCTCCGCCAAGGCAGTCCATCTGGTGTCAGAGGCCAGCCGCCTTGCCTATGCCGACCGCAATATGTATGTGGGCGACCCTGATTTTGTTGATGTGCCCGTCTATGGCATGCTGGACCCAACATATCTTGCCAACCGGGCAGCATTGATTAACCCTGAACAAGTTGTCAAACAGGAGGCGGACCCCGGCCTGCCACCAAGCAACCAACCACTTGCCTATGCCCCTGATGGAAGCCTTGAGGTGCCGTCAACAACCCACCTGTCCGTAAGAGATAAATGGGGGCAAACAGTCTCCATGACAGCGAGCATAGAGGGGCCTTTTGGTGCCCACATTATGGCAGGGGGGTTTTTTCTGAACAACGAGTTAACCGATTTTTCCTTCATTCCGGAACGTGATGGCCTGCCAGTTGCCAATCGCGTTGATGGCGGCAAACGTCCCCGATCATCTATGTCACCCATGCTGGTCTTTAATGAAGATGGCTCATTCCACGCGGCGGTAGGCTCCCCCGGCGGTAGCCGCATCATTGCCTATGTCGCGCAATCATTGGTCGGGATATTGGATTGGGGATTGGATGCACAGGCGGCATTGAACCTGCCGCATCATGTGAACAGAAATGGCACAACTGAGCTGGAAAAAGGCACCGCGCTTGAAGCACATAAAGACGCGCTGCAAGCGATGGGCCATATTGTGACAACACCGGAACTAACCAGCGGCCTTCAAGCCATTATCTATAAGGATGGTGAACTACAAGGTGGCGCTGATCCGCGCAGAGAAGGCGTTGCTCTTGGCGACTAGCGGCCCGTTACGGGGTCTTTTCTGCGATAACAAACAAACGGGTGAAGGGGAATAAAACCGCCCCATCATCCATCGGCGGATAGGCCTGCGCCAACAGGCGTTCTAAACGTGCCTCAAGCTCTACCGTTTGGTCGTTATTCAAGGCAGAAAGGATTGGCCGCAGGGCAGCGCCCTTGATCCAATTCAGCACCGGGGCATCACCTTCAAGTCGGTGATAATATGTGGTCGTCCAGATAGACCGCGACAGGCTGTGGGGCCGCAACCAATCATCATATTGGCTTGGCAATCCCACCGCCCCTTGTAGCCATGTCGTGGGGATCAGGTTGCTTAACCCCATATCGTTCAGGCAATCGATCGTCAATTGATGGCTTGGTTCTTCAAAATTTCGGGGCATTTGCACCGCCAAAATACCACCGGGGGTCAACCGCGCTATTAACTGCGGGAAGAGTAGTTCATGCTCACCCAGCCAATGGAACAAGGCATTGGAATATATCAAATCAAACGCAGGGCCCGCGCGATCTGCTGCCCACGCTGCAACATCAGCCACCTGCCAGCTAACATCTGGCAGGTTCATGTTTGCCGCCTTCGCCAGCATTTCAGGTGCGTTATCAATGCCGTTCAACTGCGCATCAGGAAATTGGACACGCAATAGGGCTGTCGATGTCCCTGTTCCACACCCAAGATCAACGATATGACTGGGCGCAATAGGCGGCAGGGCGTTCACCAAATCGCGCGCAGGCCGCGTGCGGTGATCTTCGAATTTCAAATATTGATCTGCATCCCATGCCATCACTGGTTTCCCTTTATTGGTCCGGCAAACAAATGCGGAAACAAGACCCCGTCGCATCACTATGATGTAGGATCAAGCTGCCGCCATGACCTTCGACCAACTCGCGCGCAATCGTCAGCCCCAACCCGGTTCCATCCGCCTTTGATGAGGTCGCAAAAGGCTCAAACAAGCGGGCCTGCACATCATTTGGCACACCGCCAGCATTGTCTTCTATATCAACAATAATATTGCCCCCGTCACGGTTAGCGGAAATCATCACATCCCCCACTGCGTCGCCACCAGCAACTTGGCCTTCAAATGCCTGCACGGCATTGCGGCTAATATTGATCAAAACTCGAAACAGCTGATCGGGATCGGCAACCACTTCAAAATCTGGTTCCACCTTGTTTGAAAAACGGATTGCGCCCTGATCCACAGGTCCCGCCCCTGTCACCAGCACAGCACTGCCCACTTCATCAACCAGCGTATGCAGGTTCATTTGCCTTTTGCGGGGCGGATCCTCTTCTGCGGAGCCATACTTCAAAACTGATTGCGACATAGACAAGGCCCGGTCAACTGCCCCAATAAAACGCGGCGCAACGCGGCGCACGGCAGGGTCTTCACTATCCCCCAGCCGATCTGACAACAATTGCACCGTCGTAAAGATATTACGCAAATCATGATTGATTTTTTGCACTGCACGGCCCAAGGCAGCCTGCCTGCCCTGCAGTTTCAGATAATGCTGCAAATCTTGTTGCATCGCGGCCAACGCTGATTCTGCCGCGCCTAATTCATCCGCGCGGGTTGATGGCACGACCAGGTGAGTGTCACTTTCTGGTGCAGCGCGAAACCCTGTCATGGCATTTATTAATCGCTGCAGCGGCGTAATAATCATACCTGCCAATGCCAGATAAAGCAGCACGCCAACAATCAGGGCGATGGCAAGCGATAACAGAAATATATTCTGGGCATGGGTGATCAATGCTGCACATAATGGTTCTTCTGCAATAACGATTTCAACAAACCCGCCAGCCTCATACTGGGCCATACCTCGCACACGAATATAGCGGCTTTCCTGCCGGAACATTGTGCGGAACGCGTCGCCAATCGATTGCAGCCAGCCCCGCGCATCAAGATTATAATAGGCCCCGTAATCAGGCGGCATATCATCTGACAATATCAAATGTTTTTCTTCGCTTCGCTGCAATACCACCGATTTCACCTCTGCATTGCGCAGCAACTCTTCACGCAATGAGGGGGGGACCATTTCATCATCAGCGGCAAGCAATGCCAGTGCCGCGATCTGCGCATTGGCCAAACGGTCCTCTAACCATGAAATGCGGTACTGCGAAATGGATGGGACGAATATCAACAACTCGGCCAACATAATAAAGCTGATGGTCAGCAGTAGCACGCGCGCAGATAGGCCCAGCCCGCCTGACCTGGCGGGCTTCCCTTTTTCGTTTGTCTGCACATCATTAACCATCGGCAGGCAGCTTAACACAGACGCTCATGCTTATCCCAGCTTGGATAACAGCTTCACAATCATCCGCGTGCGATCGCTATACAACATCGGCGTATACCATGACCCCGCAGCCCGTTTCGGCACCTCCCCCAAGGTTGGGTAAGGAATGATAAGCGAGGCAAAGGCGCCAATTTTCAATCCTTGCGAAATGGCCAAAATCAACGGCGCCATTAACTCACCAGCACCGGGACCAACCAATCCGGCACCCAAAATCTTGCCATTGGGGGCACAGATAATCTTTACTAGGCCATGTTCTATCCGCTCCGCCACCGCCCGGTCATTATCAGACAATGGCCATTCAACGATCTTGGTCGTTATGTTTTTTGCTTTCGCGTCTTCTTCCGTCAATCCGATCTGTGCCAATTCAGGGTCCGTATAAGTGACGCGCGGCACCGCACTGTGATCAGCCTTGGCGGGGGTGCGAAACAATGTCCGCCGAATGATAATACCGGCATGATACCCAGCAACGTGCGTGAATTGTGGCCCGCCCGTCACATCACCGATGGCAAAGGCGCGCTTGTTCGATGTGCGCAGCCCCTTGTCCACCGTGATGCCGCAATCCTGATGGGCAATGCCAGCAGCACCAAGGTCCAGCCCCTCAACATTCGGAACCCGCCCTGTCGCCACCAACAAATGCGACCCGGCAATTTCGCGCACCGCGCCATCAATCAAGACACGAACGGCTAGGCCATCCACTGTTTTGGTGCATGACTGCACTTGCGCCTGCTCAACAATCTCAATGCCTTCATTCTTCAACTGGTCGCGTAGTATCGCCACCAATTCATCGTCTTCCTTACTGGCGATCGTTGAGCGGGCAAGCACGGTAACACGCGCGCCCAACCGATGATGGGCCTGCGCCATCTCAAGCCCAATAGGACCACCGCCCAAAACGATCAAATGTTCAGGGCAGGCGCGATTTTCAAAAAGGGTTTCGTTTGTGAAATAGGGCACATCGGCAAGCCCTGCTATATCCGGCACCGCGGGGCGGGACCCGGTTGCGATCACAAACCGCCGGGGCCGGACGGTTTTACCGCCGGCCTCAACCTCACGATTATTGATAAATTTCGCGGGGGCCTGAATAACTGTACAGCCCAACCCCTCGAACCGCTCAACCGAATCATGCGGTTCAATCTTGGCAATGGTTTCATGAACATGATCCATCGCCTTGGAAAAATCTATTTGCGGGTCTACCGGCGTCACACCAAACGGCGCGCCGGTGCGCATGTGGTGGGCGTGTTTACCCGCAGCCAATAACGCTTTGGAAGGCACGCAACCATAGTTCAGGCAATCACCGCCCATCTTGTGCTTTTCAATCAATACAACAGAGGCACCGATTTGCGCAGCGCCCGCAGCAACTGATAACCCGCCGGACCCCGCGCCGATAACACATAAATCAGGTTTTAGAATTTCAGACATAGTTAGCCCTATAATTAATTTGATGAACGCAGACGCTTGACCACAACCGGCAGCAGGGCGACGACACCCAACGCGGCAAAAGCCAACAGCAACTGGGTCGTGATTAATGCGCCGGGGTCCAGTGTGAAGGCGCAATCCATAGCACCGCTGGCGACGCACTCGTCATAGGATTGGCGCTGGGCTGCAATAATGGAATCAAGCCCGCCACCCACAAAGGCAAAGGCAAATGTGCCCGGTATGATCCCAAAGAATGTCCCAATCACATAAGTCCGCATGGGGACGCCCAATAATGCGGGTGCAAGATTGACCAACCAGAACGGGAATGCGGGCACCAACCGCAGGAACAAAAGATAACTCATCGCATTGTCCTGAAAACCATCACGTAGTTTTTCAAGCCACGGCCCTGCCCGCTTGGCAAGTGGCTCCCCGACAGAAGACCGCGCGATCAGAAAAATACCGGTCGCCCCGATTGTGGCCGCAAATATGACAATGCCGCCACCAACAAATGGCCCAAACAGAAAACCGCCAAGGATTGTCAGAATTACACCACCGGGCAACGACAAGGCTGTTGAGATGGCATAGATCACTGCAAAGACAATAATCGCCAGCACATAAGTATCTGCGACAAAGCCTTGAAGCGCGTCACGATTATCCGCAACAAACTCCAAAGACAAATAGTGATGCCACCCTTGCGAATAAACCAACACACCTAGCGCAATTAAAAGCATCAGCGGAGCCCATTGGCGCAGCGGTGATTTCCGCTTTTCTACAGCTTCTGACATATCAATAGTCACCCTTGTTGCGATCAGGCGCATTCAGCGTCCAATCATACTCATAGCCATCAATTGCATCGTGCCCTGACAAGGCATCAAGCAATGCCGCATCGGCATAGGTTCGAATATGCCCCAGCACCTGATCGTCATCATGACCGAAATCGGCTTTGAACCAATCATAAATGCTCGACACGATCAGTCGTCCCGCGTCAGAGATTGTCACGCCGCGCTCATGATTGATGTACGCGCGCGCACCCTGATCAAGCAACAGTTCCAGATTGTCGGCAGTGAATGCCTGTTGTTGCAGGTTCGGACAGCCCCATGAGGCGCAGTTCACTGCATAATGTATGCGCGGGTCACGAAATTGTGGCCGCAAAATATCATGCTCAATCGCGTCCAGTGAAAGCTGCTGTCCCTCAACAGTGATGCGTTTTACTTTCCACGGCCCAAAAGACAGGAAGCCATTTGTGATCTGCCGAATCGAATCGACCGGGTAATTATCCAGAATCACTTGCACAGTCAGCGCATTATAAAGATTGATCCAAAAGGCCATTTGCTGGCCCCGCGCTGCCTTTGACACCGGTTTGGACGCCAACATTTCCAGATAAGCATCCAATGTTGCGCGATCCTGCGTTGTTACTGCACCATAGTCGAAGCGGTTCACCCCATCCTTGTGGGCAGACACATATGTCCCAAGCAGTTGACCCCAGGGGCTGTGATCCGCAGAGAATTCCGCAGAATTTTGCGCCTGCACAGGGGCTGACAGGCCGATAAACACCATCATCAGGCAGCTCATAGCCCATGCTGCGGGGGCATATTTTCCTGTCTTTAAGCCAAAATTCATCATTCACCTGTCCTTTGGGCCACAATGACGCTAGTTTCGGCAAAAGTCAGCCCACGAACAATTCCTTGTGATCAGCCGTGTGCGCTTGTGATCTTAATACGGCTTCAAAGGCGCGACAGGTTGGCACGAGCCTGCATTTTCACAGTTGATTTGATTGACTTGCCTTTGCTGCCGCCCTATACACCGCCATTCAAATCGGGCTCTTGCCTGACCATATGAATTTTGCCGTATAGGCTTAGGGCCCCCGCAAATCAGTGATGATTTGACGAAGCGCCCCGGAAACTAAGGGAGTCCGCTATGAAACGGACATTTCAGCCGAGCCGTCTGGTTCGTAAACGCCGCCACGGGTTCCGTTCTCGCATGGCGACAAAGAATGGCCGTAAAATCCTTGCACGCCGTCGTGCCAAGGGTCGCGCCAGCCTATCTGCCTGATTTCACTAGAGTGAATCGGGGCGGATGCGCCCATATTGATATTTTTGGAAACCCCTGCAGTAGATTCTGCGGGGGTTTTTCTGTTTCCGGCAGCCGTAATTTGAAGGCAAGATAGGGCATGGACCAGCCAAGCACAGCGCCGACAATGATCAGTCTGCAAGAAAGGCGTGATTTTCTGCGGGTTCGCAAGGGAAGCCGCGCCAGATTCTCCAGCCTGATTGTCGAGGCACGCCCAACACCTGCGGAGGACGCCCAGCCCGACACGATTCGGATCGGTTTCACCTGTACAAAGCGATTGGGCAATGCGGTTCGTCGCAACCGCACCAAGCGGCGCTTGCGGGCCGCGGCGCGGGACGTTTTGTCGCGAATGGGCAAGGCTGGCACCGATTATGTCATCATCGGCAAGATAGAAACTGCTGACCTACCTTTTGAACAATTGATCGGCGACCTTGAAAAGGCCGTGACCAAAGTTCACGCACCGCGCCAAAACATCAAAAGCAACACGCGGAAGAAAACCCCGCAGACAGCAAATAAATAATGAAAAACAGCCCCTTAGCATATGTTTTCAAAGGCTTGATCTGGATTTATCAGGCGACCATTTCCCCTTTTTTGGGGCCCAATTGCCGTTACACACCCACCTGCTCCTCCTATGCGATGGAGGCGATTGAGACCCATGGGGCGTTGTATGGTGGCTGGTTGGGGTTCAAGCGGATCATGCGTTGCCACCCGATCACATGGCTTGGCGGCAGTTCGGGGTTTGACCCTGTCCCCCCACCCCGTCATAAAGATGCGCCCGATGGGCACTGACGAGATGACCTATATTAAGAAAAATCACCTAGTGGTGCGTCCTTGCGGTGCGTCCTTTCGCGGGTTCAAACGCGGGCACAGGGCCGCTAAAACCCTGCACTAATTACCGGGCCCAAACTGGGGCGGTCCAAATTCCAAGGGAAGTGTTGTTGCTATGAATTCCGACAATCGCAACATGTTGCTGGCTGTTGTCCTTTCGGGCGCGATTTTGTTTGTGTGGCAGATGTTTTTTGCTCCCGAACCGCCTGCACCGATCGAACAATCCGCTATTGAGCGGACGCAAAACGGTAGCGGTACCAATCTGGCCGATGCCCCGACAGCCCCCGCTGGGGCACAAGGCCTGCCGCAACCCGATGGCACAATGTTGCCCGCCCAAGGCGCAACGCAAAGCTTAAGCCGTGAAGACAGCCTTGGCATTAGTCCCCGCCTTCAGGTGGAAAACCATAATGTAACAGGCTCCATCTCCTTAAAGGGTGCGCGGATCGATGACCTGACATTGACGGGCTATCGCGAAACAATCGAAGAGGACAGCCCGCTTGTCTCCCTGCTGTCCCCGGCAGGAAGTCCCAATCCCTATCTGGCCGATTTTGGTTGGACCGCCGCAAATCCCGGCGCGTTGGGTCTGCCGACAAAAGATACAATGTGGTCCCTGTCCGGCAACAGCACACTGGGCGTTGATAGCCCCGTTACGCTGACCTACACCGCGCCGTCAGGGCTGATTTTTGAACGGACAATCAGCATTGATGACAAGTTCCTGATTTCAGTCACCGACCGGGTGATGAACCAGGGCAGCACGGCGCAAACCCTGTACCCTTACGCGTTGGTCAAGCGGACCGGCATTCCCCAGATTGAAGGCATCTATATTTTGCATGAAGGCGCCTATGGCGTGTTCAATGGCGAATTGAACGAAGTCGATTACGACGAGATGTTGGAAGACGGGCCGCAGAAGTTTGAAACAACCGGCGGGTGGTTGGGTTTCACTGACAAATATTGGATGACCGCACTGGTTCCCAATCAAGACGAAATCGTCACTGCCAAATTCTCCCAACGTCAAGTTGGCGGCAAGCCGGTATTCCAGTCCGACTATATTATGGGCGCGCGCACCGTTGCCCCCAATAGTGACATCACTGTAACGCACCGTCTATTCGCCGGCGCAAAACGGGTTGATGTGATCGACACTTATAATGAAGACGAAGGCATCACACGGTTTGACCTGTCTATCGACTGGGGTTGGTTCTACTTCCTGACCAAGCCGACATTCTTCTTGCTCGACTGGTTCTATACCCATGTGGGCAATTTCGGCATCGCCATTATTTTGCTGACCCTCTTGTACAAGCTGGCCTTCTTCCCGCTTGCCAACAAGTCGTATGAGTCCATGAGCAAGATGAAGAAAGTGCAGCCTGAATTGATGAAGCTGCGGGAAACGCACAAAGATAACCCGCAAGCACAACAACAGGCGATGATGGAACTTTATAAGAAGGAGAAAGTGAACCCGCTGGCCGGCTGCCTACCCATGCTGATCCAAATCCCGGTTTTCTTTGCGCTGTATAAAGTCCTGTTTGTGTCCATTGAAATGCGCCACGCCCCATTCTTTGGCTGGATTCAAGACCTGTCAGCACCGGACCCCACATCTATGTTCAACCTGTTTGGTCTGATCCCCTTCAGCCCACCCGATTTCCTGATGATCGGTATTTGGCCGCTGGCGATGGGTATTTCCATGTTTGCCATGCAAAAGCTGAACCCGCCGCCCACCGACCAGATGCAGGCGCGTATCTTCCAGCTGATGCCAATCTTCTTTACCTTCCTGCTGGCACGCTTTGCCTCCGGTCTTGTTGTCTACTGGACGTTTAACAACCTTCTGTCCTTGGCGCAGCAATATCTGATCATGCGCCGGATGGGTGTTGCCATTGGTGGCGGTACCGTCGAAGCAGAAAACAAATCATAGGGCGCGTTCTGCATAAAGGGACGCCAAAAAATGGCCAACAAACCAGAAGAAAAAGCGCATGAATTAGTCCCAGCCCATCTGTCTGAAGAGACACGGGACGGGATTGATATTGATCAGGGACGAAAACTATTTCGTGCCTCGTGCGACTTTGTGAAGGGCGTTGTTGGCCTACAGCATCTGCCCCCTGCAGACCGTCCCGAAATCGCCTTTGCCGGACGGTCCAATGTTGGCAAATCCAGCCTTGTAAATGCCATGACCGGCCGCAACACACTTGCGCGAACATCGAACACGCCGGGCCGGACGCAGGAACTGAACTTCTTCAACCTCAACGACGCGGTTTATCTGGTTGATTTGCCCGGCTATGGCTTTGCCAAGGCAGACCCAAAAAAAGTCCGCTCGTGGGAGGCACTGGTCCGCGGTTATCTGCGTGGACGCCCGAACCTTGTCCGGGTTTTGTTGCTGATTGATGCCCGTCACGGCCCCAAGGATTCAGATATCGAGATTATGAAGCTGCTTGATAAAAGCGCCGTCAGCTACCAAATTGTTCTGACAAAGCTTGATAAAATCAAACCTGACGAGATGGAAAAAGTGGCGGCAAATACCGCCAAAATCGCCTCCAAACACGTGGCGGCACACCCAGATTTGGCGCTGACTTCCTCAGAAAAAGGGTGGGGTATTGGTGAGTTACGGGCCCAAATCGCTCGCCTAACTAGCTTTTAAGCCCTTGATTGTAGAGCCGTTTTTCTGCCAATACTCATCACAGTCAAACTGATAGAGACTGATCATGACCAGCGAAGACAAAAAGCAGGATACAAAGCGGCGGGACGCCATGCGGCGGCACTGGCTAAGCACGGCACGCACCTTGCAAGAGGCGCTGCCCTTTATCCTGAATTATGACAAGCGGAATGTCGTGATCAAATTCGGCGGCAACGCCATGGTTGATGACGATCTTGCCACCAGCTTTGCGCATGACATCGTGCTGCTAAAGCAGGTGGGCGTGAACCCGATTGTGGTTCATGGCGGCGGGCCACAAATCGGCAAGATGCTGGAACGGCTGAACATCGAAACAGAATTTGTTGATGGCTTGCGGGTAACCGACAAGGCAACCGTAGATATTGTTGAGATGATCCTCTCAGGCTCCATCAACAAATCAATTGTCACCGCAATCAATCGCGCCGGCGGCAAGGCTATTGGTCTTTCCGGCAAGGACGGCAATCTGCTGACCGCTGAAAAAACCAAAAGCCGGTCAGGCGCTGACATTGGGTATGTTGGGGAACCCAAAGCCGTGAACCCCGCCGTGCTAGACACATTGACCGGCTCAGATATTATCCCCGTCATTGCCCCTGTGGGCATTGGGGAAGATGGCGCCACCTACAATATCAACGCCGATACTGCCGCTGGCGCCATCGCCGCCGCCGTCGGTGCAAAACGGTTATTAATGCTGACAGATATTGCTGGCGTGCTGAACAGCGACGGCCAACTGATCACCAATGTTTCAGCGGCAGAAGCTGAAGCCCTGATCGACAATGGCACTATCGCAGGCGGCATGATCCCCAAGATTCAGACATGCTTGAACGCAGTCGCAAAGGGTGTTGAGGCCGCGGTCATTATGGATGGCCGTATTCCGCACACCGTCATACTTGAGCTGTTCACCGAACACGGCACCGGCACGCTGATTGCCGAACAAGGTGCTGCCATCACCCGCGAACATGGATAATCAGGAATGAGCTGGACCGTCCATAATGATGACGGCTTAACAGCGATGCGGCAGGCATCAGGGTGGCTGTTTGATTTGGACAATACGCTTTATCCCGCATCCTGCCGTCTGTTTGACCAAATAGATGAACGCATGGGCAGTTTCATCATGGGCCTGTTCAAGGTTGGTCTGGACGAAGCCAAGCACATCCAAAAAACCTATTTCTATGAATATGGCACCACCCTGAACGGGCTGATGGAAAAGCACGACATCACGCCCGATGCTTTTTTGGATTATGTTCATGACATTGATGTCACCCCGGTAGACCCTCATCCCGATTTGGGAGCGGCGATCACCGCCCTGCCCGGTCGCAAGGCAATCTATACCAATGGCACAGTACAACATGCCGAAAACGTGCTCGACCGATTGGGCATCGGGCATTGCTTTGATGGCGTGTTCGATATTGTAGCAGCCGATTTTGAGCCAAAGCCCAAACGCAATGGATATGAAGCTGCGCTAGACCATTTCGGGTTTGAAGCCACGCGCACCGTGATGGTTGAAGACATTGCCCGCAATCTGGTTCCGGCCAAGGAACTGGGCCTAGCCACATTGTTGGTGCCAAATGACTATGCTTGGGCCGGGCCTGCTGCTGACAGATTTAAGGCAGATGATACGGCCCACGCCATTGATGTCGTTACCCACGACCTTAAGGGCTTTTTGCAAGAAATTTAGCGCGCGTTTCCGGGGCCTAGGCGCTTTGCCCGCTTGACTTCCCCTGCCCCGCCGATACTGTCCCCTCAACGCTAAAATGCAGACCATTCAGACCAAAAGGACAAGATTGATGAGTTCAGACACTCTGGCATTGCAAACCAGCATTGAAGAAGCTTGGGACGCCCGTGATAGCCTGACCCCCAGCACCACCGGCCCCATGCGCGACGCCATTGAACAGGCCCTTTTGGCGCTTGATTCAGGCACACTGCGGGTTGCGGAAAAATCCGGCAACAGCTGGACAGTGAATGAATGGCTGAAAAAGGCTGTGCTGCTTGGCTTCCGTATTGAAGATATGGACATCATCAAGGGCGGCCCCGGCGATAACGGTACTTGGTTCGATAAAGTCCCATCAAAATTTGATGGTTGGGGCGCAGAGGAATTCCGCGCCGCCGGGTTCCGTGCGGTGCCGAATTGCGTTGTACGCCGGTCCGCCTATATTGCCCCGACAGTGGTTTTAATGCCCTCATTCGTTAATCTTGGCGCCTATGTTGATGAAGGCACAATGGTTGACACATGGGCCACCGTCGGCTCCTGCGCGCAAATCGGCAAGAACGTCCATATCTCTGGCGGTGCCGGGATCGGTGGCGTGTTGGAACCTTTGCAGGCTGCCCCTGTCATTATTGAAGATAATTGCTTTATCGGTGCCCGTTCAGAGGTTGCCGAAGGTGTCATCGTTGGTGAAGGTGCCGTGTTGTCGATGGGTGTCTTCATCTCAGCCTCAACCAAGATCATCAATCGCGAAACAGGTGAAGTTCACATGGGCTATGTGCCGCCCTATTCAGTGGTTGTGCCGGGCAGTCTGCCGGGCAAGCCGTTGCCTGATGGCACCCCCGGCCCCAGCCTTGCCTGTGCTGTGATCGTTAAAACCGTCGATGAAAAGACACGGTCCAAAACATCAATCAACGAATTGCTTCGTGACTGATCATGACTGATGTAACGCGGCCAATAGATCCTGTTGAACTGACGCAAGCGCTGATCCGCTGCCCGTCAATCACGCCCCATGATGCCGGGGCGCTGGACCTGTTGGGGCGCGCCGCATCGTTATTGGGTTTTGACTGTCATCCGCTTTATTTTGAAGAGGAAGGCACAGACCCGGTACACAATCTTTATGCGCGGATCGGCACAAGCGGCCCGAACTTCTGCTTTGCCGGTCACACTGACGTTGTCCCCGTCGGGGACGAGGCTGCATGGTCAGGCGACCCGTTCGAGGCGCATATCGAAAACGGAATGTTATGGGGCCGCGGCACCGCCGACATGAAGGGCGCAATCGGTGCCTTTATGGCAGCCGCTGATCGCTATCTTGGCGAAATGGGTCCCGACTTCAAAGGCTCCATCAGTCTATTGATTACCGGCGACGAAGAAGGCCCCGCCGTCAACGGCACCATCAAAATGCTCGACTGGGCGCGTGAACATCACGAAGATATCGACCACTGCCTTGTGGGGGAGCCGACAAACCCCACCAAGCTGGGCGAGATGATGAAAATTGGTCGTCGCGGATCAATCTGCGGCACACTTCGCATTTTTGGCGCACAGGGCCATGTTGCCTACCCGCATCTGGCTGATAATCCCCTGCCCCGTTTGGGTGAGATTATTGCCCGCCTCTCATCCCATGTGATTGACGAGGGGACGGATCATTTCCCCCCAACCAATCTGGAATTCACCTCTGTTGATGTGGGCAACCCCGCAACAAACGTCATTCCCGGCAGCGGCACGGCGAAATTCAATATCCGGTTTAACGACAGCCAAACCCCCAAAGGGCTTGAAGCGTGGCTGCGCGAAACACTGGACGCTGCGGTGACGGATTTGGGCGGCGCGTATGAGCTTGACCTGATTACAACCGGCAATGCATTCCTGACATCGCCTGGCCCCTATTGCGATTTGGTATCCGATGCGGTTGAGGCTGTAACAGGGATCAAGCCTGACATGTCCACCACAGGTGGCACATCGGACGCCCGCTTTATCACCAACACATGCCCTGTGTGTGAATTTGGTCTATCGGGTCAGACAATGCACAAGGTGGACGAACATGTCCCCGTACAGGACATTCGCGATCTAAGTGATATCTATTACCAAATTCTGGTCCGCTATTTCGACTGGGCCACATAATATGCCCAGCCTGTCCCACATTATAAATGCGTTAAGCGCAGCGGTGAATCTGGTTATGTACCGGGCCGAAGCGCTGGACCGATTTGAAAAAACCGGCAGGGCATTTTTCTGGTCTTTCTTTGCCTTGATCATTGTCGCCCCGGTTCAATTTATCGGCAGCGAAATTCAAGCCAGCAATCTGCCCCCCGAAATGGCGGTGCAAACAACCGGCATGTTGGTGGCACAAACATTGACCTATGTGTTGGACTGGCTGATCTTTCCCCTAGTCATGATACCGGTTGCGAAACAACTGGGCTTCAGCGGCCAATATGCGCGCTATATTACCAGCTATAACTGGTCGAAAGCCGTTATGTATGCGGTGACCGTCCCGACCTATGCGTGGCTTATGGTCAATCCGGAAAACGGCATCATTGTTATGGTCGCTATGGCCATAACTGTGTGGAGCCTGACGTTCCGCGCCTGGCTTGCAAAAACGGCGCTGCAAACCAGTTGGGGCATTGGCATTGGGATTTTCTTGATGGATATGGTGATTTCGCTATTCCTGTCGCTAACAATTGCGCAGTTTGCATTGCCTGCAGGAACGGTCACCATCACCCCGGTTGACTAATCTGCTGCCGGGACATCGCCCGCAGGGTAATCCACCTTATCAAGATACAGACCATCGGGCGGCGCGACCGGGCCACAGGCGGCACGGTCAACCGCTTCCAACGCCTGCTTGACCTGCAAAGGGGGCCACTTGCCCTCTCCCACCATCTTCAATGTCCCAACAAGTGACCTAACCTGATTGTGCAGGAAAGAGGGGGCGCTGACACGTACCTCAATCTCGTCATCATAACGGCTAACGGTTATGGCGGTCAGTGTTTTGACCGGACTTTTGGCCTGACACTGCACAGACCGAAATGTTGTAAAATCATGATGACCAACGAAATATTGCGCGCCTTCATGCATCAACTGTTCATCAAGCCGATTGGGTACATGCCAAACTGTGCCCTTGTCGATTGCAGGGGGTGGGCGGCGGTTTAAAATCCGGTACACATAATGGCGCGCGGTCGCAGAAAAACGGGCATGAAACTCGTCATCAACGATTTCACTGTCAATAATCGCAACGGGATGCGGTTTGACATGAAAATTCATTGCTTCACGCATTTTATTGCCTGTCAGGGGCTTGTCACAATCAAGGTGCGCAACCTGCCCAAGGGCATGTACGCCAGCATCCGTTCGGCCAGCACCCTGTACCAGTGTCTCAACACCTGTCAGCCGGGCGGCGGCCTCCTCCAGCACCTGTTGAACCGCAAGGCCATTAGGTTGCCGTTGCCAGCCAACAAACGGGCCGCCATCATATTCTATGGTAAGCTTATAGCGTGCCATGGATCGGGCCTGCTGCCCCCTGTTCAATTTCAAAAACTTGTATAGACTTTACAACTGATTAGCGGCACAGGCCATGCGGCACAAGCATGTCCGCCCTCACAGCCGCATGACAAAACGGAAACCATATGTCTGACGCCTTCATTCTTGTAGATGACCCCCACGCCGCCCATGCCATGCCGGTCCATGCCGTGCGCCCGGGCGCCCTTGACGATGTGTTGGACAAACTACCCCCGGCAGCAGCTGCCTTTGCCAAAGGCACCGGGTTCAGCGCCACAATCGGCAACCTGATGGCCGTACCTGACGCCAATGGTGCCATTTGCGCCTATTTGGCGGGATTAGGGGCCGATGGCCGGGCCTTTCACCTTGCCCGCCTTGCCCGCAGCCTACCAGCCGGTGCCTATCAATTAGTTGGCCTTCAGGACGATGAAGTCGAAGAAGCGCACCGCGGCTTTGCGCTGGGCCATTATTGGTTCACCCGATACAAAAGCCTTGCCCCCGACCCGGATGAACGCCCGCGCCTTGTTCTGCCCGAAGCGCTTGATGAAACACGCCTTACCCTGATTGCCGATGGTGCCCATCTGGCCCGCGACCTAATCAATATTCCTGCCTGTGACATGGGTCCTGAAGCGGTGGAAATGGCAGCCATCGACCTTGCCACATCACACGGGGCCGCAACGCAGGTTTTCACCGGTCATGAATTGTTGCGCGAAGACTTTCCCATGATTCACGCCGTTGGCCGTGCCGCAGCGTCAGCACCACGCCTGATCGACATTACGTGGGGCGATATTGATGCGCCCAAGCTGACATTGGTTGGTAAGGGTGTGACCTTTGACACTGGCGGTCTGGACCTGAAGCCCGGCAGCGCTATGGCACTGATGAAAAAAGATATGGGCGGTGCCGCCAATGTCTTGGGCCTTGCCCACATGATTATGGAGGCGCAATTGCCTGTGCGTCTGCGCGTGCTGCTGCCCACGGTCGAAAACGCCATTGGCGCTGGTGCATTTCGGCCCGGCGACATATTGCGGTCACGCAAGGGCCTGACGGTTGAAATTGGCAATACGGACGCTGAAGGCAGATTGATCCTTGCCGACGCCCTTGCCTATGGCGATGAAGACGCGCCCGAATTGATGATTGATTTGGCAACCCTGACCGGGGCTGCCCGCGCAGCGCTGGGACCTGATGTGCCACCCTTTTACACAAATGATAATCAGCTGGCACAGGAATTGGCGCAAGCGCAGCATGACACGATGGATGCGTTATGGCAGATGCCCCTGTTCGCGCCCTATGACGATATGCTGAACAGCAAGATCGCTGATGTGAACCACATCGGTTCCTCCCCCTTTGGTGGGTCGATCACCGCGGCCTTGTTCCTGCAACGGTTTGTCAGCCGGGCGCAAAGCTGGCTGCATGTTGATATTTATGGCTGGACCCCGAAGAACCTGCCCGAATGCCCCGAAGGCGGTCGGGATCAGGCCATTCGTGCGTTATTCCATCTGCTGGAAAAACGCTATGGCGGCTGACCCGCGCACAACACCGATACGGGACGGCAAGGTCTACGCCGAAGACGGGCAAACCTTTCATGTGCTGGCAAGTGAAGCGCCCTTGCTGTCGGGGCCACGACATGATGCGGGGCGACTGACTACCCTGCATTTTGGGACAACGGTGACAGTCTTTGACACCGAAGAAGGCTATAGCTGGTGCCAGTCCAAATTTGATGGGTATGTAGGCTGGGTTGCCGACAGCGCGCTGATGGTGGGACCACTGGACGCCACACATCGGGTTAAAGGTTTCGCAAGCCACATTTACCGCGAACCGGATATCAAGGCACCGACGCTGTATACACTATCAATGGGTGCGCGACTGCAAGTCGACCGGATCAAGGACAACTGGGCGATACTTGCCAATTATACCGGGGCAGTGCCCATTGGCCATTGTGCGCCCCTGTCCCACACTGGCACCGACCCGGTAAGCGCCGCAACGCAGTTTTTGGGTGTGCCCTATTTGTGGGGCGGCAATTGCGGCTGGGGCATTGATTGTTCAGGTTTGGTGCAGGTCGCATTCGATGCCTGCGGCAACCCCTGCCCCCGCGACAGCGATATGCAAATGGCGCAGCTTGGACACGACATCAGCCTTGCCGATGGCCTGCAACGTGGTGATTTGATTTTCTGGAAGGGGCATGTCGGCATGATGACCGATGCCAAGACGCTGGTCCACGCCAACGCCCATCACATGATGGTTGCCCTTGAACCTGTTCAGGACGCAATCGACCGCATTGCAAAGAGTGAATTTGGCAACGTGATCGGCGTCAAACGGCCCTAAAGATCCTTGCACATGATGGTTTCGGTTTCGCCATCCTTTTCGAAACTATCAATTTCCTGCCAGCCCATCTTGGCGTAAAAATGCGCCTTGTCCGGCGTCCACAAGCGCAGGGTTTTTACCGCCTGTGACCTAGCAAAGGCTTCCACACGGGCCACCAGCGCACGCCCAATGCCGCGGTGGCGAGCCTGTTCAGGGGTGTAAACACTGCCCAGAAAGGGCGCATAGGGTGCCGGGCATGGGGGGTCTTGTTGCACAAAACTTGCCGTACCAAGCCATTTTGCGCCCGCTTGGCCATCACCATCCAGCGCGATAAAGTTTTGCCAATCTGGCGATAGGGACGGGTCTTGCGAGTTGCGATTGATGAACTCAAGCCGTTGGGCAAGGGTCTGCCCATCATTCTTGCCCCATTGCCGCCAAAGGTGCTGGGCAACCTCGTCCCGATATTCCGGCCGCTCAAACAGCGGCACAATTGTAAAATCAGCCATGCTAGTTTCTCCTAATAACCGCGTGTACGATCAACGACGTGGTCAGGCTGCTCTCCAGCTTCGATTTTACGGATCGCCTCGGCAATTTGCACCGCCTGCTCCTCCCCATCGGGGGCAGACGCGATGTGCGGCGTGATGGTTGCATCCGGGCGCGCCCAAAGCGAATTGTCTTCCGGCAGTGGCTCCTGCGCGAACACATCAATGACCGCATGGGCGATTTGTTTATCGTCCAGCGCGTTAATCAAATCAGCCTCAACCAATTGCGGACCACGCCCAGCATGAATGATGACAGCATGATCCGGCAGGGCCGCAAACAGGTCGCTATTCATGATCCCCTCGGTTTCCGGCGTCAGCGGTAACAAACAAACCATGAAATCACACTTGCCTAAAAAGGCTGGCAGGCCTGCCTGACCGCTGAAAATATCATATCCCTCAATGGGCGTGTTTGAGGCACGCCAGCCAATCACGTTAAATCCTACTTGTTTTAGGACAGCGCCAGCATGTTGACCCAAGCGGCCAAACCCCAAAAATCCGACGGTCCGCCGATGCGCAGCGGCATGCTGCTTTGGCTTCCACGCGTGGTCAGACTGCGCCTTGGCATAGCGCGCCATTTCCCGATGATGGGCAAGCACATAACCTGTGATATATTCGGTCATTCGCATTGCATGTGTTGGCGTCACCGACTTAATCAGCGGCACATCCGGCAGATCGACGTCGTCGAAAAACGCATCGACACCAGCCCCAAAACTAAACAGGGCACGTAAGTGCGGCATGGCCCCCAAAACCCCCGGCACAGGCCGAAAGGCCAGCGCATACCGCGCGCCGGCATGGGCAGGCTCATCCCCTGTTACCAGCGTCAGCCCCTGTGCGGCAAAGGCATCTATATAGGCTTGTGCCCAATGGCTGGGAACTTGACCCGGCAAAACCATGCGAATGGTCGAGGGGCCCAAATCTAAAATAGTGGTCATGATGCAGTATCCAAATGACGTGCTGCGGCGATCAATGCCTTAGTATAGTTCTGTTGCGGATTGTCAAACAGCTGATCGGTTGCGGCCTGCTCTACAATCACGCCATCTTTCATCACCAGCACCTGATGGCTCATCGCGCGCACAACAGACAGGTCGTGCGAGATAAACAGATAAGCTAGACCATATTCGTCTTGCAGCCTGCGCAACAAATCAACGATTTGTGCCTGCACAGACATATCAAGCGCGCTTGTTGGTTCATCCAACATAACCAGCTTGGGACGCAAGATCATGGCCCGCGCGATAGAGATACGCTGGCGCTGCCCGCCGGAAAATTCATGCGGATAACGGTGCCTAACCGCAGGGTCAAGCTCCACCTCCTTCATAATGGCGCACACATGATCATCCCGTTCGGACTGATCCATCGACGGTTCATGTATCAACAGCCCTTCTGCAATGATGTCTGCCACGCTCATACGCGGTGATAAGGCACCAAACGGGTCCTGAAACACCGGCTGCATATTGCGTCTTAGGGGACGTAGCTGCGCGGATGTCTGCCCAATAACCTGCTGGTCAGCAAATTTTGCGCTGCCTTTTGCGCCCACCAGCCCCAACAACGCCATGCCTAATGTGGTTTTGCCGGAACCTGATTCCCCCACAATGCCAATCGTCTCCCCCGCCCGAACGGTTAGGCAGATGCCGTCCACCGCCTTCACATGATCAACCGTGCGGCGCAACAGGCCTGCCTTGATCGGGAACCATACTTTCACATCCTTTGCCGCCAGCACATCGGATGCAGATGTTTCTACCGGGGTCGGTGCCCCAGATGGTGACGCTGCCAACAAATGCTGCGTATAATCATGCTGTGGGTCGGCAAAGACTGTTGCGCTGTCGCCTTCTTCTACAACCTCGCCATCCAGCATAACGTAAACGCGGTCTGACATTTCCTGCACGATCCCCAGATCATGACTGATGATCAACATTGCCATGCCCAGTTCTTTGCGCAGGCGTTTCAACAATGTCAAAATTTGTGCCTGCACCGTGACATCAAGGGCGGTCGTCGGCTCATCCGCAATCAACAAATCAGGTTCGCACGCCAGCGCCATTGCAATCATCACACGTTGGCGTTGCCCGCCTGACAATTCATGCGGATAGGCATCAATCTTTTGATCCGGGTTTTGAATACCAACAAGGTCAAGCAGCTCAAGCACGCGCGCTCTTGCCTGTGCTTCCCGCATACCAAGATGCACGTCCAACACTTCAGCAATTTGCCGCCCGACCTTGTGAAGCGGGTTTAGGCTTGTCATCGGTTCTTGAAAAATCATGGCAATGCGCCGACCACGCACCTGCCGCAAAACTTTTTCAGGCGCATGTAACAGCGGCGTGCCGTCAAACGTAATCTCACCCGTCGGGTGTGTTGCAGCCGGGTACGGCAACAGCTTCAGGATCGACAGGGCAGACACCGACTTGCCAGAGCCTGACTCTCCCACAATGCCAACCGTCTCTCCCTTATCAATGTGGAAGCTGACATGGCGCACAGCATCCACAGTGCCGAAGCGGACGGACAGGTCCTGCACGTCAAGCAAGCGGGTCATGCGCCACCTCCGTCCGCGGCCATGCTTTTCCGGGGATCGAAGGCATCACGCACAGCCTCCCCCACAAAGATCAGCAAGCTCAACATAATCGCAACAACGAAAAAGGCGCTAAAGCCCAACCATGGCGCATGCAGATTTGATTTGCCTTGCGCCAACAACTCACCCAGCGACGGGGAGCCGGGGGGCAAACCAAATCCCAAGAAATCGAGCGAGGTCAGCGTTGCGATCGACCCGTTCAAAATAAACGGCATAAAGGTCAATGTCGCCACCATCGCGTTGGGTAACATATGGCGCAGCATGATGGTGGGGTTGCCAACGCCCAATGCCTGTGCGGCACGCACATAATCCAAATTACGCGCACGCAAAAACTCAGCACGCACCACACCAACAAGTGACACCCAAGAAAACAGCAACAAAATGCCGAGCAATATCCAAAAGCTAGGCTCAATCACAGCGGCCAAAATGATCAGAATATAAAGCTGTGGGATTGACGTCCAAATCTCGATAAATCGTTGAAACAACAGATCAGTCAAACCGCCGAAATAGCCCTGTACAGCCCCCGCAGCAATGCCAACAACGCTGGACAAAATAGTCAGCACCAACCCGAACAGGACAGACAGACGAAAGCCATAAATAATCCGCGCCATGACATCACGACCCTGATCATCTGTTCCCAACCAGTTTTCCGCAGTGGGCGGCGATGGGGCGGGGCCATCAAGATCATAATTGATCGTGTCATAGTGAAAACGGATTAATGGCCAAATCATCGTGCCGTTCTTGTCGGCAATCAACTCTGCCACAAACGGATCGCGATAATCCGCCTCCGTTTCAAAATCGCCGCCAAACGCTGTTTCAGGATAGCTGATCAAAACGGGCCAATATGTCCCTTCGTCAGATAGAATCAGGATTGGTTTATCGTTGGCAATAAATTCCGCAAACAGGCTCAACACAAACAATATTGTGAACAGCCAAAGCGATACCCATCCACGCCGGTTCGCCTTAAAATTGACAACCCGTCGTTGATTCAGGGGGGAAAGGGTCATTCCACGCATCGGCCTAATTCTCCCGCGATTCAAAATCAATGCGCGGGTCAATCCACATATAGGTCAAATCAGACAATAGGCTGAGGACCAAACCCATAAGCGAGAAAATAAACAGCGTCGCAAATACAACCGGGTAATCACGATTGATCACACTTTCAAATCCCAGCAACCCCAATCCGTCGAGCGAGAAAATCGTTTCGATCAAAAGCGAGCCTGTGAAAAATATTCCCACAAAGGCGCCGGGAAAGCCTGAGATAACAATCAGCATCGCATTGCGGAAAACATGCCCGTAAAGCACCTGTCGTTCTGTCAAACCCTTGGCGCGGGCCGTCGTGACGTAATGTTTTTTAATTTCATCCAAAAAGCTGTTCTTGGTCAGCAATGTCGTCGTCGCAAAACCCGAAATCGTCATGGCGGCAACCGGCAAAACCATATGCCACAAATAGTCCAGCAATTGTCCGCCCCAGCTTAATTCGTCAAAATTGTCAGACGTCAAACCACGTAACGGGAACCAATCAAGATAGCTGCCGCCCGCGAACACAACGATCAACAAAACAGCGAACAAAAATCCGGGAATGGCATAGCCGATAATAATCAACCCCGATGTCCACACATCGAATGCCTGCCCGTCCCTGTTCGCCTTGGCGATACCAAGCGGAATGGAAATAAGATAGGTCAGCAGGGTCGTCCACAATCCCAAACTGATCGATACCGGCATTTTTTCCAATATCAAATCCAACACGGCGACATCGCGAAAATAGCTTTCCCCGAAATCAAAGCGCAGATAACTGCCGATCATTTGGATGAACCGTTCATGGGCAGGCTTGTCAAAGCCGAACTGCCGTTCAATATCCGCCACGAATTCGGGATCAAGCCCCTGCGCGCCGCGATACTGACCGCTTGGGCCACTGCCGCCGCTGCCGCTTTGTGACAGGTCAAAATTATTGGCACCACCGATACCAACTTCGCCACCGCCGCCGCTGATACGGGCGGTTGCATCCACATCAATGCCCTGAATTTGCGCCAATACCCTTTCAACCGGGCCACCGGGCGCGAATTGAACGATGCCAAAATTAATGACCATGATCCCGAATATCGTCGGGATCATCAAAAGCAGACGCCGCAGAATATAGCTTGTCATTGCGGTGTCGTTGCCTCCTGCACAGCCTGTTTATGCCACCAAGTTTCAAGAATACCGCGTTGATATAGCGGCTTGATCGAGGGACGATCAAAATCATCCCACATGGCAATATCGTGACGCCCCTTATACCAGTGGGTGACGAAATAATGCCCTGCCATGACCACACGATCAAGCGCGCGTGATGCGATCACAAGATCATCCCGTGATTTTGCAGACGCGATATGGGTGATCAGCGCATCAATCACAGGATCACTTATGGCTGACAGGTTTCGACTGCCCGGCATGATCGCGGCAGCACTGCTGAATAGCGGCGCCAATTCAGTGCCCGGTGTATTGTTCATGACAAACCGGGCGATCATCACGTCATAATCAAATGTTTCACGCCGGGCTTCAAACTGGGCGATGTCTACCTGTCTGACCTTGCCTTGAATGCCCAGCCGTTCCAGCCGCCTGATATAGGGCAACACAATGCGCTCAAAACTCGGTTCAAACATCAAAAACTCAATCGTGAACGGCTCACCCTTCTTGGTCAGCCGCACACCATCGACTATCTTCAGACCAGCGGCATCCAACAATTTTTGCGCCTGCCGTAAATTTTTGCGGTCACGGCCCGACCCATCCGTTGCAGGCGGTGCAAAGCGGCCCTGCCAAACAGCGGCGGGCACCTGATCACCAAATGATTTCAGCAAATCAGCGACCGCACCAGCGGGGGGACCATCCTTGGCCTGCAGGGATGAGTTTTCAAAGATGGAATCCGTCCGCTCGTACTGGTCGTAAAACAGCGTCTTGTTGGTCCATTGAAAGTCAAAGGCCAGATCCAACGCCTGACGCACCCGTATATCCTTGAACCTGTCGCGGCGCGTATTGATGAACCATGCCTGCAAACCTGACGGGTTGGCATCAATCAGCGAAAACTTTTTCACACGCCCATCGCGCATGGCGGGAAAGTCATATTCGACCGACCATGTTTTTGAGGTAAATTCCTCCCGCAGGCGATAATCGCCAGACTTGAAAGCCTCAAACGCGACGGAACGGTCACGGAAATAGTCAAAGCGAATGGTTTTGAAATTGAAGCGCCCCCGATTGACGGGCAATGCCCAGCCCCAATAATCATCACGCCGCTCAAACGTGATGTAGCGGCCCGGTTCAACCTGCTTCACCCGATAGGGGCCAGACCCCAAGGGCGGCGCCAACGTAGTTTTGGCAAAGTCGTGGGCGGCATAATAGTCAGCGGAAAATATTGGAAGTTGCGCCACACGCAGGGCAAGGTCACGGCGTTCCTCGCCCTTAAATTCATACCGCACAGTTAATGGGTCAAGTGCCACAGCCTTGGTTACATCACGCAGCGCAAGGCGCAAAACAGGGTCGCCCTGTGTGGACAACAATTCAAAACTGCGCACCACATCGCGTGCCTGCAGTGGCGTGCCATCGGCAAACCGCGCCTCCGGGCGCAGACGAAACTCAACAAAGCGCCGTTCAGGGTCAAGACGTGCAGCTTCTGCCGCCAAACCGTACACAGCATCAGGTTCATCCCCGGCGCGCACCATTAGGCTGTCAAAAACCAGCATGGGTTCGCTTTCACCGCCGACAAACCCGTTTGCAGGCACACCCTTCATGATATAGGCGTTCAAGGAATCAAAGCCGTTTTGCGCTGACGTTCCCATTGTCGCCAACGCACCACCAACCGGGGCGGCCGGGTTGACGAAATCAAAATGGGAAAAATCCTGCTGGTATTTCAGGTCACCAAAACTGGATAGGCCGTGACGCCACGGGGCCCCATCATCAGATGAGGCAATGCCAGCCGGTGCCAACATAAGCGCGCACGCGACCAGTGCTGAGCGAGCCAGCCGCATTTATTCAGCCGCATTCAGTGAGTGTTTTGCAGCAGGGCGATCAGCATCGAACCACCACACATCCAAAATACCCAACCCATAATCAGGCAACGGATCGGGCAACCCGAACCTGTCCCAACGGGCAAGGCGAGACCCACGCACATGCCATTGCGGCACCAAATAGTGACCGTGCAACAATACCCGATCAAGCGCGCGGGTGGCGGTCACCAATGCCTGACGATCCGGTGCGAAAATAATCTTGTCAATCAACGCATCAACAACTGGGTCTGCGATACCGATAATATTGCGGCTACCATTGCGGGCAGCTGCTTCTGAGCCCCAGAAATCACGTTGCTCATTTCCCGGCGACAAGCTTTGTCGGAAGCTGCCGGTGACAACATCAAAATCAAACTGGTCCAGCCTGTTCTGATATTGCGAAACATCGACGATGCGCACGCCAACCTTAATACCTAGCTTTTCCAGCGATTGACGATAATGGGCAACGATACGTTCGAATGATGGTGAGACGAGCAAGAACTCAATCGTCATCTCCTCGCCCGTTTCCGTATGGGTCAACATTCCCGTGTCTTTGGCGACACGCCATCCAGCCTCGCGCAACAGGCGTGATGCCTTGCGTAGGTGTTTGCGATTGTTGCCGCTACCGTCTGTCACCGGCAAAATAAAGGGGGAGGTAAATACGCTTTCGGGCAATTGATCACGAAACGGTTCCAGCAAGGCCAGCTCATCACCGTCTGGCAGACCAGATGACGCAAGCTCGCTCCCCTCAAAGAAAGAATCTGTGCGCGTGTACTGGCCATAAAACAGTGTCTTGTTGGTCCATTCAAAATCAAACGCCAATGTCAGCGCCTGCCGCACGCGCCGATCAGCAAATTTCGCGCGGCGGGTATTCATGACAAAGCCTTGCATCCCCTCGCCCCGTTTGGTTTCAAGCAGATCAAGGCGGATCAGCCCCTGTTCCACCGCAGGGCCGGTATAGGCAGTTGCCCAGTTCTTAGCAGTATTCTCGGTTCGCAAATCAAAGGTGCCGGCCTTGAATGCCTCAAGCGCCACGCTGTCATCGCGGAAATATTCAAATGAAATGCGATCAAAATTGTGCCGCCCAACATTCACATTCAGGTCGGCACCCCAATAATCACGCACACGCTGATAGGTAACGGACCGGCCTGGCACAGCCTCCGCCACGCGATAGGGGCCGGACCCCACAGGCGGCTCAAGCGTTGTTGCTTCAAAATTTCGATCCTGCCAATAATGGCTGGCAAGGATGGGCAGCTGGCCCATGATTTGCGGCAACTCCCGGTTACCGACGCTGTCAAAACTGAACCGGACCCGATAATCCGACAATATCTCGGCCTTTGTGACGTTGGCATAATAATAACGATAAAATGGCGCGCCCTTTGTTTTCAGCGCCTCAAAGCTCCACACAACGTCATGGGCGGTTATCGGTTTGCCATCGTGAAAGCGTGCGGCGGGATTAATCTCAAATTCGACCCAGCCATAATCACCAGGTACGGTGACGGACGTGGCGATTAGGCCATATTCACTGGCAGGTTCATCAAGGCTTTGCGTCAACAGCGTGTCGTGGATCAGCCCGACCCCAGCGGCGGGACGTCCCTTCAGAATATATCCATTCAGGCTGTCAAACGTGCCGACGGCACCCAGTTTCAACGTGCCGCGCTTAGGCGCGCTGGGGTTAACATAGGAAAAACGCTCAAACCCAGGCTCATAGGCAGGGGTACCGAACAAGGACAGGCCATGCACGGTCTGCGGTTTCTGCCCCTCAACCTCAGCAGTAGCGGCGGACGTTGCCGCACTAAGGGTCATCACACATGCCGCTATCGCGGCTAAAACTGCCTTTGTCTTCACCATAATACCAACCAAAAGCCTTAAAAATTCAACTCCTTCT
>SPJN01000029.1 GCA_006844605.1 Hyphomicrobiales bacterium | reverse complement strand
TGGATAGTTTGCCGCTTCGGCGGGCGTTTGAACCCGGAAACTCAATGATTATAGAGGGCTTTTGATTGTCTGTTGTGAATGTGGGGGACATGGGGGGTTCCTTCCTGTTTTGGCTTTTTTGGGGGGGGATTGGGGGTTTATCAGTCTGGACTAAAAGTCCATCACGCCGAATGATGGCGTCTGTCTGTGAGACTGAGAGGAGGTATTGCCGTTGTTCATCAAGCCCTGCGCCTGTTCTTCAGCCTTGCGGATCAGCATAGAGAGGTTGGTGACCTGCTGTTGGTGGGTAGGGCCGTCGCTGCCGGCGATGGACAGCTTGGGATAAGGGAAAGGGTTGGTCTGGGCCTCGGGCCAGCACCGTCCCAGCAACCAGGTCAAGGCAATCACATCATCTTCTGTGTCATGACGATTATGACAGGCACCATAATGATCAAGCAGGTCGCATAGGCGATTATCCAAGCTGCCGACGGAGCGCCAGTCGAGATCACGTAGGGTACAAGCCCATTTGGCCCTTGTATTGGCAAGGGCAGGCATAGCCTTTTCCAGCATGACGCGGTCAAACCCATTATTGTGGCTGATGATCAAGCCACACTGGTCTACCCGCTCAAGAAAGGTCTGAACTTCTGGGTGGGTAGAACCAACTGATTGACCACAATCGGATACAAGGTTCAGGGTGCCGGGAAATATGCCCCTGTGAACATAGGGGCCATAGAACCCACAAATCTGATGCCAGCTATCATAGGCAATTTCCACCCAGCCAAGTTCGGTTACATAATCGAACTGGTGTGACAGGCCTGTTGTGCCAACATCAATGACAATGGCGGATCCAACAGACTGGTTTCTGGAGAGGCGAATGTCGCGCCGATCAAGATAACGCAGAACTTTATGGCGTGGTTCATGGCCAAAAGGCGGTTTGATTGAGTGGTGGGGACTGCTCATTGGGGGCTCCTTAGAACTTGAGTTAATCGGCTGAGCGTGGGGAAGAGGTGTTTGCAGTTCTATTGTCTGGCTCTTGACCAGCGCTATCGATGGGCAATGCCTGACCGAACTCTTTGGCGAGCAGGCGATCAAATGCTGATCCATCCTGACGGGTCAGATTAGGGACATAGCGGGAATAGACCTTGAATAGCATTTCTGTTGTGGTGTGGCCCATCTGGCGGGCAATCCATTCAGGGGATTCACCTGCTGCCAGCCACAGCGTGGCTGCTGTGTGCCGTGTTTGGTAGGGACGGCGGGCCCGAAGGCCTAGATGCCGGAGTAGGGGATACCAGACACGCTTTGTGACGTTGCTGTTCTGCAGTGGCTCGCCTTTGCTGGTGCAGAAGACAAAGTCTGACAAGTCGCTCGTAGCCTTGTGCTGGTTCTGTAGGGCTTCAAAGACCAATTGGTTCATCTGCACTGCGCGGAATGAACCATCCGTCTTGGTGGGAACGATACGCCCTTGGACATAGGCCTGGTGGATCAATAGCTCCCGCCGTTCAAAGTCGACATTTTGCCATGGCAGTCCGTCAATCTCGCTGGAGCGCAATCCGGTGAAGAAGCGTACGGTGTAGTAGTTCTTATAATCAGGACGCACGGTATCAATGATAGCCCGAACCTCATCAAGGCTGAATGGTTGAACCTCAATACGGGGGACCTTTAATGGTTTGATACCTTGATATGGATTTACGAAGTCATATCGACTGGCGGCTTCTGTCATCACCATCCTCAAGGGTGTCATGATATGGTTGACCCGCGTTGCAGACAGTTGCTTGCCGGTTTCTGGATTCACGGCGGCAATACTTGCTCGAAACTTCAGTATGTCTGCTTTATTGATTGCATTGACGGGTACACCACCAAAACGGGGAAGCAGATACTTCTCGAAGTTGATTGTCGTTGTATCAATATAGGATCGCCGCCATTCGACTTTCTTCTCTTCCATCCATACTTGGGCAAAGTCTGAGAAGAGGGGCGTATCTGCATTCAATGCTGCCGCCCGCTGATCGAGTTTCCGGAATTCTTCAGCACGAGGGCTGTTCGGGAAGTACTTGCCATAGTCAAAAGTGCCCAGAACAATCTCAGCTTCAAGGCGCTTCAGAATGGTCTGCAGGCGCCTGCGGTGCTGAGGTGTGTCGGTGAGGCCTGTAGCTTCACGACATCTCTGCTTCTTGTATCTGAAGTCGACGTGAAGCATGTCGCCGCGCTTAGTAATTGAAGCCATAACGTGGTTCCTTAAGCGGTTGCCATTGGAAGCATGGCAGGGGCGCAAGATGCCATGTCTTGTTCAATCTGTTCCCAGATGTAGAGAATCTTCCGACCGCCAAAGGGGCGGATGTAATGGATGCCTTCGATCAATACTGAATCTTTAAGTGAGTTTCGGATAGTACGTGGATCATACTTGATGCGGGCCGCTAGTTCATCTGTGGTTAGGTATGTGTGCTGGACATTCATCTCAATTGCTCCTATTGTTTGTTTAGTTTAGCGACCTATAAAGTGATCGCTTTAGTGATATAAATATATCACTTATATTTTGTATTGCAAGGGGGAAAGGCAATTTATTTTGCCTTTTTGTAGGCCATGCCGGAATTTGAGGTGTTTTCTGAGCAAATCAGGGCTGCTAGAGCACTTGTAAGGATGTCTCAAGATGAGTTGGTTGAACTCTCAGGCGTCTCAATCGCAACAATAAGACGATTAGAGGCTAGGGATGGGCCGTTACCCAAAAGGTCATCAAGCGGAGAAAAGATAATCGAAGTGCTTGAAGGGGCGGGCGTTGTCTTCACGCCAAGTGATAAGCAAAAAGGGCAAGGGGTTCGATTGGCGAAGCTAGGTCAATCGCCAAGTGCCTGGCGTCAAAATTTGTGACCATTACACTGTTGTGCATTTCAAGGCAGTAGTCAAAATCAGAGCTGATTCAAATTGGCAAATTTGACGTGGTCACATAGTGGACACAAAATGGTCACAGCGCATAGCTTACAAAAGCAACGCATTCATAATGTATTGATTTTTAAACGAAATATGGTGCACCCGACAGGATTCGAACCTGTGACCTCTGCCTTCGGAGGGCGGATACCTGAAAAACACCAAGGTTCCAGTTGTTTTATATTCCGCAGAAATAAGCCACTAATTGCCTATTCTGTTTCCTGTCGTTTCCTGTATTATGCCTGAAAGTGATTGCTAGGTGATTGCTGGAGCAGACAGGGGCAGGAATGGCTACGAAAATAAACACCCGTACAGTCAACGGTCTGAAGGCCGCCGAGAAAGACCAATTCATTTGGGACAGTGAGCTAAAAGGGTTTGGCCTGAAAGTCACGCCAGCGGGGAGCAAGGTCTATATCGTTCAGTATCGGACAGGTGGGAGAGGTAGCCCAACAAGGCGTTATACAATCGGCAAGCATGGTGCCCCATGGACAGCCGACAAAGCCAGAAACAAAGCGCTTTCGATTTTGGGCGACGTGGCGGATGGTCTGGACCCGCAAAGTGACAAATCAAGTGAGCGGCAGGCATTTACTGTTTCTCAGCTTTGCGACCTTTACCTAGCGGAGGGGTGCGAAACCAAAAAGGCAAGCACCATTGCTACCGACAAAGGGCGAATAGAACGGCATATCAAGCCTTTGATTGGCAACAAGCGAGTGAAAGACCTGACAGCCAATGACATTCGCCGTTTTATGAGTGATGTCGCCAACGGAAAGACTGCTACGAAGGTCAAAACAGGTAAACACGGGCTTGCCCGTGTGAAAGGCGGTAAAGGCACTGCAACGCGCACTGTGGGCCTTTTGGGGGGCATTCTGAGCTACGCTGTCTCAGCGGGCATAATACCCAGTAATCCAGCGCAAGGGGTGCAAAGATACCCTGATAAACGAAATGAGCGGTATTTGAGCATTGCGGAGCTCAACAGGCTTGGTGAGGCGCTGGTAAAGGCAGAAAAAGACGGGGAGCATCCTTATGCGATTCAGGCCATTAGGCTTTTGTTACTTACTGGGTGCCGCAAGTCGGAGGTTTTGGCGTTGCGCTGGGATGAAGTCGATTTCGAACATGGTTGTTTGCGTTTGAAAGATTCCAAAACAGGTCAAAAGGTTGTTTTGCTAGGCGCTCCTGCTTTGAAGGTTTTGGATGAAATTGCCGAAGTAGAGGGGAGCGATTATGTCTTTCCTAGCCTTAAATCTGCTGGGCACTATGTCGGCCTGCCAAAAGCATGGGTGCGGATCAGAAAACTTGCCAAATTGGATGATGTGAGGTTGCACGATCTTCGCCACTCGTTTGCCAGTGTTGGCGCTAGTGCAGGCATGGGGTTGCAGATGGTCGGCAAACTCTTGGGGCATGCGGACCCCAAAACAACTGCTAGATACGCACACATTGCCGATGATCCGGCTCGGGTGGCTGCCAATTCTATTTCAGGGGCAATCAACGCAGCAATTTCAGAAACCTCTACTGTGCACCTCATAGACACAATTCCCAAAAGTCGAAAGGATAGGGGCTATGAGTAAGGTCAATTACATCGAATTGTATGATCACATATTTCGCACTTTATGGGACGTGACGACAGGAGCGGCAATAAACGCTAGAGAATGTTATAGGGGAGCAAAGTACTATGGAGTGTTCCTACTGAGCGAAATCGAAAGATATAGAATTGCTGAGGCTTCTGGTGAGCGTAGTATTGAACGGCGGGGGCTGGTCGCGCCGAAAAGTATAATGAGCGCATGGGCGTACAATATTCTAGAAGATTGCCATTACCATCGTGCGACACCGCCAATGGAGTTAATTGATGCGGTATATTATCTGATGGGATGCAGCCATCGTCATCCAGATAAAAGGAAAACAGACTTAGCAGACCATTACCGCGAACTGCGCAGGCGCAGGCCGAATATTGGCGTTCGTGAGGCCTCTAGAGAATTAGGAGTAGAGCCGTCCAGTATTTCAAGGTTGAACAAAAGCCCTGTGTCTGGCGTGTACAATTCTGACGATGGGGGATACAACGAGGAATTTCTACGTATTAGGGAGCTAACATCGTTTTACGATTTTGTGCCGATTGGCTGGCGTATCGTGATAAACGAAAAATAAACACTCAGGTGTTGCGTAAAGAAATATTTTGCGCAACACACTTCCTGTCCTGCAGGGTTCCCATGACACGTCAAAGTGCATGGAGTTTCCGATGGAACTAATCGCAAAAAAGTCAATCCGCATGCGTACTGCCGATGCAGCAGCCTATTGCGGCTTGTCAAAATCAACCTTGGACAAATATCGCCTGACAGGTGATGGCCCCGCCTTTCTGAAGCTAGGGCGCTCGGTTGTCTATGACCGCGCAGACCTTGAAGCATGGCTGAATGCGCGGCGTTTTAATTCGACAGCAGAAACTAATTGACTATTGCGCCTTGCGTGGTCGGTTTACAGACGGCAGCGCGCTTGGCTTAAGGACTACTGTGGGACGCGAGCACAGTCCAAGGGCAGCCCTAATGGTAGAAGCCCGCTCGCCAGCCTGAATGCGCGGGAAACCGTTGGTTGGAAGTTGCTACCTATCCCTGAGCTTGGCATTGAGCAATCGGGGAGCCTGACGTTGATGGACTGGCTCCGAGAAGCATCCAATTGGCAATGGCGCGGGACAGCCCTGCATTTACGCGGGGACTGTCTCCCTATGCCTTCAATTTCAAAACATCACCTAAAAGCATGACTGGATATGTAATGCAGTATGAAGACCTAACCACCTACGAAACGGCTCAATACTTGGGCTTGCCAATTGATGCGTTGAAACAGCAAAGCACCCTGTCACAGCTAGGCCTTGTTAGGCACAGTCGAACTGATGGCACATATTTCTTTAAGAGATCAGAGCTTGAGGCTTGGGCAAGGGCAAATCGGCTGCCGCTTGTGAGGGTGGCTGGAGCCGAATACTAGGCATAACCGGTTGGTTTTTGGGCACCTAATGCGCGCGCGTCATGGGGTCTTAGTGCTGGTCAACCTTATGGGAAGGTATTTCCGTAGTCATACGCGCGCGTGCGCGCGTGTCATGGGGTTTTAGGATTTGGCAAAATATTGTGCGAGAATGATAGGGGAGTGTCCCTTGGGCTGTGAGAGGGGGTGCGCTTTAGGTGAGGCAGGCTCGAACTGGCGAACTGATGCGAAAGCCAGAAAGCTGAAATGCGGAGCTATGACCCGAAAAGGCACGCCTTGCAGGTGTAAGCCCGTTCCTGGCAAGAAACGCTGCAAGTTCCACGGGGGCATGAGCACGGGACCAAAAACGGCTGAGGGAAGGGCTAGGATCGCGGAGGCTCAAAGGAAGCGGTGGCAACATTATAGGGACAGCACTGGCTACCGACAATAAGTCTCCTCAGGTTTCAATGCTGAGCATGCAGTTTCCCAGATTTTCCCCACGTAAGGCTGAAATATATCATTTTTTCGATGTGCATGATTGCTGTGCCTGCTAAGGTTGTGAAAAATTTGATCAATTGGGCAGACGAAAACATTGTACGAAAACGCGTTTAACAAAATTGAACGAGACCTTCGCGCGGAAGAAGGTGTTGCAAACGAATTAGACTATGTGGAGCAGACATCTTGGGTTCTGTTCCTGAAGTATCTTCACGACCTCGAAACCGAGCGCGCAGATCGCGCCGAGCTTGATGGCGAAGACTACATCCCCATCATCGCAGGCGACTATCGCTGGGATAAATGGGCGGCTCCCAAAATTGACGGCGAATTCGACCACAACTCCGCCCGCATCGGCGATGATCTGATCAACTTCGTCGATCAGGAGCTGTTTCCCTACCTCGCATCCTTCCGTCAATCCGCTCCCAGCCCACAAACAATCCAATACAAGATCGGCGAAGTATTTACCGAGCTACGCAACAAATTCCGCTCCGGCTACATCCTGCGTGACGTACTCGAAGCCATAGACGGGCTTTCATTCAACACGCAGGCCGAACGGCATGAGCTTTCCCAGCTTTATGAAACCCGCATCCGCCGCATGGGCAATGCGGGCCGAAATGGGGGCGAATACTACACGCCGCGCCCGCTCATCCGCGCCATGATCAAGGTAACAGCCCCAAAGATTGGCGAAACAATCTATGACGGCGCGGTCGGCTCGGCAGGCTTCCTCTGCGAAGCCTACGACTACATGCGCACCGACAAACTCTCAGCATCCGAATACGAGACGCTGCAAACCAAAACCTTCTACGGACAGGAGAAGAAGGGCCTCGCCTACGTCATCGGCATCATGAACATGGTCCTGCACGGGATCGAAGCTCCGAACCTGATCCACTCCAACACGCTCAATGAGAACGTGATGGATATACAGGAAAAGGACCGCCACGACGTCATCCTCGCCAATCCCCCCTTCGGCGGCGGCGAGCGGAGCGAGGTGCAGCAGAACTTTCCCATCCGAACGGGCGAGACGGCCTACCTGTTCCTGCAACACTTCATCCGCAAGCTGAAGGCAGGCGGACGCGCCGCCGTGGTCATCAAAAACACCTTCCTCAGCAACACCGACAACGCCTCAGTCGCTCTGCGCAAGGAATTGCTAGAGGCGGCGGAGTTGCACTCCATCCTTGATTGCCCGCAGGGCACCTTCCAGGGCGCGGGCGTGAAGACCGTCGTGCTGTTTTTCGAGAAAGGAGCACCGACACGGGACATCTGGTATTACCAGCTCGACCCAGGTCGCAGTCTTGGCAAGACCAATCCACTGAATGACGACGATCTGGCGGAGTTCGTCGAGCTACAACGCACCCGCCCGAACGGGCCGCAAAGCTGGATCGTGAACCGCGCCGATCTGGACGAGGACACCTACGATCTGTCGGTCAAAAATCCGAACGCGCCCGAAGCCGAGGCGCTGCGCAGTCCCGAAGAGATCATCGCCGACATGCTGGAGCGAGATGCAGAGACAGCGCAAATCCTCGAAGACATTCGGGGGATGCTGTGAAGGACGCCACGGATCAGAAATGGGCAACCGCCGAACTGGCAAGCGTTTCGAAGGTTTTCACTGATGGAAACTGGATTGAAACGAAAGATCAGGCGTCGGAGGGCATACGCCTTGTGCAAACTGGCAACGTGGGCGAAGGAGCCTTCAAGGATCGGCGCGACAAGGCACGTTGGATAGACGACGAGACATTCGACCGCTTGAACTGTTTCGAAGTGCTGCCAGGGGATTGTCTAGTTTCAAGGTTGCCTGATCCCGTCGGGCGGGCATGTATCATTCCCGAGACTGGCGACAAGATGATCACAGCCGTCGATTGCACTGTGATCAGACCAGATGAAACAAAAATTGATACTCGCTTCTTCGTCTACTATTCTCTGTCCTCGGAATACTTGCGGAATGTGGATGATGTTTGCACGGGTACAACGCGCCGTCGCATCAGCCGCAAGAACCTCGGGAAAATTCCCATCCCGCTCCCGCCGCTTGAAGAACAACAGCGGATTGTTGCGGTTCTGGATGAGGCCTTCGAGGGTCTGGCCCGTGCCCGCGCCCACGCCGAAGCTAACCTCCAAAACGCGCGGAAACTATTTGAGAACTCTCTGGAAGCCGAACTCGAAGCCGTTGGAAATTCTAATGAAACCAGCCTTGGAGAGCACATAGATTTGCTGGCTGGGTTCGCCTTCAAGAGTAAAGGTTACACCGAAGATCAAAGCGCGATGCGACTTATGCGAGGGGACAATATCATTCCCGGAGCAGTGCGATGGGAGGGTGCCAAATATTGGCCTATCGAAGACTGTGAGGCCTATGAGAAATTCCAGCTTTGTGCTGACGACGTTTTGATTGCGATGGACCGCACGTGGATAAAGGCAGGTATCAAATATGCGGTACTAACCGATGCTGACGTCCCCAGCCTGCTTGTGCAACGAGTTGCAAGGCTACGTTGTTTACCCTCGCTTGATACACATTTTCTAGAGATGCTGATCGGCAGTAAATCTTTTGAACGTTATGTGCTCTCCATTCAAACTGGTACGGGCGTTCCGCACATCAGCCCGACTCAGATAAAGGATTTCAAGTTCCCGCTACCTGATATTGAAACACAAGCTGAGATGGTTGAGCGGTTGTTGATTGTGAAGAATGGTTCTAACGAACTTTCGGAATCGTATTCCCAGAAAGTGCAAGACATCGACGACTGCCGCCGATCCCTTTTGCAGAAAGCCTTTGCGGGCGAGCTATCATGACCGAAACCACACAGGAGCAATATGAGCGCCGGGTTAAGAGATACGGCAGCCTTCTGCATGGAACCGATCAAGATGGGTTGATCGGCAAATTGCAGATGTATCAGAGCTTTCTGAAAAAACACCGCGATTACGGAGACCGACTTTGGAAAATTGAACCCCTGCTGTATTATCTGATCCAGTCTCTAGAACAAGATGTACATCTGACACTCGCCAAGTTCTTTGATAAATCCGGTTACGACATCAGGACTTTTATTAATTTCTGCAATTCCAATCGCCGCCAGATCACTTGGAAATCGTGTGAGCCACTGAACGAACAACTCCTCAAAAGCCAAGAGATCGAGCTTGATTCACACAAGCCCTGCATTGATTCCATTGTTGGCCGCCGAAACAAATTCTTTGCGCATAAGGATAAAGAGTACCTCGATCAACCCGAAAACGTTTATTCAGATTACCCGCTTTCCGAAGATGATGTGGTTGCCTTGGCCAATACATTGATCTCAATTGTGAACAAGCATCAAGTGGGCATGTCTGGCGGTACAGCTTCATTTCACTTAGCTGAGTTTATTGAGATTGCAGTTGATAATATGGTCCGCAACTTAGAGGCTGGACGAAGATTGAATTTCCCAAATCAAGACCTAGACTAGAGAAATGAGCATTCACGACGAAACCGAAGCCGATACCCGCGCCGAGCGCATAGACCCCGTCCTTGCGGCGGCGGGCTGGGGTAAAAACGGCTCGAAAGTGCGCCGTGAAGTTATCTGTCCTGGGCGCATCCAGTCTGGCGGCACGCGCGGCAAAGGGCTGTCTGCCGACTATGTGCTGATCCACAAGGGCCAGAAGCTCGCTGTGTTGGAAGCCAAGCGCGCAGGCCTCAGCCATCGCAACGGCGTTGGCCAAGCTAAGGATTATGCCACCCGCCTTGGCACACGATATGCCTATGCCTCCAACGGTTTGAACTGGTATCAGATCGACATGGCGAACGGGGCCGAGGGCGACATGGACTTGCCCTTCCCAACGCCCGATGAGCTATGGGATCGCACCTTCGAGGATCACAACGACTGGCGCGAAAGCTTCGGAGCCGTGGATTTCGAGACTGATGGTGGCAAGTGGGAGCTGCGTTATTACCAGCACAACGCTGTAAACGCAGCGCTTGAGGCCGTAGCCAAGGGCGACCGCCGCATCCTGCTGACCCTCGCAACCGGTACGGGCAAGACCTCCATCGCGTTCCAGATCGCGTGGAAGCTGTTCCAAGCAAAGTGGAACCTCTCAGGCGAACCCACACGACGCCCGCGTATCCTGTTCCTTGCCGACCGCAATATCCTTGCCGATCAAGCTTACAACGCCTTTTCCGCTTTCCCGAACGATGCCGTAACGCGGATTGATCCCGACACGATCCGCAAGAACCGTGGCAAGCCCCCAAAGAATGCCAGTCTGTTTTTCACGATCTTCCAGACCTTCATGACGGGCGAAGGCGAACCCGTTTATACACAGTACGCGCCCGACTTCTTCGACTTCATCGTGATCGACGAATGCCACCGTGGCGGGGCGAAGGACGAGAGCGAATGGCGGCGTTTGCTTGAGTATTTCGAGCCAGCCGCCCAGCTTGGCCTAACGGCTACGCCGAAGCGCAAGCACAACGCCGACACCTACGCCTATTTCGGTGAGCCGGTCTACACCTACGCCCTGCGTGACGGGATCGAAGATGGCTTCCTGACGCCGTTCAAGGTGTGCCAAATGGCCAGCACCATCGACGCCTACGTCTATAATCCCGAGGATGAGTTGGTCGTTGGTGACGTTGAAGTCGGCGAGACCTTCACTGAAGGCGATTTCAACACGCGCATCATCATCAAAGAGCGTGAGCTGAGCCGTGTGAAGGAATTCATGGGCCTGATCGATCAGCGGCAGAAGACGCTGGTCTTCTGCGCCACGCAGGACCATGCAGCCTTGGTGCGTGACCTGATCAACCAAGTGAAGGACAGCACCAATCCGAACTATTGCCACCGCGTGACTGCCGATGATGGCGCGGTCGGCGAGCAACACCTCCGCGACTTCCAGGATAACGACAAGACCATTCCGACAATCCTGACCACCTCGCAGAAGCTCTCAACGGGCGTGGATGCGCGCAACATCCGCCATATCGTTCTGATGCGCCCCATCCGCTCGATGATCGAATTCAAGCAAATTATCGGGCGTGGCACGCGAACATACGAGCGCAAAGACTTCTTCACGATCTGGGATTTTGTAAAGGCGCACGAAAATTTCAGCGATCCCGAATGGGATGGCGAGCCTTTAGAGCCTGAGGAGCCGACTAAACCACGTCCGCCAGTTGATGGCCCAGAGCCGGAACCAGATGATCCATCAGGCGGCGATGATGACGGCCCAGAAGACCCCCCACGAGAAAAAGTCGTTGTGAGGTTGTCTGATGGTAAGGCAAGAAATATTCAGTTTATTGCGTCAACAACATACTGGAGCCCAGAGGGGAAGCCCATTTCGGCGGCTGAGTTTTTGGAGCGCCTCTTTGGAGACTTGTCCGGCCTTGTGGCGGATGAAGATCAGTTGCGGTCAGTGTGGAGTGATCCTGAGAATCGCGAGCGCTTCTTACAGCAGCTTTCTGATCGCGGTTATGACACGGACCGCCTTGATGACATCCAAAGACTTGTCGACGCCTCCGACAGCGATCTGTTCGATGTCCTAAGTTATATCCTATTCACCAGCACGCCTAAGACGCGTCACGAACGCGCCGATAATGTGCGATCTGACGGCATGGCGGACACCGACCATGAAACAAAGGAACTGCTCCTGGCAATCCTTGGAGCCTATGAAGAGCGCGGAGAAAGTGAACTCGCGACCAAGAAGCTCGGAACATTTCTGACCGCCCGCTATGGCAGCGTGAGTGAAGGGAAGGCTAAGCTGGGCGGACTTGATGCAATCAAGGGCGCTTTCCGTCAGATGCAACAAACTCTCTACGCGAACTGAGTTGCGGTTAATCGTCTGTTTCAAAAAATGATGAAGGGCGGCCAAACTTCCTGTCGTGCTTGCTATATGATTGCTAGGTGTCCTTGAGGATCAAGCGCCGCAAGAGGGGCCATGATAACTATTTGAAATATTTTGAGAAAATGGCGCACCCGAGAGGATTCGAACCTCTGACCTCTGCCTTCGGAGGGCAGCGCTCTATCCAGCTGAGCTACGGGTGCCGATGCCATGGAGGGGCATTTGATGCGCCTCATTAGTGCGCGGACACTAGCCTAACCACCAGGTGACCTCAATCACAAAATGGGCCTGTTCAAGGGACGGCTGGTCGCACGACAATAGAAAAAGGCCCCACCAATGGCAGGGCCCTAAATCTAAACTATTTCAGTGGACTAGAACTGGTAGCGTGCTTCGATTTCGAATTCTGTTGTCGGAATACGACCACCGAAGTGAGAGCCTCGGAATGTCGGCACGTCATTGTTGCCAGCCAGCTCCTGAACGTCCAATACATTGGTGATGAAACCCATAATGTGCCAGTTTTCGTCCAGACCACGAATGCCGACACGGGCGCCGTGGGTCCAATAGGCATTGCGCACATCAATGGGGTCAAGGTCGCGGGTCAGGAATGATTCAGACGCATAAACCGCAGTCCAACCGGCATGAACACGGAATGGCAGATTGAATATCTGATCATCAAACGTCGCATTCAGTGTGACCTGTACCTCTGGAATGTTGTTCAGTGTTCTACCGGTAAGGTCACACGGTGCGTCTTCGCCTGATTCGGCGCTACAGGGCCCCTCAGTGAAGTCATCATAGGTCCCGTCAGTAAAGGCACCATTCGCTGTCAGGAACAGCCCCATGAACGGAACGAACATGGCTTCCCACTCAAGCCCCTGAATGGTGGCGCTGGCAGCGTTCTTCACAACAAAGCTGACGCCGTTAAAGGCTGACACCTGAATGTCATCGAACTTGGTGTAAAAGGCTGAAATATTCAGCCGCGCTGCGCCTTCCAACCATTCGGATTTGATGCCAGCTTCATATGCATAGGAAATTTCCTCCTCATACTCCAACTGCCCTGCATTCAGGGGTTGGGCGTTGAAGCCACCAGACTTATAACCCTGCGCGAAGGTCAGATAGGTCATGATGTCATCGGTCCAGTTGACCTGGGTCGATACTTTCGGGGCAATGTTCCACTCTTCACGTTCACGCGTGGCGGTGAAGTCTGTGTTGCCGCCCTGAATGACGGGGAAGGTTGTTGCGCCGCCGGGAGTGAAGTTTTCCTGCGGGTTACCTTGTGTGTCGATCGGGTTGCCGTTGCCTTCAACACCCGGGCCGCCACCTGTCCCCAGACCTGTGGGGTCAAAGTTGGTCAGGATGTGATCGGCGAACAGTTCTTTCTTTTCATAACCAAGACGTAAGCCAACGGTGATTGACCAAATGTCGGTCATATGGCCGGTGGCCTGCCCGAATAAGGCATAAGAGGTTGTCTTCTGATCGAAAATGGTTGCTGACCGTTCAAGCAACGGTGTGCCCAGTGCATCAACGCGCGCTTTCATCAACTGCGCGGCAGGGACTGATACCGCAGCACCCAAATCGCCATTTGTTTGTTCCAGAAAGGCACGACGTTGGGCCGGGTCAGAATTAACCGCGTTAAAGGCAATGATTTCACCTTCACCTGTTAGGGCCAATACTTCTTCTAGTGTCGCGAAAGCATCAACGTCATAGGTTGCCAAAATATTGTTCTGGTAAAGGAACAGGCCACCGATCCATTCAAAATCACCCGGTGCTGATGTCCAACGGAATTCCTGACTGAATTGGTCATAAAATTCGTTATTGTCCAAAGTGATAAACGGAATGGGCGAGAAGTCAGCGTCGAAAAATACCAATTCATCAAACTCAGCATAGTTGGTGATGCTGGTAAGTGTGTTTTCACCAATGTCCCATTCAACCTTGGCGGTGAAGTCCATGACCTCACGTTCCACAAAGCCTTCCGCATCCTGATGGGTTTTGTCATCAAAGACGTCAGCCTGTGTTTGCGGATCGAACACTTGATAGGCGGCCAAATGGCGAGGACGGGCCAATGTCAACTGCGTACCAGACCCTTGTTGATCCACTGTTGAATAGTTGGCTGTGAACTGTGCGTAAAGTTCGGGTGTGATGTCCCATTTCACTTTCGCGCGAAAATTCTGGTTGTCCAAGTTGCGCTCCAGCCGACCATCAGCGGAAGTGTTTTCAATATCACCTTCCTGCTCTTCATCCAGAAAGGCCAAGCGGAATGAAAGCTTGTCGTTCAGCAGCGGACCGCCACCAGCGAGGCGAATGCGATGATGCTTGTTGGAGCCATAAAGCGCGTCACCATCAATTGACCATTCCGGTTCCGGTGTGGCGGTCTTCAGGTGCAGCGCGCCGGCGGCTGAGTTCTTGCCATACAGGGTGCCTTGCGGGCCGCGCAACACTTCAACCGCTGCCAGGTCGAGCAGGCCGTTTGAAACGTAAGACGGGCGGCCATAGAACACTTCATCAATGATAATGCCGACGGATTGTTCAAACCCGCGATTGTAGTCAGAGCCAACGCCGCGCATATAAATGAAGTTGAAGGTTGGTGTTGCCAAGATGCTGAGGTTCGGGGCGTGACCCGCAACATCATTCAGGTCCGACATGTTCTTTTCTTTGATCGCTTCGCCGCCGATAGCGGTCACCGATAGCGGCACGTCCTGCACGTCCTGCGCGCGCTTCTGGGCGGTCACGATAATTTCGTCAAGCTGGGCCCGACGCGGTTTTGGGGCAGGGGCGCTAGCGCTTGCTTCTGCGTCAGCATCTACAGCGCCGGCGTCAGCTGCGGCAGTTGCCGATGCCTCAGCAGTAGGGGCGGGCTCGTCCTCAAAGACAAGCACCTCTTCCTCTTCTGCAGGGGCTGGTTGTGCAGCGGCAGTTTCTTGTTCGGCCGGGGCAGGGTCGGATGCGGCGGGCTCTTCCTCGGCCATTGCCATGTCATCGTCATTGCCAGCGGGGGCTTGCGCGGTTTCTGAGCTGTCGTCGGCAGCCGGATCGTCCTCAGCCATCGCCATTTCAAAATCGCCGACGTCGGCGCTTTCTTCGGCAGCTTCGTCAGAGTCGAATTCGTCAAACAGAAGCTCGTCATCGTCAGAGTCAAAATCCTCGAACAACATTTCTTCATCTTCTGCGGCGCTGGTGTCTTCACCAAACAGATCGCCGTCGTCGGCACCATCGTCGGCTAAAAAGTCCAGATCATCCTGCGCGTAGGCAGGTGAATGATATAGAATTGTCCCTGAAGACAGCGCTGTCGCAACAGCAAGGCCAAGCAGCCCATGACGCAAATCAATACGCATGCGTAGAATCCCCCGTAATGTTGTCCACCTAATCGGAAACAAGAAAGACATCGCTGGTTTCAGCCATGCCTTTAATCATCCCCGACTCCCCTAGATGCATAATTTTTTATGCCCGTACAATCTAACCGAGTTTTCAGTGCCATGAAAAGAAAAATGTGCGCGAATTTTGTCAGCCTGTTGGTTAACGGGAAATTGGGGGTTTGCAGACTCAAACGAGAGGAGTAAGAAAAGTCTGAAAATCCCGCACAAATTGGGCTTTATGGACATGACAGACTCACAATCCGCAATTCGTATTGATGGCAAGCTGTTTGCTGCCAATTTACGCTCTAAACTTGCGGCCGCCGTATCGGCAACCAAAGAAAAGCACGGCTTTACGCCGGGGCTTGCTGTGGTTTTGGTTGGTGATGATCCTGCCAGTGATGTTTATGTGACATCAAAGGGCAAGCAGACAAAAGAAGTCGGGATGAACTCCTTGGAATTTCGCTTGCCGGATACAACCTCCCAGGCCGCGATTTTGGCGCTGGTACAGGAACTGAACGAGAATCCAGATGTGCATGGCATTTTGGTGCAATTCCCGGTTCCTGATCACGTTTCCCAAGAAGCCGTGATTGAGGCGATTGCCCCTGATAAAGATGTTGATGGCCTGCATCCGATTAATGCGGGGCGCCTTGCCAGCGGCTTTGCGGCGATGGCTCCTTGTACACCCTTGGGCACCTTGATGTTGGCCCGTGATCATTTTGGCGATTTGTCAGGCAAACATGCGGTTATCGTGGGGCGGTCCAACCTTGTCGGTAAGCCGATTGCGCAATTGTTTCTGCGTGAAAATTGTACGGTGACGATTGCCCATTCCCGGACACAGGATTTGCCGGCGATTTGTCGGCAGGCCGATATTCTGGTTGCCGCTGTTGGTCGTGAAGAAATGGTTCGCGGTGATTGGGTCAAGCCCGGCGCGTTGGTGCTTGATGTGGGGATCAACCGTATTGCCGCGCCCGAACGTGGCGATGGCAAGACCCGTCTGGTCGGTGACGTCGCCTATGCTGAGGCTGCCGCTGTCGCCAGTGCAATCACGCCTGTACCGGGCGGTATTGGCCCGATGACCATTGCGTGTCTGCTTTGCAATACGCTGACCACATCCTATCGTTTGCACGGCCTTGACCCGTTGCCTGAATTCACAATCTGACACTGATTGATGACCCAGCCCTTATATGATTATGCGGTGATCGGTGCCGGTATTGGCGGTGTTTCAATTGCCTATGAGTTGTCACAGGCTGGCGCCTCTGTCCTGATTTTGGAGCAGGAGGATCGTCCCGCGTTTCATACAACTGGGCGGTCCGCGGCGATGTATGCCCGTGGTTATGGCAACCACGCTGTACGGGCGCTGACAACCGCATCACAGGACTTTTATTTCAATCCGCAAACGGGCTTTGACAATAACCCAATGATCGGCCCTGCGGTGGGGTGCCTGTTCATTGCGCGGGAAGATCAGCTTGCGCGATTAAAAGTGCATGAGGCCGCGTTGCGGCAGGATATTGATGATGTCAGCACACTTGATGTGGCGGCTGCCTGCCAAATGGTCCCGGCGCTCGATCCGTCATATGTTGCCGGGGCGGTGTATGAGCCTTATTCGGCAAATTTGGATGTGAATGAGATACACGGCAATTATTTGCGTCAGGCCAAGTCGTCCGGTGCAACGCTGGTTGTGAATGCACCTTTGACAACAGCGCAGTTTGACGAAGACGGCACCTGGCATCTGACTGCCGGAGGAAGCTCCTATCGTGCGGGCAATTTGGCCAATGCTGCAGGGGCTTGGGCTGACAAGGTGGCTGCATTGGCGGGAGTAAAGCCCGTCGGCATTCAGCCTATGCGCCGCACGGCGATGATTTTTGACATGGTGACGGATGGGGCAGAAGGCGCGCAGCAGCCGGGTGAGTGGCCCTTATTGCTTGATGTTGACGACGAATTTTATTTCAAACCAGAGGCGGGCAAAATTCTGGCAAGCCCCTGCGATGAAACCCCGATGGATGCCCATGATGTGGCACCCGATGAGCTGGATGTGGCGATCTGTGCTGACCGGGTCATGCAGGCGACACTGCTGGACATCAGGCACATCGCGCACAAGTGGGCGGGCCTGCGCAGCTTTGCGCCGGATCGGTCACCCGTGATCGGGCCTGACCCTGACAATGCATCCTTCATTTGGATGGCCGGGCAGGGCGGTTATGGCATTCAGATGGGGCCTGCCTTGGCGCGCGCCTGTGCGGGGCTCGCGCTCAAGGGGCAGGTGCCGCAAGATATTCTGAATTTTGGGCTGGATCCGCATGCCGTTCTTGTGGATCGGTTCCGCGCCTGAAGACCTAGTCCTGCCTTTTTGCCTGATAGGAGGCGAACAGCGCATTGCGATGCTCATCTGTAATGGGGGCGTTGCCGACAACTTCGGGCCGGATTGTATCGACCTGATGGAACAGCCCTTCGGTGACAAAGGCATATTCTTCCATACGCGTGAACCATGCCTCCATATGGGGTAAGGGGCGGTCAGGTTCATACCGCATGCCGAACAGCTTGACCCACGGGTAAATGGCAAAGTCTGCGATGCTCATCTCGTCGCCAGCGATAAAGGCACGAGTTTCAAGCGTATCATTTAGCAAGGCGCGCAGGCGGTGAACCTCGCTCATATAGCGGTCAATAGCATAGGGCACTTCTTCGGGCGCATACATAACAAAGTGATGCAGCTGTCCCATCATCGGGCCCAGATAACTCATCTGCCACATAACCCATTTCAGGGTCTCTGCCCGGATCGCTGGATCGGCAGATAAATACTGGCCAGATTTTTCAGCGAGGTGAATCAGGATTGCGCCGGATTCCCAGATCACCAGTGGCTTGCCGTCCAAACCTGTAAAGTCAGGATCGACCAGTACGGGCACCTTTTTGTTTGGGCAGATGGCAACAAAGTCAGGTTCATTCTGATCACCGGCCAGAATATCGATTTTGTGTGTGTCAAAGGCGGCATTAATCGCCTTCAACATTATGGTAACTTTTTGGCAATTGGGTGTCGGACAGAAATAAAGGGTCAGCATTATTGGGCGCCTTATTGGTTAATTTGAAGTGCAATAGTGGTTTCGTGCAATTCGGCATAGTTTCGCCTGATTTACCAGTATAAAGATCACAATTATGTGTGGTGGGATTGAGTTTGCCTTGCTTGTTCGCCATGCTGTTATCTTATCCATGCCTTACATCAAGCATGTCGCACATTAAGGGAGCGTGAAATGACTATAACTGGCCTGAAGTTGATCGGTGCTGTTGCGATGGTCGCCGGTTTATCCGCATGTGCAACGGGCGTTGATACGGCAGAAACCCAAGATGATGTGAAGGCGCGTGAAGCAATGGCGGTTGAGGCGGCGCGCTCTCCCTCAAAACGGGGCACAGCCGGCCGCCCGAAATATCAAACCGGTGAGGAGCGCGAAGCATTACAACGCACGTTGACGGCGTGTGTTGAGGCTGTGGATGCTGAACTTGCAGCCCTGCCTGCCGACGTGCCCTTGGCGGATCGTGAAGCCGTGTTGCAAAAGCAGCGGGAGCTTTCAAAACTGAAAAGTCATTACGCTGCGATCGAGGCACGTCGTCAGGCCAATATCGATAGGTTGCAGGACCGCAACGCATCGTATGGCGCACCGTTCAGCGACCCTGCGTTGAATAGCCGTGCGGGGCTTGTGGCGAACTATGCGCCCTATGCCGAGAATGAATCGACCCAGTTTCCCGGCGTGCCAGCCTATTGTCTTACGACAGTTGAGGCGCCAATGCCCGACGAAAACAACACTGCCGTGCCTGAGGCGAATTAGGCAGCTTTCATATCGTCATAACGGGCCAGCGCTTGTGCGCGGCTGATTCTCAAATCAACCAGCGGCGTCACTGACCGTGATTGCCAACCTGGCCCCAGCCAACGGGCGCGGTAGGTGCCATCTGGGTCAAATTTACTTGCCTGTGTTGCTGGATTGAATATGCGGAAATAGGGGGCAGCATCTGTGCCGCATCCTGCCACCCATTGCCAGCCAAGGCTGTTGTTGGCGGTGTCTGCATCGACCAATGTATGCGCGAACCATCCGGCGCCACGTTGCCATGCAATGCCCAAATTTTTGGTTAGATAAGACGCGGTTATCATGCGGGCGCGATTATGCATTGTGCCGGTTTGCCAAAGCTCCTGCATGGCGGCGTCCACAAGGTCTTGTCCCGTTTGGCCCTTGCACCACTGATCGAAATCATGATCGGCTTCCAGGCCATCCCGCCAGGGAAAGTTTTCAAAGGCAGGCTTCATTGATTGTGTCGCAGTGTGCGGAAAGTGATGCAGGACATAGGCGGCAAATTCGCGCCATGCGATCTGGCGAATAAATGGTTCGTTGGTGCTGTCGTCGGGGGCCGCCAAATGACTGGCATAGATGATCTGTCGGGGCGATATATCGCCGTGGCGCAGCGATGCAGAAAGCTGTGATGTGGCGGTTTTTGTCAACATATCGCGATCAGCTTTATAGGTGCGTATGTGATTATCCAGAAATGTTACCAATTGCGCCTGCGCCCCAGATTCGCCGGGTTGGCCCTGCCAATGGTCGAAAAGGCGGTGGGACCAATGCGGTTCGGGCGTGTCTAGCTTGCCACAAAGCTCATCAAGTTCGCTTTTGGGGGCAAATGCCAGCTTCGATGGGGCTGGCAGGGGCCGCGAGAGTGTTTCGTCCAATCTGGCGCGCCATTGCCTGTAAAAAGGGGTGAAAACCCGATAGGGCGCCCCGTCAGCCTTGAGAATGGTTTTAGGGTCGTGAATCAGATTGCTTGATTGCGCCTTATAAATGTGCGCGGCATTGAGGTGCTTGGCGAGGTGATCCAGCTGTTCATCCGTTGTGACCACAAGGCGAGACCCCAATTCGGCAAACTGGTCACAAAGCGCCTTCAGGCTTTGGCCGCGCCACCAGTCAGCTGCGGTGGCAGTGTTGCGCACGGTGGCTTGAATGACGACCGGGATCACTTGATCGACGCCATCGCAGGCCCGCGTCAGGTCCAGATTGTCAGTAAGCCTCAGGTCATTTCCGAAAACATAGATTGCGCGTGACATCGTCAACTCCCTTCAATCACACAAAATACGGGCGGCGACCGGAATTGGATCAAGAATGGTTTGTCATGATGGGATTAATCGTTAAACTGATCGGTGAAGAGTAACAGCGGGCGATGGCAGTGCCGATCAGCCCATATTTGAAAGGAAATCGCGTGTCTGAGGTTTCGGACGCGGCCCCGCAAGAGGGACGCCGCCGACGCCGTAGACGCCGCGGAGGACGCCGCCGCAACAAGTCATCTGCCGGACCCGTGGGGGAGGCCGCGCCACAGGCACAAGATGCCAAGGCGCAGGAGCCTGAGACCCCGCAGGATCGACCGGCCAAAGATGATAGCGGTGCGCAGGGGCCACATGCCCGTGAGGGGGAATCCCGTCCGCCGCAGGGCCGTTCCAGGCCCGGTAGGTCAAATGATCGGTCGCGACAGGACAAGCGACGGTCAGGCCAAAAGCCGGGTAAGGGTGGAGCGGCCAGATCAAAAGCGCGCAATCGCTTTGATCATGTCTATGGGGTCATCGACCTGGGAACGAATAACTGCCGTCTTTTGGTTGCAGAACCGGAAGGCGATGGGTTTCGCGTGATTGATGCTTTTTCACGTATCGTCCGGTTGGGTGAAGGGGTTGGTCAAACTGGTCGGTTGTCAGATGCTGCAATGGTGCGCGCCATCGATGCGCTGAAAATATGTGCAGACAAGATGCGCCGTCGCCGGGTGACAAGTTCATGGTCAATTGCCACACAGGCGTGCAGACTGGCGACCAATGGGCAAGAGTTTCGGGATCGTGTGAAGCGGGAAACCGGCATTGATCTGGAAATCATTTCGCCTGAACAGGAGGCGCGGTTGGCCGTGTCTGGCTGTTTGCCCCTGATCGATAAGGATGTGGACCGAGCCATCGTGTTCGATATTGGCGGTGGCTCTACCGAGATGATTTGGCTGGATGTGTCGTCAATGCCGCCCAAAATCATTGACTGGACATCGCTTGAAATCGGCGTTGTGACTTTGGCAGAGGCATTCGGCGGCCATGATGTGACGCTTGATGGCTACAATCGCATGATTGCCGACGTCGAAGGGCGCATGGCGGCGTTTGCTGAGAAATACGCTGCGGTTGATGGGGGGGCGGATGTGCCCTTGTCGCGTATTCAGGTGTTGGGCACGTCAGGCACTGTGACGACATTGGCGGGGATTTATCTCGGCCTGCCACGTTATGATCGGGCAAAAGTTGATGGATTGTGGATGAAGCGCGAGGATGTCTTGCTGATTTCCCACAAGCTGGCGAAAATGACCTATGAGCAACGCGTGGCTCAACCTTGTATTGGTAAGGAACGCGGCGATTTAGTGGTGGCAGGCTGCGCCATTCTTGAGGCGATTAGCGATGCTTGGCCGCATGAAAAGATGCGCGTTGCAGACAGGGGCCTAAGAGAGGGTATGCTGCTGCAACTGATGGATGATGCCGATAAGGCTGGCCGCAGTCGCGGATCGCGCCGTAATCGTGGCCACCGCAATCGGCGTCGCCGCAGATCAGGCAACCGGAATAATGGAAATGGCGGGACATCGCCACAAAAGGCTGAACAATGACCAAAGGTGGATCAAGTAATGGCGGGGGTGGCCGGGGCAGCAAGCCCAAAGGCTCCTCAGGCCGTGGGGAACGCGCCCTTAAGGTAAAGGTGAAAACCGCCAAGGGGCGGCGCATATCCTCTACCCGTTGGTTGGAACGTCAGCTGAACGACCCCTATGTACAACGGGCAAAAGCCGAAGGCTTTCGATCACGCGCCGCTTTCAAACTGCTTGAAATGGATGACAAACACGGCTTTTTGCAGCGCGGTCAAACCGTTATTGATCTGGGCGCGGCCCCCGGCGGTTGGTGTCAGGTTGCCAAAAAACGGGTTGGCCCTGAAGGCAAGGTCATCGGGATAGATTTTCAAGAGATTGAGCCTATTCCAGATGTGGAACTGATCTGTCTGGACTTTATGGACGACACAGCGCCCGATATTTTGAAGGACATGGCCGGTGGGCCGGTTGATGTTGTCATGTCTGATATGGCGGCTTTTGCAACAGGTCACAGGCAGACCGACCATTTGCGCATAATGGGATTGTGTGAAGCGGCGCTTTATTTTGCAGTTGAGGTGTTAAGCCCGGATGGTGCATTTTTCTGCAAAATTCTACAAGGCGGGGCCGACCATGACCTGCTGATGTTGTTGAAGCAGAATTTCAAAACCGTGAAACATGTGAAGCCCGCCGCCTCGCGCGCGGATTCGGCGGAAATGTATCTTGTGGCCCAGGGATTCAAGGGTGGCTGACGGATTGACGCATAAGTGGCAAAGCAGGCGCCATACAGTTGACATCCTAAAGAATCGTGGCATAGTCCGCCGCCAAATCGCTGGCTGGAGGGTGTCCCGTGGAAATTAAAGAAGCCCTGACATTTGATGATGTCCTACTCAAACCGCGGGCGTCGAATGTCCTGCCCGGACAGGTCGATGTGGGAACACGTCTGACCCGGAATTTGCGACTTGGCATCCCTCTGATTTCGTCCGCTATGGATACGGTGACCGAAGCCAATTTGGCCATTGCGATGGCGCAAGCAGGCGGTATCGGCATTATCCATAAAAATCTCGATATTGATGTGCAGGCCGAACAGGTCAAGCAGGTCAAAAAATTCGAAAGCGGCATGGTCGTCAATCCGGTTACGATCGGCCCTGACGCCACGTTGGAAGAAGCGTTGAACCTGATGCAGGCGCATCGGATTTCGGGCATTCCCGTTGTCGCCACTGATGACACGCTGGTTGGTATTCTGACCAACCGCGACGTGCGTTTTGCCGCCAACCCGAACGAGCCGGTCTCAAACCTGATGACCAAGGATGGTCTGATTACCGTCAACGACAATGTTGATATGGAACAGGCAAAGGCATTGTTGCATCATCACCGGATTGAAAAGTTGTTGGTTGTTGATGACGCCTATCGTTGCGTTGGCTTGATCACCGTAAAAGATATTGAAAAGGCCAAGCTGAACCCCAATGCCATGAAGGATGCGCAAGGCCGCCTGCGGGTTGGTGCTGCGACGTCAGTGGGGGAGGAAGGGTTGGCCCGGTCCGCAGCATTGATTGAGGCTGGCGTGGATGTACTGGTTGTTGATACAGCCCACGGCCATTCACAGCGTGTGATTGATGCGGTGGCAGAGGTTAAGCGTCTTTCAAGTACGGTCGATGTTATCGCCGGGAATGTCGCCACGGCAGAGGCGGCCCGTGCGCTGATCGACGCGGGCGCAGACGCCATCAAGGTTGGGATTGGTCCTGGATCAATTTGCACAACGCGTATTGTGGCCGGTGTGGGCGTGCCCCAGCTGACCGCCGTGATGGATGTGGCAGCAGAGGCCCGCAAGGATGGTGTGCCCGTGATCGCCGATGGCGGTATCAAATTTTCCGGCGATTTTGCCAAGGCATTGGCTGCTGGCGCTGATTGCGCCATGATCGGCTCGCTCCTTGCCGGAACAGATGAAAGCCCGGGGGAAGTCTTCCTGTATCAGGGCCGTTCCTACAAATCATATCGCGGCATGGGATCCGTTGGGGCGATGGCCCGCGGGTCTGCTGACCGCTATTTCCAGGAAGAAGTGACCGACAGCCTGAAGTTGGTGCCTGAGGGGATCGAGGGACGCGTGCCATATAAAGGCCCGGTCAACAAGATCTTGCATCAGCTCGTTGGTGGCCTGCGTGCCGCAATGGGCTACACCGGGGCACAAAGCGTTGCGACGTTCCAGGAACGTGCCCAGTTCGTTAAGATCACAGGTTCGGGTTTACGTGAAAGTCATGTCCATGACGTATCTATCACGCGTGAGCCGCCGAACTATCCGATCTCATCCGGTTGATTGGGCAGTAAATGACCCCACAAGCCCGCATTGCGGCAGCTATTTCCATTTTAGACCAACTTAGTGTCGAATCGACACCGGTTGACCGTGCGTTGAAATCTTGGGCGCGTTCCAACCGTTATGCTGGCTCTAAAGATCGCCGGGCCATTGCGGCCCATATTTATCACGCTGTTCGTCATGCCCATCAGGCAGCCTCGTTAATGGCAACGACCGTTTATGATGGTCGCGCCTTGATGCTTGGCAGCTTGGTGCTTGATGATATGGAGGCTGCGGACATATCCGCCCTGTTTGATGGTGGTAAGTTCGGGCCTGAACCGTTGAGCGCGCGGGAACTTGAAGTTTTGGAACAAGGCCGCACCAGCGATTTGCTGACCGGTCTGCCAGAGGAAATTGGCGCCGCATTGACCGTGCGTGCTGCGGGCGAAGAGCATGCCGCAATCGGCGCGTTGTTGGATCGTGCGCCGCTTGATATTCGCGTAAATACACTCTCAGGAAAATCTGATAAGGCTTTGTCTTTATTGGAAGAAGGTGGATTAAAAGGCGCTGCCATTTCCGGCTTGCCCAATGCCTATCGATTTGAGGATGCGCCCCGCCTGAAAGACAGCGAAGCTTATAAATCCGGGTTGGTTGAAATTCAGGATGCGGGCAGTCAGATCGCGTCGTCCCTGATCCCGGCAAAGACAGGCGAGACCGTTGTTGATTATTGCGCCGGTGGCGGTGGCAAGTCATTGGCGATTGCCGCCCTGCTGGGTGGGAAGGGGCAGGTCTTTGCCCATGATATTGCCCCCAAGCGGTTGGAAAGTTTGGCCCGCCGGGCTGATCGGGCCAAGGCACGCAATATTCAGATTTTTGATGATGCTGAAAAGCTGACGACCCAGATCGCCCAAATGAAGGGCGCAGATCATGTGGTGCTTGACGTGCCTTGTTCGGGTAGCGGGGCATGGCGGCGGAACCCTGAAACCCTTTGGCGCTTTACAGATGAACGCCTGGCTGAACTTTCAGGGCTGCAACGCAGTATTTTGCAGGACGCAGCCCCCTTGGTGAAGGCAGGCGGCACGCTGACCTATATCACCTGTTCGTTCCTGCCGCGCGAGAATGAGCAGGCCATTGAATGGTTTTTGGCAGAAAACAAGGATTTCGCGGTGGAGCCGCTTGACGGGGAACGGCCCGCAGGTCTGATCCCCGGCACGGTGCAGTTGATGCCGCACCTGACGCAAACCGATGGGTTCTTTATAGCGCGCTTGCGGCGTGCATGTTAGCAAGAGGGCAGGAGGTAACCGAGATGATGAAACGCGTGATCCTTTGCATTGGCTTGTTGGCCCTGCTGCCTGTTTTGGGCGTGTTTTTAGCGCCTGCCACGGCGCAGGAAGCGCCCAATGACGACAAACTTGGCTTGGTGTCCTATTGGCTCGATCGGGGGAATATGGCCCTTGAATCTGATGCGCTTGATCAGGCACGCATGGCCTATGAACGGGCAATGCTTGCAGATCCGCGCCAGTCAGCGACCCATGCCAATCTTGGCCGCGCCCATCTTGCCATGGGGAATGGCACGGCGGCCGCAAAATATCTCCGCACAGCACTCGACATTGATCCGCAAAATCTTGATGCCCTGCATTGGGCAGGCTTGGTAGATTTGCTAGGTGATGATGTTGAGGCCGCCAAAAAACGCAGGGACAAGCTTTTGACGCTTTGTTCATCAAACTGTCAGCAATATCGGGCCTTGTCGAAGGCCGTCAAAAACTATGCCGATGCCAAACTTGAGGAAGAGGCAGCTGCCCTTTCCGCAAGCAGTGACAAGTAAGCGGCTCCTCATTTCTTAAAGATGCGTTCGAAAATCCTATGACCGACAGAATTCTAATTATTGATTTTGGATCACAAGTGACCCAGCTGATTGCGCGGCGGGTTCGGGAATCCGGTGTGTATTGTGAAATTGTTCCATTCAACAGCGCTGAAAAGGCGTTGGAAACGTTTGACCCCAAGGCGATCATTCTGTCCGGTGGCCCTGCCAGCGTGACCCATGCCGATACTCCGCGTGCGCCTGCAAAAGTGTTCGAAATGGGCGTGCCTGTGCTTGGCATTTGCTATGGCGAACAAACCTTGGTCAACCAATTGGGTGGTCGGGTTGAAAATGCCGATCATCGTGAATTTGGGCGCGCCCATATCGAGATTGTGGATGATTGTCTGCTGTTTGACGGGTTGTGGTCCAAGGGCGATACCCAACAAGTTTGGATGAGCCACGGTGACCGTGTGATTGATATCCCCGCAGGATTCCGGCCTGTCGCCGTGACGAAATCTGCCCCGTTTGCAGCAATCGCCAATGATGAAAAACGCTTTTACGGTGTGCAGTTCCACCCTGAGGTTGTCCATACGCTGGAAGGCGCGGCCCTGCTGAACAATTTCACGCACAAGGTTGCCGGCTGTTCCGGTGATTGGACAATGGCAGCATTCCGCGAAACCGAAATCGCGCGTATTCGCGAACAGGTTGGCGATGGCAAGGTCATTTGTGGCCTATCCGGCGGCGTTGATTCTGCTGTGACCGCCGTTTTGATCCACGAAGCCATCGGCGATCAGCTGACCTGTGTGTTCGTTGACACCGGTTTGTTGCGTGCGGGCGAAGCGGAACAGGTCGTTAGCCTGTTCAAGGAACATTATAACATTCCGCTGATCCATGTTGATGCGGAAGAAACCTTTATGGGGCAGCTTGAAGGCGTCACAGACCCTGAACGCAAGCGTAAGATTATCGGGGCAGCCTTCATCGATATATTTGATGAAGAGGCAGGCAAGGTCGATGGGGCGCAATTCCTGGCGCAAGGAACCTTGTACCCGGATGTGATTGAAAGCGTGTCCTTCACCGGAGGCCCTTCAGTTACTATTAAATCGCATCATAATGTGGGCGGTTTGCCTGAGCGGATGAACCTGAAATTGGTTGAACCCTTGCGTGAACTGTTCAAGGACGAGGTCCGCGAACTGGGGCGTGAGCTTGGCTTGCCCGAAGTGTTTGTCGGGCGCCACCCGTTCCCGGGGCCGGGCCTTGCGATCCGTATTCCCGGCGAAGTGTCCAAGGACCGCGCAGATATTTTGCGTCAGGCTGATGCAATTTATCTGGACGAAATCCGCAATGAAGGTCTGTATGACGAAATTTGGCAGGCGTTTGCCGTATTGCTGCCGGTTCGTACCGTTGGCGTGATGGGGGACGAACGGTCATATGATTATGCCTGCGCCCTGCGTGCGGTGACCAGCACTGATGGCATGACGGCCGATTTCTATCCGTTTGAGATGGAGTTTCTTGGCCGCGTGGCGACCCGCATCATTAATCAGGTCAAGGGGATTAACCGCGTGACCTATGACATCACGTCCAAGCCCCCCGGCACGATTGAGTGGGAATAGGCCTGTACTAATTTCGTGTTGAGGGCCTATTTTCGCCTAAGGGGTTGAGAATTTGCCATTTCACCCCCACATTAATGCCGAAACGAGTTTCGGTGGTGTGGTGATTGGGGCTGATTCCATTGAGTGATCTGCTTGAACAATTAGGCCTTTGGCTGAATGCCAATGAGGGCGTGCTTGAAGGCATAGCGGTGATGATTGCCGTTGTGGCAATTGTCATGCCTCGTTTTGGCTTGCGTATTTTCCGTCAGAATAACGCGCCGGACCTCAGCAAGGTTGACCCGCGTAACTTGCCGGTGCATCCGGCCTATTTGGCCGCCTATACCGGTGTGATGGACAAGCCAGAGGGCGGCAGCGTCTTTGCCCCGAAATTCGGTCGCAATAAAAAGAGCGAAGGCGGACAAGGCGTCCTCGATGAAGAGGCGCTGGAACAGGCAGGCCGTCCCGTGATTGCGGTCTTTGCACCTGAATGCCCGCCGGGACTTGAAGCGCGGGCGGATTATCAGGGGTTGGCTGCTATTGTCGCTGAAGAGATCGCAACCGGTCTTGATTCCATTCAATCCTATGACGTGATTGCAGGGCGTGTAACCCGGGGGTTTACCGGGCATGTGTCGGACCTTGGCGCGCGTTATTTGGTTGAAGGGTCACTGCGTGAAGGCGCGTTGCAGGATGGGGCGCAGTCCATTCGCCTGATCATCCGGCTGGTCGATGTCGGGTCTGGCCGCCATTTGTGGTCAAATCGCTACACGGTTGCCGCTGATGATTTTTATGCGCAGGAAGATGAACTGGTTGCCCAGATCACGGCGGCGGTTTTTGAACGTATGCAAGAGGCTGAGGCGGAACGCGCCAGCCGCGCTGATCCTGATCGGTTGGATGCGTGGTCCTTGTCGGTCTTGGCGTTTTCATCGGTAGCAGGGACTGACCATACAGGGCAATTGAATGCGGAGGCGTTGGCCCGTAAGGCGGTGGAGCAGGAGCCTGAGTCTGGCTATGCCCATGCCGTGTTGGCAGCGACGCTGGTGCAAAAGCTGGGCTTTGATCGTGCGAAGTTCGACCCCAAGGATATTGAAGATATCCGCCACGCTGTGTCTGCGGCACGTGTCTTTTCCTCAAGCGACTCGTTGGTGTTGTCGATTATCGGCTTTGTCCTGACCAGTCTGGGGGATTTCGGCGAGGCAGAGGATATTCTGGAACGGTCGATTGAACTTAACCCATCAAACGCACGCGGGTGGGCCGGCCTTGGCCGAGCCTTGCGGAATTTGGGCCGGGTGGATGAAGCCGTTATCAAGCTGGAGCGGGCATTGCGGTTGGCCCCGCGTGATTCGCTCGCGTTCCTATGGTGGTATTGGATCAGCACCTGTTACTTGATGCAAAAGGACTTTGCCGCGGCCATCGAAGCGTGCCGTCATGTCATTGCGATTAATCGTAGTATGTTTTGGGCATGGCTGGCATTGGCAGCCGCGCTGGCCCAACAGGGCCGTCAGGTAGAGGCCGAGGATGCCTTGGCTGAGGCATTGGCGCTGAACAGCGATGTGACAGCAGATACGATTGACCTGTGGATTGAAGATTCAATGGGTAAGGTCGTTGATGCCTCAACCTTCAAAGAAGGCTTATTAAAAGCGGGGCTAAAATAGGGGCTTTGGCAGCGCCTTAGGCTGATGCCTTTGCCGAAATGCGGTCTTGGGCGGCTTTTGTATCTTCACGTTTTACGCCGATACTGTCTGCGATACGGCCAATCAGCGAAGCTTCAAACGGGTCCAGTGAATTGTCCGCATAGGCGACCTCCCACAACATTTCGACAATGTTGATCCGTTCTTCGGGGGGGAAGCCACTGCGGATTTTCTCACGAAACATCCAGTCGTCCCACGCCTCTTCCTGCTCATGCGCGGCCTGTGCAATCAGGGCCGCAGCATCATCGTCCGATAGTTCAAACCGCTCCCGCACAATGCGGACAATGGTCTGACGCTCATCGTCGTCAAAGCTTGTGTCCTGACGGGCCAATTCAATCAGCAGGGCGGCGGCAGCAATTTGCACGCGGTCAAAACCATGCGCCGGCTGCGGCGCCTGTGGGCGGGCATCCAGAAATTCCATAAATCTTGTCAAGATCGACATGGCATGTCCTGTTCAGGTTTGGCGCATTTTAGGGCGCATGGGTGTTTCTTCATCTTCTATCAGATAGGTGTTATCCGAAAAATGTAAAGATCAAATCGGGCTTTCCCTTTGCCTAAAAGATTGCCAGCACATATGATCTGACACAATTGAATATTCGGCGTGGCTTTTCCGGTGGAAAGCGCGCCTGTTTCGTCGTGAAAAAGGGAGTGGACCTATGAAACGCGGAATTCTAATCGGTGGCGGCGCATTGGTTGCTGCGATTGTGGTCGCAGCAGTGGTGCTGCTGGCGGGGCTTGATACAATTATCAAAAATGCGATTGAATCCTATGGGCCGGATATGACCCAATCAGATGTGCAGGTTGATGATGTGTCTGTTTCGTCAAGTGGCGAGGGGCAAATCAAGGGGATGTCAGTCGATAACCCCGAAGGGTTTGAGTCAGAAAAGGCATTTTCCTTAGGCAGTATCGAAATGCAGCTCGATACAGCGTCGGTGACCGAAGACGTCATCGTCATCAAGAAAATTGCCATTCGCGAACCTAGCATCACCTATGAAATTCAAAAGGGCGGGCGGACCAATTTCGACGCCTTGATGGAAAATGTGAATGCCTATGTTGAGGCGCTGACCGGTGGCGCAGATGGCGATGCCACGGCTGAGGGTGGAGAGTCCGCAACAGCCGAAGGTGAGAGCCAAAAATTCATTATCGAGGATTTCCTGCTGGAAGGCGGTGAGGTTGCCGTTGTTGCTCAAGGGTTGGGGCTTGGCGAAATTTCAGCCAGCCTGCCGCGTATTCATATGACTGATATTGGCAAATCAAATGGTGGCGCAGACGCGGGCGAGATTGTTCAAATTGTGCTGGCCAAGGTGCAGAATGGCGCACTTGGGGCCATGCAGGCGCTCGACATCAATCAACTCAACAATTTGTTGAAAGACCCCAAGGCGCTGCTGGAACAGGGGCTGAATAGTCTGAATGTGGATGGCGAAAAAGGGCAGGTTGTAAAGGATGCAGAAGAAGCATTCGACAGCCTGAAATCCATGTTCGGTAAATAGGCTGCCAATTTCCCCTGCCGCCTTGTTTTGTGGGGCGCAGGGGACTGTCATTCGATCGTCATTTATTTTGCTGCATAGCAACATTTGCCCTTGCATTTGATCAGGCAAGGGTGCCAAATGCCGTTTCGACATGACGCTGGGTCAACTGGTTGGTTCGACTGCAGCTATGCCCCCCAATTCAAGGCGTGAGGAGCGCTTAACATGTCAGCACAACCTACTGATAAAAAGGCTAAATCAGCCTCTGGTCGTCGCAAGACAGTCACGCAGATCAAGGCCCGCAAGGGCGGTGATCCAATTGTCTGCCTGACCGCTTATTCAGCACCGATGGCGCATCTTGTGGACGCCCATGCTGATCTAATTCTGGTCGGGGATTCGCTGGGTATGGTGGTTCACGGCCTGGACAGCACTGTGCCTGTTACCCTTGATATGATGATTATGCATGGCAAGGCTGTGATGCGCGGCACGGAAAATGCTTGTGTGATTGTTGATATGCCGTTTGGGTCATATGAAGAAAGCAAGGAAGCTGCCTATCGCAACGCTGCTGAAATCATGCAGCGGACACGATGCACCGGCATCAAACTTGAAGGCGGTCAGTCTATGGCTGATACGATTGCCTTTCTGACGGAACGGGGCATCCCGGTCATGGGGCATATCGGGTTGCAGCCGCAATCTGTGAACGCTCGCGGTGGCTATCAGGCTGCTGGTCGCAGTCGCAGCGAATGGGGCGATATTCTTGCCGATGCACTGGCTGTGCAGGAGGCAGGGGCCTTTTCTGTGGTGATTGAGGGGGTTGCCGCGCCGCTGGCAGACAAGCTAACGCGTGAGCTTGAAATCCCGACAATCGGTATTGGCGCGTCTGCCAATTGTGACGGGCAAATCCTTGTGTTGGATGATATGTTGGGCTTGGGCGATCGGGTGCCGAAATTTGTCAAGAAATACGCTGATTTGGCTGGAACGATTGATGAAGCGATCGGAACCTACGCTGCCGAAGTAAAAGACCGCAGCTTCCCCGCCGAAGAGCATACCTATAAGATGCGCGAAGGCGATAAGGTGGAACCTGCGTCAACCAAAACGACGGCGAAACCTGTTGAAGATGTGCCGTGGCTGTCCTTGGTTGCTGAAGACTAGGCGATCTAAGGCGGGCCTGTGGTGTTTTTCCCGTGATTTGGGCTGGCAACTGCGCCCAGATTCTGCCATATCCTTAAAGAATAACTAGGCTGCGCCCACGTGGATACGTGTGGCGCTGCATTCACATTTTTTGATTTGGCATTTTGGCAAATTGGGCTTTGGAGGCCTCTACGTGTCTGATATTTTTCAAGAGGTTGAGGAAGAGCTGCGTCAGGACCAGATGCGGGTTCTGTGGCAGCGTTATGGCGCCTATGTGATCGGCGCTGCTGTAGCAATTGTTGTGGCGACTTTCGGTAATCAATTATGGCAGGGCTATAACGCCAATAAGAACGAGGCTGCATCGTTTGCCTTTGCCGCTGCTGCTGCATCGGCTGCGTCAGGTGATCTGACAGCTTATGATGCGCTGGTTGATGGCGGTCATGCAGGCTATGCCGCCCTGGCTGGGTTCGCCAAGGCTGACAGTTTGCTGAATGAAGGTGAGCGGGCAGGGGCAATTGCCTTGCTTGATACCATTGCAGGCAAATCCGGGCTGCCGCGTTCTTTGCGTGACCTTGCCGGGTTGAAAGCCGCTTTGGCGTCGATGGAAACAGGCTCCTCGGACGATGTCGCTATTCGCCTCGCGCCCTTGTTGGGGGATGATCGGCCCTATCGCCACGCCGCTACAGAAGCAGCTGCGATTAATGCCTATCGCAATGATGAAATTGGCGAGGCACGGAATTTGTTTGCTTCCCTGGCCGGTGATTTCGAAGCGCCCCAGGGCGTGCGCGCACGGGCAGCTGAGATGCTGATGATCCTTGGTCCGGCAGAAGAAGCCGCCCCGACAGCGCAAGATGACAGTGCCGGGAGTGCTGCGGAATGATGTTGATGAGCAAGTTTGACATGTTCAAGAAAAAGGCCGGATGGGCAGCCCTTGCCGGTATGCTGGCGCTGACCGCCTGTGCTGATGAAGAACCGACACTGACACCGGGGCAATTGACTGGTGAGCGTATTTCAGTCCTTGCCTTTGAAAGCAAGATTGAGGCTGACCCCCGCATCCAATCTGTGAAGGTCAGTTTGCCCGCGCCCTATGTGAATGATGCGTGGCCCACAGCGGGCGGCTATCCCTCGCATGCGATGCATCATCTGGCATTGCCCGGACCGTTGCGCAAGCAATGGTCAGCAACAATTGGTGTCGGGTCATGGGATTTCGGTCAGCTTTTGGCACCGCCGATTATTGTCGGGTCAATTGTCTTTGCGATGGATGCCGAAGGGCGTGTTTCAGCGCTGGATCTTGAAGACGGCTCAATCTATTGGACGATGAACTTGTCCCGTAAGGGAGAGCAGGCCGATGAGAATTTCGGTGGCGGTCTGGCTTATGACAATGGTTTGCTATTTGTCAGCACAGGATTGGGGCGCGTTGTTGCCATTGACCCGATGCGGGCACAGCTGGTTTGGGAACATGATTTCAAACTGCCGTTCCGCGCAGCGCCCAGCGCCGCTGATGGCCGTGTGTTTGTGATTACCCATGATAACCAGTTATTCGCACTCGACGCCAAAACCGGTGATACGATATGGGATCATCAGGTGATTGTTGAAGGTGCCGGATTGTTGGGTAATTCAAGCCCTGCGGTTCAGGACGACACGCTTGTTGCGCCGTTCACCTCTGGTGAGTTGGTGGCAATTCGGGTGCAAAATGGCCGTGTGGCATGGCAGGATATCCTGACACGTACGGGGCGTTTGACGTCACTATCAACCTTGTCTGATATTGCCGGGCGTCCGGTCATTGACCGTGGCCGTGTGTTCGCTGTCAGCCATTCAGGCCGAATGGTATCGATTGACCTGACAACCGGGGAGCGCGTGTGGACACGTAACATTGCAGCCACCCAGACACCCTGGATTGCTGGCGACTATGTGTATGTCGTGACATCAGAAGCTGAAGTGGTTTGTTTGAACTGGTCAGATGGGCGCGTACGTTGGGTTACAGGTCTGGAACGGTGGGAAGACCCAGCAGATCAGGATGGCCTGATCGTGTGGTCTGGCCCCGTTTTGGGCAGTGACAGGCTGATCGTAGCGTCAAGCACAGGCAAAATGGTGGCATTGTCACCTTATACGGGCGCAAAGCTCGGTACACTCAACACCGCCCACGGTACCTATGTGCCACCGATTGTAGCACAGGGCATGTTGTTGGTTCTTGATGATGAAGGTGATCTGACAGCTTATCGGTAAGCATCAGGTTCCGTCACGCACGCGGATGCGGTTATGAGTTTTAAGCTCGCCATTATTGGCCGGCCCAATGTCGGTAAATCTACCCTGTTCAATCGCTTGGTTGGGCGGCGCTTGGCGTTGGTCGATGACCAGCCGGGAGTTACCCGAGACAGGCGTGAGGGCGAGGGCCGCTTGCTGGACCTGACCATGACGGTTGTTGATACCGCCGGGTTGGAAGACGCCACTGACGACAGGCTTGAAGCACGAATGCGTCGCCAAACAGAACAGGCGATTGAAGAATCCGATGTGTGTTTGTTCCTGATTGACGCCCGTGCGGGTGTCACGCCATTGGACGCCTTCTTCGCGGACCTCCTACGTAAAAGTCCAACTCCGACGATCCTTGTCGCGAATAAAAGCGAAGGTAAGGCGGGGGAGCCTGGGTTTTACGAAAGTTATGGTCTTGGCCTTGGTGACCCCATCGCGTTGTCTGCCGAACATGGCGAAGGCATGGGCGATTTGCACGAAATGCTGTTGCCCTTTGCCAATGCCCGTGAAGAGGCGTTGGAAGAAGACAATGACATTGATTTGCCTGTCGATGAGTTTTTGTTGGCAGAAGACGGCAGCGACGTTGCCTTGGCAGGGTTGCAGTATGACAAGCCGTTACGCATTGCCATCGTTGGCCGCCCAAATGCGGGCAAGTCCACACTGATCAACAAGGTGATCGGTGACGATCGATTGTTGACCGGGCCTGAGGCTGGAATTACCCGCGATTCCATTTCAGTGGAATGGGAATGGCAAAAGAATGAAGGCAGCAAACCTTTCCGTGATCACACGCAGATGCCCGAACGGCGCAATCTGAAGCTGTTTGATACCGCCGGGATGCGCAAACGAGCCCGGGTAAAATCAAAGATTGAAAAATTGTCCGTCGCAGATGGTTTGCGCGCTGTGCGCTTTGCAGAAATTGTCATCGTGATGATGGATGCGACCATGCCGTTTGAAAAGCAGGATCTGCACATTGCTGATCTGGTGGCGCGTGAAGGGCGCGGGCTGATTATGGCCCTGAACAAATGGGATTTGGTCGAGGACAAGCAAGCAACCTTGCATGAAATGCGTTTGAAGCTGGGTGAGCTTTTGCCCCAGATCAAGGGCGTGCCCATGGTCACCCTGTCAGCGTTAACTGGCAAGGGGATTGAACGGTTGATCCCCGCGGTATTGTGGGTGGAACAGCAATGGTGCAGCCGTATTGGTACATCCGCGCTTAACCGCTGGCTGGAGGAGGCAATCACCCGCCATCCGCCGCCCGCGCCGTCGGGCCGCCGGATCAAAATTCGGTATATGACACAGGTGCGCACACGACCGCCGACCTTTGTGGCTTTTGTCAGCAAGCCTGATGATTTATCGGACAGCTACAAACGCTATATGATCAATAGTCTGCGCGAACGGTTCGGGATTGATGGTGTGCCTATCCGCCTGTTCTTCCGCGGTGGCAAGAACCCCTATGCGCCGAAGGCCAAATAGGCGGCGTTTTTTCCAATAGGTGGCAATCTTGATGGTTGGCTTTGCCAATAGTGGGAATTACTTGGCAGCAACCGATGCTTCACCCTTAACAAGGGCGGCCAGATCGCGACCAGCATCAATGAACGGGCGGGGGTCGCGGCTGTTCCGGCCATACCACACTTCATAATGAAGGTGATTGCCTGTGCTGCGGCCTGTGGTGCCAATGGCACCCAGCGGTGTGCCAACAGCAACAAGATCGCCAACTTTAACATCTACGCGTGACAAATGGGCATAACGTGTCTTCAGCCCATAACCGTGACTGATGGCAACCAAATTGCCATAGGCCCCTTTGGGGCCTGCGTGAACAACAATACCTTCGGCCGTTGCCTTGACGGGCACGCCGCGTTGACCTGCGAAATCCATACCGGAATGAAACGCGCGGTGTTTGGTAAAGGCATCACGACGATAGCCATAATGGCTGGACGTCCAAACGCGATTTTCAACAGTTGGAAAGCGAATGGGCAGGGCCATCAAAATATCATTCAGCGCAGCCAATTCAGCCAGCGCCTTTTCATTGTCGGCCAAGGCTGTGCCTGCATTCCAATTGCGCACAGGTTCTGCTGCCAAAACCGTAGAGTTCATGGGCGCGGTATCTGTCGCGGCATCCAGAAGCGGGCCGCCGACCTGTCGTGTATTTACATTTTCGCCAACGGGGCTGTTGTCGAGGCCGGAGGCATCAGCGAACACGGCTTCTTTGGAAAGGCCTGTTTTGGCCAGAATGGCACGGCGTGCCTTGATCGCGGTTTCGATAACTTCGTGCAGCCAAATAAGAGCGTCTGCCTGATTGGCCTCGACCTGATCAAGGTTGCCTGCAATATCGACATTGCGATCAAACTGCCATGACATGGCCTGTTTCGCGCCGGTTTTATTGGCGGTTGTAACGGGGCCGAACAACGCCTCAATCTGCTCAATATCCTGATCAAGCATGGCTTGCTGCGTAAGATCGGTGGGGCCTGCTTCCATCACGGACGGTCCGGCAGCTAACTGGTCAGCGGCTGGCAGCCAATGGGGGCGCGGTGTAACGGTTGATTGTTCGGCGATTAACGGACCACCAATAGAGGCATACCCAGTATAGCCACTGTCTGATGCCTGACCCAGCATTTGCAGGATCATATGACGTTCCAAAATAGGCGGGGCGGCGGGGTCCTCGCTTACCAGCAAGTCCAAACGGCGTTTCTGGTCAGCAATGGTTGAGGCGCGTTGGTCAAGATCAATGGCGCGAGCAATAGCTTGCGCCTGCGCCTGTTCAGTTGTGAACTGTTTTTCAACGATTTGGCGCGATTGGTCGGTGGGCGTGGCAACGTTCTGCCAAACGGCGATGCCGCCAGAGACAGCAGTCCACACAGCAATCGTCATGCTTGCACGCGCAACGCTGCTTTTCAGCCCCAATTTATGTGTCAGACGAAACGCCAAACGACACACCTCCAATTCTGACTGCTGACGAATTACCTGCCAACTCATGGACAGTTTTGTCAGCCCCTCCCGGTTTTGCCTGAACTTTATTATGTTTACAGGTCGTCACATTGTTGACGAATTCAAAACCGAATCACCCGAATTTCACTTTACACAGGCTTAGTGTAGGCAGCTAGGTATCACGTCGATTCTGTGTGTAAAAGTCCCTAATTGCCGCGCATTGGGGGGATGGGCTGGCAAAATATCCTTAACAACACGTTTATGGGGGCAAAAATTCAGTCCGGTGCGTAAAGCGTTGCAGGAAAATCTGCAAGGGCGCGTGCTTCGTCATTGAAGGGCGGCTTTAGGCCGCCACGCATATGCTGCGCAACCTGTTTTTGAAAAAACCTTGCAATATCAATTTGTTGCGCCGCACAATAGTGATTGAGCCAGCGCATGCCGATCTTCACATGAGTGATTTCATCATTATAGATAATGGTCAGCAGGGCAGCAGAAGCTGCATCACCATGCGTCTCTAACCGTTCGACTGTCGGCGGTGTGACATCAAGTCCGCGTGCTTCATGGACAAGGGGCACAATTGCCAACCTAGCCCCTAAATCATGGCGTGTATCATAGGCGGCCTGCCACAACCCATCATGGGCAGCTAAAGCGCCGTAACTGCATTCCAGTTCATTCAATCTCTTTTCCAGCATCAGGAAGTGGCGTGCCTCATCATCCAGCACGGACAACCAGTCTGTTGTGAATGCGGCAGGTAGGTCAGCACCAAATCGAATAATGATGTCAGCAGCTAGATCGATGGCATTCAGTTCAATATGGGCAAGGGCGTGCAGCAATCCTTGCCGTCCTTTCAGACCACCTGTGCCGCGCCGGGGCATTTTATTGGGCGGCACCAATTCAGGCTTGGCAGGGCGGGCGGGGCGGTCGGGGGCCGGTTCCGCACCGAATGGCAAGTTTTGTGCCGATATTTCGCGAAACACTGTGCGGGCATGATTGGCCTTTGCGACTGCGTCGGCAGTGTTCAAAACCTCAAGCAATAGGGCGCTGATCGTGGTTTCTGTGGGCAGGTTTTTAGTCATAGGCAGGGCTTATCAGGATCGTTCCTATCTGCCAATGGGGCAGGGCGACCGGGCGGCATGATGTGCAATATTTCCATTGGTATGGTTCCCAAGAAAGTTGACAGGGGCGTCAGGCGGCGTAAGCTTTCTATGCTGCACCTGCACAATTACTGATTAGTAGGTATTTAGCCAAGCATATAAGCCATACAAGCTGGCCATACAAACCGGCAGGGAGGAAACAATGCCGACATTTCAAGAGTGGATGAATTTTGCCAAGGCAACTGTTCGTGATCAGCGTTTTTCAATAAAGCGCGCGATCCAGTTGAATAATCCAATTCAGGATCGGTTTATGAAAGACCCGGCCTATGAAGCGAACAATCCAGATCACTTTGTACCGTTGATCGAAGTTGAACGTTACAAAACCCGCACATCCCATTTCGATAAAATTATCTCAGCAACCCATAGTCATTTTTGGGACCCGTTCGACACGGATTACATCGACTATACAGAATCGTTCGACATGGAAAACGACATGATGGTCAAGCCGGATGTGTTTGCCATTGAATTGCGCGTGCCCGCAATTGCAGACCGTCTGGATGAAAAACAGAAGGTCAAGTTCGTCAATGAAAGCCTGCGTTGGACCCTGTCAAATATCCTTCACGGTGAACAGGGCGCGTTAAGCCTGTCTGCATCCTTGTGCCATGTGTTGAAGGATCCGGGCGCGCAGGAATATGCTGCCAATCAGGCCCGTGAAGAGGGGCGCCACGTTGCCGGTTTTGCCCGGTATATTGAAGCGCGCTGGGGCGAGCCATTGCCGGCCTCAGATACGCTGGCGCGTGTGCTGGATGACATTGTGACGTCACCAATTGTGTACAAAAAAATTGTCGGTATGCAGATGCTGGTTGAGGGCCTGGCCATGGGCGCGTTTGCCATGATCTTTGCGGACACAAAGGATCCCTTGCTGCGCAACCTGATTCAGTTGGTGATGACGGACGAAGCGTTTCATCACAAGTTCGGGAAAATCTGGGCAGACAAAACCATTCCGCATTTGTCAGAGCGTGAACGCGAAAAGGTTGAGGACTGGGCCGTTGATGTGTTTCAGGATTTGTTATTCAACCTCGTGAATCCGGCGCAGAAGAAGCTGGTTTATCAATCGGTCGGCCTTGATTGGCGTTGGGTGCAAAAAACCATGCTAACCGAGTTGAACCAGAACGATGTGATGATCGAGGAAATGCGCAAGGACAATAATATCTTCCGCGTCTTGATCAAAACCATGCTGAAGGCAGGGATTATCACTGACCGTACCCGTCAAATCTATGCACAGTGGGTGGATATGGATGAGCTGCGTGACGAAAGTGATGAGATGGTGGGTGATGCCATCGCCGAAGAAGGCATCAAACGCATTGAGAAAATCAATTTCAACAAGGCTGCCTAGCTGGGCTGAAATTACATTCACAAAAAGGCCCGCCGCAGTGACCTGTGGCGGGCTTTTTCTTTTGTTGATAAAGGAAGGGCGTTACAGCGCCTTGGCTGCGTCCAGCACGTCTTCCACATGGGTTTTGACTTTCACCTTGTCCCATATTGCGGCAATCGTGCCGTCAGCCTTGATCAGGAAGGTTGACCGGACAATCCCCATATAGGTGCGGCCATAATTTTTCTTTTCCTGCCAAACACCGTAATCTTCGCAAAGCGCGCCTTCTTCGTCTGAAACCAACGGGTTTTTCAAGTCCTGCTTGGCGATGAAATTATCATGCCGTTTGACGGAATCTTTTGATGCGCCAACAAGGGCGACGCCCAGCTTTTCAAATTGTTTCTTTTGTTCGGTGAAGCCGATGTTTTCTGTTGTGCAGCCCGGCGTGCTGTCCTTGGGGTAAAAGAAAAGCACCAGCCCCTTTTGCCCCTTAAGGGTCGATAGGGCCTCGCTTAAAGATAGCGTGCCGCCACCATCGCGGGGCAGGTCGAAATCAGGTGCTTTGTCGCCAACAGATAATGTGGTCATGGAACGCTCCGTTTATGATTGCTGGTGCGGTTGATAAGGGATGGACAGGTAGCATGATCCGGGCAGGATCGCTATAGCGCAGGCATGTCATCCACAGGTGGTCCGTCGTTGGGATTGGTATCTGTCAGTCCGCTGAATTGCCTGTCAAACAGTGCTTTGACCGCGCCTTGATGGGCCAGCAGCGCATCCGTGATGATTTGCAAGCGCGCTTCGTGACTATCATGTTCATCCAAATCCATGATGGCGCAAAGCTGCTTGGAAAGTTGTGCGGGCAATGATTCCAAAACACTGTCGCGAATTTGATCGGGGTCCAGATTGCTGCGCACAGCCATCAAAATTTTTCGGTAAAGGGCCAGGGCGTCCTCAATAATATTTGTATCGTCATCGTTTAATGGCTGCGGTGGTGTTCCTGTTAAAGCGATGGCTTGCTTCAGAAACTCTATATCGACTAATCCGCCGCGCGCCAGCTTCACGTCAGTGGGGCGGGGTGTTGTGCCTGCCGCCTTGTCCATGCGTTGCCGCATCATGCCGATTTGCGCGTGAACCTCACCGGTTGGTTCGTTGTGGTTGTGCACAGCCTGGTCAATGATGGTTTCCAGCGCGACTTTCAGGTTGTCGGGCGCTGCGATGACGCGTGCCTTGCACAATGCCTGACGTTCGAATATCCACGCGTCGTTTTGATAATAGGCTGCAAAACTTTCAAGGCTTGATGCGATGGGGCCTTTCTTGCCCTGCGGCCGCATCCGCATGTCGACTTCATATAGATGCCCTTCGGCGGTGGGTGCGCCCAATGCATTGATGATGCGCTGGGTCAGACGATGAAAATAAAGGCCGGTTGTTAGCGGTTTTTCACCGTCTGAACTGCCAATATCCCCATTTGTTTGATAGACGAAAATCAAATCCAAATCAGATTGCGGCGTCATTTGTTCTTCGCCTAGCCGCCCAACTGCGATGATGCCCAGCGAACCACCAGACACCACGCCATGTTTGCGCGCAAACTCAGCCTCGACCAATGGTTTCAATGTTTGGATCGTTGCGTCTGCCAAATGGGTTAGATCTGTTGTGGCAGCAGGGGTGGGCAGGCGTGCTGACATGTGCCGCGCGGCGATCAGAAATTCCAGTTCGCTTTTCCATTGGCGTGTGATGTCCAACTGCTCCTCATAGGAGCGTGCCGCGCCAAGCCGAAAGGACAGGTCCATCCGTGCCTCCTCCGGGTCATCAAGAATCGATAAAAGCTGATCATCAATAAAAATATCGAGCAGGGAGGGACGGCGTTCCAATTGACGACACAGGCGGGGGCTGGCAGCAATCAACAATGCTAATTCTTCCAGCACCCACGGATGCGCACGAATAAGCGAGAAGAATTGCACCCCGGCAGGTAGGCGCGACAGGAAATCGTCAAAGCGAACAAGGGCAAGATTGGGCGCGTCCGCCTTGGCCAGCTCCGTCAAGATCGTGGCGGCCAGATCCTTGGCTAACAGGCGCGCCCGTTCTGATTTTAAGGAGCGATAGGGAGCTGTTTGCCACCGATCAACGATTTCACGTGCCTTGTTTGGATCGGTATAGCCAAGCGCCGTCAACTGATCATCTGCATGATCAACCTCCCGGTTGTCTTTGCCTTCTTTGCCGGCATTCAACAATGCGTCATAGGCCAATCGTACATTGGCGTCGTGAACACAAAATGCGGCTTCGAATTCCGCTAGACCAGCAAACCCGCAGAACTGTGCGAATGCCGTCAACGCTTCGGTGTTTTTGGGCAGGGTTTGGGTTTGTTCGTCATTCAGCATTTGCAGGCGGTGTTCGACCTCCCGCAAGAAGATATAGGCTGCCGCAAGGTTCTGTTGATCATCGCGGCTGATGATATCTTCTTCGGCCAGTGTCGCCAAAACTTGCAATGTCTGGCGCTCTCTGAACTGTCTGTTTCGGCCGCCCAAGATCATTTGATATGTTTGGACAAAGAATTCGATTTCGCGAATGCCGCCCCGACCCAATTTGACATTGTGACCATGCAGATCAAGCGGGCCTTGGCCATGCTGTCGCCTGATGCGGGTCGTCATTTCCTGCACATCATCAATGGCGGCAAAATCCAATGCCCGACGCCAGACAAAGGGGCGAATATCGGTTAGGAACGTTTCGCCCAATGATAAATCACCGCCGATCGGGCGCGCCTTGATCATGGCGGCGCGTTCCCAGTTCAGGCCGGTAGATTCGTAATAGCTGATTGCCGCGCTCAACGGGACTGCAAGCGGTGTCATGCTTGAATCAGGGCGTAGGCGCAAATCAGTGCGAAAAACATAGCCGTCTTCGGTCATTGACTGGATCGCCTTGACCAGATCGCGGGTCAGTGCCACAAAGAATTCAGCAGCAGTTTTGCGCCCCTGATAGGGCGTGTTTTCACCATCATAAAGAACGATCAGGTCGATATCCGACGAATAGTTCAACTCGTGAGCGCCAAGCTTGCCCATTGCCAGAATGATCAGGCCGGATCCCTTTACGGGATTGTCAGGATCGTTGCTTTGCAGGTCACCCTTTTGTTGCGCCTGTTTCAATAGGAATGTGGCGGCGGCCTGCACGCTTGCGTCCGCTTGATCAGACAGCGCACGCGTAACCCGCTCAACTGGCCAAATGCCAGTAAGGTCAGCCAAACTTAGCCCAAGGGACAAATCTGACTTTGCCTGACGTAGCTGCGCCATCATCGCGGCCATCGTATCAGCATTGGCGGCGTTTTGTGCTGTTTCAAGGCTGGCAGTCAGCATCGCCTCAAACCCAGGGGCGTCGGCGGTTGCCCCGGTTAGGTCACTGGCTAACTGCGCAATCAGGTGCGGTCTTGTGCGGATCAGCCTGGCCAAAAAACTGCTGTGTGCCATGATCGCCCCAAGGTGATTTAGCGAGCGGTCATCAGGGCAGGGCAGGTTTGCGTTGGTGAGCGCAGCCACTAGATCGTCGCGCATCATCGCGACCCGTGCCAGATCATTGGCAATAGGGCTTTGCAGGACATTTGTTCCTACAGATAATGAGGTGGGAGAATCTTTTGTCATCACGGGTCTATTTGTGCCATAGAATCGTCATTAGCCTAAACAATATTAGGCCCGTCACGCCACTGTTTGTGCAACCTTGTTGAAAGACCCCCATTTGCCACGTCGTCTTATAAAACCTGTTTCAGCGCTTTTGACCGGTAGTTTTGCCGTTCTTAGCCTTGGATTGGTGTTGCTTGGTTGGCGCTTATCGCAGGGGCCGATTGCGCTAACGGGTGCGGAAACCTATATCGCCGCGGCTTTGAGTGCGGAGCGGGAAGACCTGTCCATCACCCTTGATGAAGTGGTCGTTGCCTGGAACCCGAAGGCACTGTCCCTGGATGTGCAACTTCATAAAATTGTGGTGACTGACCTTGAAGGGGAAGCGATCAGTATCCCTAAAGCCAATATTGGGTTGAGCGGAAGGGCCTTGTTTAACGGTATTATCGCACCGTTGCGCGTGTCTATCAGCGACCTTGCCGTCACACTGGTGATATATGAGGATGGCCGTTTCGCCCTGTCAGGGAGTACGCAATCGGACGGCGCGGCAACGCCAACGCCAGCACCGACAGCGGCACCGGTGCCGCCGGATCAGCGTGCGCCACTGTCACCGGTTCTACTGGCACTACTTGCGCCACCGGACCGGAAAAGCGCGATCGGCTTTTTGGAGGAGTTTGAACTGCGCAACAGTTTGGTGCTGGTTGAAAACCGACAAACCGGCTCAAACTGGGCGTTGAATTCATCACAGATTGTGGTCAACCGTGATGATGATGGCGCGCATAGTTTGGCAGTGGGTGAAGTTTCGCGCCTCAACTTCGCCGGGATCGCAGGGGCAGCTACGCCCATTGCATGGTCTAGCAGGTTTGAGCGGGATACCGGCAGGCTTGGGGTTACTCTTTCATTTGATAATTTACCTTTGGGAGATCTTGTCGCCCAGTTCACCGGTGTCGATTTTTTGGGCGGGTCGGACGCGCCTGTAACCGGGCGGATGACCGGGGCCTTGTTGTTGGACCCGGCAACGGGCGCACGCTTCACCAATCAGGAAGACGGTATCAGCTTTTCCTTTGATTTAGGGGCGGGGCAGATACTGGGTGGGGGCGGTCTGTTTGCTGCACCGTTTGATATCTACGAGGGGCAGTTGGCGGGGGCAATCAGTCCGGACTTCAAAACAATTTCAGTGTCGCGCATATTGTTGTCACGCGCGCCCTTTGTGATTGAGGGCAGCGCCGCCGCCATCAGCCGCTCCACTGACGAAGTTGGCTCGCTCGCCAATCCGGCAGAGTGGGAGGTGAATGCCGCGCTCGCGCTTGATGGGCTGACCGTAACGCAGCTTAAACAATTATGGCCTGATCGTGAAAATGATGGCGCGCGTAATTGGGTTGTCGCCAATATGGACGAAGGCTTGGTCAGCAATGGGCAATTCCGTTTGGCAATACCCGCCGGATTCTTTGGGTCTGGAGAGCGGCTGCCGAAAGATGCGATTGACCTGACATTTGATTTGCAGCGAGGCGTGGCCCACCTGTTCCGACCATTGCCCCCCTTGACCAACGCGATTGGCCGGGCACGTTTGACGGCGCAAAGTTTTGCAATCACCGACATTGCTGGTGATATTAATGGGCTGGCGCTAACGGGGGGGCAGTTTACCATCGCTGATTTCGCGGCCAAGGGTGGTCCCGCTGAAATTTCATTGACCCTGTCGGGCGGCTTGGCCCCCATGATGCATTTCTTGAATAAGGAACCGTTCGGGTATCCCGGACAGGCGGGGCTTAACCCTGACGACTTTAGTGGTCGCGCGACAGCGGATGCCGTGATTTCGGTGCCGCTGACAAAGTCAGTCGCCTTTTCGGATGTGTCGCTGGATATTAAAGGCATGGTTCGTGATGCGACATTGCCTAGCTTCGTCAAGGACATGACGTTTACCCATGCTGACATTGACATTTCAGTGACGGAAAAAAGATTGAAGGCTACAGGGCCATTACAGATCAACAATGTGCCTGTGAATGCGATATGGACAGAAAACTTTACCGCGCCACCTGAAGGCGGCGGGGGCACGCATATTTTTGTGATGGGCGATACCGACGCTATGGCACGTAAACAGCTTGGCTATGATTTGATGCCCTATGTTACGGGGCCGATGCCACTTGTTGTCGATGTGCGCCTTGTGCGCGGCGAAGGAGTGCGGCTGAAGCTGGATGGTGATTTTCTGAACGCTGCAATTGATGCCCCTTTGATCCATTGGGGCAAAGAACCTGGCAAGGCACTGCGTGGTGCGGTCAGCCTGTTCATCCCAAACCAAGGTGATGGTTTTTTGGTGGAGCGGGCAGACTTTATCGGTGACGGACTGACGCTAAAAGCGCATGCAGAATTGGCAGATGGCGGCGGGTTGCAGGCATTGAATGTTACCGAATTGAAGGCTGGTGATCATACGGATCTAAGTGCGATTACGGTTGAGGAGCCAGACGGCAGCCGCACTCTTAAGATTGAAGCAGACAGGCTTGATCTGGCAAAGGATTGGCTATCCGAAGGGTTGGAATTGTTCCGGTCTGAAAAAATCGCTGACGCCGCTGACAATTATGATGATGGCAGGGGCAGCAAAGAGCGGGACAAGTCGTCTGTCATCAGCCAGTTTGATTGGTGGGTTGCCTCAATGCATTTGGCCGGCACACCTATCCTAGCCGACCTTGCGGGGCGGTTCACTCCGAAGACGGCAGATGATGGCACAACTGCTTTTGCGGGGGCACTGACAGCGCGTCTGACGGGTGCGCCTGATGACCCTGGTGTGCCGTTGATCGTGTCGCTGAAGGCTTGGCCCAACAACGCCCAATTCATCCATGCGGAAACCAAGGATGGCGGTTCGCTCCTTCGCCTATTGGGGCTGGTAGATCAGGCCCGTGATGGTGATTTGCTTATCGAAGGCGTCATTCCTGATCTTGCTTCCGCTGATGAGGGGGAGGGGCGCTTGCGGGTTAAGGATGTTCGTATCGTCAAATTGCCGGTGTTGGCGCAACTGATCAATGTCAGCTCGCTGACGGGGCTTGGCAGCGCACTGCAAGGTGAAGGATTGGTCTTTACTGATATTACAGTGCCGTTCACTATTGCCAATGGGCAAGTGCGATTCAAAGATGGGCGCGCCGTTGGCCCATCGGTCGGGATTAAGGGCCGTGGCGTCATCGGATTTGATGGGGCGATGGATATTGATGGCACGATTGCCCCTGCTTACACATTGAACGCTGCAATAGGCAAAATTCCGGTGATTGGGGAGTTGCTTGTCGGGGGCGAAGGCGAGGGGCTTTTCGCAGCGAATTTTGCAATCGATAGCAATGGCGATGGCCGCCCGGCGAAAATTACGGTCAATCCGTTGTCCGCTTTAACGCCTGGGTTCCTGCGCGGTATCTTTGGCGATTCAAATCCGGCGACGAACCCGAATGCAGAGAAAAAGGCAACGCTGCCCAAGGAAATGCCGCCGCTTGACGCTGAAGAATTGCCCGCGCCGCAAGAAGATCAGGCTGCCCCACCGCAGCCGATATCGACGCAAGAAGAACGCCCTTCCGCTGCAAGTGGCGAATAGGGATTAAGCTTCGATCAGGGCGTGGCGCTTCTTGCCAACTGATAGTTTCACAACACCATCATTCACATCAGCGTCCGCAACGGTCACTTGATCATCGGCAATGGGGCCATCATTCAGCTTGGCACCGTTCTGTTTGATCAGGCGGCGTGCTTCACCTTTCGATTTGGCAAGGCCGGTTTCAACCAGTGCATCCAGAATATTGATCCCGCTAGACAGGCGGTCAGCGCCGACGCTGATGCGGGGTAGGTCATCACCGATCGTGCCTTGTTCAAACGTCTTTTGCGCGGTCTGTTCAGCTGCTTTTGCTGCGTCACGACCGTGAACCAGTGCTGTGATCTCATTCGCCAAAATTTTCTTGGCGTCATTGATCTCGGCACCTTCAAGCCCCTCTAGTCGCGAAATCTCGTCCATTGGCATGTCGGTCAACAGGCGCAGGAAACGACCAACATCGGCGTCATCGGCGTTTCGCCAATATTGCCAAAAGTCGTAGGGCGCAAGCATATCGCCATTCATCCAAACCGCGCCTTCTGCGGTTTTGCCCATCTTCGCCCCGGTTGAGGTGGTCAGTAGCGGAATGGTCAGGCCATATAAATCCGCGCCGGTCATGCGGCGACCCAGATCAATGCCGCTGACGATATTGCCCCATTGGTCTGACCCACCCATTTGCAGGGTGCAGCCAAAACGCTTGTTCAATTCCACAAAGTCGTAGGACTGTAGAATGATGTAATTGAATTCGAGGAAAGACAGCGGCTGGTCACGTTCCAACCGTTGCTTGACCGATTCAAAGGTCAGCATTCGATTGATTGAAAAATGCTTGCCCACATCACGCAATAGATCAATGTAGTTCAGGTTCAGTAGCCAGTCGGCATTGTCTACCAATACGGCGTCTGTCGGGCCATCGCCAAAACTGATCAGATTTTCAAAATTTTTGCGAATGCCTGCCTTGTTCTCTTCGATCTTTTCAGGGGTCAAAATTTGGCGTGCAGAATCCTTGCCCGACGGATCACCGATCCGTGTCGTGCCACCACCCAGCAGAATTATCGGCTTGTGCCCAGCCTGTTGCAGGCGGCGCATGGCCATAATTGCCATCATGGACCCTGCGTGCAGGGACGTCGCCGTGCAATCAAACCCCATATAGGCGGTCAGAATGCCGGAAGATGCTTTGTCGTCCAAGGCATCGGTGTCCGTGACCTGATTAAGGTAGCCACGCTCGTCCATCACCTTTAAAAAGTCTGACTTGTAGTTTGTCATGATCTATCCATCCGAATTTGGATGGCGGTCTAACACAGGGGCTTGCCGAATGGAAGCTTTGCAGCATTTACGGGACGGGCGACCAATTCGCGCGATCGGGTTGATGAGTGGCACGTCGCTGGATGGCGTTGATGGTGCCCTTCTTGAAACCGATGGGGAAGGGCATGTTAACCCGATCAAGTCTGTGTCCCGGCCCTACACCGCAGCAGAACGGGCAGTGTTGCAGGAGGCCGTTGCGGCCGCCCTTGATTGGGATGAGGTGCGCGAGGGGCAGGCTATAATCGGGCAGGCAGAAGACGTCCTGCATCAAAGCCATGTTGAGATTGTTGCCGCACTGGCGATTGGGGGGGCGGAATTGGTGGGCTTTCACGGCCAAACAGTGCTGCACAGGCCAGAGCGCGCTCTGACTTGGCAAATTGGGGATGGAGGGCGCTTGGCCCAGCAATCTGGGCTGCCGACTATTTTTGATTTTCGCAGCGCCGATATGGCTGCGGGTGGGCAAGGCGCGCCATTGGCACCGCTTTATCACGCAGCTTTGGTTGCCGATGCTGGACTGGCAGGGCCTGTTGGTATTCTTAACCTTGGTGGGGTGGCGAATATCACCCTTGTTGGTGCTGGTGACTTACTTGCGTTTGATACAGGGCCTGCCAATGGTTTGCTTGACCAATGGGTCGAACACGCGGGGCATGGACGCTTTGACAAGGATGGAGCAATGGCTGCCCAAGGGAAAGTGGATGAGGGCTGTTTGGCACGCCTGATGGCACATCCCTATTTCGGTCAGCTGCCGCCGAAAAGCCTGGATCGATATGATTTTGATTTGGCTGCAGTGGCGGGGCTGTCGATGGCAGATGGCGCAGCAACGCTAACGGCCTTTACAGCGCAATCCATTGCGCTTGCGCTGAAACAATTACCGCAAATGCCCACGCTGTTGATCGCGTCAGGCGGCGGCAGTCATAATCCTGTGATGCTTGCGATGATCGGCGCGCAGACAGGCTGTCAAATCAGGACAGCGCAGTCCCTTGGCTGGGATGGTGATGTGATTGAGGCGCAATGCTTTGCCTATTTGGCGGCGCGCGCTGTCAGGGGGCTTGCCTTATCGATGCCCGGTACAACAGGCGTGCCAGCCGCCCAAACTGGTGGGCAGCTGGCTCTACCATCAAAATAGCGTTTGGCTATTTGCCGCCGGCAGCGTCAATTTCCGGCATACGGCGATCCAGATAGGTGTCCATCTCTTTCCGTACATCGGTGATGTTCGCTTCGAAGAAGTGATTGGCCCCATCAACCAAAACGTGGTCGATGGTAATATCCTTCTGCGCAGTCAACCGTTCGGCCAATGCGGCGGCATCTGCGGGCGGGACGACCTTGTCTTCAGTGCCAGAGATAAACAACCCGGATGAGGGGCAGGGGGCAAGGAAGGTAAAGTCGTAAAGGTTCGCAGGCGGCGCGATTGAGATAAAGCCTGAAATTTCAGGGCGACGCATCAGCAACTGCATACCGATCCACGCGCCGAATGAAAACCCGGTGACCCAGCATTGGCGGGCATTGGGGTTTTCCTGCTGCAACCAATCAAGCGCGGATGCGGCATCTGACAATTCGCCAATGCCTTCATCAAATTCACCCTGGCTACGACCGACACCGCGGAAATTAAACCGCAAAACGGAAAAACCGCGCTTTACAAAGGTTTCATAGGCCTGAAACACGACCTTATTGTTCATGGAGCCGCCAAAACGCGGGTGCGGGTGCAGGATAATCGCAATGGGCGGATTATCGCCGGGGCCACGCTGGTAACGTCCATCAAGACGGCCTTCAGGGCCGGGAAAAATCACCTCGGGCATGGGAAACTCCAGTCAGGCAGCATATAAAGCTGAGTAAATTTGTCGCCTATTTCAGAAAAACCGCATAATTGAGCCATTATGACCCGGTTCTATACTTGACTAAATTAGTCGTGAATTGCTAAATCGTGTCAATAAGGCAGGCAATTTGCGGCATTGTGTTCTCTTTAGTCGCGGTTATAGCTTTGTCTGCCATAATTTCTCAAGAGACAAAGCATCGCGGGCCATCAGATTTTTAATGCAGGATGAACTGACATGAAGCTAAGCACAAAGGGACAGTATGCGGTTTTAGCACTGGTTGACCTTGCCAAGCATGGTGATCATGGGCCGGTGAATCTATCTGATATCGCGATCAGGCAGGATATTTCCCAAACATATCTTGAACAATTGTTCGGCAAATTGCGCCGTAACGGTGTTGTTAGTTCCGTTCGCGGGCCTGGTGGCGGCTATTTGCTGGCCCGTCCCGCCGATGAATTGTGTATCGCTGATGTCATCCGTGCGGTGGATGAGGCTATTCAAACAACCCGTTGTGACAGTGATTCAGCAATTGGATGCACCGGGTCTTCAACCCGTTGTTTGACCCATGATCTGTGGGACGAACTGGCGCGCCAAATTAATGTGTTCTTGGCGTCCATCACATTGGCTGATGTTGTTGATCGTAATGTGATCGGCAAGGCAGGGCTGATGACCGATGCACCCTTTGCGGAGCGGGCGCTGTGACCACAGGAAAGATGATCTATCTTGATTATCATGCCACTGCGCCTTTGTTGGATGAAACAAAGGCAGTGATCACTGCTGCCTTGGATCAGGTGGGCAACCCGTCTTCTATCCACACGGCGGGGCGTGCGGGCAAGTCGTTGATTGATCAGGCACGGGCACAGGTGTTGGCGTTAGTTGCAGGCTGCGCCGGGCGTCTTGTCTTTACCTCTGGCGGAACGGAGGCAAATAACCTTGCCCTGCGGGGCGGCGCAGCAGCCAACGGCGTTACCCGGTTGATTGTTGGTGGGACGGAACATGACGCGGTGAATGCCGTTGCAAAGGCTTCTGACCTGCCTGTGACTGTGTTGCCATGTGACGACCAAGGCGTCGTTGATTTGACGGCGCTGAAAGCTGCCTTGCAAGACGCCGATAAGGCGCTTGTCAGTGTGATGGCCGTGAATAATGAGGTTGGCACTATCCAACCGATGGACCAGGTAGCAAGCCTGTGCCAGCAACATGATGCGCTGTTACATGTGGATGCCATTCAGGCGCTGGGAAAGGTTGAGCTGACGCCGCTGGCCTTTGCGGCGGATTTCCTGTCGATTGCAGCCCACAAGATCGGCGGCCCGATGGGCGTTGGTGCCTTGCATGTTCGCAACGGTATCGACCTTTCTGCTATCCAGTATGGTGGTGGGCAGGAACAAGGTGCCCGCGGCGGCAGCGAAAACCTATTGGGCATAGTTGGTTTTGGTGCGGCTGCCGGTCAGGTTGCGACGCTGCTGGCGCATCAGGACCGTTTGCGTGATTTGCAGATGACGTTAGAGACAGCAATCAACAGTGCGGGTGGCCGGGTCATCGGTGCTGATGCGCCGCGTGTCGCCACATGCAGCGCCATTGAAATGCCAAATGTTGAGGCGGCAACTCAATTAATGAATTTCGACCTTGCGGGGATTTGCGTGTCGTCCGGCGCGGCATGCTCATCGGGTAAGGTCGGCACCTCAGGCGTTTTGCAGGCGATGGGACTAGACGACGCGCGGGCAAAATGCGTGATCCGTGTCAGCACTGGCGCGGCTACAACAGAAGAAGATATCAACCGATTTATCGATGAATGGCAGGCCATTTACGGACGGCTTGGCCAGCCATCATCAGCGGCCTAGCGGCGGCGATTTAGGGACGGAAACATGGTTGCAGTTGATAAAACCAAGGAACAGGTCGCCGCGCTTGGCGAAAAGTACGAGCATGGTTGGGCTTCGGACATTGAATCGGATTATGCGCCAAAGGGGCTGAACGAGGATATCGTCCGCTATATCTCGGCCAAAAAGAACGAGCCCAGCTGGATGCTTGATTGGCGGCTTGATGCTTATAGCCGCTGGCTGTCTATGGACGAGCCGAATTGGGCGCGCGTCGAACATCCGAAAATTGATTATCAGGATGCCTATTACTACGCCCAGCCCAAAAGCATGGCGGAAAAACCCAAAAGCCTTGAGGACGTCGATCCTGAGCTTTTGCGCACCTATGAAAAGCTTGGTATCCCGCTTGAGGAGCAGAAAATCCTTGCAGGTGTTGAAGGGTATGAGCGTAAGGTCGCCGTTGACGCCGTGTTTGATTCGGTCTCTGTCGGTACAACCTTCAAAAAGGAATTGGCCGAAGCGGGCGTGATCTTCTGTTCAATCTCAGAGGCCATTCAGGATTATCCTGATTTGGTGAAGAAATATCTCGGCTCCGTCGTGCCGGTAACGGATAATTTCCATGCCACGTTGAACTCTGCGGTATTTTCCGATGGCTCATTCGTCTATGTGCCCGAAGGGGTGCGCTGCCCGATGGAGCTGTCGACCTATTTCCGGATCAATGCGGAAAATACCGGCCAGTTTGAACGGACGTTGATCATCGCAGATAAGGGATCATATGTTTCCTATCTTGAAGGGTGCACTGCCCCCATGCGCGACGAAAATCAGTTGCATGCCGCTGTGGTTGAACTGATCGCGCTGGATGATGCCGAAATTAAGTATTCAACTGTGCAGAATTGGTATCCCGGTGATGCCGATGGCAAGGGCGGCATTTATAACTTTGTGACCAAACGAGGTTTGTGCGCGGGCCGCAACTCCAAAATTTCATGGACTCAGGTTGAAACCGGGTCGGCGATCACATGGAAATATCCTTCCTGCGTGTTGCGTGGTGATAATTCAGTGGGGGAGTTTTACTCCATCGCCATTACCAATAATCGCCAGCAAGCAGACACGGGTACGAAAATGATGCATCTGGGCAAGAACACCCGGTCGCGCATTATTTCAAAAGGTATATCTGCTGGACGGTCTGACCAGACCTATCGTGGACTTGTGTCCATGCACCCCAATGCGTCAGGCGCACGGAACTATACCCAATGCGATAGCCTGTTAATCGGTAAGACATGCGGTGCCCACACGGTTCCTTATATCGAATCGCGGAATCCTGATGCACAGATTGAACATGAGGCGACAACCTCAACCATTTCAGAAGATCAACTATTTTACTGCCGTCAGCGCGGCATCCCCGAAGAAGAAGCCGTGACACTGATCGTCAATGGTTTCTGCCGCGAGGTGTTGCAGCAATTGCCGATGGAATTTGCGGTCGAAGCGCAAAAACTTGTCGGTATTTCCCTTGAAGGCAGTGTCGGTTAGGAGCCTATGTCAGTGAGTACACCTTTGTTAGAAATCAATGACCTTCACGCCCGCGTTGAAGACAAGCCCATCTTGAAGGGGCTGTCCCTGACTGTGAATGAGGGCGAGGTTCATGCCATTATGGGGCCGAACGGTGCTGGTAAGTCAACGCTGTCCTATGTGATTGCCGGTCGTGAAGGCTATGAAATCACAGGCGGATCGATCAAGTTTCGGGGACAGGAAATCACCGAAATGAATCCTGAGGAACGCGCCGCCATTGGCCTGTTTCTTGCGTTCCAATATCCGATTGAAATTCCCGGCGTTGGCACGGCCACTTTCCTGCGGACGGCTGTGAACGAACAGCGCAAGGCCCGTGGTGAGGATGAGCTAGATGCTATTGGCTTCTTGAAGGCCATGCGTGCTGCTGCCAAACCGCTGAACATCACGGACGAGATGTTGAAGCGCGCTGTTAATGTTGGGTTTTCCGGTGGTGAGAAAAAGCGCAATGAAGTGCTGCAAATGACCATGCTGGCCCCCAGCATGTGTGTGCTGGACGAAACAGACTCCGGTCTTGATATTGATGCGCTACGCGTTGTTGCCGATGGCGTCAACGCCCTGCGCGGGCCTGACAAGGGCTTTTTGGTTATTACCCATTATCAGCGGTTGCTGGACTATATCGTGCCTGACTTTGTGCATGTTTTGGCTGACGGCAAGATCGTTAAATCGGGCGACAAGAGCTTGGCGCTGGAGCTTGAAAAAACTGGCTATGTCGATATTCAGCAGGGGTTAACTGCGTAATGGCTGACCAGACAAAATTTGTTGATGAAGGCATCGCCTGGTTGGCGGCGAATGCGCCACAGGATGCAGGCATTGCAGACGCGCGCGTAGCTGGTGCGAAGGCGCTGGCGGAGCTTGGCTTGCCCTCAAAACGGGTTGAGGCGTGGAAATATACCGACCTGCGGCGATTCCTTGGTGCCTCCAACAGCAATGCAAAGGCATCTTGTCTGACAGATGCTGTCTCGCCGCAAATTACCTTGTCAAAGGGCGGTGCGATGGTTGGTGCCTTGCCAAGCGGTGTTGCCCATGCTGACCGAACAGACTTTGCCATCACAGATGGCCTGTCGGCGCTGCGGTCCGGTGCTGCCACTGGTAGCGTCGCCCTGACGATTGAAGAGGGCGCAGCAGAACCGCTGCACATTTTGAACGAAGGTGGTGCAAACGCTGTTGCGATTACCGTGAAAAAGTTTGCGACGCTGACATTGATGGAATCGTCAGTTGCTGATGGCCTCTCCCAAACGCTGTTGTCTATTACCTTGGAAGACGGGGCCAAGCTGCGCCATGTGCGCCTGAAGGATAGCCCTGCTGACAGTGCCGATCTGACAGAACTTTCTGTCACGGTTGGGCGCGATGCCACCTATGAACAGGTGAGTGTGATTTTGAATGCCGGGCAAACCCGCGTGACGGTTGATGCCAACCTGTCGGCGCCGGGGTGCCATATGCGGATGAACGCTGCGGCCCTGTTGGATGGGCAGGACCACTTTGATTTGTCGGCGCGAACCAATCACGCGATTGCCCATTGTGACAGCCATCAGCTTTATAAAATGGTTGCTGCAGATAAGGCGCATGGCGTTATGCAGGGGCTGATCAATGTGGCTGAGGGCGCAGACGATACCGATGCGCATCTTTTGTCCAAAAGCCTGCTGCTTGACGCCACCGCAACCATTCATCAAAAGCCTGAATTGACGATTTTTGCGGACGAAGTTGTGTGCAGTCATGGGGCCACATGTGGGGCGCTGGACGCAGATGCGTTGTTCTATCTGCGCTCTCGCGGGATACCGGAACGGCAGGCGCGTGCATTATTGATTGCGGCTTTTTTGGATGATGTGCTGCTGCCCTTGGCCGATTGGCCCGATGGAGAGCGGTTGGCTGCTATTCTGCGTGAAGCATTGCAGGCGCGCTTTGATGCGATAGTGAAGGGTGCGGGTGCATGACGTCATTCGATCCCTATAAGGCGCGCGCTGATTTTCCCATTTTGGCGACTAAGGCCCACGGCAAACCGCTGGTCTATCTTGATAGTGCCGCGTCAGCGCAAAAGCCGCGCGCCGTTATGGATGCGATGGTCGATGTTATGGAAAGTTCCTATGCCAATGTGCATCGGGGTATTCATTATCTATCGAATAAGGCGACCGATTTGATGGAGGCATCACGCGCGCGTGTTGCTGACTTCGTTGGTGCGGGCGATGTGAATGAAGTGATTTTCACACGCGGCGCGACTGAGGCAGTGAATCTTGTTGCCTATGGCTGGGCGATGGATCGGTTTGACGAGGGGGATGAGATTATCCTCTCTGTCGCTGAACATCATGCCAATATTGTGCCGTGGCACTTCTTGCGGGAACGCAAGGGCGTTGTCTTGAAGTGGGTGCCTCTGCGGGCGGATCATAGCCTCGACATGGAAGCGTATCAGGCGGCGTTCACAGACAAGACGAAGCTGGTCGCAATGGGGCATATGTCAAACGCCCTTGGCACGATCAACCCGGTAAAACAGATTGTGAAACTCGCGAAGGCCCGCAATGTGCCCGTGCTGCTGGATGGCTGTCAGGCCGTGCCGCATTTCCCGGTGGATGTGCAGGAACTGGGTTGTGACTTCTACGTCTTTTCTGCCCATAAACTTTATGGCCCCACCGGTGTTGGTGCGCTTTGGGCAAGGGCTGAGATATTGGATAGCATGTCTCCCTTCCAAGGTGGCGGGGAGATGATTGATCAGGTGGCAGAAGATGCTGTCACTTACGGAAAGGTTCCCCACAGGTTTGAGGCAGGGACGCCTGCGATTGTAGAAATTGTCAGCCTGACAGCAGCCATCGATTATCTGGAACAGTTCGACCGGGGGGCGATCATGACCCATGAGCGTGCCTTGCTTGACCGCACGATGGCGGGGCTTGCCAATCTGCAATCTGTCGAGACTTACGGCAATGTGCAGGACAAGGGGGCGATTGTATCGTTTAACGTCAGGGGGGCACATGCTTCTGACGTGGCGACATTGCTTGACCGGCAGGGCGTTGCGGTTAGGTCTGGCCATCATTGTGCCCAGCCATTGATGGCCCGTTTGGGCGTTACGGCAACGGCGCGGGCGTCCTTTGGGCTTTACAACACAGCTGAGGATGTTGATGCCTTTTTGGCGGCGCTCGAAAAAGCAGAAGGCATGCTGGTATGAGTGGTAGCCTGTTTGATCTTGTTGAAAGCGCCAAGGCCGGTCAGGGTAGTCTGATCGACCCGGCCCAATTGCGTGACGATGTGATCATAGGCATCAAAACAGTTTATGACCCTGAAATCCCCGTCGATGTTTGGGAATTAGGGCTAATTTATCGGTTGGACGTTGATGTGGATGGTAAGGTCGATGTTGATATGACCCTTACCGCCCCCAATTGCCCCGTTGCGGACATCATTCCGCGCAATGTGGCAAAGGCGATCGAACAGGTGGATGGTGTGTCAGAAGTGGCAGTAGACCTTGTCTGGTCACCGCCGTGGGATAAGTCCCGCATGTCAGAAGAAGCGCGGCTGCTTCTTGATATGTTCTGATTGGATGATTACGTTAAGGGTATGACAATGCGCGAAAGACCACAGGCAATTACGCTGACCCAATCAGCAGCTGACCATGTGCGGTCCATCATGGATGGGGCGGACAAGGATTATGTCGGCCTGCGTTTGGGCCTGAAATCAGGCGGTTGCGCCGGCTTCACCTATTCAATGGATTATGCTGAAGACGTCAGTCCGATGGATGAAGTGGTCGAGGATAAAGGCGTCCGTGTCCTGATTGACCCAAAGGCAATCCTGTATCTTCTTGGGACACAAATGGATTGGGAAGAAAACAAGTTTGAAAGCGGCTTTGTTTTCACCAACCCGAATGAAGCCAGCCGTTGCGGCTGTGGGGAAAGCGTGTCCTTTTCCATTGATGGCAACACGCCACAAACCTTGGAAGAAATGGGTGTCATTCCGCCGCCGCTTGCTGTCGACAAATCCTAAACCGCACAAGGGGGCTGCGTGGCAATCTCTCCCCAATTCGCGAGCTATCTGGTCGAATTGTTTGACTCTGTGGGCCATGTCGCCGTCCGGCGCATGTTCGGCGGCGCGGGTATTTTTTATCAAAATGTCATGATCGCGCTTTATGCAGGCGACACGATTTATCTAAAGGTTGATGCTGCAAGCGACCCTCATTTTGAAGCAAAGGGGTTGGAGCCATTTGTCTATGAAACACAAAATGGCCGCCGCGCCGTAATGTCGTTTCGGCAAATGCCCGAAAGCTGTTTTGACGACCCCGATGACCTGAATGACTGGGCGCGGCTTGCTATTGATGCTGCCTTTCGCGAAGATGCCAAAAAGCCGCCATCAAAGCGTAAGCGAAAGGACATGCTGTGAATCCCCGATACTTTCAAATGATGGCCCGTTATCACGCACGGGCAAATGATGCTGTTTATGACGCTTGCGCCCAACTAACCGATGAGCAGCGCCGCAAGGATATGGGGGCGTTTTTTGGATCGATTCACAATAGCCTGAATCACATTCTGGTTGTTGATCGTTTGTGGACGGACCGCTTTGTCGGCGCGCCCAATCGTGGGTACAAGCATCGTACAATTATAAGCGAAGATTTCGCGGAACTGCGCGGTTTGCAAAAAGAACATGACCAGCGGGTCATCAATTTCACAAATGACATGACGAAAGAAAACATCATGTCGCCGCTGTCGTGGAGCATGATTGATGGCACAGCGATGGAAGTGCCCCATCGGGTTATGGTTTATACGCAATTGTTTAATCACGGCACCCATCATCGCGGGCAGGTTCACTGCCTGTTGACCCAATTGGGGCAGGAGGGGCCGGTGTTGGATGTGCCGCCTGTCCTGATGGATGAAATGTTCAATGCGTATCATTGAGGTTACAGCCCCCGCCGGGCATGAAGACTCAATTCGGGCCATCGCTGAAAAACATGGCGCGCGTGATATCTGGACCAATGTTGATGATGACAATAGCCGCTGTATCGTCAGGCTGTTGGTTGACCGCCATAAGCAACAGACCATCATAGATGCCTGCCAGACACTGTTTGGCGGCACCGATACATGGCGTTTGGTTTTAATCCCTGTCGAAGGCGTGGTTACTGCGATACCTGCTGCTGTTGCAGCGCAAATTGAATCGCGACCGACCTTTCGCAAAAGCGCGTCAGTGACGCGGGAAGAGCTTTACCTCGACATGGTGGAAGGCGGTCAGCTGACCTCCAATTATTTGCTATTCGTTATCTTATCAACGATCGTCGCGGGTATCGGGTTGGTCACAAACTCTGTTGCGGTGATCATTGGCGCGATGGTGATTGCGCCTCTTTTGGGACCGATGCTGGCTTTCTCGTTCGGGTCTGTGCTTGGGGATAAGGCCGTCATATGGCGGTCAGGCATTACGTTGTCCATCGGACTGGGCCTTGCCATTGGGCTGGCTGCATTGTGGGCCTTTTTATTCGGCGTGGATGCATCGGGGTATGAATTGCAGGCCCGCACATTGGTTGGGTTTGATGCGTTTGTTTTGGCGCTTGCGTCAGGTGCCGCGGCGGTCCTGTCAATATCGTCAGGGACAGCCAGCGCCCTAGTTGGCGTGATGGTTGCGGTGGCCTTATTGCCGCCGGCGGTTGTGTGTGGCTTTTTGTTGGGGCTGGGCAACATTGATGCGGCTATCAAGGCGGCAACTTTGTTGGCGGTGAACCTTGCCTCAGTCGGTTTTGCGGCACAGATTGTATTTCTGTATCGCGGCTTGCGGCCCCGAACCTTGCAGGAACAAAAGGGCGCGCGCGGCGTCAATATGGTGACAATGGCCGTCTGGTTGTTTTTGATTGGCGCGTTGGTGGTGCTAATCGGCTTTAGCGAGCCCTACAACTTTTTTGGGGACGCGTTGTTCAGGCTGGGTCGATAGGCCAATTGTCAATCAGCCGTGCCTTGCCGACCTGCGTGGCGATAAAGGCGCGGGCAGGGCGTGTTACCGGGCCGTCGACCAGCGTCAGGTCACTGGCATCGCGCACCTCAAAATAGTCCCATGATGTAATTTCTGCGTCGTTCAAAATGGCCTCGCTTGCTTTCAGCGCGTCAGCAGCGGTTTTGCCGTTTTTCACCAGTGTGGCCACATTTGCCAGCGCCTTGTGCAGAGCCAAACCCTGCTGGCGGTCCTGTGCGGTCAAATACTTGTTGCGCGATGATGTGGCCAGGCCGTCCTCATCGCGTACCAATGGGGCACCGACTACCTCAACCGGTATGTTCAGGTCTGCCACCATGCGCTTGATGACCTGTAATTGCTGGTAGTCTTTCTCGCCAAAAATTGCGACGTCAGGCAGTGCTTGCAACAGCAGCTTTGACACCACAATGGCCACACCGCCAAAGAAATGCGGGCGGCTGTCGCCGCACAGCCCATTTGTGATGCCGGTGATGTTGATGCTGGTTGAAAAGCCGTCGGGGTACATTTCTGTACCGGACGGGGCATAGATCAAATGACCGCCATGGTCTTTGACCAGTTCAGAATCTGTCTTCTCTGTCCGGGGGTAGGCATCAAAATCTTCATGCGGGGCAAACTGGGTCGGGTTAACAAAGATTGAAACGATCACCTTGTCCGCGTGCTTTTTGGCTTCCTCGATCAGGGACATGTGCCCGATATGCAGCGCCCCCATTGTTGGCACCAATGCGATGCGTAACCCATCGGCGCGCCAAACTTTCACCTGGTCGCGCAAATCTGCGACGGTACGGGCGGTGGGCAGGCAATTCGCATTTAGGTCAAGGGCCATTATCTACGTCCTTCAGGCAATGATAGAGCGGCATGATGCCCCGTTTTTTGTTCATTGCAAGCGGCAACCATGTCGCGACTATGACGCTTGACCGGATCGGCCAGCCTGCCCATGATCCGGCACACTTTTTGCGATGATTCTTATGCGGGGTACTATGTCCAATCCGATCAGCGGTGCCATTCCCAACGCGCCCAAGGGCTATGCAACCGGACGGGTTACCGATCGGGCGCATTTTATTGTGTTGGGCAATGAAAAGGGCGGCTCTGGCAAGTCAACGACGGCCATGCATGTTGTGACGTCCTTGCTGACGATTGGCCACAAGGTGGCAACGATTGACCTTGATGGGCGGCAACGGTCCCTGACGCGCTATATGGAAAATCGCAAGGCATTTTGCGAAACCAACGGTGTGAAGCTGCCTTGTGCTGACTTCCATACCCTGACCTTGTCAGAAGCACCGACAAAAGCAGATGCAGAAAAGGAAGAGATCGCGGCCTTTCAGGGGTTGCTTGATCAACATCTGCATACCAAGGACTTTATCGTCATTGATTGCCCCGGGTCCGATACGCATTTGGCGCGGCTGGGCCATTCCATTGCAGATACCCTGATTACGCCGATGAACGATTCATTTGTGGACTTTGATCTGCTGGGCCGCATCAACCCGGAAACCTATGAAGTGCTGGAGCCGAGCCTGTATGCGGAATTGGTTTGGGATAGCCGCAAGCGGCGGATGATGCGGGATCGGCGGTCAATTGACTGGATTGTCATGCGCAACCGATTGCAGCAATTCGACGCCAAGAATAAGCAACGTGTGGGCGAGGCGTTGAATATTCTGTCAGAACGGATTGGCTTCCGCGTTGCCCCCGGCTTTAACGAGCGGGTGATTTATCGTGAATTGTTCCCCAAGGGTTTGACGCTTCTGGATCTGAAAAACAGCAATGCGGGCATCAAAATGTCGATGAGCCATGTTGCAGCGCGCAATGAAGTGCGCGAACTTTTAACCTGTCTTGAGCTTGAGGGTGTGTCCGATCGTTCCTATATGATCTAAACACGATCATTAGGGAGAACGATATGATCTGGCTTGCCCTTGGGTGCATAGTATTGGCGTTGGCATTGTTGGCCGGTGAACGCAGCGCGAATGCTGATGTTCATAAATTGGCCAGCCAGTTGCGTTTGGCTGGCGGTTGGGGCGCATTGGGCCTTTCCGGATTTTTTGTTTTATCGGGCCGTGTTGTCCCCGGTTTGGTGCTGGGTGGTGCTGGGTTGGCATTGCTTGCCCGTCGTCGCCTGAAGTTGCAGCAGGGCCCGGCCCCTCATCAGCAGGGTGGTAACGGGGCAGGGGCTGGCCCTAAGCAGGCATCGCCACCGCCGGCGCAGGATAATGATGCGATCAGCCGCGCAGAAGCTGTCTTATTGCTGGGGTTGGTAGAGCCGTTTACCCATGATGATGTTCGCCAGGCCCATCGGAAGCTGATGATGCAGCATCACCCCGACCAGGGCGGTGACACAAAGCTGGCTGCCCGCCTGAACGCCGCAAAGACGCATTTGTTGGGAGAGTGAGCGGCCCAGGTTTCAAGGATGCGACCCATCTTGACTTTGCCGTTAATATCCCGCAAACCATCCCCTGATGGTGCGGTGCAACATATGGGTGGGTTGGTGATGAAGTTACGCTTAAAGATAGATGATGAAGTGGTTTCAGAAATTAGGAAGCCATCGTTACTAACTGATTTAGTTGAACAAATATCCGATGCAGATAATAGGCAAAGTGGCCTTGAAGTCCTGCAGGAAGGGGCGACTGTGCTGGCCGAAGGCACATCAACCTTGGCGCGACTCAATCAGGAGTTTGTCCGTGATACAGTGACCGATGCGGTTGCGGTGGCACAATCGTTTGGCCGTATTCGCACCGTTCAGGATTTTATCGAACATCAGGTTGGTGTTGGTGTCATGATGGTGACCGGAACGGTCACCCAGTTTGAGCGTGTGCGTGAAACGCTGGACATTACCGGGCAGACGCTGCAACAGGTGTTGCAGTCCCAACAGGACAATAGTCCCGAAGGTGGCACTAAATAACCCGCTGACCTTGTTGTCCGGCTGTGCGGTTCTTATATACTCTTCAACAGCTTATTACTTGCCTGGTCTCATGCTACAGTAGCTGGATCAGACTGTTGGAGAATCGCCTATGCTGGACTTTGCCCTACTGGAACTAACCGAAAAACCGAACCAGTATCTGGTTTGCCCGGCAGATTATTGCCAAAAGGCCGCCGCCCATCGTGAGGCCCCGGTCTATGACGTGCCAGCCGCCAAATTGCGTGATGCCTGGGCCAAGGTTGTGGCAAGTCAACCGCGCACCAAAACGCTCGAACAAGACAGCGCCAGCCTGTCTTATGAGTATGTGCAACGCAGTGCCCTGTTTCGGTATCCTGATTTTGTGTCTGTGCAATTCGTGTCGCTGGGTGATGAAAGCGCAACGATGGCGATCTATTCCCGCTCAAAATACGGCTATTCGGATTTGGGTGTGAACAAGAAGCGTATCGATACATGGCTTGATCTTCTGGAGGCGGAGCTTTCTTCCAAATGATTGTAGACCCAAAACAATTTGAATTGATTATGCAGGATGACCCGTCAGACGATGATGCCGATGGGCAAGGCGATACTGCGGTCCTGACGCGTCCGAAAGAAAAAATGCAGCGGCCCGACCTGTATAAGGTTTTGCTGTTGAATGATGACTTCACGCCAATGGAATTTGTCGTACAGATTCTTGAGCGGTTTTTCGGCATGGGCATCGAAAAGGCGACGCAGGTCATGCTGATGGTGCATCAACAGGGCGTTGGCGTGTGCGGTGTGTTCACCCGTGACGTGGCTGAAACAAAGGTCACGCAGGTGATGGACTTTGCTCGCAAGAACCAGCACCCCCTGCAATGTACATTAGAAAAAGAATAATTCGGAAGCGGATTGAAAGTATAGATTATGCCAGCATTTAGCAGAGATTTGGAACTGACCCTGCACCGCGCCCTGTCACATGCGCGCGACCGGCAGCATGAATATGCCACGCTGGAGCATTTGTTGCTGGCGCTGACCGAAGATGCAGATGCGGTTGCCGTTCTAAACGCCTGTGAAGTCAACATGACGGAACTGCGCCAGGCACTTGTCACCTTTATTGATGAGGAGCTTGAGAACCTGATCCGTGAAGTGAATGATCAATATGATCCGGAGCCGACGACAGGTTTTCACCGCGTCATCCATCGCGCTGCCATTCATGTGCAAAGTTCAGGTCGCGATGATGTAACCGGTGCGAATGTGTTGGTGGCATTGTTTGCAGAGCGTGACAGCCATGCTGCGTTCTTCTTGTCAGAACAAAACATGACACGCTTTGATGCTGTGCGGTTTGTGTCCCACGGCATTGCAAAGGCTGAGGGCATGTCTGAATCTCGCCCCGTGCGTGGCGCAGATGAGGACGACCCCGAATTTGCAGGCGCTGATACAACGCAAGGGGGGGAGCCGAAGAAATCCGCCCTGGAAACCTATTGCGTCAACCTCAACCAAAAAGCTGCAGACGGCAAGATTGATCCGGTTATCGGCCGTGAGGCTGAGATTGAGCGGGCTATTCAAATTCTGTGCCGCCGCACAAAAAACAACCCGCTATTCGTGGGCGACCCCGGTGTTGGTAAAACCGCCATTGCCGAAGGGCTAGCGCGTAAGATTTCTGAAGGTGATGTGCCGGAAGTTTTAAGCGATGCCACAATCTATTCGCTCGATATGGGCGTGTTGTTGGCGGGCACGCGGTATCGCGGTGATTTTGAAGAACGTTTGAAGGCAGTTGTTAAAGAGATCGAAGAGCTTGAAGGTGCTGTTTTGTTTATCGACGAAATCCATACGGTCGTCGGCGCCGGGGCCACATCAGGCGGGTCAATGGATGCCTCCAATCTGCTAAAACCTGCATTGCAGTCAGGCGCGCTGCGGTGCATGGGCTCCACCACTTATAAAGAATTCCGCAATCACTTTGAAAAGGATCGCGCCTTGCTGCGCCGGTTCCAAAAGATTGATGTGATGGAACCGACTGTTGATGACGCCATCAAGATTATGAAAGGGCTCAAAAGCTATTTTGAGGACTTCCATGAGGTGCGTTACACAAATGATGCCATCAAGGCATCGGTCGATCTGTCTGCCAAGTATATCAATGACCGCAAATTGCCTGACAAGGCAATCGACGTGATTGACGAGGTGGGCGCAGCCCAACGGCTGGTGCCTGAAAGCAGGCGGCGCAAGACCATCGGTGTCAAGGATGTTGAAAATGTCGTCGCCAAAATCGCACGCATCCCCCCCAAATCCGTATCGAAAAACGATAAGGAAGCGTTGAAGGATCTTGATCGCAACCTGAAGCGGGTTGTCTTTGGTCAGGACGAGGCGATTGAGGCGCTGTCGTCTGCTATCAAGCTGGCCCGCGCTGGTTTGCGCGATGCTGAAAAGCCTGTCGGCTCCTACCTGTTCTCAGGCCCCACGGGTGTTGGTAAAACCGAAGTGACACGCCAGCTTGCGTCCGTCATGGGGTTGGAGCTGCTGCGCTTTGACATGTCCGAATATATGGAACGTCATGCGGTTTCACGCTTGATCGGGGCACCGCCCGGCTATGTCGGTTATGATCAGGGTGGTTTGCTGACCGATGGGATTGATAAGAATCCCCATTGCGTGCTGTTGCTTGATGAAATTGAAAAAGCCCATCCCGATGTCTTCAACATTCTGTTGCAGGTGATGGATCATGGCAAGCTGACCGACCATTCAGGCAAGACGGTTGATTTTCGTAATGTCATTATCGTTATGACGACCAATGCCGGCGCGGCAGAGCTGGCGAAATCTGCCATCGGCTTTGGCCGGACGACGCGCGAAGGGTCGGACGAAGACGCGATTAATAAACTGTTCGCACCTGAATTCCGTAACCGCCTAGATGCGATCATTCCGTTTGCGTCACTTGGTGAAAATGTCATCAAGCGCGTTGTGGAAAAATTTGTGCTTGAGCTTGAGGCCCAGTTGGCTGACCGCGATGTGGTGTTCGAACTGACGGATGAAGCCTATCGTTGGATTGCTGATCGGGGCTATGACAAGGCAATGGGCGCGCGCCCCTTGGCCCGTGTCATTCAGGAACACATCAAGAAACCGTTGGCGGACGAAATTCTGTTCGGTGCCTTGGCAAAGGGCGGCCTGGTTCGTGTCCTTGTGAAAGATGATGCCCTTGGCTTTGACATCATCAATGACGGTAAGACGCAGAAACAGATTTCAGGCAGCGCCATTAAAGGGCTGCCGAAACCTGATCCTGAAAAAGTCTAGTCTGGCTTAACGACTACGCTGTGGCGGAGGGGCGTGCGCATACTGCGGCGTGCCACCGCTTTAGATCGTCGTGATCATCCGTCGGCGTGACCTTGACCCATTTGGCGAAATCAATCGTGACCATTGCTGTGATGTCTGCATAGGAAAACTGATCAATAGCCAGAAACTCACGACCATTCAGCCGTTCATTCATCATATTCATAAACGCGGTCAGGCGTGCCTGTCCCCGTGCGGCCAGTTCAGGTATTTGCGCGTAATTGTTGGGACCTGTTGTGGCGCGGTCCTTCATGCCTGGTGTGCTGTTGCGGAACGCTTCGGCCACAGCCAGTAGCCCTTCTTGTTCTGCACGCAAGCTCCAGTTCAGGACAATGCCGCGTTCTTCGGGTGTGTCGCCCAGCATGTGTGGTGTGTCTGGAAAGGCGTCTTCCAAATAAAGCGTGATGGCATTGTTTTCGGTCAACACTGCGCCAGACGGTAGCTTTAGTGCCGGGATAGTGCAGGTCGGACTGATCGCGCGATATTCAGGGGTTAGCTGTTCACCCTTCATCATATCGATTTGGACCGTCTCAACCTCAATCCCCTTTTCAGCCAACAGGATGCGTGTCCGGCGTGGGCTGGGGGCAGGGGTGCAATCGTAAAATGTCAGTGCCATGATTGGTTCCGATCTTGTTTGTTTGTGGTGGCTGTTACGCGGTTGCGCCCCACATTTCCAAATTGTTCTGCCGTTCAATGCGGCGGCTGACGCGGGCGGTTAGAATATCACCCAATCCCGCCTTGTCGAGCAGGGCTGTGACATCTGATTTGCTAGCCTGATCCAGTCCATCGAAGCGGTCTTGAATGCGTTGTAGCAGCCATTGACGATAGGGCAGAACGCCGACAGGGATCGTTACGCCGCGATAGGAAAATTCAGCCAAGCCAATACCGCGACGAGACGGCTTGTCCCCACCAATTACATCGCCTTCGGAAACATCATTTTCAGTCAAATAGTTATTGGTGAAATCAACAAATGCACGAACCTCTGGCAAGTAATCGTCAGCAACAAAGGTCAGAAGGTCGAGCAGGCTCTGCGGTAGGTCAGCAAAGCTGAACAGGTCTGTCCCATAATTGATATATTCAGTTTGATCGGGGTTGGGGCGGTTCATACGTTCAACCCAGCGATACACATAGGGGGCCTTTGTCACCATAATTTGCAACGGATACGGGTCGCGCCCCAGATGGGCAAACATCGCTGTGATCAAACCATAATCACCGATCGTCGGGCGGCCACCCAGCAGATAGGGGTGGGTCACAAAATGTTCGTTTAACAGGTCCAGAAATTCTTCATAGTGCTGTTCGATCAGATCAAATACCGGTTCCAACACACCGAACATGCGGCCCGCACTGCGCATCTTGTCCATCAGCGGTTCAATGACAGCCAGTTGGGCGTCACGCGGTTGGCCCGCCGCAGCGGCAGTGCCAAAGCCGCATTCCAGTGTTGCGCGGTTGGCTTCAAACTTGTTCCAACGGTAATGCATTGCAGGGCGCAACAACCCTTCGCCGCCGAACAGTTCAAAGATTAAGCTGACAACGTTCAGGCGATCATCATCGGCATAGGCGCTTAATGTGGCTTTGCCTTTTTGTTCAAACCAGTCAATGATGCCAGTGCCGTCCTGCACCACGTCACCTTCGGGGGTTCTTATGACGGGCATGATAATGCGTTTGGTGGCAGGGAAGGCGCTTTCGAAGAAGTCAGGGTTTGATGTTGATACCTCATCAAACGGCACGCGCTGTTTGGTCATGTAGGAACGTGCCTTGCCCGCATAAAGTGACAAGGGAACTGCATAAAGAGTGTAATTGCTGCCAGACATAGTGCGCCATCCTTGGTTGGAAAGGGGATGGCGCAACCTGTCATTACATAGTGGCACTGTCAATGCCAATTAATTGACATTGTGACCAAATCAGTCGGCGTTCAGATAGCCCAACTGGTCCAGATAAGCGACGATCTGGGTTGCGGCGTCTTCCGCGCTCAAGCTGCCGGTATCAACTTCAAGCTCAGGATTTTCCGGCGCTTCATAGGCTGAATCAATCCCGGTGAAGTTCTTGATCTCACCCGCGCGGGCCTTTTTATACAGACCCTTGGGGTCGCGCTGTTCGCAAACTTCAAGCGGCGTATTGATAAAGATTTCGATAAACTCGTCATCCGCAACCAATTGCCTTGCCAATTCACGCTCATCCCGGAAGGGGGAGATGAAGGAAACAAGCGTCAGCAATCCCGCCTCGACCATCAGCTTGCTTGCTTCTGCCACACGGCGAATGTTTTCCACGCGGTCAGCATCGGTAAAGCCCAAATCCCGGTTCAGACCGTGGCGTACATTGTCACCATCAAGAATGGCAGTGTGCCGGCCAAGATCATGCAACTTCTGTTCAACCAAATTCGCGACTGTTGATTTGCCTGAACCCGATAGGCCAGTGAACCACAGGACGGCGGGCTTCTGGTGCTTTTGACGGGCGCGGGCTGACTTATCAACTTTCAGGTCCTGCCACACAATGTTTGAGGCGCGGCGTAAGGAAAAGTCGAGCAAGCCAACACCAACAGTGTTGTTGGTGTGTCTGTCGATTAGGATGAAGCTGCCTAACCCACGATTATCTTTGTAAGGTGCGAAGGCAATGCGTTGATCAAAGCTGATATTGCAAACGCCGATTTCGTTTAGCTCAAGCGTTTTGCCGGCCTGATGTTCGCCGGTGTTGATGTCAATCTTGTGCTTGATATCAGTGACGGTGGCTGACACGGTTTTGTTCTGTGTCTTGGCATAATATTGGCGGCCAGGCAGCAGGGCATTGCGGTCCATCCACACCATATGAACACCGAACTGATCAGAAGAATCAACCGGATCGTCAGCGGCGCAAATCACATCGCCGCGACTGATGTCGATTTCGTCTTTCAACGTGATGGTGACCGCCTGATCGGTGCTGGCAACATTAAGGTCACCGCCGTGAACAACGATACGGTCAACCGTGCTGCGCATACCTGACGGGATGGCAATAACGTCAGTCCCCGGCGTGACAGCGCCTGATACGATTGTCCCGGCAAAGCCACGGAAATCAAGATTGGGCCGGTTCACCCATTGAACGGGCATGCGGAAACTGTCGGCCGTGCGATCCTCGGTGATGTCGGTATCGTCCAACGCCTGCATGATGGACGGGCCATCATACCATGATGTCCGTTCTGACGCGGTGATCATGTTGTCACCATCAAGGGCGGACAGGGGAATGCACTGAATGGTTTTGAAGTCCAACCGTTCTGCAAACTTCCGGTAGTCAGCCTCAATCGCGTTAAAGCCGTTTTGATCGAAATCAATCAGGTCCATCTTGTTGACCGCGACGATCACATGACGAATTCCCAACATGGAAGCGATTAGGCTGTGACGCCGCGTTTGGGACAAAACGCCTTTGCGCGCATCAATCAGGATGATGGCGATGTCTGCGGTAGAGGCACCGGTCGCCATGTTACGGGTGTATTGTTCGTGGCCGGGCGTGTCGGCAACAATGAACTTCCGCTTTTCTGATGCAAAAAAACGATAGGCAACGTCGATGGTGATGCCCTGTTCCCGTTCCGCTGCCAAACCGTCTACGAGCAACGCGAAGTCAATGGCCCCGCCCTGCGTGCCGACCTTCTTGGAATCACTTTCCAGCGTATCCATCTGGTCTTCAAAGATGGTTTTTGAATCATACAAAAGCCGTCCGATCAGCGTGCTTTTACCGTCATCCACGCTACCGCATGTGATGAAGCGGACAAGTTCCTTCTGTTCCTGGCTTTGCAGGTAGGAATCGATCGCGTCTTGGGCTTCTTGTTGCTGGAGAGTAAGATCAGACATTAGAAATAGCCCTCCTGCTTTTTCTGCTCCATTGAGGCGGAGGCATCCTTGTCAATCACACGGCCCTGACGTTCAGATGTGCGGCTGACCAACATTTCCTGAATGATTTCAGCAAGGGTTGAAGCATTGGATTCAACCGCGCCCGTCAGCGGGTAACAGCCCAACGTCCGGAAACGGATCATGCGCATTTCAGGCGTTTCCCCCGGTTCCATCGGCACACGATCATCATCAACCATGATCAATTGACCATCGCGCGTAACAACGGGGCGTTCGGCAGCAAGATATAGCGGCACAATCGGAATATTTTCCCGATAGATATATTGCCAGATATCAAGCTCAGTCCAGTTGCTAAGCGGGAAGACGCGAATGCTTTCACCCTTATTGATGCGTGTGTTGTAGATGTTCCAAAGTTCGGGGCGCTGGTTCTTGGGGTCCCAGCGATGTTGCGGTGTGCGGAACGAAAAGACGCGTTCCTTGGCGCGGGATTTTTCTTCGTCACGCCGCGCGCCGCCAAAGGCAGCATCGAACTGATACTTGTCCAAGGCTTGTTTCAGCGCCTGCGTTTTCATAATTTCCGTATGTAGCGCAGACCCGTGGGTAAATGGGCCAACACCCTGGTCAACGCCTTCCTGATTGATATGGACGATCAGATCCATACCGACCTTTTCAGCCATTTCATCGCGAAAGCTGATCATTTCCCGGAATTTCCAGGTGGTGTCGACATGCATTAAGGGAAATGGCGGCGGGGAGGGGTAAAATGCCTTCATCGCAAGGTGCAGCATAACCGCAGAATCCTTGCCAACTGAATAGAGCATCACCGGATTTGACGCTTCGGCGGCCACTTCACGAATGATGTGGATGCTTTCAGCTTCAAGCCGATCAAGGTGAGTCATGGATAGTTGGGACGGCGCGGTGGCGCCAACAGAAGAAGTCATAGGTATCAAGGTCCGACCAAGGCTACTAGATTATGCCTTCACATGGCCCACCAGTGCGCATCTGTCAATGTCGGGGTTAAGAGAAAATGGCGGCTTTGTTAGAAAATCCAATATGTTAAGTCGCCTAGCGTGTGGTTTTGCAGTTGAAACACCAAATAAAACAACAGTTTATGTGTGAAATATTTTAATAAACATAAAGTGAGTGTTGAATTGGTCGTTTTTGACGCGGGGCTGGAATTTGAATTTTGCCCAAATTGACGCGCTAAATCTTGCAATTCATGCTTGTCAGGTCTGGCTGTGTCAGTTAAATAGCAATCTCTCTAGTGGGGCCACATGGCGGAGTGGTGACGTAGCGGATTGCAAATCCGCGTACCCCGGTTCGATTCCGGGTGTGGCCTCCAAATTTTCCTTTTATTTTGAAGTGTTGCCGAATCAGGCTTAGGCTCTGCCCGAATTTTAGTTTTGGGGAGAAAGACCTATGATCTGGCGTATTTTGGTTGGCCTTGTGGCCGTTGGCGGCACTTTGAACGGCATTGCCATCATGATGAATTTGGGCGATGCGTGGGCCACCTTTAGCCTGATGCCTGCGACGATTGAGGGGATGAGTACAATCCGCGCCGATCTGGGCGGTCTGTTCCTGACATTCGGTGTGGCGTCAGCCTTGGCACTTTGGCTGAAGAAGCCTGACTACCTTGTTGTTCTGGCGCTGCTCATGACCTTGATTGGTCTTGGCCGCCTGTTCGGGCTTGCGCTTGACGGTGTGGCGGACAAGCCTGTGATTTATCTTGTTGTTGAAATTGTCAACGCGGTGATTTTCTTGATGGCCGCGAAATCAATGAAAGCCTCCCAGTCGTAAGGGCCGGCTAACGTGCGCCGAACCCTGTGGCGACTGTCTGCAGGGTGCGGATCACGACCAGCAAGTCCAACCACGGCGAGAAATACTTGATGAAGTATAGGTCGTGGTGCAGCTTCAATCGCAGGTCATCAACGTCGAAGACGTGCCCTTGTTGAACCTGCGCCCAACCGGTGATGCCGGGCTTGACGATATAGCGATAGCGGAAGAACGGGATTTCAGCCTCGTATTTCTCGTTCAACGCAGTTGCTTCGGGGCGCGGGCCAATCCAGCTCATCTCACCTTTTAGGATGTTGATAATTTGTGGCAATTCATCAATGCGATAGCGACGCAACATGCCGCCTAATTTGGTGATGCGCGGATCGCTATCCGTTGTATGCGCGGGGCCATTGTCATTATGGGACATGGTGCGGAACTTGTAGATTTTGAAGGGCCGCCCCCGATATCCCATACGTTGTTGGGTAAATAGTGCGGGACCGGGGCTGTCCAGCTTTATCAATATGGCGACAAACAGCATGATCGGTAATAATAGGGGCAGCACCGCCAGCGACCCCAGGAAATCCAGTGTCGGGCGCAATCGCGAATAGATCGGTGACGGTTGGAGCGAGCCTATAGGCGTTTCCGACAGTGTGTCGATCTCAACAGTGCCGGTCAGCGACTCGTTCACTTGCTTGGCATTGAAGACCGGAATCCCGGCCAGTGCGGCCTCAGTCAAAAACTCCAACCACTCATCGGCTAATTCTGCCCGCAGGTCGGCAATAATGCCGTTGGCGTTGTCAGGCATAGTGGGCGACCGCAAGGGGGCAGTCATGATCTGTGAATAGCCCAAGGTCATTTCAGCACGACCAAATGGCAGGACTGCAAACCGCATGGGGTGGCGGCGTTCATCAACATAGATGTTTATGAAGAACCACAGGCAGGTGAAAACATAGGTGCCGATCAATTGGTATCGGGAAAATTCAACACGTCCGAACAGGATCAGAACTGCAATCGTCCCAAAAACAACACTGACTGCGGGAACGATATAGGCTGTGCGGCGCGTGCCGGGAAACCTGCCCAATCGTTGAATGGCATAAAAACTGATTACGACTGCAATCATATTGCCGACTGTGCTGATGGTGGAATCGGTATCCCGAATCGCTTCGTTCAGATTTTCTGGGTTCCATGCGACAATTGCCGGAATGACCAAGGCAATAAGGGCAGGGATCAAGGGTGTGAAAATACGGAAGACACCGCGTCCAAATGCATGTTTGGCTGCTTGTGTCGGTAATTCCACCGTGCTGTTGAAGTCAGCGCTCATAAAGCCTGCCCAATTCGTATGCGTAACGTGTGGTGAGGTCTTATCAGATACTAGCATTTGGCTCAATTCCAGTATGTGACGCATGACACATCTTGTCTCTCTAATGTCACTATATCAGGGGGGCGTGTATTCATTGGTTGAGTATGATTTAGGGCGCTGGTATGAGTAGCGTAAGTTACACAGCGTTAATTCAGGCTTAACCTGATAGTCCTAGGCCAGTGCGCGGGCGCGCATGGGGTCTTTTTTGTGGTTTTGTCTGTAAGCTATTATTTTTAAGGGTCTTTGCGGTATGGCGGACACGATTTCTGGCGGCAACCAACCTGTCGGACAGGGCGGACTAAATATTCCTGGGGCAGCGAACATTATTTC